>CALBIL010000059.1 GCA_937892945.1 uncultured euryarchaeote | reverse complement strand
TACCCATCGAAATGCGCTCTACCATCTCGATTGAATCAGATACATCCGAAATCACAAGCATAGGTTGATACATTCAGCCATCATGTCACAAACATCAGACCAATGGTGAATTAAGATGAAGAAAAAAATCACATACCTACTTACTCTCCTTTTTTCTCTAAGTAGTCTCTCTGGATGTATTGGATCCGAAATGGAGATGGTTGACGATTCAATGGACATGATGGATGGTCCAATTGAAGTATGTTCCGAAGAGAATATACCCGAATGGCACGTTGGTTGTGAACTTCCAAGTTTTGATATTCTTGATGAAAACGGAGCGCATTGGAATGAATCATCTGCAAATGGGAGTGGGCGTTGGGTTGCTTACTTTTCCGCATCTTGGTGCACCCATTGTAAACCAACAATAGATGCACTTGATCAATCGATTCTGCCTAATCACTTACTGGTGTTCAACAAACAAGCTGGAAATGACAGTTCGAATATGACCGAATGGCAACTTATGATTGAAGATGAACTGAATCGTTCCGTAAACCGCCCATTTTTGCATGCTCCAGCCTTATCTGAAAATTTGACAGTCACTTCGATCCCACATGTTTTACTCATTGAAAATAATACGATTCTTTCCGCCCGGATTGGATTGTGGAACAGTGCATCTGAAATCAGCATGTGGTTCAATGCGACTGCTCCTCAATCGGGATATACGCAATCCATGAATTCAGACATGTCTGGTATGGAATGAAAGCATCTCTTTGTTCAGGGTAAAATTGTATAATTTTTACTCTGAAGTGCTTGAATAGACGTCGAGACTACCGAATAGAATCTTTGGGCAGTCTCGATTGATGTCAAAAAGAATCAGCGGACTGTTGGGGCGTGGCGCGTCCAGACGTGAACGGTTTCTTCTCCCCATGTTTCTGTTGATGTGTGAGTGAGTCCTGCCGAAGAAAGACGTTCGGCATCTATGTTCGAAGCCACTGGCTGTTGGTGCGTGACTCCACTGTTGAGGAGATAGAACTCATCAACTAAACCTTGGTCGAGAAAAGAGCCAATGGTTGTCGGGCCACCTTCGACCAAGAGGCGCTGGATTTCTTGATCGCCCAAAAGATTGAGAAGAGCAGGTAAGGAATGAAATTGCTTTCCCATTACAAGAGTTTGGTGCTCATCATTAAGCAAGAGTGCATCTTCTGGAGTCCGTTGGTTCGGGTCGAGAATGATGCGAAGCGGTTGGCGTTCTGTTTCCACTCGGCGAACTGTCAATTGGGGGTTGTCGCGGACTACCGTTTCCACCCCGACAAGTACCGCATCACATTCATTACGAAGTGCATGGACGCGGTCAAGGCAAACTTCTGAAGTGAAACGTTGAGCCTCAAGACTTCGGTCGTCAACCGATCCATGGGCGTCCACAGCCATTTTGACTGTCACGAACGGTTGCCGATGTTGGCACCAATGCAAGAAAGGCCGCATTTGAATTGCAGCCTCTGCTTCCATGAGACCCTGCCGAACTTGAATTCCTGCATCTTGAAGCACTTGAATTCCTTTTCCACGAACCGTTGGATTCGGGTCGTAATGAGCCACAATGACTTCTTTCACTCCCGCCCACATCAATGCCTCCGTGCAGGGGGGGGTTCGACCAAAATGGTTGCATGGCTCGAGGGTAACATAAGCAATGGCGCCGTTTGATGAATGTCCGTTTGATTCCGCATCATGAATTGCCATTTGTTCTGCATGAAGTCCTCCGAGGTGGTCATGCCATCCCTCAGCAATCACTTCTCCACCCTTGACCAAAATACAACCAACAAGCGGGTTTGGGCTAACCTTACCTCTGCCGCGTTCTGCGACTTCCAGAGCCCGTTGCATGAACCCCTTTTCGTCCGCAGTCCAAAGACTCGCCATGTTCCTTCCACATCGGTCGGGTTCAAGACCTCTTGCATTTCAACTCACCATCACTGTGTGCAAAAGACCCATTGCAAGTGTATTTGCCCTACCTCGCCCCGAGATATGCAAGGTGAATGTTTTCCTACCCAATTCAAATAGAGCAGGTATTCTACAAGAGCAGAGAAGGTTTGAAACCAAACACCTACCTCTTCTAAGCATGTCAAACGATGAGGCGGGGGGAGCGCCCGTTGCTCTTGAGTTCGAACCTGACCTGTCGACGAAGCGGAAAAAGGGAGCATACAAACCGATTTATGCCGAAGTTTTTACACGAAAGCCGGTGAAAGTGAGGCCAATCACGCGCGTTCACCTTTTGGTAAACCCTTTCGCTGGTAAAAGAAAGGGAAAGGAAATTGGCGAGTACGCCAAGACTCTACTCGAGGAAGAAGGGAAAAAGGTTGAAATGTATTTTTCTGACTACAGCGGCCATTTGAGTGAAATCGCTCAAGGAATTGATGCATCTGATGGCGACATTTTTGCTGTTGTAGGCGGGGATGGAAGTCTATCTGAAGTGATCACAGGACGAATGAACGCTCAATCCGAAGGAGGGGATGTTTTTGCCCTCATTCCTGCAGGTACTGGCAACTCAATGGCCAATGACTTGCGTCTTACAACAACTGAGCAAGCCGTTCACAGCCTTGTCCACGGTGCGCGTCAGAACCTCGATTTAGCGAGAGTGGAAATGGTCAATGGGCTCCCGGGTTCTGAAAACGGAAGAACTGTTCGATACAGCCACAACCTCGTCACCTGGGGGCTTGGTGTTGATTCAACTCTTAAGGCAGAAAAAATGCGATGGATGGGGCCAATGAGGTACGACGTCGGCATTCTCATGGCCATCATGGCGAACAATCGCCGGCATGCAACATTGACCATCGATGGCGTAGAGATGAAAGGTGATTATACTCTCTTTTTGATTCAAAACAGCCAAACTGGAGGGTCGATGTTGCCTTTAGCACCTGGAGCCTCGCTGGATGATGGAATGATGGATATTGGTATCTTGAAGAAAATGACCCGCAGAGATGTTCTCAAAGCATTTGGAATGCTCAAGAATGAAGGGCGGCATGTGTTCCATCCACGCGTTGATTACCACAAATTCAGAACTTTATCCATCGAAACACCAGCTCCTGCTGCAATCAATGTTGATGGGGAAAACATCGGCTCAACTCCGTTGAACATGGAAGTTTTACCAGGCGCGGTACAAATCTGCGTGCCTCACTCAGAATGAGAAGTCTGAGAAATCATCTTCAGGTTCTTCAAAGGTCTTTCGAGTCTCTTTTTGTGGCTCAGGTTGTACTTCTTCACTCACTTGTACTTCTTGAGGAGGGGATGCTTTACGCTTTCGAACAGATTTCTTCTTCGGAGGTCCCGACGATTTGACTGAAGGTGGAACGGATGACGTGAAATGTTCTTTCTGCTGCTCCGGAGGTTGGATTGAAGTCACGCTTGAACGAACCTGTTGAGGTGGAGTCGAAGAGTACGATGGTGTCGGCGTGACAGATGGTTGATTGGCGGTTTCGCGTTCTATTTTTTGTGATTCGGGAGTTGCGACAACCGATGAGGTCTTACCGCCAAATTCGTTTGTTGGACCGCCACTTGGACTTGCAGAAAGCACACTGTCGAGATCAAAGCCAGCAATAACTGGTTCAGAAGATGCTCTCTTTGATTCGTGAGGTTGGTTTTTTGCAGCAGACTTTCTCGCTTCCATCTTGCGCTCATTCGGGGAGATGAGTCCAGATGATTTTGCTGATTTAACATCCTTCTTGACTTGCTTAACTGCATCCATGCCCGATTTGCCAAGAAGTGTCTTCATGGTGGATTTCGCTCCTTGCATTACCAGCATTTTAGAGAGAAGAAAGGCTCCAATTCCACCACCAATTCCAAAAGCCAAGAAAAACAGAATATATCCTGTCCGGCCAAGGAGGGCTACGTCGCCATAGACCCATTCGTCATCCGATTCCCCGTCAGAACTAATGGAGGCTCCATTCAATTCAATGCTGGTGACAAACACATAGACTCGTTCGTTGTTATTTGTACCGATTGAAAGACTACAATCTTCTTCAGCTGTATGAAAACCATTGAAATATCCGGGAGAGTTTCCACTCGAATTCATTTGAACCAAATAACCGTTGATGATCACTGCTTGATGCCATTCATCCAAAGAATTCAATCCCTCGTGGATGTTTTCTGTCGTTGGAATAAGGCCGAGAATATACCAGCGTGAATCTGAATCTTGGTCAATTTCGTCAAGGTCGACCGAGCCGGACCCGGTTTCTGGGCTAAGTGGCATATCCCAATTTTTGACATCAATTCGCGAACCTTCACCATCGACAACCTCTTTTGCCATCTGGAAAGACATGCTTTCAATGGCAACACTTGTCGTTACACCGAAGTCAAGGCCTCTTGCTCCAGTTGATTCGGAATGGGATGAATAAAATTGGCTTGCAGCAAGATAGCCGGTAAAGGAAACTGTCGATGAATAATTTGTGCCAAGTCCATCGGTGTCCGAAGAACAACCGATTGCTTCAAGACCTGAGATTTCGGTACTTTCGGAACCTAAACCGCTGGTAACCGTGGTTGATTCTGGTGAAAACTGAACGTCGATTGCGCCGTTATCTGTCCCCCATGAGGCAGTTGTGGGGCCTAAACATCCAGCCAGGGCCATGCTGAGGACGAGTAAGACGGCGAATCGGCCTCGGCGCATGATTGACCGAGGGGTGCTTTAGTTTGAGAACTCTTCCATTCATCCCTAAGGAAAATCCATGTAAAAATCAAAGGCGCCGAGAGAGGGATTCGAACCCCCGAGTCCAAGGGACAGTGGATTTCAAGTCCACCGCAATACCGGGCTATGCGATCTCGGCAAGAAGTCGGGATGGAACACCCCGTTATCGCATGTACAGGTCGGATGACTGTTCAATATGAGGCTTACGCTTCATCTTCTTCATCGCTCGAGCGAATGTGTACGATGATTGCAGCGAGGCTTAAGCCTGAAACAGCTGCAAGCAACGTCATGCCCGGCAACGCTCCTTCGGAATCCGAAGAAGAGGACTGAGAGGATATGACTTGTTCGAGGTCTGCTCGGAAATCATCGGCTTTCCATGAGTCGCCAGTCCAAGCGATTTTGGGTTTCATCCCATCCATGATGTAGGTAATCGTTGAATGGCCGACTGTAAAATCAATGTCGACCTCTCCGTTGCTAATACAAGACAAGCGGTCATCTTCGCCCCACTCATAGCCCTCATCACACATGCAGTGTTTTCCGTCACCTGTACCCATTTCCCAACCGTTACCATTGCAGACAATGGGGGCCATTTGGTCTTTAGGTTCAAGAGATTTAGGCATCGGGATTTCAGAAATTTTGGTACTGTTTGGTGCCCAAGCAATGTAGCCAGGTTCAACGAAATCGTCGACACCAAGCATTGAAGTTTCCCATCCTGCACTGCTCGTATTCCAGACGTACATCGACCAATACCAAGACCAATCGCTGGGGCTGTTGACGTCATCGAGTGCTTCTACAAAATGACCATAGGTAGGGTCGTTCGAAAATGAAGCGTTCAATCCAGCACCAGAAAAAGCGCCTTTCGTAAGGTGGTAGGCATTGAAATCGGCTTGAAGCGAATGATGCTCAGTTGTGTTGTCCGGATACAGAATCTCCACAGAAGGTTGGGTGTCGTTCAACAGAGGCGCCGGTATCAGCGAAACATTCGAAGTCGATGCCGCCCAAAGGAGGTGTTGTTCTTCCAATGCGTCAACAGCATCAATTCCGAGCATAGATTCTTCCCAAGCCTCAGATGAAGTGTTGAATGTATTCAGAGCCCAATACCAAGACCAATCAGC
The DNA here is from genome assembly GCA_937892945.1 of uncultured euryarchaeote. Taxonomy (GTDB): domain Archaea; phylum Thermoplasmatota; class Poseidoniia; order Poseidoniales; family Poseidoniaceae; genus MGIIa-L1. Next base: position 107,693 of record CALBIL010000059.1, on the reverse strand, counting down.
GGGTGAGTCGATACCGTTGATGGATTGAACAAAGTGCCCGTACTGACCATAGGATGCATTCACTGTCCAGTTTGCTTCTTCGGCGATGATTTCATTCATTGTCCAACCGGTTGGCTCCCACATCATTTCACTTGTATTCCCGGACGAGTCAACAAAAGTAACAGTCGGTTCAGAGTTTGCTATGTGTGCTTGGATCACATCTTCTTGAACAAGAACGCCAAAGGAGTTGTAGACATCGGTTAGAAGGGATGAATCACCGGTTAAATGAGGCCATTCAACGCCGTGAAGGGCCGTGAACTCCGAGAGCCGCTCAGGCGTATCATAACGCGGGTCAACAGAAATAGAGATGAATTGAACTTCTTCTGCATCGGACTCTGAAAGACCTTGTTGAACTAATTTGAGAGATTGGGTAATCACTGGACACACATCGATACAGCGCGTGAAAATGAATGCGACGACATGAACTTCGGAGAGGCTTTGAGAAAAAGTGAAGTTCTCATTATGTTGATCTGTGAGGGTAAAGTCAAGAACTTCTGCGCGTGATAACTGATGGCCTTTGTATGCGGAAGATAAGGGCGTAGAAGCAATGAGAAGTAAGCCGGCCATCACGACGGTGATGAATCTACCTTTGTCCATAGTAAATATCCGAGAGGTGGAGTCTATCAAACCTTTGCCGGCTATGCAATTGGCTTACCGCGTCTCTGCATAGTCCCAGTTCGGTGTACACCAACTTGGAAGATCAGTGACACCAGCAGGGTTTGACAATCCAATACCCCAGAGCATCAGAATAACGAAGAGCACTGGGAACAGTGCGGTTCGGGTGTAGATGCGAGGGTCGTCTTTCAAATGCATGAAGAAAGCTGCGATTCCGAATCCTTTGACGATACCAACGACAATCAAAATGATCCAGACCGTCATTTTCGTAATCGCTATATCAGTTCCAGGGACAGTATCGTAGAAGACTGCACCGACTTCGAAAAGAGTGAAAAACATCAACACCAGAAAGTTCCAGAAGTAGATGTCTTTGCCCATAAATTCAACGTGTTCGCCCATTTAATCACCTCAGTACAGATAGAATGCCGGGAAGATAACTACCCAAGCCAAGTCGACAAAGTGCCAGTAGAGACCGAAGTATTCAATCCCCTGTGCATTGTCTTCATCAAAGCCTACCGTGTCAGCCTTGAAGACGAGATACAACATAACCAGCAAGCCAATGAAGACGTGCAGCCCGTGTGCTCCCGTAGCGATGTAGAAGATGGAACCTTGAACGGTTCCGATGTCGAAGCCCTCTGCAACCAAATGGCTCCATTCAACAAGTTTGAGAACGATAAACAACGAACCAAGCATGAGAGTTGCAATCAGATAGTTGCGGATTGCTGCCTTTCGGGTTGGCATGAGTTTGCCCATGAAGCCGGTAGGTGCTTCCCATTTCGTGTTACGTGCAGTCTTCAATGCCAAGACAATCGTATAGGATGAAATGATCAGAGCAAAGGTATTGATTGCACCTGGAAGTAAAGTTGCAAAATCATATCGCAATAAATCCGATGCGGTTACAACCGTTCCTTCTGGGACATCCTTACAGGCTTCAACGCCATCACGGATTGCCCAATCAGTACACCATTCAGTCCGCATACGGAGGTAGGAAGAAAAGAAGGTTGCGAAAACCATAATCTCAGACATAATGAAGACCCATAATCCAGCCTTACGGATATGTTCGCCTTCAAAGGGATATGATGTTGCAATTTGTTCACCAGCACCCGTGAAAGGTAAATCTTCGAACCACCAGTTCGAAACGGCGATAACAATGGTCAACAAGCCAACTAAACTCAAAGTCAGCATACCGAGGTCCGCAGTGACGCTGGCATTCAACAACGCCTTACAAGCGATGACGAAGTCTGGGAATCCTGCCAAAAAGAGCATGATACCGAAAGCAAAGATGATTGGTGAAGCAGAACCGTGGTGGTCGCCACCATACTCATCGCCATGGTCGTCGCCATGGTCGTCATCAGCGTTTGATTTACTTGCGTTAAGGAAACCACCAACACCGATGAAGGAAGCATATGCAATAGACATCAAGAGAATGGTGATTCCAGAGACTCGATACGACAAGTACGAGAGATGAGCTTGTTCGACCTCGTGGTGAAGATGTTCAAGTTCTTTAGCATCGTGTGCAGATATATTGTCTTGTGCTGCGAGTACGGTTTCTTCATGATGATAATCATCTTCCAACTCTGCCCAAGTATCGTGCTTCACATCGGCCATGGCAACGCCAAGCGTTGCAAACAACAGAACACCGATCGTAAGGAGAATTCCTCCCATCATGACTGCGCGCATCCAAATTCCGTTCTCAACGTGCGCTCCGTGTCCGCTCATTCTTCCGCCTCCTTGATCACAATGGCCTTGGGTTTCGCTTTCCATAATGTATCGCCAATGGCTACCTTTGAAGAATCGTGGTGACCATACTTGATGTTCATATCGCCCTGAGTTGGAATGATATCAAAGGATGGAGTCGGTGGCGGAGAGGTTGTTGCCCATTCGAGTGACCATCCGCCCCATGGATCTTTACCAGCAGGCTCACCGTGTCTATTTGACTTGATGATGTTCCACACGAGGAGCAGTTGACTTAATCCGAAGATGAAAGAAAAGATACTGATGGCCATGTTGTATTCTGCAAAGCCACTTTCCACAGTATAACTGTGTGTTCGGCGAGGCATGCCCATAATACCGAGGGCGTGCATTGGCCAGAACGTAGCGTTGTATGCTGAGAACCCAATCAAGAAATGCCACAGACCAAGCGTCTCATCGAGTTTCTTGCCAGTAGCCTTTGGGTACCAGTAGTACACACCAGAGAAAAGAGCGAAGACAGTACCGCCGATGAAGACATAGTGGAAGTGAGCAACAACGAAGTAAGAATCGTGGAAGTGCATGTCCATGCCGGCAACAGGGAAGAACATTCCAGAGATTCCACCAAGGGTGAAGGTGATGAGGAATCCAAGCGACCACAGAGTGTGGGTGCGCATGACAAGGCTACCGCCCCAAATCGTCATCAACCAGTTGAAGATTTTCGCGCCCGTCGGAATCGCAACAGCCATGGTCGTAATCATGAATGCGGCACGCCAGAAGGGGTCCATTCCCGAAGTGAGCATGTGGTGGCCCCAGACAATGAAACCAACAATTCCGATACCCGCCATTGCAAAGACCATTGATTTGTAACCGAAGATCGAACGACGAGCACTGGTTGCTAACACTTCAGAGACAATACCAAAGGCCGGTACAATCACCACGTAGACTTCAGGGTGTCCGAAGAACCAGAACAGATGTTGGAACAGTAAACTGTCTCCTCCAGAGGTGAAGAACACCGTTCCGATGGTATGGTCGAATAACAGGAACGCCACACCGATAATGAATGCAGGCAAAGACATGTAGAGCATGAACACACTGACGAAGACTGACCATGAGAACAGTGGCATCTTCATCCATCCAACGCCGGGGGCGCGCATGGTGAATACCGTGGTGATGAAGTTGACACCACCAAGCGTCGAAGAAGCTCCGAGCATCAGCATTCCAGAGAGGAAAGCGGTTGTCCCGGGGTTCGAGCCGTATTGGGCCATTTCTGCGCCAAGGCTACCTTCTGTCAAAGAAGAATATGGAGGGTACATGACCCATGTGATATCGGCTCCTTCACCAGACCAAATTCCAGTGTAAATCAAGGGACTTGAGAACACCAAGAGCCAAAGACCCATGGCGTTAATTCGAGGGAAAGCAAGGTCCTTTGCACCAATTTGAAGCGGTAAAACATAGTTCATGAAACCAGCAATCATTGGCATAGCAGCCAAGAAAATCATGGTCGTTCCGTGAAGAGTGAAGAAAGAGTTGTATTCGGTCTCGGTCAAGAATGTGTTCTCGGGTAAAGCAAGTTGAATACGGAACAGAAGTGCCAACACTCCACCAACAAGGAAGAATGTAAATCCAAACAAGAAGTAAAGAATTCCGACTTCTTTGTGGTCTGTGGTCGTCAACCAAGGCTTGAGATACGACCAGAACTTTGCAATGGTGAATGTTTGAGGAGAGCGAGTGTAGAAGACCCACAGGACACCAAGCAAAACCATACCGAGTGAAAGACCAATAGCAGTAAGAAGCACAACCAAAGTACGAGCACTTGGTCCGGTATCGTCAGCATTCAATCCAGGAATAGAAAGGTCCGCTTGATTCCAATAATCGCCACCAGCACCGGCCCCTCCGTTGACGGCGTTACCGTAAATGGTGAAATCGACAACTTTGGAGTCATCAGCAGGAGCGACCCATTCGAAATCCCAAGTACGAACGGTATTTCCTTCTGTTGTATGCGTGAGTCCGCCGTCCATCTCGTGGCTGAGTGATTCATTGACGGTCGAAACCATGCCGCCAGTGGTAAGGATTCTAAATCCACCTGCACGGCCATTCCATCCAGTGCCATCTTCTTCGATGACGCCATCGTTGTAGAGTTCCATCACCTCGTTTTGAACGGTTACTGTGAAGGCATAGGTTTCACTTGCATTGAAAGAGCCCGGCAATCCGGTTACGATGACGTTCGTGTCAGGTGAAGCACCTGCGTGACAGCTGCATCCGCCGTCTGCCGCACTACCGATCCCAGTAGGCATAGCCTCGAATTGTGGAGCTGCTACAAGCATGACCAGCACGAGAGCAAGAAGTGTGAGTCGCTTGTACATCAGTACCCGCCTCCATCGCCGCCGGTATCCATTTTCTTAATTCCCGTGTCGGCTGCACATGATGCACCATCACGAGCGACGATGTCGATGAATCCAACCATCTTCGAGTGGTAAAGGCCACAGTATTCTGCACAGCGGATCGGGAAAGTACCCGCATCATCCGGCATGAACGTCATAACTGTACCCGCCTCAAGTCCAGGGACTAAATCTTCCTTAACGCCCCATTCTGGCAACCAGAATGCGTGTTGAACGCCGACATAGGCTGGATTAGAGTCGTCGTGTGGGCGGGAATAGAGGTCCAAAGTAGAACTCTCATCGCAAGGGATGATCAAATTTTCACCGCCAGCAGTTGAAAGAATAGTGCCGACAGGAAGGTGTTCCCAGGTGTGAAGTAAAACGTCATTGGCGTCATAGACAGTAACGACGCTGTGAAGATTAACATCCAGATAGAAATCTGAAATCGAAGCCATTTCCGCAACTAAATCTACGGCATAATCGAATTTTACGCCGTCTATTTCGACGGTTACATTCGTAGCCTCGGAACCACGAGTATCGACTGTAAGATCAGTTGCAGACCAATCAACATTGACGTACGTGATGCTTGGGTCATCTTCCCACGTAAGTTCTTCTTGATAGTGGAATTCCCAGAACCATTGCTTGCCGATAACATCGACATTGAAGGTATCTTCATCGCTTGGAATGGTCCATGCGGAATAGTTTGAGGCCAAAGCAATCATTGTGAGCCAAACAACAAGAATCGTTGGCAGTAAATAGAAGGCGACTTCCAGTTTTGTGTTGTGGCTATCAACGGGAAAAGAACCAACTTCGATGTGGTACTTTTCTAAATTCTCAACAGGCTCTACACCGTCGCGGTAGCGCAGCATAGCGATAAACATCCATCCAAAGGTGAAGACACCCACGAGGATACTCCAAAACATATATTTGTCATACACGACATTGAAAACAGTGTCTTCAGCAGGCATAGATTATCCTCAATATTAGGGCCGATGGTACCGAACTTAAACCCTTGTGGAATACAAGGTGCTGCGCGACATATTTGTCGTTCAACTTTCATGTCTTTACGGGATGGTTTTCAAGCATTAAAAAAATGCCTAAGGCGTTCAAATTGGCACATCTGCCCGAAATACGAGATATCGCAGTCAGATGGCAGGTTGATAAACGGGCATTCATTGATTGATTCGATGGCGATTTCCACGGGCGTTCAATCCACATTGGACGGAGCGGTAATACTCGATGTCGAAGTTCAGCCTGGAGCGAAAAGACAGGGCATTGTTGGCTTCAATGAATGGCGGGGGCGATTGACGGTTGCTGTTCGTGCTGAAGCGGAAAAAGGAAAAGCCAATACCGCAGCCTTACATGTCCTTTCCACCTCACTTGAAATCCCCAAAAGCCAATTGCAGATCGTAAGTGGGGCAGCGTCAAGAAGTAAGAAAATACGAATTGAAAGCATATCCTCGGACGCATTAATTCAATTGCTTGGGACATACTTGGAGGAAGAATGAATGCGTGACCAAAAACATCGCTCACCACTCGGCAGTGGTAATGCCGCAGAACGGTTTGCTCTTGCAGGTTCGGCATTAGGTGAGGCGCGTAAAAAAAACCGTGAACACAATTGGCCGGTCGTTCTCGAGGGGAAACGCGACCGTGCTGCTCTGGAAGTTCTCGGATTTGTTGGGCCGCTTGAAGTTCTCAATAGGGGCTGGGACTTAGACCGTTTTATCACATACTTGTACGAGAATTACGGCACGCGCAACCCGGATGGTGGACCAAGTATTTGCCTCCTCATGGATTGGGATCGTACTGGTACTCGGTTACAAAAAACGCTTACTCAGCGCCTTGAAAGTCTCGATGTGAAGGTGTGCCATATCTTACGCAATCAATTGTTGAAAGCGCTGAAACCAGAAACGCGTGTCGTCGAATCGTTGAAGAGTTATGATGTCGAACTGTCACCTTTTATCGAGCAAGAAGACCCTGGCGAATTCAACTCGTAAATTACAACTTTGAAGGCGGTTTAGGCATGCCGTCTTCCTTGACTGTATTGAGCACGACATGGGTAAACGAGCGTGAAACGCCTTCAAGCGTAAAGACTGTCTTTGTGAGGTTATCAAGATCTTCTCGGTCCTTGACGCGTGCCAGAACCATCGAATCCCATTCACCTGTTACATCGTACACGGCAAAAACTCGAGGATCTGCGGCGATTTTAGTCTGAACATCGATCATCCTTCCTTTGAGGATACGGAGTCCCGCCATGATGGTCATCGTCCAGCCCATTGAAGCTGGATCGAGGATTACGCTGTAGCCTTTGATGATGCCCGCCTCTTCCATTCGCCGAATACGATTGAGAACTGTTCCTTGGGCTATTCCAACCTTGCGTGCTAGCGCTCGTTGACTAGTTCGAGCATCTTCAAGCATAGCAGCCAAGAGCGCACGGTCGGTTTCATCAAGATTCATTGGGTTCACCATTCGATGCTTCGAGTTCATTGGTTTCAACACTTTGCCCATTCTTTGTTGAAAGATGAGGTGGAGTTGAGAGGCGGAGGTATTGAGTCCAAGTTCCAAGTTCTTCGACTTCAAGAGCCAAAGAAATTTGGCAGTCAGTATCAAACCGTTCTTTGAATCGAAGGGTGAATTCGAGTTCTGAATGTGGAGCGATTCGTTTGTTTTTAAATCCGCCTTTGATTTGCCAAGGAGGTTCAGATTCACAGGATTTAAGCGTAACCTTTTGATTGCCTGCCCGGAACGTGAAATGGGCAGCAAGGTGGCTCCCAGCAGCCCATTCTGCATTCAATTTAGGCATGCCTTTTTCCCTTTTCATCGCACTACCAACTGCCCCAGATGCAAGAACACTGGCGAAAATGAGTAAAAACACTGGAAGGGCTAAATGTCCAGCAGTGCTGTTTTCCCACCGAGTTGGAAGAGATGTGTGGTACAAAGCAAGTAATCGATTGGTGTCGTCACCTTCAGCTTCACCAAAAAAAGCCAAGGTAATATGCCAGCCGTATGGATTGGATTCCAAATCAATACCTGCAGCAAGCAGATGCTCAGGTGGAATTTCCCACACTGTTTCAGTCGTGTTTCCTTGCATGTTTGAAAATCCAATTTCGGGCTTCATGTCGCGAACTAAATGAGTCGCTTCACGTCCATGATTGTCTGTAGCATCATCTTCGGTGATAAAGAAATAGAGCACGGTGTTTTCACTCAAATTCATCAATGGAGTCATTTCAACTGGGAAACGTAAAAACCATTCATTGTATTCATTGCTCACAACTTCGATTGACCCGTCCAAGGCCAGTATTTGCTGTTCACGCGAATGTTGACGGCCCAAAAGAAGCCCCTCATCAAGCGTTAGATTGTCCCCTTGAGCCTCGTTAAACAGAGATACTGTTCCATCTTCAAGGCCTAATTCACCAAGACGAGACTGTGCATCATCATCCGGCCAATCAGAATTGGTTTCTTCACTCCATTTCCACCAAGAAAGGTGTACTATACCGGGTGTATTCTTGACCTCATAAGGCCCGTCTTGGGAAAGGAAGTTCTCATGAATGACTGTTTCGGAACTGCTTTGCTCGGGGAGAGGTTTGGAAGCGACGAGGTTCAATTCTCCACTCTCTTCGGGAGAAGCGAAGGGGACTGCAAGGATACTCAAGAACATCAAAATGAGGAACACTTGAGTTCGCATAATGTTCACTCTTCCTCGTCATCAACTTGGAAAGGCATACCAAGTTTGAGGCGTAGAATATCTCTGCCTTTTTCATCCAGCATCAAAGTCAAACGCGCTCCAGCCCATGCTGAAACAAGAGCCTCGCCGCTTGGCAACTGGCTGGAAAGCAGGAGTGGGCCATCGACTTCAATGGGTTCAAATTCACTGTTATAGTCCTCAATCATTGGAGCCCAACCCTTCAGTAATCGAGTTAATGTTTCATTCGAAATACTGTGCTTCGACTCAGTAATAAGTGATTGAAGGGCCGGAACTGCTTCTTGACGAGAACGCCAAGCATCTCGCTTCTTGGTGAAAGCGGGTAAACCGACATGGATTAATTTGAGTGGGTGGAAGGTTCCTTCAGGCCATAAATTGCCGCGTTTATTTGGGCATTTTTGATTAAAAATACGTTCTTCGACCATTTTTGGAGCGATGTTCAAACGCTTACCTCGAGTCCACCAAGACAAACCTTCTCCGTCCAAACCGTATCTTGTTTTTGCTTCATCAATGGTTTCGGTTTTCGCTGCATAGATCGTGTGACGGGTTGTTTGGGGCTGGTCAAGAACCAAAGGCACCCACTCAGAATGGAGGGAGGATTTTCGAGTTCGGATGAATGATCTCGCAATTCCTTCCGGAGTTGCGTCTGGGCGATGGCGGAACAAGGCAACAAAAAAGCCACCTGTGTCGTTATCATGGTGGACAAGACGGCGGCATTTGGCGAGTTCTGATTGAATGCGAACTTCAGTATCTTCATCGATTTCTTCATCCAGTAAGTCATTCCAATGAAGACGAGCTGCTGGACTCATGTGAGCAGGTTGGAGAAATGTTGTTTCAGCAACTTCGTCGCCTCTTGGGAGTGGTTCACCCTGTTCATCGAGCGCATCCCAATCGGTAAGTCCCGGACGGAGTTTCAATCCTTCTAGTTTTGATTCATCAATTTCAACGAGTTCCAGATACGGTAATTTACGCAACAACTGAGCAACGACTGCCTCGTTTTCGCACGGGTCGATGCTGCAAGTCGAATAGACTAATTTGCCACCGGGTCGTAAAAGACTGGCTCCTCTAACGGTGATTTCAACCTGTAAACGGAATAAAGTACGACTTTCTTTTGGCGACCACTTCCACCACACATTTCTGTTTTTTCGGGTTGTTGCAGAACCGGTACAAGGAACATCGGCAACAATTCCATCGTAGCCAGGCGGAGGGATACGGCCAATATGTCGGCCGTCTTGTTGATTGATGAGCATGTTTGTCGTCGAGAGGCGCCCTCTGTTCGAGACCAGCATGTTGACTCGGCCCGATATTGGCTCGTTTGCAACAACAACACCACTTGGTGCGATTGCTTCAGCGACTTGAGTTGCTTTGGAGCCGGGAGCTGCACATAAATCCAATATTAATTCGCCCGGTTGAGGGGCGAGGACAACTACTGGGAGCATACTCGCAGCTTCTTGGCGTGTAATTCGGCCTGAATCATGGAGTAAACTTAGAATATACTTACTCCGTTCATCGGGTGCTTGGCCACGTGCAAAGGGCATTTGCCAAGCAAAGCCGTCTTCAGCCCAAGGAAGAGGTTGACCTCCAAGTTCACGGAGTTGTGCTTCAGTCCAATCTTTATCATGGCGAGAGCGAGTGACACGGAGCGTTTCTGGAAGAGAGGTCGTCGCTGATTGAATCCAAGAATCGAAGTCATAACCTAAATTCTTAGCAAGATTTGCTAAAGGTGTATCGCGCGCTACAACCAGCAAATCTTGTTCTTGCCATTGGTCGCGGCCCATGTGTGTGGGTCTTGGCTCCTCTCTATCTTGCTTCCGCCATCCTCAAGGGCTTTGCACCCCACGGCTCAAACATGTTGGGGGACACAATGCCGTGGTTTTTGCCGCTGTTCGTGTTCGGGCTCTTCGCATGGATTTTCTACGAGGCAGTAGAAAAATATGCTGAAAAGAAGAATTCCCCGTTCTGGGTGAAAGCGATTTTTTTCATACGCTGGTTACCCCCAGTCCAATTGTTGCTGATGCTCATAGTTCGGCTCAACGCTCTGATTCAGCGTGACATGACGCATATCGAGATTGCACAATACATGGGACCTGGTGAATTTTCTTTGAGCGATTTGAGATTGATGCTGACTGGGAATGGAGGCGTTGAATGTATTGCTCTGGTGATCGTTGTGTTCACATTGTTTTCTGGACACTTACCAAGTATAGCAAATGCACGAAGCAATTTGCGGCAAAGTTTTCGCAACCGAATGATGATGTTTACCGGGTTGGCTCTCCTGCTTTTCTCAACCACTCTTTTCCCTGAATCTGCCTATTATTCTCCAAGTACATTCCCTCTCAATCCAATCGGAGCCGTTCCATCTTTGCACACGCTTGTACCACTCCTTCTTTTTGGAGGGTTGACGATGTTTGGTGGAGAAATATTTGCAGTTTCGACGTTGTTTTTTGCCGGAGATAATTTTCAAACACTTGCACATAGAGCTCGAAACAAAGTACTGGTCTTGGCCTCAACGACCATTGTTTGGATTTCAATGACGGCTGAAATCGATGATGATTGGTTGGGAAAGATTCCGGAAATTGGCCTTCTTTTACCGCTTATCCTTATGCTTCACTTGGGCGTTTGCTTAGCCACTATCATTCAACCAGCAGTTCGGATAGAATCTGAACTCAATCATGGAGAGGGGCGAAGTTGGGGTATGCTCGTTTTAGCTGCGATTATGGCACTTCTGGTTCTTGTTTTGACGCCACTCCATCTCAATGAAATTGGTATTTTTGGCACTGGCTTTGGATCGTATGTGTATGGTTTTTGGATAGCTGCAGTCGCCGTTTCAGTCATGCTGTTGGTTCAATTCTTACCTGCACTTGGATTCGATGCAGCTCCGCGACCGGAAATATGGTGGATGAAAATGACACTTATGTCCTCTCCAATCGTCCTTTGCCTGTTTACGCCTTTCGCCCTGTTTTTAATTCCAGCAATTTGGCTTGCTTTACCATGGTCATCTCTTACTCCATGGTTCATCGAACGTGATGTTACTTCGCCTTCCTATTCGTTCGTATTGTATCCGGTTCTTTTCATCACAATAATGTGTGCTCTACTTCCATTATCTTTGGATGAACCATTTCTTGCTTCGCTTTGGTTTGGCTGGATACCTGGTGCAATGGCAAGCATCGGGCTTACTCTCCACATCACGCAGAGTGACAACGACTCTGAGCAAATTTTGGAAGAGGAATAAGGGTGCCTTACCCTCACTTTCATTCTTCACTCAATTCCGATTCAAGTACGGCTGTTTCTAATTCTGCCCATGCAGAACTTACGCTTCCATCTTTCACCGTAGTTTCGATTTCACTTCGTACTCGTTCAGACATCATCTCGTCATCTTCATCGGGAAAGAGTTCTGACAAGAGACCGCTTTCGGAACGAAGAGATTTCGGTAGTAAAATCAGTAAAGCGCCGAGAAGAGGAAAGAGCCATCCGATACTCATGGTTTCAAAATCCATTCGTCCTTGAACAAGTCCAAAGCCAGTGATAAGAAAACATCCGATTCCAGTGCCGAGCAAAAGCGACGATGCTGCATCGGATGGGGTGCTCATAGACCTGCGTAGAGGAACAAGGCAATGAACCCAACGGCAACCAACGGCTCAGTAGGTTTCTCTCATCAACTTGTGAATTTTGTAAGGGAGTAATGCCCGATTCACCGGTGTAACTTCTAGAATACGACCATCATCACGGCGACGAATGTCTTGCAACAACGGATGGCGACTTTTCTTGTGAAGTGTCAACAGAGTTGGTTTGTCGACTTCAAGGGCACTGCGGACAGTATTAACAAATGCTTCACTTTCTACAGCAAATTTCCCGATTTCATCGATAACCAAAACTTCACACTCATCTCGAGCAAATTCAATTGCAGGGATAGCGATTCGTTCCAAGGCTTCTGTGTCAATTCCATATCCGAGAACACGAAGACGTGAATCGATATCTTTGTGAGCCATAATCGCATTTTCACCAGTTACGATGTCGAATACACTGTACCCAAGTCGTTCACTACCGTCTAAAATAGGCTCGGTTCGCATCCCACCGATGATCGGTGCTTCGGTTAAACTACCCCGCATCTTGATTTCACGGGTTCGCTCATCTTGAAGCATTTCGAGGACTTTTTCCATTACGGCAGATTTGCCGCTACGAGGTAAGCCCGTTATACCGATCTTTGGATGAATTCCCATATAACTCACCACGAATAATCGCTAACGGTCAATGCAGTGGCTTATCAGTAATAAATGATGTTGCACTCCAATGCAGTCTTGGGAGATTGCAATAACGAAAGAAGTGGGCCGTAGTTTGCTTGATTACTGAACTGAAAGCACTAATTCCGGCATTTCCGATGTAGTTTCAACTGGGAGCATTTCTAATTCGTAATTATTGACGTTGTTATTGGCAGACCAAGCGCGAGCCCATTCGTCAAGATCTTTAGCATTCAACAATTTACACATCCAGTGAAGTGCTTTCTCGAGTGTACCATGGTCTCGGATAAGGCGTTCTTGAATCTCTGAATGCAGTTCGATATGATTCACGCTGTTTCCAAGCACGCATCCTGCTGGAATGACTGCCCAGCGAAGGCGGCGTTCTTGATGAGCATTCACAATGGCTTGACAAGCAAGACGTGGGCCGTATTTCGGTTCAGCACTCCCACACCACATAGCGAGTTGGCGCTCGTTAGCCCTTGATGGAATATCTGTTCGGAACGCTGGATGGCGGACGAACACTTGGCCATCTTCATCTTCAGAAAAGTGTACGCCACGAATAAACGGCCGGGAGCCACGTCCTTTGACCCATGTTTCAATCGACTTTGAATGTGCAGTTTGGTCGATTTCGCCAACGCGTACACGGATGGTATGCCCGTTGGTTGCAATGGCGTGTTGCTGCTCTCCCATTCGAGGGAGGCTCGCAAGATGGTCAAGAATGTGGAGTGTTTGTTTACGTTCGACACGGTCTCGTGGCAAACGAGGAATAGCCCAAGTATCTTTCGCCCAAGCAACCCAACGCTCTTTCTCCATCTCAAAAGAAGGAACGCGATTGGAAAGACCACTTTGGTCACGGCGTAAATCAGCACGGCTGATTGGGCCATGAATGACAAGCTTCTCTGTTTCTTGTTTCGCAGTGATGCCGAGAACTGCTACACCTTGCGTCATTCCAGGGAACAAATGGTTTGCTTCTTCAATAGCCCAAATCTCACTCCAGCCATGTCCTTCGACAAGCAGTTGGCGAAGCGGATGGGATGATTGTTCACGAAGAATGCTGTCGGGAGCGATTAACCGTAGACGCCCGCCTTGTTCCAAAATTTGTAATCCGCGTTCGATGAACAGCCGATAGAGGTTGACATTGCCTCGCATTGTCGAGAAACGTGGAACACCATCATCGGAGAGCGCTCGCAATTGTTCCCCGAGTTCTCGTCGAAGTTTACTTCCCTCTTCCATTCCACGGAATCGGTCTTTGATTCTCAACCAAGGCGGATTGGTGACGATGAGTCGAGGTGCATCAGACCAAGGCCAACCGCCTTGCAAAGTATCGCCTTGACGAACTGCTTGTTCAAGCAACTGTTCGGCTTCTTTTCGAGGGAGGCATCCGGGTTTGTTTGATTTCAAACTTACCAAATCAAAACGGATACACTCAAGCAGCAAGCGTTGTCGTGTTGAAGTTACGACTAATTCGTCATTGTCGAGGAGTTGGAAGGATGAAAGGAGTGCTTTGGTATCGGCGACTTTCCGCTCAATGGTGCTGTCACTGTGGTTTTCTGCATGACGTCGGATCAAGCGTGCATGGAAAATTCCGCCACCGCATGAAGTATCTGCGACTGGAAGAGGGATTCCACTGAGTGTCCGAAGGCCGAGTTCAACGCGTTCAAACTCAGACTCGTCATCGACTTCAGTTTCTTGAACATGTTGAGGCAGGTTGAGTTTTTCGAGATGTTGCTGGAAACCGGGAGGGAGATTGCTCAAATGCATCGAAGAGGTTTGAACTGGGGCTTTTGGGCGCGTCAAACTTTCCAATAACTCGGAAGCGATGACTGCATCTGCTAAACGTGGAGGGGTTGGATGTGCGCCACGAGGAGAGCGGCCGTCGGCCTCTGCGTCATGCCTGGCTAAAAGGTGGTCAAGGACATGCCCCGGGTCGGTCAAGAGATTTGCAGGGAGAGTTGGCCAATCTTCGGGGAGAAGTGCGGCAATTGGTTGGTGAACGAGAAGGGATTGTTCCCACGCAGCAAGCCAAATATGAATTTGTTCGGTACGGTCGCCGAGACATCGGTCTAGTCGTGCATACCATCCGCTTACTCCGCTCTGCATTCACCCCACCCAAACCAGCGGGCTGGCTTTTCCGGTTTGAATGTGACCCTTGTTTCAAGGGTCCAAAAAAGAGCCGAAAAACAGGTTTTCAAAGAAGTCCGAGATGCTGAAAACTCTCATTATGCCATTCCCAACCCGTTTTTATCCATTCAAACAAAGCCGAGAGTTCTTTTTTATCAACTCCGGCCGCTTTTGCGAGGGTTTTGATGATTTCTAACTCCGATTTGTCGTATTCCCCATCAACAGCTGCAACAAGAATTGCATCTCGTAAAGCAATCTTCAACACCACAGGATTTAATTTCGATACTACCAAGTCAAGTGACGGGGGATTCTCAAGTAAATTCCGGATATCAACTCTCATTTCAGGGTGCATCATACAACGCCCCATGAGTGCTTCAATAATGGCAAGTTCTTCTTTAACCAGAGAGCCATCTGCTGAAGCGACAATGACCATGATTTCGGCATATCCTTTGACATCTTCTTGAGCGAAATCCACTGCAAGGTCGAGATACACGGAGTTCACTCCGATATCTCGTTGAGGATATCGTATCCTTCTTGCATCCAACGGTAACCTTTCGCAGTCCACTTGAGCAGTTGTTCAACAGAATCTGAAGCGAGTCCGAAATGTTCGACAATCGATTCCAATACTTCGCGCTCATCTTCATCAACAGTGCCATCAGCAGCAGCCATCAAAGTTGCATCTCGCAATGCGAGTCGTCCAGTTTCTTCACCCATTGCCGAAAGACATTCTTCTAAAGAAGGAGGGGACTTCAAAGCGTTACGAATCATTTTTCGTTGCGGGGGGGAGAGGAGGGCTGTACCGAGTCGCTGCTCAAACATAGCCATCTCATCAACGGTTAATTCATTGTCAACCCTTGCCATAAACGCTAGTAAACGAGCATAAGCAAAACGTTCTTCACGAGGGAGTTTGTGTACTGTATCCGGTAGCATTACACCTGCGTATTCGACATAGACTTAGAACCCAACGCTGAATCTGCATCTGGTAAGGGGGTTCTTAGCAGAAAGGAAATCTGCCAAGTATCACTCTTTGACAATGCTGAAAGCAAGACTTGATGGCAGAGGGATGTGTGCTTGTGGCATGGATGAAAGTCTCAATGTTCTTGGAGAGCCGCTCGACACATGTTCCTGTGCACCAATGACGGGTTGGTATCGGGACGGGAAATGTAACACCGACTCCAACGACCGAGGTTCACACACCGTTTGTTGCGTCGTTACTGAAGAATTTCTAAACTATGCTTTGGCAAAGGGAAATGATTTGATTACGCCCATGCCCGTTCATGGATTTCCGGGACTCAAACCTGGAGATTCGTGGTGCGTTTGTGCACGCACATGGCTCGACGCAGTCAATGCAGGAACTGCGTGCCCTATCGATATGGAATCTACACATCAAAAGGCATTAGAAATAATTCCGTTCGATCTTATTGAAACACACGCTGTATAATTCACTCTTCTTCAGAAGTATATCCGAAGACAAACCATCGCATTGTGGCCCAAGTGAACAGTCCCCAGCCAAGCATGTTAATGAGGAATATCAACCGAATTGGTACATCAAAAAGAGTAATCAGAGCATCATACGAAAGGGTTGAGCCTGCCATTCCAAAGGCATAGACGGAAAGCGCTCCGAGAATGGTATTCTTGACATTCTTCCGGCCATCGAATGTAAAAGTTCGGTGAACAAAATGAGCGAATATACTCGAAATGGCCCACGAAATCGACCACATCGCCGTTTCGTTGAGAAGATCAAGAAGGAAAGTTGAGCGAAGAATCTCCCAGATGACCCAGAACAGAAAGGTGTTGAATCCACCGGCTATTCCAAAACGTTGCAACGTTCCTCTTGGAAGAACTTCTGCTACTTTGGGACGATTCATCGTGGTATCCTCAATCGTCATTTGTAATGACATCGCTGGGTTTCCCCGTCAATACATTGCGAAGTTTAGAATTGTCAATTTGAATCGCATCCATAAATTCGTATTTACAATCCAACGATTCTGCTAATACGCCAAGAGCCTGTGAATCCTTCGGAAGGCATTTACCGCCAAAGCCGCGGTTAAGTCCGAAAATCGGATCAAGGTGAGAAGGGCCAATTGGCTGGGCTTGTTCGGCAGTAATCATGTCCCGAATTGTGTACCAATCTTCACCCATTCCCTGGCAAATATCATACATCTGGTTGGCGAAAATTACTTTCATTGCATAAAATGTGTTTTTGGTGTATTTGACTAATTCAGCTTGTGTTGGGGTGACATGGAAAAGATTTTCTTGGCGGAGTACGCCGGCTTCTTTGTGTTGTGAGAAAACCCGTTCTGCAACATCAGCATGGTGTGTTCCGCAGACAAGTAAGTCCTGATTTGCAAAGTCTTCGAGGCGTTGACGTTCAACCAAAAACTCCGGGGAATAAGCGATTTTGAGGTGTGGATAACGTTCGTGGTACGATTCAGTAGTTCCAGGAACAACTGAACTCTTGATGACTGCAGTGAAACCAGCCGGCAATTCATCTAAAACGCTCTCGACAATACGAGTATCGCACGCCCCGGTATCGGGGTGCGGAGGAGTTGGTACAGCAATATATGCAAAATCTACATGATCCGTTACATCGGATAACTGGGTGCCTCGTGCAGGGTCGTGAACAAACAATTCATGGGCATCTGCGAAACAAATCTCGATGGCGCCTCCGACCATTCCTGCGCCGATAATGCCGACCTTCATGGTCAAAGGGTCATGCACACCGATATGAAGGAATTGGTAAAGGGGTTTTACGGTGAGGGTTCTCGGTGCGGGTTCGGATTTAATTTACCATCTTTGACCATTTGAGACGCAAGTAGGAGGGTTTCTGGCGTACCACAATCAACCCATGTTTCTTCTCCGACCGAGAGGAGTTTTGCCTTACCGAGTTGTATGTATTGACGGGTAACATCCGAAATGGAAAAGTGCTCACCATGTCGCGACATTGCTAAATCCAAATACGCCCAAAAGTTTTCATCAAACAGATAGATTCCTCCAATCGCAAGATTCGAAGGAGGATTCTCTGGTTTCTCGACAATGTCTATGACATTTCCACTTTCATCAAGAACTGCGACTCCGAATGCTTCTGGGTGTTGCTCTTCACGTGCGAGCAATACACAACCAGGTTCTTTCTCAGTGCTGTTGAATCGGTTCACTTCATCGGTCAGCTCAAGGGTTGTAATGTTGTCAGAAAAGTACACGAGAACACGACAATCTTGATTGTATGAGCGAGCGAGGTTGAGGGCATGGCCAACGCCGAGGGGTTCTTCTTCGAGCACATAGTGAATTTTCTCATCCTCAAATCCTCCACCCACATGTTGAGCGATTTGCCCCATGAATTCGTTTGAAATAATGGTGATGTTTTTGACACCAGCGCGACGGATTGTGGCTAAGGCAAAATCAATCACCGGACGGTTGTACAATGGCAAGAGGGTTTTCTGGGTGTATCTCGTGAAAGGATACAACCGGCTTCCTCGACCACCAGCAACCAAGATGGCGTTGGTCATCATACCTCATCCGAGGCAGTCGTAGTTATTGGGGTTGCCTCAATATTCTTGGTCAGTGGTTTTAGAATCGATTAAATCTTGGACTGCGCCATCCTTTGCATTCTTCTCAAACCAATCCGTTTTAACTAAATCACCTAACTTTTCAACACCCGATTCAATGAGGTCGATGTCTTTGGATTCAGCGTCTTGCCATCGCTGTTGGGCTTTTTCGCCATATCGGGCATTGGCTTCATTCACTAAAAGTTCAGATGGGCGTAAATCATCTTCAAGCCCCTCATAGGATGACTCAGAAAGAGCTGCATCTCTTCGGGGTTGCAAAGTATCGAAATGTGACTCAGTTCGGCCTGAAGTGAATCCTTTTTCATCCGAACCACGGTTACGCCGCTGTGTTTTCGAAACTTGGATTGATTGTAAATCTCCAGCTTGTACAGCTTGAAAAGCCAGTTCCATTCGATTTGATTGTTCGAGTAAAGTTGGGTCGACTTCAAGCAACATAAAGAGTGCATCTTGCCGCTCAATGGCCTTTCTTTGTGCTGAAAAAGCCAAGAGAAGTACACTTCCGATTGCTATACTTTGGAATACAATCGTCAGAGAGAGAGAGAGCGATGAGTTGAACCATCCAACTGCCCCAAGAATGAGTATCGAAACAATGAGAACGAAAACACGTAAACGCAACTGTTGCTTTCTTGAAGTTTCAAACCGATACTGCTGAAGAAAGTAAGCACTCGGATCTTGCATGGGAATCATCATCCATTGAGTACCTTCATGAGGCGAACCCTGTACTCTTCATCGGAAAGTGAAGTATCTTTCCAACCGAGGTCTGTAATTGCTTGAATCTGACTTGCTTCAATACTGTTTTTCATTCTTTCAAATGAAAATTGAATCAATAAGCCGAATAAAAGGAGAGCTGCTAGGCCAAAACGCCATTGTTCCGTGAAGTAACCGATGAGAATACTCAAAAGTACACCTTGGCTGATCGCAAACCGAAGTCTGTTTTGCAACTTACCCTTTGAATCCAAAGTGTCGAGAAGGCGCTTTGCGCCTTCTTTTTTAGTGGCCATAGAACGCCCAAGAAGTACTTTCCTGTCAAGATGTCGGAATCAGCTCATTGGAACGAAACAGTCGTCATCGATTTCAATTAAGGTGCCATTCATGAGTAAATGGTCCAGTGCCTCGTCGATTTCCTCTGGACTAATACCGCTGGAGTTCAAGTGTTTGAATATCGTTTCAAGCGTTGCACACTGTTGTCCTTGCGAGAGTTCAGTTTCCACATGTATGAGTAACATTTGGCATACAACAGCGAGAAGGGGGTCGTCACTTTCCTCATCGGGTAGTAACTCGAGAAAATTGTTAGCAGGATGCATGACAATCTCGGCATTTCTCGTAAGTTCAATGCTATCCTCACTGTTTGCCGTTCGCTTTCCGAGGCCGTTCAAACTCGGGTCGACTTCAAGGTCGAAACAATCGAAGATATTACGTTGAAAGGGGTCATTATCTTGATCGTCAAGTACGTCTAATCGCCGTCCTATCGCTTCAAGTCGGTGTAATCTTTGTTCTATAATCACTTTTTCACGTGACAAATCGATGGAAATCAGTTCAAGGGCCAAGGCCGCTTGCTCTGTCAGCCATTTTTCAAGACTCCAAGTCGGATTGACGCCCCTCATAACTTCGACCAAGCGTTGCACCTTTTCTGGCATTTGATCGACAGCAATGTGCCCCTCGGAAACCTTGTGATGTTTGTCACTCATATTACCTACTCTCACTGATGACGGCCTATGAAACCTCTCGTTTGAGGGGGACCTTGGATTCCATTGCAGAACCCATGCACGCCTCTCATACTCTCTCCAAAGGAAGACTGCACTGGACACATACCTCGTGGGATGGCCAACGGCTCAAATGAAGAAGTCGTTGAATCGGGAGGGCCTTTGATAAAAGGGGGCGCGTTCATGTAGGGGTTACCCATGCGAAAAAACATGGCAGACTATCGTATAGGAATATTGCCGGGCGACGGAACCGGTCGAGAAGTTGCACTTGAGGCTCAAAGAATTCTCGACACGATTGAACAACATACAAACCAAGGTTTTGAGCAAACGGTCATTCAATGCGGTGGCCAACACTACCTTGAAACTGGAGAAGAGTGGGCCGAAGGATCATTTGATTTCTGTCGCGAAGATGTCGATGCTTTGTATCTCGGAGCAATTGGCTATCCTGGCGCAACCCTCCCGAACGGCGACCTCGCTGGTGGCTCAGTTATTCTTGGACTACGAAGTGGCTTGGATCTCTATGCGAATCTTCGACCAATCAAACTCTATGAAGGAGTTCCACACAAAGTTCATGGCAAATTTACTCAAATCTGGCAGCCAGGACTGGTTGACATGACCATTCTACGGGAAAACACAGAAGGATTGTATCATTCTCTTCTTCGACGCAGTGCTGACCGTGCCATGGGTCGCCCACCTTACGAACCTCCGGAAATGACATTCCCTGGCCTGAAAGGTGAAGTTGCTTACGATCCACGTCCAATCTCTGAACATGGTAGTGAACGCCTTATTCGGATGGGTTTCGAAATTGCTGAAACACGAGATGGAGCACCAATCGATGGTCAAAAGCGCGTTTCATGTATCGATAAATCCAACGTAACCCGTGGATGTCAGTTATTCCGACGAACGTTCGACAAAGTGGCTACAGATTACCCAGGTACGGAACTCGATTACGGATACATCGATGCGTTTACTCAATGGCTCACTCGAAGCCCTGAGAGTTACGATGTCGTTGTGACTTCAAACATGTTCGGGGATATTGCAACTGATTTGGGTGCTGTCCTCCAAGGTGGAATGGGCATGGCTGCATCTGGAAACATAGGAGATGATCACGCATTCTTTGAACCCGTTCACGGTTCGGCCCCAAAATATGCAGGGATGAATAAAGTCAATCCAATTGCAAGTATCAATTCAATTCAGTTGATGATGAACTGGCTGGGTCGTAAAAATAACGATGATGAATTGACTGTAATTGGCAGTCTTATCGACGAAAGTGTTGCTGACCATTTGCGAGATGGAAAAGGACTCACCTATGACTTGGGCGGCGATGCTTCATGTTCAAGTGTTGGAGAAAGTATTGCTGCTCGACTTGCAACAAAGTTGCAAAACACATTCTAAGTATCTTAGCGCAGATGCAGTCTGCCTCAAATACGCTCTATGCATCTTGTTTTTTTCCTTCCAAGGAAAGAAAAGATGCGATGTGAGAGAACGCATCTTGTATAATTTGAGTGTTTTGATAGTTTTCGGCAGGTTGGACCGCGTTATCAGAACGAAGCATTTGGTTCATGTTTGTGATCACCCGAGATAATTCGTCTACAATGGTCACAGATGCCATTCGAGCTGTTCGCGAAAGAGGATTCAAATCAATGACAAGAACATGTTTCCCCATGGCCACTAAAGCCTCACAACGGTCACCATCTTCAAGAGGGACAAGAAGTACATCCGATTCAAAAATCCCTTGTTTTGTACACTTGGCACGAGGGCCTTCAAGCCCTGGAATTCGGGCATCCGGTTCAGCACCGAGTATTTCGACATCCAATTTTTCTTGTTGTTTAATTTCATTGAGATGAAGAAGGAGTGCTTTCATTCGTTCTGGTGTTCGGTAAAAGATATTGATTTCAACAGGGCATTTGAGTTGATGCGCGAGGTGAAGCACTTCTTTACCAGCAAGAGCAACGACATTTCCATTGAGACTGATCACCGGGCGTTTTGCTGATGACAAAAGAGCGAGCGCCTGCTTCGTTGCTGTTAATGCACTTGGAATCGTTTGTTCCCCAAGTAAGTAATCGAATGCCTCGCCTCTACCGTGTGCAATCAGTGCACTCCCGGCAAGCATTCCCTTTTTCTCGGCTTCTTCGAGACGATGGCGCATCAACAAGGATTGATACCGTGGGTGACTAGGGTCTGCAGCGATTTCGGTCATTGTGTTCCCTCAAGCACCATCGACAATCATCGAAATATCGAGCGGTGAAACGCCTCGATTGACTGCACTTGTTGAAAGGACGTCGATTCCGCTTTCATGCCAGTCATCGAGTTGATCGTACACAATTCCACCACTTGCTTCAAGGCAAATATGGTCTCGTAGATTCATCTCAACTAATTGGGTTACAATTTCACGACTTCGAGTAGGTCCAAAATTATCCAACATAATGACCAATTTCGGGAGAGTTTCTCCTTCACGTTGAGCCCAAGTCGCAGCAGCCAGAATGGCTTCTTTGTCTTCTCGAACCTCTATTTCAAGGAAAGCTCCACAATCATTCGCAGATACTTCTTGCAAGTAGGCGACGATACGGCTTGCATGTGTATCTACATCATCATACATTGAGGCGAGGTCGTTTTCTTTCAACATTTTGGCGTCGTCTCGGTTCAAACGATGCGTCAATCCACCGCCAAGATGGACGGCCCATTTGTCGAGCAGGCCCCATACTGTTTTTCGAGTACAAGCAATTTGACCAGGAGCCCGAGCGGACCAACGTTTTGCTTCAGTTGCAATTCCAGAGAGTTGCCCCAACAAATTTAGAATGCTGCGTTCCATAGCAAGAAGGGTTTCTCGGTCTCCTGAAAGAAGAGCAATTTCGTCATCCTGTGACACTTTTTTACCGTCACTAGCCATCCATGATATTTTCAAGGATGGTGCCCAGATTTGCAGCATATGGTCCACGGCTGCAGTACCAACAATGATTCCATCAGCACGCGCAAAGAGAGTTGCGTTGATGTTCTGTGAACCCCCCATGAAAGGCATATTTATTCCATCGTCAGCAAGTAAAGCGCCCACCCATCGGTCAATACTTCCTAAAAGCAAGCGAGAAGGTCCTTCTTCAGCAGTCCATAACTCATGACCCCGGTCATGCGGGGGGCGCGTTAGGTCTGCCATGGAGTGTGCTGGGGGTTTGGTGTCTTGAAACATATAGATGAGTTACAGGTGATGACTGTGCTTGTACAAGTTTTGATAAGGGGAACGGTGAAATTGTGGAATATGGATTCTCGGGATGAAGGCGATATTATCAAACTCACATCGACCTTGTCCTCGGTTGATGTCATTCATATCTACGGTGCTGGCCTCAACACAGAACGGCCAGCTCATTCTGCTGTGTCTGAATTGAAAGGACGCGGATGGGCTATTGCGCCGATTCATATCAACGATGGAGGCGCTACAATTGAAGGGTTTCCGATACGGCCTGAACTCGATGAGGGAGTCATACCAAAAGTCGTGGTTTTGTTCCTCGCCCCAGAACGTTCACGGGCAGTTATCCGTAAACTCATAATTCGTTTTGAGCGTGATGACTTCCCACTGGTATGGTTTCAATTGGGGGCCGAGGATGAGCAATCCCGACAAGCCTTAGAGGAAATGGGAGCACCGTATATCGAACATGATTGTCTTGTTCGGTTCACAGAAAGGCATTCTCTGAAGTGCAAAGCATCTCCATTACCGCAGCAATGGTGCTTGCAGACTGCATCTGAAGACGGAAGTGGTTGTTCGGTTTGGAGTGTTCATTCTTCAGATTCTGCATCTTTAACACGCCCGAGCCAATCCCTGGAATGGGTGGGCTCCATTGATGACCTCGCTCAATCCAACCACACTATTGCAAGATATATTCGGACCTTGAAAAAGAACGATGAAACGCTGCAAGCACTTGCTCTTCGCTTATCTGGCCAATTGCCAACAGAAGAGAGGTAGTGCTAATATGGAACAGGCTCGACAAGGAAGTATGCGCACTTGTGCAATACTGTTTGTACTGGTATGTTCATTGCTCTCACCAATGGTAAGCGCATTTACTTCTCTTTCTTCTGAATCTCTCGAAACTGAAGTATTAGAAGCAAGTGATGAACGGATCGTCGATTCTTATTCCCCCGTAATTCAGGCGGCTCTCGCCCATAAAAGCGACCTTTCAATCTATTCAGAAACGCAATTAGAGTCTGCGAACCAATGGGTCATCATTGCATCGGAGTATGCTGGTGAGCCTGCAAAAGAACTAGCCGGTGCATGGATTGTTGATGTCAACCCTTCCACTGCTCCCGAACTTTTCACTCAACTCCGAGAGAATGGAGATATTGAGGCTGCCTATCCTTTGGTAGAGCAGGAAATGCTCCCGCGTTGGGTGCCCAACGACCCAAAGTTTCCTGACCAGTGGCACCTTCAAAACACAGGACAATCGAGTGGGATAAGTGGTGAAGATGTCAATATTACAGGAGCTTGGAATACCTACAGAGGCGCAGGTATCGTCATCGGAATCGTAGATGATGGCCTTGATTGGAACCACCCTGATTTGGATAATTATTACGAATCGACGCTCGATTATGATTTTTGTAATAACGATGCGGACCCTACTCCCTCTTCGAATAATGCACATGGGACAGCCTCAGCCGGCGTTGCTGCCGGTGTTGGTAACAACAACATTGGAGTCAGTGGATCGGCCCCTGAAGCGGGACTCGCCGGATTACAGTTAATTTCCTGTAGCACTACCGATGTCCGTGAATCTTCAGCGCTTGGCCATGAGCGTCAAAACATCGATATTTATTCAAATTCGTGGGGGCCAAGCGACAATGGAGAAACGCTTGAAGCTCCCGGACCACTGATGCTTGCAGCAATGGAAAACGATGCTTTGTTGGGCCGAAATGGATTAGGGAATATCATCACATGGGCAGCAGGCAATGGGTTAACCGGTGATGATAATTCAAATTATGATGGATACGCGAATCTAAGGTACACCATTGCAGTGACTGCGGTGTCGCACAATGGTGACCAATCCTACTATGCTGAACCGGGTGCTAATATCTTGGTTGCCTCTCCTTCAAACGGTGATAATGAAGGCATTACTACGACAGACATTGAAGGCTCTGGAGGGTATACCAATAACGACTATACCGATACTTTTGGGGGCACTTCATCTGCAACTCCTCTTGTTTCTGGCATTATAGCATTGATGTTAGAGGCAAACGCAAACTTGTCGTGGAGAGATGTGCAACATATTTTGGTCTTGACCTCTCGACAAAATGATGCTTCAGACCAGTCATGGAACATCAATGGCGCCAACCATGATGTGAGCCACAAATACGGCTACGGCGTGATCGATGCCGGGGCTGCTGTGTCTATGGCTGCGACGTGGGTTTCCGTTGCGAATGAAACTTCAACAACTTCAGGTACATTGGATTGTATTCAATGTGATATTCCAGATAACAGTGCGAATCTCGTATCTGTTAACGTCACGGTTTCCGAAGCAATCCTGATTGAAAATGTAGACGTTATCGTCGACATTCCTCACGCATTTCGCGGAGACTTAGAAATAATTTTAACGAGCCCTGACGGAACAGAAAGTGTTCTTTCAGAAAAGCATGATGATAGCGGGAACAACTACGATAACTGGCGGTTTTCAACCGTTCACCATTGGGATGAAGACAGTCGCGGGGAATGGACGCTTACTGTTGAAGATCAAGGAAACGGTGATACTGGGTCGCTTGATGCATGGGAATTGATTCTGTATGGTACTGAAATCGACCTTGATACAGACGGTGATAACCTCACAAACGCCAATGAAACGGAGATTTATGGTACCGACCCTGAAGATTACGACACCGACGATGATTCCATCGATGATGGAGCGGAAGTGCTGGTGTATGGCACTGACCCGTTAATCGCAGATACAGATGGAGACGGCTTATCGGATGGAGTAGAGATTTACGTCAATGGCACCGATCCTTTGGATAACGATACCGATGATGATTTGTTACTCGATGGGGAAGAAGTCCTGCTCTATGGGACCAACCCCCTGATACCTGACCCTGACGCAGATATTGATGACTATTATTGGTTTGAAGATTGTAATGATACAAACGCCATGGTGTACCCAGGTGCCCTGGAAGTACTCAATGGAATCGATGACAACTGCGATGGGCAATGGGATGAAGGATTCAATGCAACCGATACAGATAATGATGGACTCTCGGATTATGGAGAATTCCATATCTATGGAACCAATCTTTCGACATCTGATACCGATGGGGACTTCTTGAATGATGGACAAGAAGTATTAATTCATCTGACTGATCCTTTAGTTAAAGACAATGATTCTGATATGGATGGATATTATTGGTTCACAGATTGCAATGATACCAATGCAAGCATATTCCCGAATGCACAAGAAATCTTAGATGGAATCGATAACAATTGTGATGAGGAAATAGATGAAACATTCATCGGCACGGATGCGGATGCGGATGGACTGCTCGACCTTGTTGAATTTCTCGAAACAGGAACGGATCCATTTGATGCAGATACCGATGATGATGGTTTGAGAGATGGGACTGAAGTCATTACGACTCTTACGAATCCATTTGTCCCTGATCCTGATGCTGACCAAGATGGTTTCCGATGGTTCTTGGATTGTGACGATAACGACTCAAGCCGTTCACCGAATGCAATCGAGGATTGGAATGGCGTAGATGAAAATTGTGACGGAGAGGTCGATGAAGGAATTAACCGGTCTGACTGGATTATTGTGATGCCCTTTGAGACAAGTATATTGCTCAATGCCACCAATGAATCTCTTGACCTCGGTGTGATTCTCGACCTTGATGCTCTGGCAATTCAACGACTCAACCTTACATCTCAGTGGTATCGAAATCAGTCAATGATTGGCCAGGGGCTTTTTTGGGGAGAAGTCCCCCATGATTGTCAGTCACCAACGAGCCCCTTTTCTCAAGAACTTTGCGCTTTAAATGGTACAGTAGGGCCCTATGAACTCAAAGTCGTTCTTTCCGACAATACCGGGTCTATCGAAATCAAATGGCTGGTGACCTACACTGTATGGCACCCGCCTGTTATCGAAGAAACCGACGATGAAGGGGCTCTTCAAACCAATGAGAATGCTTGGGGTTTTGACTCAAACACCATGATAATGGCACTTGGAAGTACCGTGGTTTTACTTACCGTAATACTTTTGTTTTCTCGACGGCAAAATTCTACTTCGCGGCAACAAGTACGACCAAAGCAAGCACCACCGTTGTTTATTCCACCGCCGAAATATGCTGATGTTCCAACAGCTCCGGATTTGGCACAAATGAGTCAGTATGCACCACCTCCAAGCAACGATTGGGAGACCAACCGATGGAAGTAATTACACTGGATTGGTAATCAGACTCCAACCAATAAGTCGGCCTTCTGCCGCATCCGCAATAAGATTCAATTGTTTGTGTTCCCCATTTTCATCCCATGTTCGTGAAAGATCAAGAGTGACTGCTCCATCTCCGCCATCGCCGATTTGTGAGAGAATTGAACCGATGTCATTCCCTGGGACTGCGATTAAGTAGCCTACCTGTACATCATCTTGATAGTCACCTGAAGCGGTAAAAAAGCGTTCTGAGCCAGACAACATATCATAGCGAGATGACTCTGAAAACCATGATTCAAGTGCGGTAATATTGAATGTATTGGGGATTGAATCCCGGTTGAAAGCGGTCAAATCTAAGTCGCCTCTTTTGTCGTATTGGCAATTTTCTGCATTTGGCACTCCAGTGAGATTGAATTGTACCCATCCTGCTTGTTCATCGGAGGCCACCCAGGAAAGGTTCCACTGCGATACGGATGACGAAATCTGCTGGGTTGTACCGCGCCAAATGTAGCCGTTTTCTTGAAGGGCTCTGGATGCTCCAGGGGCAATTGTGTTTGGCCATTCTTCGAAACAGGCAAGAGCATTTTCAAAGGTGTGCTGACGAAGCGTTGAATCATCGGGCATATGAAGTTCATATTCACTCCATGCTTCTAATTCACTGTTTGACGGACCGAGTTGATTCGCTTGAGGTTTAGAAGCATACGTCAAACCAAGGTCCAGTTGCTTTTGTCCTCGAGTCAATGAGGTCTTGGCAAAGGTGTGGTGTAATTCTAATTCTCCTTCAGGCAAGACATAATCGTTCAGTAATTGAGAGGCTGGAGAACAGCCTGATTGTCCGGTTTGCTCCTCTGAAATCAAAACATCGACTGTTTGTTTTGCTGCCCAAGGGTTTCCTTCTTCAACCCACAAATTCATCGTTGCAGAGCCTAAACAATATGCTTCGATATCGTGGTGTGTAGCGACAATTTTCCAAGCAGGTTTTCCTCCGTATTCATCGATGCCGATAACGCGCCAATCCCATCCAAGATTACTTCCCGTGGCTTCTTTGTCAATGAGGTCGTTTGCAAATAAGTGTTGTATTTCTACAGGTTGCATCATTAAAGCGAGCCCTGGCGCAAGCGTCTCAAGTCCGCCGAGTAATCCTCCAACGCCATAACTCACCGTCGTTCCCTGGTATTTGCCAATTGGAGAAGGGAGGTCGAACCCCCAATTCAACTCTGTTGCTTTCGTATCTTGATTTCGTAGTTCGATGTACTTTGTCGAAGAAAGGTCTGCGGTCCCTGAACCAGTGATCGCTCCGAATTCACAGATGCTCCCTACAGAAAGATGGCGGTGAACACGGAATGGATTCAAAGAATTCGTATTGATTGTTTCAACGGCAAGCCACTCTGCACCCATGCCTCCAACCACACGTACTGCTCCTAATCGGTCAGTTGAGCCTCCTTCATTGACTAATTCGCTCGTACCACCATCAGTGATGGAAAGACTGCCTGAGCCACCAAAGTCAAGAGAAATTTTACAAATATCGTCATCGGTTTCAAGTTGGTCCATGACCAATTCGACAAAGCCTTCTGTAGCAAGGAAGGTGGCCAGGCCATTTTCATCACCGGTAATTTGGTACTGCATACTGTCGCCATATCGGAGTTGTTCAGCAGTAAATGAATCAAGTTGGTTGTCTAAATAATAATAGCCGCCCGCGCCGATGATAATCAATGTTAACAGAACTGCAGCAACTTGTGGTTTTTGAATGAGGTCGAGGAGGGTGGCAGGGCCTTCGCGTACCTGTTTTTTTACGGCTTTAGGGTTCGTTTTCTTTACAACTGCAGGAGAGTCGTCATCAACAAACTCCCCATCTAATATCTCGGCATCAAGAATATTTTCTTCCCCGGACTGATCATCAACCTCTACAGCATCTTGTTTTTTAGGAGGAGTGATGGTATCTTCATCTTCCATCGAAAGAACAATTTGTTCTTCTGGTTCGATTTCCAGTGCCTCCTCTTTCTTGGGCTTTGAAACGGATTGAATCTTGGCTTTTGAGGGGAGCCCGATTTCTTGATTTGAAAGGCCGGAGTCGAGCAGGCGTTCGACCAAATCTGATTTTTTCCCACCAGTGGGTAAATCATTAAGGATGCATAATGCTTTGAGTTTTGCAACTGTCAAAGAAGATGTTTGCTCGTCCGACATCACCAAACCCTCACCTAGGCCTGTCGCCTTTCCCTTTCAAGTATGACCCCAATTGTGCCTCTTAAAACCCGAGTTTTTGGCTCTCGTGAAGGTACGGTTAGCCTTCATGGGGGGTATAAGATCCATCGGCATTTTGAACATACACCGTTTGCTCGTAACTACCGTCTGATAATTTCTTGAAGAAATATCCACCTTCTGCCGGTTCGAAGATGGCTTCGGAGGAAACGGGTTCTGATGCCACTGGAGCGATTTCTTCAGCGGGCTCTATTGCCTGTGCCATCGGTGCTTCATCAGCTTGTGGGGGGCCATCAGGACCTGGGCTTGGAGGACCGGTTGGGCCGGCTGCAACCCGTGCACCGGTGAGGGAGGCCAGTACTTTTTCTTCAGTTGATTCGTCACCGTTTTCAAGAATTCGTTTGACATGGGCGCCGTGCTTTTGGGCTCCAATAAAGGCGAACGCTGACAAGGAAAGGCAGATTATCCCGAAGAGACCACCAATCACTTGATTTGGCCACATTTGCCCCTTAAGAGACATGTCGTTAACCGAGGTTTTATCCACTTCACCGCTTGTCTCGTTGAAATATTGAACAATGACACAATATTGCCCTGGGTCAACTGAAAATTTGAAGGTATATTCTTCACCTTCAATTAAGGAATCAATGAACTGGTATTGATAAGCGTGATTTGTTCCAAGTTTTGCTTCTTCGGTGAACACTCCGAGGTTTTGTTGGCAATTGGTTTGTTTAATCACGTATGCATCAAGGCGTATCTCTGAATGAGTCGGTGGATTCGATGCCAACACGTTCAGATGAAGGGGGGCATCGAACAAATCATCACCGGGTAAAGAAGGACCCCATACAAATCCAATATCTTTCTCAACTGAATTGCTAAAGTCATCATAATCGGCACTAAATGGCATTGGGAAAAGCGCAAATGTGAACATCAAAACTGCGATGCCAAGCCACAAAAACACATTCCAGCGCGACTTTTTTAATTCCTCTTTACGTTGGTCCAAAGTGAGGGTTTCTTCAATTTCCTCTTGGTCAACATCGGGAGTGGTTTTTTCACGAACGCCCACTGCCACTGCTTCGGTCATGTTAACTCCGATTTCAAGCGAGCACTTGAAAGGCGCGACTGAATCTCGTCAGGCATGGAGGAGTATAGCGTGAAGAATACGGAGGGGGCATCGCGTGATGTCGACCTTCGTATTGCCATCCTCTCAAGAGGCCCACGCCTCTACAGTACCAGAAGATTGGTCGAAGAGGCCCGGAAACGGGGATTGGACCCTTATGTTGCAGACCCAATGAAGTTTTCATTATTCGTTGCTGATGGCATGATTGATATTTTACACAACGGCGAGTTATTCGATTTTGACGCAGTAATTCCGCGCATAGGACATTCCATCACCAAACATGGTGTTGCCGTTCTCCGCCATCTTGAACAACTCGGAATCTGGACTGCAAACACTGGAACGGGTATTCTTCAAAGTCGAGATAAACTCCATGCAACGCAAATTCTCGCTCGAAACAGAATCCCCGTACCTCGTACCACCTATGTTCGTGACATCATTGATGTTGAAACTGCAGTTGATTTTGTCGGTGGATTACCTGTTGTGATCAAAGTCACACAAGGAACTCAAGGACAAGGTGTGTTTTTGCGTCATACCATTCGAGAAGCTCGTAATCTTGTCCAAGGATTGCTACTTACTGGCCGTTCAATCTTGATTCAAGAATACATTGCTGAATCTCATGGTAAAGATGTTCGGGCATTTGTAGTTGGAGACCGCGTCGTTGCGAGTATGCGTCGACGCGCACGTGGAAGAGAATTTAGGAGTAATTATCACCTCAACGGAACGGTTGAAAACGTAGATTTGCCAAAAGAATTCGAAGAGGCTGCATGCCGAGCAGCACGGGTCCTTGGACTGCATATTGCTGGCGTTGATTTACTTGAATCGAGAAATGGCCCGTTGGTTCTTGAGGTCAATTCCTCCCCTGGGCTCGAAGGTATCGAGAAAGCAAGTGGCGTTAATGTCGCTGGAGAAATTATTGATTATGTCACAAGTGAAACTGCTTTTGCAGAAGTCGATCTTGACCAATTACTCCGGACGGTCCCTGGCGCTGGAGTCCTCTCGCTTCAAATTCGTAACCATCCAAAATTCGTTGGCCAAACACTTGCAAGTGTTTTCAAATCAAAGGCCGATATCCCCGTTTTTGCTCTTTCTCGTGACAACAGTTTATTGTGGAATCCATCGAATGAACTTCAATTACGATACGAGGATGTGCTGATTTGTTACGGTGAACTTACCGAACTGAGAGCCTCTCTTCGTCAAGCAATGCTCGACGAGCCACTGAAAGACTTCAACGAATCTTCTGCTGAAGAAACAAATGCTTGATGCTCGGCGTTTGGAGAGAGGGGGTGTTCTCGATTGCTGTTTCAGGTGAACGCGCGGTGGTTTGATATGGGAGTCCGTCTTCTTCCCTTCTGCTCTACGGAGCACGGGATGCACACCCGCCCTAGGCGGGAGGCGGTGAACGCCAATGAACACACGGAGAGGAGAGGAGCGAAATCGCAAGGCTTTGAGGCCGAGCCAACTACGGCTCAATGATGCCTCAGTTGTGCTTCCGCCGCGACTTATTCACATGCAAGATTTACCTTGGCTCGTCTGTTATATGCAGACGCTTAAGGCTGAAAATAAATCGCTGAATACTCAAAAGTCCTATGCCAGTGGTTTACGTGCCTTAATTGAAACAACTCTTCCCGGAGAAAATGTTCTGAGTGAAGCGGAATACCAAGCAACAACGGTGTATGAATTAGCAGAACGAATGGAACCTCTCAGTGGACGAATGGACCGATGGACACATGGATTATCGGACTTGCGACCAACTACGTACAATGCACGTCTCGCTGCTGCTCGACATCTCCTCAAATGGCTCGGGCACCGTTGGCCTGATCATTTGGTTCGAGCACGAACTGGAAAACGTCTTCCTCGTACTTTGAACCGAAGAGAGATGTCGATGGTTTTGGATGCCTCTGCAAGAAGTGAAAACCCCGTAGCCTCAATCGTTGTTACAATGATGCTTGACACTGGCTTACGAGTCAGTGAAGTATGCAACCTTGATCGAAATGACATCGATCTCGAAGATGGTTCGGCTCGCGTCTATGGCGGGAAAGGTGACAAAGACCGATTAGTACTCTTTACACGAAGAACTCTTGCACGTATTCATGCCTGGATTCCGATTCGAGATGCTCGTGTTCGCGATGATGACTTTGCCTTTCTCCTGAATTCTGCAGGTCGACGCCTACAACCACGTGGCGTTCAACGCCTGATGGATTCACTCGCTGTCGAAGCAGGGCTTCCAAAGGGGAAATTGACACCGCATGTTTTGCGGCATAATTTTGCAACTGGTTTGTTGGAACGAGGAGCCGATTTAGTTACAATTCAACGTCTCCTTGGTCATTCCAGTATTGCGACGACTCGTGTTTATCTTGAAATTTCTGACCAAACATTACGTGAAGTCTATCATCGGGCTCAAGCAACACGTGAAACGATCGAGGCGGCTGCAGCTGCAACCATGCATGGGAAAGAAGAACTCATCGAGACCACGCCATCAACCAGTTCGATCGGCATTGAATGAATCAGTTGCGCTTTTGTTTTCGCTTTTTGATAGAGGTTGGGCCGGTCCATTCGCGATGTGGTTTGATCTCTTGCCCACTGTGGCCTTCAATTGGACAAAATTTACCCGAACGGCACCGTGAGCATTTTTCTTTTGACGGCATTTCGACGGTTTTTCTCAATCGACCGTACTTTCGCCGAGGCATGAAATGTTGTGCGCCAAGGCGGTATTCAATGCTAGCGCTTTCTTTCGTGAAAGAGTTTCACTTTTTATTGAACCATGGCATATCGGTTACTTTGCGTGGCACTCGGAGCGTTGACCCTTTTCTTCCATCAGAAGATTTGGAGGATTTGACGGTATGGTTGACCTTGGAAAGAGTTGATTTCTTGGCTTCCGATGCTTTCGTTGAAACTTTCTTTCCAGCGGCTTTTGTTTTCGAGGCGGCCTTCTTCGATGCTGACTTGGTGGCGACTGTTGCTTTCTTGGCAGCCGCCTTTGCTTTTGCCACAGTACTTTTAGCAGTAGAAGAGGACTTCTTACCGGCAGATTTGGTCGCCGCCTTTGCCTTTGAGGCGACTTTCTTTGCCGCACCCGAGGCTTTGTCGGCCATCTTAGCAGCAGCACTTACTTTCTTTGCAATCGCAGCACTAAGGCCAGCATCTTGGAGTTTTTTAGAACTTGCAGAAGCAACCTTTGTGACTGAATCAATCTTTGCACTGACCAGTTTTTTTGCAGTTGCTGCTCCAATGCCTGGAAGTGCTGTTAACGCGTCGATTTTTGAATTACCCTCTACAGCCATTGGCTCACCAATCCCTCCATGGCGGGTGAGACTCATCAATTCTTCTCTCCACCAGTTTGTCACAAGGCGGCGAATTGATGGTGTGTGGAGGAGCCGGAGTATCATGAGCAACCGAGAGTATGGTGGGGGGACACTCGTAGTCTATGCTCAAGTAGGCCAGGCAAAAGCCAATCATCGGGTTGAAAACGACACTGGGTTTTTGAGACCAAAATCATTCAGTTTACCGAGTAAGGTGGTTTACCTCGGAGATGTTGCCACGCATGCTTTGGCCTATCTCGAACACCCCGAAACGCCTCACTTTTCTGAACCACCGCAATTCAATGAACAGAAATGGAAATTTCAGACCCAAAGCGGAGGATTGGGTTTGATTATCTCCTCGGACGCTTACTGGGGCTTTGGTTTATTCAATTCGGGGTATCTCAACCGAATTGTGCTCAAAGGTTCACCGCAATCATACGCTCGATTACTGTTCGACCTTTCCGCATCGCTTGGACATCGCCCGTGGGAATTTTCCCACATCTCGGCGGCACGGAAGTATCTCGCCAAGGAAGGAGCTGATGTGTCTCCTGAATCCAATGAAGAGGCTTGGAAAAAAGCCTTTGAAACGGCTCGCTCTGTGTTTGATGAACACATATTCATGGTTGAAGAACAAGGAAAAGCGGTGCAGAAGCGAATGGTGAATACACCGGATTCGGAGGAATGGAACGTGAAACAGGCCAAGAAGGCCGTCGAGCATGCCCACTTTGATTTGGAAGTGGCCAGAGGGGCTCTAGCGGACGGTAATGCCCCTGGGTTCGAACGAGCTGTGGCGAGGGCTGAGGCATATTTCATCGAAGCAGACCCTGATGGCAGTGTTTTGCATTCGGCGAGAGATCCGTATGAAATCCCTCAAGGGCAGATTCTTGACCTCGAGACAACCGATACAGGGGTTTCCTTCGTTGATTTAACCATAAATGATGAAGAAGAGTAGTTTTCGTGGCCGCGTCGCGTTGATAAAGGGGTGGCAACTCGCAGAGATTGGTCCACATGGCTTCAAAGAAGAAATCCGATGGTAGCGGTATTCAACAGGCTGCAGGTCTTATTCGATATTTCGATGAAGAATCTGAAGATGCTTGGAAGATTACTCCGTTCCAAGTATATGCAGCATGTATCGGTATTGGAACATTTTTCTACCTTGTTAATCAAGGCGTCGTCTCTTGGATTCTTGACCTGTTCTGAAACTCTGTTTCAAAGAGGTTGAATCATAATGATTCGGTTTTCTTTTTGTGCCATGCATTGTGCAACTTTCATTGCAGTTCGCATATCAGTTGTACCACCAATCACTTTCTCGCCTTCATCATCATGCAGAATGAGTTTGTGTGTGAGGTTGTAAAGAACACCTTCTTCGATACGTTCGAAAACCCAATGTTCATTTTCAATTCGAACCATTGCAGGAATTTCAACGAGTGGCCCCATTTGAGAGCCAATTGTTTGGGTTCGAGTTTTCAAACCTTGGAGATCTCTAACTGGGCTCCAACTCCTTCGACGAATCGGTGCGTGAATTCTTTTGTTTTTGGCTATGCCTTCTCTAAATGCTCTACTCATGAGGGTCCCATCCCTTGAAGTCGCTTGACTTCATTTCGAAGCGGATTCCATCTCCTAATAAGAACCGCGACGCGTTTGAAGGTGAAAACTGCGTTTTGTGTGAACTGTGGGCATACGCAATGGTTCGAAGTATGCAGAATCGAAAAAAACAGGAAATGTTCCAATCGGTGACTTCATCAAATGCGAGCTATTCGACAAATCGGAGACGGACGAGATGAGCGACATTCCAGAAGGACAATACTACACTAAAGAGCATGAATGGTTACGCATCGATGGAAATGAAGTTGTCATTGGAATTACAGACTATGCTCAACATTCACTTACCGATATCGTCTATATTGAACTCCCCGGCGAGGGAGAAGTCCTCACTGACATGGAAGAATTTGCAATCGTTGAATCTGTGAAGTCCGCTTCACCAATTTTTGCTCCATTCGCTGGAAAGATTACCGCTGTAAATGATGCACTTGATGATGCACCTGAACTCATGAATACCGACCCATATGGAGAGGGTTGGATTGTTCGGATGACTTTAGATGACCCGAATGCGGTGTCCGTGTTGATGGATGCTGCCGGTTACAAAGCAGAGATTGGCGAGTGAAGCGTGTGCCTGATCATAAATGGAGCCTCTATGTAGATGGCTCCTGCCTTGGCAACCAGAACGTTGATCAAAATACACCTGCTGCTTGGTCGGTTGTGGTCGTGATTGGAGACACTGGCTTAGGGAAAAGAAGTGGTGAGCTTCATCAAGAGTTTGCTGATGTCGTGGTAACACAACATGATATGGAACATTTCATCGGAGCAGAAGTCGGCTCAAACAACACGGCTGAATTGTCCGCGTTTGCTGCAGCCCTGCGATGGCTCTTAGTCGAAGGAGGAAATGATGCTGCAGTCATTCGCGCAGATTCCCAATACGCTGGCAATCTTGCTTGTGGTGCATGGAAAGCGAAAGCGAATCGGGAATTAGTGGCTCATGTTCAATCTCTCTGGGATGCAGTTTCTGAACTTAGAACCCTGACATGGGAACATGTCAAAGCTCACCGGGGCTATCGTTGGAATGAGCGCGCCGATCATTTGGCACTTCGTAAAGCGCAAGGTGAACAGCCCGTGCCACTTTCCTTTTGGAAACCTGGCCAGCGTTAATCTTCAGCAAGGCGTTCTTGGAGCCACGCTCTAAATGAAGTCGAGAGGTCGTTGCGACGGAGTGCATGGTCGACTTGCGCTTGGAGCCACGGCAAGGGTTTACCTGAATCATACCATTGGAAATTGGTAAGTTCGACGCCAATAAGGCCGTCATTTTTCATCCAATGTTGTTGAAGAGCAATCGACTGAAGTTCCCCATACGTTTCAACATCATACTGTTGCAGCAAACTCTTCGCATCAGAGGTGAATAAATAACGCCCACAGAGTACAAGGTTTGACGGAGCATCTTCAGGCAATGGCTTCTCACAAATTTCAAGAATTCTTGCTCCTTCTTGGCGAACGACGCCGTAATTGGAAACTTCATCGGGGTGGACCGCCATTAAACCAACGCATGGAAGGCCATTCTTTCCAAAACTTTCAACCAACTTCTTACTTGCCAGGGAAGGTGAAAAGGCATTTGGCGAGGTATGTTGGTCAAGCAAAATATTATCTCCGAGTAAGACCAAAAAAGGCCCATCGATTTCATCTAAAGCACATTCGATAGCATTTCCTAAACCAAGTGGTTCATGTTGAATATGGATAAAGACCTCGACATCAGCAAACGGTGAAAGGAGTTGGGGGTCAAGTTCAGGACGTTTTTCTTGAAGCCAAGCATGGTCTCCAAGTAACGCTGTCATATCTTTTCTTGGCGAGGATATGATGTGAAGGCGTTGTGCTCCTGCAGCGACTGCTTCACGAGCAAGGTGAATAAGAGCGGGTATATCGACAAGCGGAAGCGCCTCTTTTGGTACCGATGCGCTGGTTGGGAGCATTCGAGTCCCAAGACCTCCTGCAACCAGTAAGGCATCTTGAACGACCGCCATGAGACCTGCTGGATGGCGTAGGCTTTCAAGCGTAGCCCTTCTGCCTTGAGATATGGGCAGAACTCTTGAGTGGCGAGGATTCGCCATTGTAGGGGTCTTTTGTGTTGCTCAATCGTTTATCGATATCACTCCAGAAGGCCCTTGGGACTCTCGTTCTTTCTCAAGAGGGGTGCTCGGATTGGTAGGCTTGACATTGCTTTATCTGGCCTGGTTCAGATGGGCCTTTGACCGGAAAGGCATCGCACCGACTGTCAATTTGTGGGCATCTCCCGAAGAAACATGGAGAAACGTTCTGCTGTTTGGACTCGGATGTTTATTCTTTGTCAAAGTGGTGACATGGACAAACAGAAACGAATGGATGCCTGAGCCAACGGGAATGCTTCTCACCCTCATTGGAAGTTTAGTCATTCTCAATGCACTCTATGTAGGGCTCATCACCGTAGGGCCATTGGCTTCTTCATCAGAAGAAGAATGAGTTCAATCATCAATGAAGCCGAGTTCTTGATCTAAGATTTGATGTGCATCTTCGACAGATGGTAATTCTCCTGATTCGTCCATGTCGCTGTGAAGGACTGGGCGAGATTCTGGCAGAGTGGGTTGTTCTCCTTCGCCTGTAAACCAAGCTTGCCACAGACGGCTTCGTTCTGGTCGACGTAGTGTGAGTGGTTCCCAAAGTGGTTCAAGAGGGCAGCCTTGTTTCTTGAAGTCAAGAAGGCGGGCGGCGAAATGGTCAGGTGATACCTCTTCCATTCGCATCAACAGTTCACGCATTCGTGTACGAACAACTTCGTCACCATCTTGCCAGAGAATAGGAAGAAGGCGACGTTCATCTTCGGGGTATTGTTCAATGTAATCACGCAAAAAAGGCACGAGGTTTCGTCGAACAATTGGAAGAGGGTGTTGTGCTAACTTTGCGATGGTATCAGCCCACAGTTCCGAGTCAAGGAACCTCAAATCACCCACTGTTGCACTGGCAGCAGCGAGTACGCCTTCATCTTGGTCGGCAAGCATATCGTTCAGAAACGGCACAGCATCCCATTCAAGACGGCGGAACATTCGGGTAAGGACATCGGCCATTCCCCGCTTGATAAGAAGTTCATCGCGCTGGTGAAGGCGTTTAGCAAGTTCAAGACCTGTGTCTCGATTGAACTCAATCGCCTTGGCGAGACAAAGTGTAACTCGTGCTGCAACTTCAGCCTCAGGGTCTGAAGCGCGCCGGAGAAGTATAGAATCAAGTCCGAGAGGCTCGATGAGGTTTGGTCGCTGAAGGAGTAGGCGAACCCATTCCATCAACAAAAGACGACGGTCGAGGGAGTCATTTTCTAACTTTTCAATCAGCCATCGGGCTGCTGTAACGCCAGCATCATGCGCAACAACTCCTGAATTACGAGGAAGAACTGCATGAGGGTTCCATTCAGACTGATGAGGCCCTGCATCAGGTTGTGTATGCCAGGTTCCTGGGCGTTCGGCCAATGCAATCGATTCGACGAGGTGGTATCCTTGGTGGACTGGCTGGCCATGTGGAGTGGTCGATAAACCGTTGAGAAGAGAAATCGCAAGCCACCAACGGTCAGTGTTTGGAGCGGTATGGTCAAACGCTTGAGCCAACCAATCGGTCGTGACGGTGAACAGAAGGCTTTCAGCAACTTTGTCAATACGTCGATGGAGCCATTTCTGATGTACAGTAAATGGGTCGTCACTGAGGTTCATTCGATGAGGGACTATCAAATCGACAACTGTGTTGAGATTCGATTCGAACATTGCCCGATCCATTTGTAAAATCCCAACCCCTTGTTCAATGACTGAATCAGGGGAGGCGGGAGAGATAGGCGGAAAGTCAGGGTCTGTCATCGGTGGTTGAGGAAGAGGCCAGGCAATCGTGCCCCGCTTCAACGCTTCAACCATTCCAGCAGATACTGCCTCGAAGACATTGTCTGATAATTTAGTTCGCTCTTTTCCCATGATGAGACCTCAGGGTTTCAACTGGCTCTGTTTCAAATATCAAGTTCGATATTGAGATTTTGAATGAGTTCCTTGTAACGGTTACGGATGGTTACTTCAGTTACACCAGCAACTTCTGCCACTTCGCGTTGGGTTCTGCGCTTTCCACACAAGACCGAAGCGATGTAAATGATCGAGGCTGCAATTCCAGTTGGTCCACGACCACTGGTCAATTCCTTCTCTTGAGCTGCTTTGATGAGTTCGTAAGCCTTTGCTTCGACTTCAGCATCGAGTCCAAGTCCGGAACAGAATCGTGAGATGTAGTCTTCTGGGCCAGTTGGCATGATCTTCATTTTGAGTTCTCGTACCATGAAACGGTAGGTGCGACCAATCTCTTTTCGACCGGTACGGGAGGCTTGACCGATTTCATCGAGTGTTCGAGGAACACCACATTGACGGCAAGCTGCGTAGAGGGATGCTGCTGCTACACCTTCAATCGAACGGCCACGGATCAAACGCTTGTCAACTGCTTTCTTGTAATTGACTGCTGCTGCTTCACGAACAGACTTTGGAAGTTCAAGGCGGCTGGCCATACGGTCCAACTCGGCCAACGCCATAGCTAAGTTTCGCTCTGTTGCATTGGAAACTCTGCTTCTCTTTTGCCACTTACGCATTCGGTAGAATTGCGATCTGTAACGGGAATTGATTGTCTTTCCAGAGTAATCTTTGTTTTGCCAGTCGATGTCTGTCGAGAGGCCTTTGTCGTGGAGCATGACGGTCATTGGAGCACCAGTACGGGCACGTTGGTCGCCTTGTTCCGGCGAAAACACACGCCATTCAGCGCCTTGGTCGATTACGTTGTCCTCTAACACTAATCCGCAATCGTCACAAACGACTTCGCCACGGGTTTCGTCACGAGTTAAATTTCGACCTGCGCAATCACTGCATTTTACGATATCTTCTACTTGTTGTTCGTCCATATGTATTCCTCATCTCTTGCCCTGGTCGAGCCTTATCGCTCAACTGATTAGGGAACCTTATTATACACCGATGCACAACTGTATTTAAACCTAATTATCAATACGGTTAAACTTGTGGACTCGAAAAACTGCGTTTTCAGAGAAAATACGGCACTTCTCATGAGAGTTTTTTCCCGAACCGGTTATGAACACTGAGCACTTGAAAGGGTTTGAGGGGGAGCCATGAGAGACAATTGGCCGCCAGCAAAAATCGCCCTCCACCCTGAAAAAAGGGTTCTTTTTCTTACCAAAGACCTCGAACTCATCAAGCAACAATTGTATGATGGGCTCAATTTGAAAATGGAAGATTTGACTGTTGATGATTTACTTGATGACATCAACACAGATGTCATGACGCCTGCATGGGTTTGCTTCGATCATGACCCTGCCGAGATTGCGAAGAATGCGTATGCGGGATTAATGCATAACGGATTAAGAGTGTTTAATGAAAATGCACTCAAGAATGGAAACTTTGAGGTTATTGTTTCTGGCCAACGAAAAGGAACTGGTTCTTCACGAGAAACCGCCCCGCAGTGCGAACGTTGGGCGGGAATTAATATCGTCATAGCCGCATCTTTTGCACCGATTCATGCACAGAATAACATCAATCTTGGACAAATTATGGGTGACCATTCAATGCTCGAACGGTTGCAAAAAGGCGAAGAGATCGCTCTCGAGGAATTCACTTCTCGCTACGATAAAGTCACCCAAATTATTCTCGAGAAAGGCGGCTTGTTTGCTTTTGCGAAATCACTCAAGAATGGAGAAATCGAACTTCCGCCATTGGACACTCCTCTCCGGCCAATGACCATGGCTGAGAAGATTATCGCTCGTAATCTCGTTGGACAAGTAGAAGGGCAGTGTGTTAAACCAAATGACCCCGTTATTGCTCAAGTCCAAGGTGGATACTCACATGAATTCACCACCGCCCAAGTTCATACATTCCTCCAGAACGAGTACGGTGATGACTACACAATACCAAACCCAAGTAAATTTGCAGTGTTCGAAGACCATCTGCTTTATGCTCATCATAATCCTAAATTTGTTCCTCACATGGATAAAATCCAAACCTTACGGGACCTCCAAGTTGAGTTTCAAAAACATACTTTAGTTCGGGATTACTCTGCTAAAGATGGTATTTCGCCTGGGATTTGCCATCAGGTCGCCCGAGAAGAATTTATTGAAGTGGGTGATTTCATTCAAGCCACAGACTCGCACACCTGTATGGGTGGCGCATCAAATGCACTCACATGGGGCGTTGGGGCGACTGAATATGCCAATCTTATCAGCGCTGGATTTACTTCAATCAAAGTCCCCGAATCGATTCGGTTCGATTTAGTCGGCACCCTCGTGCCAGGTTGTACCGCCAAAGATGTCATCCTCTACATCTTGGCCGACCATGCTCGTGAAGAATTAACCCTCAATCGCAGTATGGAATTTGGTGGAGAAGGTCTGACGAGCCTCTCGATTGATGAACGAGCAACCCTCTGTAACATGGCCACAGAATGCTCAGGCCGAACTGGTATTTGTGAAGCTGATGATTTACTGTTTGAATGGATGATCAAATCTCAGCCCCATTTAGATTTAGAAACTCAGAAGAGTCGGGCAGTTCATCCTGATGAAGGGGCGCAATATCATGGTGGAGTTCACACCATCAACATGTCAGAGATACAACCGATGGTTGCTCATCCTGGCAATCCGGATGAAGGAATTCCGAGTGACCCCACAAACGGTGCAAACATTACTGATATTGGTGATGTTTCAATCGATATCGCCTACGGGGGCTCATGCACTGCTGGAAAAGCAGATGATGTGGCTTACTATGCTCAAGTGTGCCAGGCTGCAGAAAATGCCGGCCTTGTTGTCAAAGAAGGTGTGGATTTCTACATTCAATACGGCTCTGGTATCGTAAAAGACCTGGCTGTAAACGAAGGATGGCATGATTTGTTCGGACGCGTCGGTGTCAAACTCATCGACCCGGGCTGTGGTGCTTGTATTGGTGCCGGTCCAGGCGTTTCTATCACGCCTGAACAGGTGACAGTGTCGGCAATCAATCGAAATTTCCAAGGACGTTCAGGGCCTGGTAAACTCTATCTCGCCAGCCCATTGACTGTGGCTGCTTCTGCTTTCATGGGCACAATCACTTCATGGCATGAAGAGTTGTTTAACTAATTTGGAAGGACTGAAAGTCCTGAAAAAGGAAGTCCGTTGATGATGTTCGGTCTTAGACATTAAAAACCGTCGGTCGACAAGGTTGCTTACCACAAAGGCCCGATGTCATTGGGACAAAGGAGGACCTGTGTTGGAGGAATACCATGACTGGCATCGCACAAAAACTCGCCTCAAATCAAAAGCAGGTTGCAATTTCTGAGTTTTTTGAAAAGAATAAGCACTTTCTCGGGTTTGATTCGTTAGCCCGTTCACTCATCACTGCAGTAAAGGAAGCAGTTGACAATGCGTTGGATGCATGCGAAGAGGCTCGCATTCTGCCAACCATTCGAATTCAAATCACTAAAGTTGATGCAAATAAGGACATCATTCGAATGGTTGTCGAAGATAATGGGCCAGGCATACCTCAGAAGAGCATCGAGAAGGTCTTCGGACAACTTCTCTTCGGTTCACGATTTCACGCAATCCGGCAATCTCGTGGACAACAAGGGATTGGAATTACTGGCGTAGTCATGTATTGTCAATTAACCACTGGGCGAGCGACCCACGTGCGCTCAAAAATTGCCACGGAACCGACTGCTGCTTTTGTTGATATTGGACTTGATACTCGAAAAAATAAAGCCACAAAAGCAAATGCTGGTCGTGAAATTTGGTATAATGAAGATGGCTCTGGAAAAGAACATGGCACTGAAGTAACTGCTGAAATGAAGGCAAAATACCAGAAAGGGAGGCAGAGTGTTTG
Source organism: uncultured euryarchaeote (assembly GCA_937892945.1). GTDB lineage: Archaea > Thermoplasmatota > Poseidoniia > Poseidoniales > Poseidoniaceae > MGIIa-L1. Next base: position 64,201 of record CALBIL010000059.1, on the reverse strand, counting down.
GCAATATCTTCGCATGACCAGTATCGTCAACCCGCACGCAGAAATTATTTTTATCGATCCCGATGGAGAAAAACATCATTGGACTCGAGTTACTGAACGACTCCCGACAAAAGTCGAGAGCATCAAACCCCACCCTCATGGTATTGAGTTGGGCCAATTACAACGAATGGTGGCTGAATCAAATGATTTGAATGTGAACCATTTCTTATTGAACAATTTCTCAGGAGTAACCAACCGTGCTCGTAAAGAATTATGTGAAGCGGCAGACATTGCAGGAACAAGAAAGATGAAGACCGTAAAAGGAGATGATATTCGTCACCTCTTAGAAGCCTTCCAAGGCGAACGTGTGTTCAATGGAATGCCTGTTAAATTACTCAAACCTCCAACGAATTGTTTGTCACCAATCGAAGAACTGCTCATCAAGAAGGGCCTATCCAAAACCATTGACTCTCGTTTCGTATCGACACTCACACGTGTTCCAAGTGTAACACAAGGAAACCCCTTCCAAATTGAAGTTGGATTGATTTTTGGAGGCGATATGGCTGGTGATAAGCCAGTTGAGATTCTTCGGTTTGCGAACCGTGTTCCTTTGATGTACCAACAGGGCGGTTGCTTACTCACCAAGGCAATCGAAAGCGTAGACTGGCGTCAATATGGACTCGATCAAGCTGGTGGGAGAGGGGTTCCGAAAGGGCCTGCTGCGGTTTTAGTTCACCTTGCCAGTACAAACGTTCAATTTACTTCTGAAGCTAAAGAAGCTCTTGCCGATAATGCGGAAGTCATGGAAGAGGGTAGAAAGGCAATGCTCGAAATGGGCCGAGGCTTGCGGAAACATCTTGAAAAGAAGAAGAAAATGGCGAAGACGAAGGAAAAGTTCGAACTCATCAATGATATTCTCCCTGCTATTGCAAAGAAGTCTGCTGAAATCCTTGACCGGCCGGTACCGGAACTCTCGGGTTCAATCACGAAGATTATGTCGGCGGTTATTTCAGAAACTACAACAGAGTGGAATAAGCAAACAAAGCAAACGGATGTCGAGATTATATTATTCAATTATACAAGTCGAGTTCGAGCCTACACAATACTTGCAACTTGGCCTGAAAAGTCGGGGGCTAAGATAGAGAACAATGAAAACGGAGGCCGAAAGGAAGCTCTTGGCGTATGGGCATGGAAACTTGAATCACTACAACCTGGTGAAAAGAAAATAATTGCCTACAGTCTTAGTGGATTAGAACGCGGTGACTGGACAGAAACCGAAGTCTTGTTCCGAGGATCTCAAGATGTTATTGGGGCAACGAAGATGGATGAGAAGTTCCTTCAAGAAATTCGTCGTCAAGAACAAATCTTAGATGAGAGCGGTATTGATTCCCCAGATACTGAATCGATGAGCGAATCTGAAATGGAATCCGAGCAAGTTTCAGAGACACCTGTTGAAGAAACAGTTGAGCCGGCTGTAGCTCCGCCAGAAGGTCAACGTACCCTCTTTGGAGGTGAAGTCTGATGGCTCGTACACACACCGCAGAAGAAACAAAAACTGCAATGCATAAAGTCGTTGCAGAAATGTATGACCGAATCATCAAAGGTGAACCTCCTACGATGACACTACCTGTGCGGACAAAAACCAACATCGGTTTTGACAAAAAACTCGGTGTATACAAATACGGCAAAAAACAATCAGTGCGCGATGCAACCAGTCTAGGTTCGGCCAAACAATTACTTCGAACGTTACACGTCGTTGAATTCATCGAGGAAATGTTGGATGCTGGAAAATCTTCAACCTTGAGAGAAATGTACTATATTTCCGAAGGATGGGGAATGGGTAAATTTGGAAGCCAAAATGATTCCAACAACTTGGCTGAAGATTTGGAAATTGTAACGAAATGTTTGCGTGAAGATTTCAAATTACGTCCTGAAGAAGACGGTGCTCGTATGATTGGAAACTTGACTCTACGTGAACGGAACCGACGTGGTGAATGGATGCGAATCAATGCGCGAGATGACGTTGGCGATTCAGGATACGGCGTACCGTATAACGTGGAATTGGAGAAGATTGAACTGCTTGAGCATGATATTGATTTCATCATGGCCATAGAGACTGGTGGTATGTTTGACCGTTTAATTGAAAATGGATTTGATGAGCAGTACCGTTGTGGATTATTGCATCTCAAAGGACAACCAGCTCGTTCGACTCGACGTATCATGAAACGGATGAGTGAAGAATGGGATTTACCAGTTGTTGTCTTCCTTGACGGTGATCCGTGGTCCTTCCGTATTTTTGCTTCGATTGCTTATGGTGCTATTAAAACTGCACACATTTCCGAATATTTGGCAACGCCATCTGCGACCTATCTTGGTATTACTGCGGATGATATTGTTGCGTATGAGTTGCCAAGTGACGATTTGTCAAAGAAGGATGTTGAGGCATTGAATGCCGAACTCACTGACCCGAGATTTGCCGACAGCTGGTGGCAAGAACAAATCAACATGATGTTGGAACTCGGAAAGAAAGCTGAACAACAATCGTTAGCTAAATACGGTTTAGATTTCGTAACTGAAACCTACTTACCGGAGAAATTAGCCGAATTAGGATTGGCTTGATCTGCGCAAGGATTCATTGAGGAAGAAGGCTGAGGATAGACCATGGCAGAGGGGGCATCGCAAAAGTCCCCTTGGGCTTCGCGCTTGGCAATTCTAGGTGCTCTTTTCCTCGTCATTGGAACCATACTTGTTTCTACACAAAAAGAGACAATTGATTCGGTTTACGACCCAAGAATACTATCCATCGCTGAAATTGAAGGAGAGAACTCAGTAACCTTTGATGTTCAAGAGGAGGGTTGCTATATGGCCATTGTCTTAGAAGGCAAGGGAGACATGACGGTCAGCTTAACTCCAATTGATGGCTCTGCTGCAGCGACTGAAGACCTTTCACCAAAATCGTGTTTTTCGGATTGGGCTCCAATGCCTTCCGATGGAGTGGCTTTTGAAATCCATGAAGAATGGAACGTTGAAGAAAATGGTGAAATCCTTGCTCAAAGTACGTGTAATGAAGGATGTGAAAGCCAAACGGTTTGGATTGTACCGATTTCCGATTGGCAAGAATTTAAACTCCTGGAGTCGAGTGGATTGGTGTTTGGATTCGGAATATGCTGCTTAGGTTTTCTTTTCCTCCCTCTCGCTGGTATACTGGCCTATTCAGCCCGTAGTCATGCGATTCATGGCTCAATAAGAGTAATCAGCCGGGATGAGGAATTACTTCAATCATTTGAAACTCAAGAAGAAATGTTAGCAGCATTACATGATGTGAACAGCCCACTTTACATGGGTGCTAAGAATGAAGACGAAGGAGAAATCACAGAAAATGATGATGGGTTTGTTGATGGGTCGAAGGATGTTATGCAAGGAACCCTCATGACAACTGAACAAGTCTATGCTTTCATGCGAGGGGATGCTCCTGAAAAAGTCCCTCAGGTCGATGACCCTTTTGCTGATTCACCGACACCCACCACAAAAGCAGTCGAACGTCCTGTCGCAAATATTGTTGAAATTTCAGATTGGGATACTGGGGGTACCAACGAAACTCGGAAGTCTCCTACCCTACCTTCTCGCTCAAAAAAAACCGAAACGAAAGAGGAGAAGACTGGCTCTGATAATTGGTCGGCTTGGGACGAATTGTGAAGACCTGTCGGACTGTCTTCAAGTTAGGTTGCATGCTGATCGCTTTTCTCTCATTTACATTCGTCAAGTTCTCGATACCTTTGTTGAATGAGCAGAGTGGAAACTGTAAAGCTTCCCTCATTGAGGTGGAAGAGGTTTGTATCGAGCGACGGATTCAAAGGGTGGTTATGTCTAGTTAACTCCGAGTTGACCAGTGTGGAAGATATTGACACCGCCCTAACCCTGCTTCAAAACAAGCTACGCCGGCAGATTCTCGAGCGGTTAGTTCGTGAACCACACTACCCTATGCAACTTGCTGATTTACTCAATGTGAGTCAGCAAGCAATTGTCAAACATTTACGCGAATTAGAGCGTGGAAATTTTGTAACCAAAATGAAAGTAGCAAGTGAGAAAGGCGGGCCTCCAAGGACCATTTACAGTGTCCAGCAATCGATTTCTTTACGGATTGACCTCGGGCCTGACTTATTCCTTTGCGAACAACGAAGCCTACCAGCAGGAGGTCCAATGCGACTCTCCAATCGTTTGCCTGCTACGACTGAGCAGGTCGTTAAATCCGTAAGCGGGCGTAAGAAAATCTCTGTTGGCGAAGGGATGGCTCACATTCAGCACCTCAACGGCGTACTCGAAGGAATCGATGCTCAGAGAGATGCTGTTATTGCTTTGCATCAGCACATTCGAAACCGTATATCTGCAGGAGTTGATGCCGATTTTGACCATTACCAACAACGAACCATGGTTCACAGTATTATCGAAGCGCCTGAACGTAAGTTGGACCTTACCGATTTGCGTAGAGAATTACAACTCGGGCAAAGCGAAATGGCAACCCTACTCGATGAGGTTCGAAGCCGGCTTGAACGACAGTTATCAGATCGTGCTGGGCATGTCATCGCTGTTCCAAACAACTCCGACCTCCGATTCTGGCTTGGCTCACTTCCTCGAAAGAAGGAGTGAGGTTCTGCCGAATCAGGACTCACTACCGGCCAAGACCGATACAAGAGAAGATTGCTCAGCCTTTCGGTCCAGGACATCTTGTCGTCGTCCACGTCCAACGAGGAAAACCACGCCGAACAATGCGAGTGTCAAGAGAATCACTGCAAATGGAAGGGCTGTTTTACCAACGACTTCACCTGCAACGTCCAAAATACCGCCGCTTGATTTCAACTCATTTTCTACACGTTTGATGTTATCACTTTCTTGTGTTTCAACGATAGAATTGGAAGGATCAACAACGACATAGACGCCATGGCTACCTGCTGATACTGGATAGAGGAGTACCAATTCGATTTCCTTGTAATCTTCAGAATCGTCGGGGGCAAGAAGAGCTCCAATGACTTGACGCATGACGATGTTTTCATCAGCGCATCCATTCTTCTTAATCTCATTGAGCGTGTCAACATCAGAATCTGGATACTCACACAGGACAATTTCAATATCCGTTGCATGTGTATTTCCGTTGTTTTGTAGAACAACCCGTATTGGGATGGTTGAATCAACATCACCAACGAAATCAGATGCAGTAACCTGAGAAATAACCAAGTTTGGAGCGCGCAATCGGAGTGTGACTACAAATTCATTGGTATCGAGATTCTCAGCAGCCCAGGATGGTGAATCATCGTGGTCGCCACCTTCGAGCATATTGCCCATCTTTGAAACGACCTTGAGGCCAATGCTACGGGTATCGAGTTTTGCGGAAGGTGCGATATTAACAATCGCTACAACCGGGTAAGTCGTGTAAGGGTCCATCATTGGCATGAAATACCGATCATCAGATTCGAGATAAACGCAACGATCACTCAAATCAGCAAAGACTGTGGCGGGGTCGATTGCTGCGTCTTCATCTCCAGTGATTGTGGCGATTGAGGCAACCGTTTCACATTCTTCTTCGGTTGTCAAGTCGGTTCCAATTTGCTTCACCAAGCGCCATTCGACAGCCCAACCATCAAGTGCGCCCATGCCAGGTAATTCACTCCAAATCAATGCTTCACCATCACGGTTAGCAGTGTGATTGTTGAGTGTTGGCCAATCAGGAACGTTTCCATTGTTGGTGATGTTCAATTCAAAACGAACAATGCGTCCTGGGGCAGAAGTCTTGATGGCATTATCGACTGTTGCGTCCATACTGATCTGCATGTCATAGAATTCTTGAACATAAACCGGGATAGACTGGGTATAGCGTAGTCGAGTAAGTCGGCCTTCGTAATCGGGATATGATTCTTCAGAGAAGGTCTGGAAGACAACCATGTATACGCCTGCTTCAACTTGTTCTGGAACATTCATGTTAATCTCGAAAAGTTGGTCGGTATCTCGGGATAATTCCTTAAGTGTTTCACGGGGAACTTCAATGTCCCAAATGACATCAACGCCTGCTGGGTCAGTCACACGAGCAAGACGGTAATCAAACCGATCTGGTCCGTTGCCGAGGTTCATAACCGTGGTTGGTAGAGTGATTTGTTGACCAGGATTCACTGGAAGGACTTCTTGGCCATTGAGCGTCATCATATCTTCATCAGCAATGCCAGCATCTGCAATCAGGGAGTACACGTGGTTGACGTTGGTTGAAAGAATCTTTGAGGCTGAAATCCGTGGGTATCCGTCGAGGTATGCTTTGAGAATCACTGCAGGTCCAAGACCGGCAGAGGCGCCCGTTGGAGCACAAACTTCTACGCTAACTTCGTAAGTGACGAACTCTGCGCCTGGAGGGATAGTCCAAGCTCTTGGTTCGCTCATGTCCTCGGAGTTACCGCCGGGGGCATTGGAGAAGTCAAGGGTCAAAACCCAGTTATCGACTCTCCATGCATCCATCGAGATGGTGTCTGGTTTCACATCAGGCGCACCTGGGGTCACAAACACTAGATTTCCAGAATCGAAATTCTTAGTGACATCAATTGGATAGGTCGCACATTCTCCGGGGTCAACGTATTCACTGGTATCAAATATTTCCATGACGATGTTTCCAGTTGAACGAATGGATACGAATACTCCGAGTTCGAGAACATCATACGTTCCTTTTTCGATGGATTTAATCGGTTCACCTTCGGACCAACCTTTGAGATAAATCACAAACGCGCCGGGATCTTCGGAAGTTGGGACAAGAATTTCAAGGTTCTTTGTCACCGACTGCCCAGGGTCTAATTCAACACTGGTCGGGAAAGTAACGCCCCAATTAAACGGCAAGAGCCATTCTTGCTGGCCTTCCAAAGTGTATGGGTCCCAGAAGATAAATCGGTCATTGACGTTCCCCGTATTGGTAATTGTAATCGAGAAAATCGCTGTTTGTCCTTGTTCAACATCAGCCATACTGTGTGAAGTATCGAGGTTTATTCCGTGCACGACGTCCATGAGCGTACGGGTAATAATATCAGATTGAATCGCAGGATCTTTGTACGATTTCGCAGTCACTGTAATATCGGCAAGTTGGTCTGCATCAGCTTGGTAAACAGATGGAGCACGAATGCGCATGTAGAAGCGAATATCTTCTCCACCCTCAAGGAAGATGGCGGTATCTGGCATGATGGTTGTGTGGTTGTCGGCGAAGAACAATGTCGCCGTCCAATTCTGAGGGACTCCAGAGATGTTGAGTCCGAACGTGTCTGCGACGAGGTCTTTTGGACCTGGTGTCGAATTGTTCATTGTCATGTTGTAGATGGTTTGTTCTCCGGGTTCAATCACGTGATAGAATGTTTCTCCATCTTGGAATTCAACATCGACTTGACCAGTGAGGACGTGTGAATAACAAATCGTAAAGCGATTGTTATTGGCCTCCTCACTGCACTTGTTGCTATCGGACCAAGCAATATGCGCACCACTGCCCAAGTCATTGGAGAATGCTGGAGGCATTCCAATGCTTGGTTGGCTGCCTGAATTTGGGCCAAGTTTGTTACTTGCCCAGGAAGTGACTGCAACGGCTTCCCAAGAATCTAATGCAGTAATACCAGGCCCAGTGAGGTCGGTAGAATTCAAACGGGTGTAGAGGATTTCTTCATCTGCTGTTGCGTTTCCTGAATCAACCCAAGCTATGTGGATGTTGTTTTGATCGTCGGTCAAAAGAGCAGGGAAAACAGAGTTACCGCCGTATGGGCGGTTACCTGGGAGTCCAGCGTTTGTTTCGACGTTTGAAATTGGAGTGTCCTGAATTTTCTTAATTGCGTAGGTGGAAAGTCCTTCATCTGCTCCATCCCAAGCACCTGCGCCTTGCAAGCGAAGTTTGGTGTAGAAGACTTCGTAATTGACGCCCTTTTCGAAACCATAGTTCCGGCCGTCCATCCAAGCAATGTGCGTGTTGCCTTGCATGTCTACGCCGATTGAAGGGTGGAAAGAGTACGCGTCATCAATCGTGACTCGAGTGTCGTTGACAACGACAAGGTGACCGTCTGCACCAGCACCGGTATCTTCGGCATATGAACCACTAACGATTGAGTGGCCAGATGCGCCGGGCGTCCATGTTGGGTCGTTGTTCATCTTACCATAGGGGTCAAGAACGGACATGTAGATTTCACGGGAGTTGTTGGTCGAGATGTAGACCATTGCTTCGACCAGAAGAGCCATTGCGTTGCTACCGCCGGATCCCGATGGGAATTCGTAGGCTTGACCGCCGGCGTCAGAATTTCGGAGTGTGTTGCCCGGGCAGTTACGGGTTGAAGTTGAAACAACACTGTTCGGGCATTGGACAAGGTCCATGAAATGGGATTGGATGTTTCCAGCGCCACCGTAGCCTTGACCGTAGAGGCCGACTGGAATGACACCAGCATTGATACAGTTATCGTGAGCCTCTTCAATAGCGGTCAGGTCATCTGCTTGTTGAGATGGGTCGCCGTCTTTAGGACCTTCATCGGAAACTGGGATGACAATCTTGGTAGCATTCGGGTTCCACTTGTGATCGTCTTGTGTTGGAGGGTTACCTGGGACATTGCCAGATGCATCTTTCCAAGACAAACAAGCCCAGTTACTTCCCGGGCCCCAATCTTCGCCAGAGTACCCAGAATAGGTGTTTCCGTTGTAAACAGTACCCGGCAACTTGCGGATTCCACCAGAATCGTCACCTGGGAATTGTCCAAGAGCGGTTGTTCGAGGGCCTGCGTTTTGATTGTATCCAGCACAGTTACCCGTGCTCGCTGCACCCGGGAGTGTGTTTCCAAGACCGTAAATTGTTTCGTAAACGGTCATGTTTGCAGTTTCAAGCATTGGCTTAATACCTTGGAAGTATCCACCAGAAGCAAAGTTTCCGCCGTAAACCACTGTGCAGATATCTGCCCACTCGGAATACATTGAACCAGATGTGTCGACAATGAAGTTCAATTCGACCTTGCCACCACGTGTATCGTCCCAAGCGATTTGAACGTAATCGTTCGCATCGACGACGATGTCGGGGTGTCCTTTGTGCCCGATAACCGGCGTGAGTAAGGTGTCATCGAAATTCGTGATAACTGAGCCTGTGCTGATATCTGGGCTGAGCATGGTGTAGTAGATTTGAGGTTGGTTGAAGAAACGGCCGAGTTCGTCATACGAGTCTTCCCAAGCAATGTGAATGCCGCCTTGACTGTCGACATCGATTGCTGGCCAATCGCGGTTTTGAGCACGGCTTGATACAACGTGATCGTTGATTGCAGAGAGGGTCCCGTCGTCAGAAGCAGATCCATCCATTGCCGCTGCCCATGGGTTGAGAACAGTATAGACAATTTTGTGTTGGCCCGACTTGTCGGCCCACACGACGTGGACTTTGTCATTGTCATCGACAACCATATCAGGGTGCCAGATTTTGTGAAGACCAGGGTTCGTAATTTGGGTCGCATCAATCAATGTTTCACCACGAGGGGAAATCATGGAATAGTAAAGATGGAGGTTATTGCGAGCCCACACGACGTGAACGTTTCCTTCACTGTCTGAGCCGATTGCAGTTTGTGTATCTGCTGAAGTTCCACCGTCAACGATTTGAATCGCATCGGTGATGACAACAGTATTTGCTGTGGCGGTAAGAGTTGTCAAGAACAACGTCGAAAGGACGGAGAGCAACATAATTGATACAAGGCTGACTGACTTTATTTTTTGACCCATAAATACACATCCAAGGTGATACTGAAAAAAAGCACAGCCTCATGCTACTTAATAGCAACTCTTTCAAGTCATTTTTTAAATTTAATGACCAGATGCCAGAATCGAGGCATTAAGCCCATTCTGAAGGATCAAAACCAGAGCCAAAGGACATCTTTTCATCGAATTCGATTTCGTGATGTGTCGACTGGTCCGGGTCTTCGTTTGACACTGGAGAAACGTCTTTTCCTTCCTGTTTAGCTTTCACCCAGTCATCGACTGGTCCTGGCTTTCCAACACCAGGGCCGTGTGTGAATTTAATTTCGTGAATAATACCAAGTTTGGCGAGCCACAGTCTTCGGAGAGTGTGCATAAATTCGTTTTTCGTTAAGCCGTCAAACCAAAGAGGTAAACTCACATTAAATGCTTGAAGAGGCCCTATTTTTTGGTCCCCTTGATGCCCCATGTGAATCCCCCAATCGACACTGGTACGAATTAATTGAAGACGGACATCGTGAATCCATTCGAGCCATGTATCGTTATCTTCTTTCATATGATTCGCCATTTCTTTTTGTTGGCCTTCATCGACTCGCGTCATACTTGAAACGGCAACGAGATCTCGCCCTTTTGGAATTACAACGGCGAACATGTGCCCTTGCGGGCCTTGAGGGTAACGAATAAGCAAATGAATCTCTGCGCGTGGATCTTTTTGCTCTTTTGCCACGAGTCGTTCTTGTTCGACCCATTTACGGATTTTGAGAATCACTTCCTCACTCGCCATGATGAAGGGCAAACGCTCCTCTCGTTTGAAGAGCACCCTTTTTCAGATGCTAGAGTTCATCCATCTCAGCATGAAGGTTTTTCAATGCCCCGCGAAGGTTTTGGCGATTTGTTTTATCGAATTTCAAACGGCGAAGAGCACGTTGGAAGTCGCACCAATCATCCCATAACAAAACAGAAGTCCTTCCACTGAGCCAAAAACACGGGAACAGAGCGAGAAGGAATGTGCCCATTGCCGCTGTCATATGGAGCGAGGAGGAGCCATATATGGAATGCCAATCAAAACCGATAAGTGATTCTACCGAATCATGATACATGTGTTCAATCCCTAATGCTCCCAATGCCATAAAAGGCCAAAACATGAGAGAGCCAAACATTGCTGCCAGAAACTGATATGAAGTTCGAGCATCGACTCCTTCATCGGTTGAATCGCCGAGAAGCCTCCCGACTGCTATTTGAGGGGTGAAGCAGAACAAGAACATCGGCAGTAAGGTCAATAAAAACGGCAACCTAGCTAATTTCTGTAAAACTCGTAGAGGGCGGACTTTACGTAAATCAGTACCAGATACATTGAGGTCTCGGCCATCCAGTTGTCGTGCTTGCAATAATCCTGAAACGGCTTTGGCTGGTGTAATAACTGGGTTTGTGATAGCGGGTATTTCCGAATTATCAATAATCTGTTCATCGGAGAAAGGCACCTGCAATAAGATGCGGAAAGCCCGTGCAGCTTCGACTTCTTGCTTCCATGAACGAAGAGGTTGATTCGCCCTCCGAGACTCGACGTGTCCCAAAATATGGAGGGCGTTGTATTCATTCCAATCATGCGTGTTTGGAGTGAGTGGTACGAGTTTGAGTCGTAAAGCATCCCGAAGAGCAAAGACATTCTCTGCCGCAGGTTCAACCCAATTCCCTTGGGATACTGCTTCGACAAGGTCGTTTGGAATCTCTTCTGCTTGAATGGTGTGTGGTGGGCCGTATTCAATCCACACATCAGTTCGAAAATGGTCACGTCTCCTAAAATGCAAGCCCGTTGGAATCACTGCTGGAATCGGCTTACCCTCTGCTTTTGCAATGGCGGCTGCAGCAAAAACAGTACGAAATGGTCCGGTTCGAAAACGCAACATCGATGAATCGTTGTGACTGGTGCCTTCGGGAAACAGCACACAGCCAAAGCCTGCTGAAATCCCTTGAGCCAACATCAAAAGTGAACGACCGTTGATTTGTGTCGCTTCTTCCTCACTGCACCCGCCTCGTAAAAGTTCTGCTTTGCGAACTACAGGTTGTACTGCTAACTTTCGAGTCCACCAACCGAGAAGTGGACGAGTTACCAAATCATGGCGTCCCCCCATTACGAAATTATTTGGATGTTTAAGTACGATTTGTAATGGATCTATGAGGCCATTCGTGTGCCATCCACAACAGAGATTACCTCGGTCCAGAGGTAATGTTTTGATACCTGTGACTTCACTGGTTCGAAACTGAACTGCAAGGATTCGGCGAGCGATCCAGTACGCTATGTTCGACCAAACAAAGGAACCAGGAGTGGTCCCGTCGAATGATGGCATCGGTGTTGATAATAATTTATCCATTTTCATCTTCGTTGCCGACTTTGAAAGTACAGGCAAATCTTCACCGTGATGATCTGTATGGGTTGAGTCTTGTGGATTCGTCAAAGTATCACCTCTTGGAGATTCATAGAAAGTGTATGCAATATGCCATGGTCTGCTTCCTCGCCCATCGGAGGAGCATGCGGCCACATCGCCTGTAAGGTAGAGCCCCCATCACCTGAATGGCGAGGTATGACGTGCACGTGTACGTGTGAAACTTCTTGGCCGGCCAACGGGCCGTCGTGAATACAAACTGTGAAATCATCTGTTTCGAAATACTTCGAAAGAATATTTTGAACTTCAACTACCCCAGCAAATAAAGCATTCCTCATAGGCGTGGAAAGATCAGAAAGGCGCTGAACACTTTGCTTTGGAATGATAAGTGCGTGGCCTTCTCGTCGCGGAAAAATATCTAAGAAAGAATACCATAATTCATCTTCAGCGACTTTGTGAGATGGAAGTGTTTTATTCAAGATTCGGTCGAACAATGTTGGCTCGGCCATGGCCTTGCTAGATGGCATCCCTTTTCAGTAGTTCACCAAAATTCAGATGTTTTAGAATTATTGAGGGGGTAAAATCCAATTACCAGTCTTACTCTTTCGTAGAGCCAATGTTTTCACATCTCCGGTTTGATTTACAGTGTAGTGTGTCAGGTGTTCTTCATTTGGTTCTGCGAAATCATTGCGGTGGTGGCAACCACGAGATTCACTTCGAGCAAGTGCTGCATGAGCAGATGCGAGGGTGAGGCGAGCTGATGCCTGAGCACGTGCAATTTCGACGATGTTTGTGTTTGCAATCAGAGATGATTGGTCAGCGTGAATAGATTCTGCAAGAATCCCTGCAGATTCTAAGGACTCAATAGCGGATTCAAGTCCTGCTGCATTCCGACTGAAACCGAGAGCGCTTCGAACTGTATCTCGGATTTTCGAAACAACATGTCCTACACGTACCACGCCTTCTTCATCATGCTCTGAAACAGCGGCATGGTCAGCTTGAGCAGATTGTTCTGCGTCGTGAGCAGCGTGAGCATTGGAAAATTTACGCTTTTGAACCCATTCACCTGCGTGAGTTCCTGCTGCTGCTCCGCCAAGTAGAGAATCAAGCATTTGATTACCAGGCAAAAGGTCTGCGCCATGGAATCCTGAACATGATGCATCGCCGGCGGCATACAATCCAGTGAACCAACGAGACCAAGATGAGAGAATTGCACGTCCGCATTCATCGACAGATACGCCGCCAATGGTCGCATATGGACGAACCTCAACTTCGATGGTTTGTCGTGTCAAATCAACGCCAGTTCGTTGTAGAACACTGCGGAATACTGCTTCCCACCACTTCGAAGAATCGCCCAAATTTCGGGCATCGAGAACCGGCTGAAAAGCATTTGAAACTGATTGGCACATTGCATCGAGTCCCCCTTCGCCAATTTCCAAATCGTTTCCGTTTGCTTCGTGCAATGTTGCGCCATCATGAAGAAGGCCAAGTGGCAAAATCATGTTGGTATCTTTAATTCCAAGAGGCGTGTGAGCAATGAATTCTAAATCGCGCAATGAAACTCCAGCACGGAGGGCAAGATCAAGTCCGAGGCCAACTGCACCATGGCTAAAGGCACCTTCAAATCCTCCATCCGCAAGAATGACTGCTTTTGCTTGCAGCGCTGAAATGCGGCCATTGACTAAATCGACCACTGTAATTCCACTGATGGATTGGTTGGTATGAATCAAAGAAAGAGGGAGGTGGTCACCACGGCGAATTACACCATGCCGCATGCATTGCTCTTCCAGAATTTGTTGGATTTCACGACCGGTCGCATCACCTGCATCTATGTTACGTGTCATGGCATGCCCCGGTGCTTTTCGAGCTGATGGGAGCCCATGTGCATCGCGTCGGAAATTGACACCCCACCGTTCAAGCAAATCCACTTGCCGAGTTGCTCCTGCAGTTCGTGAGGCGACAATGTCTTGGTCGTTCAAGTAGACACCTGCACGAATCGTATCTTCGCGATGGCCCCGGTTATTGGATTCTTGAAGCGGGGCTGCGAGCCCGTCTTGAGCGAGATGAGTGTCACTACCAAGTGCGTTCACTGAAAGAACGAGTGTTGTGGCGCCTTGCTTTGCAGCCTCTGCTGCTGAACGGAGGGCCGCGGGCCCGTCGCCTAGTACGATGACATCCCATGCTTCCAAGGTCCCACATCCGGTAATTTCCCCCAAGTGCACCCCATCCATAAGCAACGCGCTTAAGCGACCTCCAGAAATAGATGCTGTTCGAGAGGGTGAAATAAGTTCAATCGGTCGTTTCGTTGTCGAAAAGAAGCGTTGGTAAAGGCAACTCACCATGTCGCCGAGCAGCCTCTAATTTTCGGATTCGATTTTGAGTTTGACTCCCTGCACTACGCCGAATCATCGTTCGAATCACCTGAGATTCTAATACGATTCCATCATCATCACGAAGAATAACTTGAACATCGACAGGGCCGTTGAAACTTCGTGGCCATGCCACACCAATCCAAAGAACAACGCCTCGTTCGAGATATCGGGGCATCCATTCAAGCGCGTCATCGTCCGTCGGATGTGACAGAAGCACTGAACTTTGAGGCGGAGGGCACGCACTCAACTCGAAACGGTGGTCCCGAGTTTCAGGTTCACCATTCGGGGTCAAAACTTCGACCCGTACATGGCGAGATTCGAAAGTTTGATTGTTGAGAACGATGAAGAGGTTCCCTGAGCCTTCGTAGCAGTGTTCAGCCAAAGCCACATCCATTCGCCATTCTGCCCGGAGCATTGGAAGTGTGCCTGCAAGAAGGTCGTTTTGTAATCGGTCAAGCAAGAGAAATGCTTCCGGCTGCCATCCTCTTGAATGCGCAAGAAGGCGTTGGATTGTCCTCCAATTGAATCGTGCTTCCTTATCGAGAAGAAGAGATTGAAAACGGCCTTCAATAATAAATGATTTTAGTTCACCGTGGGCCTTCTCAGTACTCAATTCCTGCTCTAAATGAAGATGTAAAATGTAGAGGAGGCGTTCGAGTGCTTGTCTTGTAATATGGCCTGGAATCAAAGCTTTCCTAAACTCTTTTTGCCATTCCTCCCATTCTAAGAAAAGGTCTGGGTCAAGATGGGCGACCAGTAAATCTCCTAAAACACTCCCTAATTCTGTTGGGTGATGGGTCGGGGCATGGAAAACAATCGAGGGGAATGGATCGCCAAGTTGACGGATGAAACCGTAGGAGAAAACACCATGGAAGGACTGGGCAATTCCAAGTGTCATCGCCACGAGAAGGGCAAGATTCCATGCTAATGAATTCGATGTGACTGCTGAAGCAAGTATGAGCAACGTCACTGTCGATGCCGAAAGCAATCCCAATACCGCATTGTTTCGGCGTTGGTCGCTTAGGCTTTCTATGATTCTGTCCATTCCGGGCTGTGCACGTAAAACGTGAGTTTTACCTCCTGAAACACCGCCTTGTTCCCAAAGAGAAATTCGGGCTTGCATAGCCTGCCATGCAGATTCTCCAGCAATAACAGTAGGACCTGCAGAAATCAAAGCAAAGGGAATGAATATGAAAATGAAGCCGTCGGCTGATTCGATTAACGGTGAATAAAGGACACTCACAAAAGCGAACATGGCAAGGAAAAAGCCACTCAATGTTCGCCAAATCATGAGGAGGGGGTTTCGAGCAATCCGTCCCGCTCGAAGGCGGCGGCGTTCAAGTACAGCCCATTGCTTTCGAGTGTTTTCAATCGGATCTTCTGAATATTCAAATCCTTCACCGTAGGGATCTGGAAGGGGGATATGTGCATCTGAATTAGTCGCGTCCCTCCTACCTGAAGTCATGATGCTCATGTCAAGACCAGCGGTCTTTCAATTTGGCTCTTGCCTTCAAACATCATGTGATACGGGTGAAAACGTACGGGCGTGCCAGGATTTGAACCCGGGATCTTCGGCTTAGGAGGCCAACGCATTATCCAGCTGTGCTACACGCCCATCCGGCCCAGTGGACCGTGTGTCAAGACGCTTTCGCAATGTCCATCCTTTGTCCGATTTCAGCAACTTTGAACAAAAACTGTTCCAATTCAATTCTTCCTTGCATCGAACGGTGCAGGGCGACATCACAAGCCGAAAGCGCGAGTAATATTTCTGCGAGTACATTCTCGCCCAAATGAAGCCGGCCTTCTGTCAAGACATGATGGAAATTAACCACAAGGTCTTCTGCTTCTAGGCTGTTTTCTGCCATGACTTGATCTAAGAGCCCCATTGCTCCTTTGAGAACGCGTTTGTTTTTGTTGCCTTCTTTCTCCCATCGCCAATCATGAACACGGTTACGCAAAGCTTCCTCGAGTACATGTTGCACTTCGCGCAAGGAAGTTGAAGCCAATAGGTTTTGCAAATTCTTCCGGTCTCCGAGTAATTCCCGTAAGGCAAGCAGTTCAGTTATGAAAATCGCCTTACGGACATTTCCAGACGAAACATGGGAGATATCGCCAATGATGCCTCGGACGGGTGAAAGATTCTCTTGCTCTACGATTTCAAGAAGGCGGCGTTCAATTTCTGAACGTGGGATTTTAGGAAGACGGATATGCTGTGTTCGGCTTCGTAGAGCCTCAATGATTCGAGAAGGGGTGTGAGCGGTGAAAATGAAACGCGCACTGCCACTGCTCACTTCCATCATTCTACGCAAATAGGATTGGCGGATTGTGCCAAGATAATCAGCATCTTCGATGACAATTAAACGGGATACTGGGGCTCTTTCCCCAGTAGCATGAGTGCATTCTTTACCTGCTGGAGGTGGAGTGTTCGCAGCCGTTGTAGAAAAATTGTGGTCAAACGCATCAAGGCTTGTTCGGCCTGCGAGTGTATCATCCGATCCACTCCCTTCTGGGCGGAGGAATTCCTCGAATTTCGCCATGGCCCCTGATGTGCGAGCAAGGTCGCGTGCTTGGAGGATGTGCGTTCGTGCCTCCCACGTCGGGCCGAGTACTTGTCGAGCCAAAAGACGCCAAGCTGCAGTTTTTCCAACACCCGCAGGGCCTGAGAGAAGAAGATGTGGCGGATTTGCTTGGAGTGAAGTATGCCGTAGGTTCGCCTGAACCGTCTCGGGAAGCAATAAATCCTCAAACAAAAGAGGTGCTTTCTCTGCGAGCCAAGATGACATGGAATCACTCTTATTGCCAGAGGTCTTTCAACCCTGCGCGGGGGT
The DNA here is from genome assembly GCA_937892945.1 of uncultured euryarchaeote. Classification (GTDB taxonomy): domain Archaea; phylum Thermoplasmatota; class Poseidoniia; order Poseidoniales; family Poseidoniaceae; genus MGIIa-L1. Next base: position 46,918 of record CALBIL010000059.1, on the reverse strand, counting down.
CGTGTGATGTGAAATCACTCGGCTTTGATCGTTTTGTTGCCTTGACGGCGTAACTTCATGAATATTCGGGATCCACACGCTTTGCAACTAATTCCGTTGCGTTCACGGTGGAACGATTCAAGGTTTCCGCAGACAGCGCATTTGTAATCAACGAGTTCAACCATAGTATTCGACTCCATTCAACGCGACCCACCACCCTTTCTTGAAGGTGTCCCTTGGAAGAAGTGTCGGCCAGGTGTTGAAAACGGCTCACTGACCAGCAAGAAGTGCTGGAACCATGCGGATGTGTTGGGCTGTGCTCAAATCAGTACTTGCAAGGGCATCTGTAGCAACCATGCAATTGTCAACAAAGACCCAAGCACCGGATTGTTGCTTGGCTTGTTCGACGATTTCAGCCTTGGTCATCTTGACAACGCTGTGTCCAGTGGCATCGGCTATTTCGACGGTGTACGTCGGTTCTTTACCTGCTTGAAGGGCGGGGACCATGCGGATATGTTGGGCTGCATCAAAGTCAGTGTTCGCAAGATCTTCCGAAGCAACCATTCGGTTGTCGACAAAAACCCAGCTGCCTTGACTCTTGGCGGCTTGGTCGATAAGGTCGGTCTTGGTCATCTCGACAACGCTGTGTCCAGTGGCATCGGCTATTTCTACGGTGTATGTTTTCTCAGTCATGGTGTTCACTCCATAAATTGAATAATTCAACAGTATATCAAGTCAGCATCGCTGATTTCTACGATGCGGTTCGAGATAGTGGGTAGGGGGTTGGAGTACGTGCAAAGGCTTTGGGTGTGCTAAATTGCCTGCGGAGTTTGTCGAATGCGTTTTTCGAACGATTTAACAAACCTACAATTCATCGGAATAGAAATGGCCGTCCGTCATACTCGAGCCATTAGTCCAAGTGAGAGTGGAATTGGGGAGAGGAATCTTTGATGAATCGGTGTATCGATATGACATCTACGCAAATGATGTTGAAGGAGTGTCAATGGCGCTGAGCGGGGAAGAAGGCCCTGTCGGAAATCATGAATAATCTCAAGCATTTCTTGACGTTCATCCTTGCTTAAGTTGCTGGACAGTTTACCCAACACACTTTCCATTGCATGGGCAATTGGTCCGCTTTTGGTCAAAACGTTAAGCGACTTTTGGGCTTCTGTCATGTAGGCGAGGGCTACGGTTTCAGGTCGGTTACCGTTGTCAAATCCTTCCGCAATGAGGCGGCCGAGTCTGCGCTTGGCGTCTGGTGAGCGACTCAAGAGGAAGAGTTTGTTGACGTTGTGAAATTCAATAATTGCCTTAGCAGTCCATCCCTTGAGACCTTCTTGATACCAAAGAGAAAAGAAATGAACGCGTGCGAGATAATGTTCTGCTTGGCGCGCATCTGTCAGTCGGCCTTCTTCGATCACTGGGATGTGTGGGTAAAGGGTTGTGAATACTTTGGCAAACATGCCCCGTCCATCGCGGGTAGCTTGTTCATGCCCTTCACGGTAGACCTTCACGCGTTCAAGTCCACAGCTGGGTGAGTCTTTCTTGAATACGAATCCACAGATTCCTGATTCAACGAGTGCGTCAGCTTGGATTTGAGCGTATTCAAGCATTGGAGAAGTGAAATCGTCACCGTTTTTGGGGTTCACCAAGCGAATTGATTCGCCATTGTTGACCAGGCGGATTGTTGGGCGGGGAGTTCCCATGCCAATACCAACTTCCGGGCAAACACCCATTAATTCAAAATGACCGTTCCATTTACGAGTCAAGGCCCTGAACTCAGCAGCATCGCCGTTATAACGAACTTTTTTTCCGAGTAAACATGCAGAAACTGCGAGTTTGGGTTTATGCTCCATGCATTTGTGTCATTGAATCAGTATATCAAGAACTGTTTATCAACACAGAAAAGAAGAGATTAGGCGCCCACTCCGAGAATTGAACTCGGGTCGCAGGAATGACAATCCTGCATGATAACCTCTACACCAAGCGGGCCTAAGCAAGACATCCGTTACGGAACCGCTATTTAAGCCGCGCCATGTGGCCTATGTGGGGCGTAATCTATGGCGGGAAAGAAAACATCTGCTGAACAAACAAAAGAAGAGCAAAAAGATACCCGCGTTGGGAATATGCTTGATGCCGCTTTTGGAGACCTTGGTGGACTCCAAAAACCACCTGAAGAAGAAGTCGTTGAAAACACAGAGGCTAACAGAGAGCCGGCCATTGAAGAACAATATGTGGCTGAAGACGTTGAAGAAAGAGAGGAGCCACATAATATTGAAACGCCTCTCGGAGAAGTGAACGTGGTTGAAGAAGAAATGCTCGCACATCCAACAGGCCCACCATCAGGTCCACCGTCAAACACTCCAACAGGCCCGCCACCAGGTCCGCCGTCAAACGCTCCAACAGGCCCACCATCAGGTCCGCCGTCAAACACTCCAACAGGCCCACCACCAGGTCCGCCGTCAAACGCTCCAACAGGCCCACCATCAGGTCCGCCGTCAAACGCTCCAACAGGCCCACCATCAGGTCCGCCGTCAGACGCTCCAACAGGCCCACCATCAGGTCCGTCGTCAAACGCTCCATCCGACCCACTTTCGGAATCTCTTACTGAAGAAGTCCCTGAATCTCCACCCAACCCTCAAGAAGTTGAAGAGATGGTTCTAGAGGAGATGCCTGTTGAAGCAGCAGTCGAAGATACTCCTGTGCTGCATACGCCGGTGGAAGAAGAAATCGTCAACGAAGAAATGGCCGTTGAATCGGTTGAAGAATCGAAGAGCGAGGAGCCACAACCTGAAATCAATGAACAACATATGCTTGCAGAACAAGAAATTGCTCGCCTCAATGCCGAAGTTGAACGTTTGAGACAATCCGTAGCAGGCGCTGCTGAGGTGATTGAAGAACTCGAAAACCCTCCAATGCCTCCGGCAGTCATCGAAGACATCGTCATCGGCGCATACATCGTCGGTGATTTCGCCCGACTTGCACGGCAACTCGATCGGGAACAATTGATTCGTGCTACGATGGGGACCATCGCCATGCTCCATCCAGAAAACCTCAGCATTATGATTTCCACGCGTAACCGTACAATGTTGCCTCGACTTGATGAGCGTGGTTTGTGTGCGGGTCTTCTCGGACAACAAACTCCTCCTCGGGGGGCACCTTCAGATTGGAGAGTCATGGAAGTTATTCTTGCCTCTGTTAGCATTGTCACAGGAGGCCCTGCTGCAGTGATTCATTCGTATGGAGCATGTACAACTGCCGTTAGCAGTGAAAAAGATTTAGTCCTCGTTCAACCAATAGATGTCACCGGAAAGGAACAAATTGGTAAGGTCATTATCGTCGACCCTGATTACGACAACCTTGATAATTTCTTGCGGCAAACTGTTGAGGCGCTCAAACAAGGCGGTATGCGATGTGTTGTCGTCCGTGGTATGGGTGCTTACGCTGTCGGAGCTGACCTTGACCAAGCATGGGCCAATGCGGCTATGCTTGAACACAGTATGCGAATTGTATTGTTAGCCCGTCAAGCAAATCTCAAGATTTGATTTTTTCAATGAAGACTTGGACATACTCGTCTTTTACCCTTGTTTCATAGATTTTCAAATCTTTTTGTTTTGAAAGCTTCCCGAGCACTTTCCCCCATGGAGGAAACAATGGGAAAGGTGACCATTCTTTTACGCTACCATCTTCAATGTGATACGTCGACTGATGGAGTGGACAGCGGATACATCCATCTTTGATTTTTCCACCCCACGCCAATGGCCATCCCATATGGCGGCATAGGCCCCCGGTGGCGAAATATTCGTCGTCGAGTTGTCCCACTGTAACGGTTTTCAATCCTAAGGTAACCATTTTGGTTTTTCCAGGTTTGAGGCGCTTTGTTTTAATTGCATTTTTCCAAGTCATGTGTTCACCCGCTTATTTTTGCCATACCGCCATCAAGATGGAGGATCTGCCCGGTTATGTTGTCGGGTGCAGAGCATAATAACCATTCCATGGTTGAAGCAATTTCTTCTTTTTCGTTGATTCTTTTTATTGGAATCTTGTTGACTGCAGCTTCCCTTATTGCATCAGAGCGCAGCAAGGTCTCTGCTAAACGAGTGTCTGTCAAACCTGGGGCGACAGCATTCACTCGGATTTTTCGCTGGCTATAGGTTGCTGCTGCAGAGCGTACCATGGATTCCACTCCTCCTTTAGCTGCTGCAATGGCTTCGTGGTTCATCAAACCAAAACTGGCAGCAACACTTGAAGTGAATACCAAACGTCCACCACCGGTTCTGAGCATTGATTTACAAGCAATTGAAAGGGTCAAAAAGGCACTTGAGAGGTTGGTATGAATAACCTCTTGGAAGGCATCAAGGGCAAGAGAGTGTGGAGGGCGTAATACAAGAGAGCCGACAAGGTGGGCAACACCTGAAAGACTTCCTTCACCGTTTTCTTTCGCTAGATCAACTGCTTGTTGAACACATTCCTTGTCTAAAGCATCGCCTTGAACGAGGTGGGCGCCCTGCGACACTAAGTCTTGAACACGTTCGGCGTCACGGGCGAGAAGGGTTACTGAGTGCCCTTTCGCAAGAAGTTTAGAGGCGAGTTCTAGGGCAATATCACTGCTTCCACCGACAATAAGGTAAGATTCGACCATATACCGAATTTTGGATATCTGCATTTATACCTCTGTTTTTCAAATCCCGATGATTTGGGAGGTTTCTTCGCGAATCCGAGAGGGTCCTCTTTCGCCGAAACTGTTCATTGCAACCCTTTCGGTGTTCGCCAAGGATCGTCATCATTTGTCACAGAGTCATCTTCTGGCATGCCAGTTTTGACACGAGAAAAAGGAACTTTTGCAGGCGACTCGGTTGATTCAATGTTTTTCTTAGCGAGATATTCACTGCCTTTCTTTCGAGCAAATGTTTCACCAACGGCAACGGCGATAAGGAGGAAGGAGAGGGTGATGTGTCCCTCAATTCCGTAAGCGGCAAATGGCTGTATCAGCAACGTTTGCTCTGTAATGATGCCTGAATCGACAGTCGTTTGGAATCGATATGTGCCGGGGACGAGTTCGCCCTTCCAACCAGAGTTTGTGTCATTCAATTCGCCCGCCCATTGTGCGATAAGTAGGTCTCGGTCATCAAATATTTTCCATTCGACTTGGCCTTCATCGACAGAGAGGCCTCGGAATTCAACTTCAAACACAGAAGGCATCGGTTTGTTTTGCCCGAGGACACCCGCCAGAGTAATGGTACGGTCTTCGATTGCGTGGTCGAAATCATTGATTTCGTGGGGTGCGGCATTATCCGAAATTCCAAACCAAATAGAATTGATAAGAAGGAGAGCGACTGGCCACAAAATCATGTTGAGTTTTTTGCGATCCATGACAACCCTTCCCCAAGTTCAGTTTTATGAGTGTGTTTTATTTCTTAATGAAATGTCCAAATCCTAATTCTGATACAATTCGTTCCATCCACTCGAGTTTTTTGAGTTTGGTTTCAGCAACCGTAACGCCCGACCATTGCCCTACCCGGTTGAGTGAAAAGCCCGCCAATTCAATGTTTTGAGGGCGGACCCCTAATGAAAGTACGAAACAAAGAGCTCGGTCACCGTCAGTAAATCCGCCAAAATTATGCATCCCAAGTATGGTCTGATTCACTTGATGGGATAGAATAAGCGACGGAGGCGGGGTGAATTGCCCCCAAGATGCGAGGGATTCTTTCCATTGTTGTTTATTATCGCCGTGGGCATGAACAACAATGGTTTGGCCTTGCTTGGCTGCAGCATCCAAAAAATCTCCACCGTCAAAGTCAGAAACGATACAAACCAATTGAGAATACTCTTGGAGGGCGCCTACTGCGCCGTCGGCAGCAACAAAGACGTCGCCGTGTTGGTTAAACGAAACAAGTTCTTTTTCTTCGATTGCAGCTCCAATTATGATGACTCGTTGAGCAGTGAGAAGTTGTTTTTCAACCCGCAATAAAGTATGCTCACGATGAAGAGGGGCCCAGTGCCTATGGTGCTGGAGAAAGAGTTGGAGTTCCACTGCGCTTTCGATATCATCGGCTTCAGACCAGCCAAAGGCTTGGCGAACCTCATCTTGAATGAGGAATGCATTCGTCGTTGGAGCCTCATGCATGTTTTGGGGGTTGGACTCGTGCACATGAACCATCCGTTGTTTCGTTGAAGTTCTTATGCAGTTGGTACGCATGGCCGTGGTATGCCCGTCCCAAGTTCCCTCCCGGTACTTGATGACGAAGTGACGTTTGCTCGCTATCCATTTCTACCCCAAGCTGGCGAGTGGATTCGAAATATGGCGGTTGAGCACAACATCGATTTGGATGAACTCTTAGACGGTTCATGGATGGAAAAAGCACGCTCGAGAGCGCGAATTCGCCTCATTGATTCGATACAATCGAAAGAAGGTGTTGAGGTGGTTGGGGGGGACTTATTCACTGAAGAAGGGCGAATCATCGAAGCGTTTTCTTTCTATTATGCGCGTTTGGTTGTCTGCGCCTCTGAAGATGAACGGCTTATCGCACGTTGGGCTCAAGCAGAAGCGGCACGTGCTGAACAAGTTCTCATCAAAGACCATAAAAATCTCAGTCTGATTGCCAGAACATATATTGCAAATATCCAGCAGGCTGATCACCAAAATGCACCGTTGACTTCGGAAGTATCTGCGAATTACGGAGGGGCACTTCAACAACGTCGGCGCTCGCAGTCAGGGCCTTTGTGGAAAATCGGGCTCAGTGACTTCATTGAGATTTGTCCCAAAATCACGGGTTCACGATGGAGGCTTCCAAATTGCGATGTTCACGAAGGATGGGTGACGCTGTTCGAAGAACCGCAATACGGCTCATCGGCAAAACTCTCGCGTTTGCTTCGAGAAAGAATCAAGGCGGGTGTGGAAGCTGAGGCTTTGGAAAAAATGACTGAAATCACAATGGATTTAGCCGTTCGTCTTGCTGAACCGGTAGGCATGGTTCGTAATCTTATGGCTACGAAAGCCTCAGAAGCAATTTCGTTGGTCGGGGCTGATGAAAATGATTGGCCGCCATGCATGAGAAAGGCGGTAGCTGAATTATCAAACGGCGTGAACTTGAATCACTTTGGAAGGCTATTCCTTGCCTCGATGGCTGCAACATTAGCCCTGCCAAAAGAAGCATGCGTTGGTTTTTTCCGAGGCGCTCCTGATTTCAGCGAAAGTACGACCTCATACCAAGTGGACCATGTATACCAGCATGGATACACGCCTTCTGGCTGTGGCAAACTCAAGGTTAACCACAACTGTCCAGTGCTTCCAGGTGATAATCGGCTGTGTGACCAACCTTGGATGGATCATCCTCTCAAATATATACGCGCTACACAACGTTGGAAAGCCAAAAATCAACGGGCGGAAGCGGAAGCATTGGCATTGGTTTCAACACCAATCGTGGAAGAAGAGAAACTGCCAGATACGACTGAATAAAGGGTATTCGCGCGAAGACTTTGAAACGGAGAGGCGCTTAGGTTCCTCTAACCACAGGTGATATTCAATGACTCGAACGCTCGTTTTAACAGTGGACAGGGATAACGACCTTGGTGTTAAAACTGGCATCCGTGGCCCAGTTGTTGGACGACGACAGGTCATGGCCGCAGCACTTAAGCTCGGCATTGCAGACCCTGAAGAAAGTGATACAAACGCTATTCTTGGCGCACTTTCGCAACACGACAATTTGGTAGAACACAATTCCGAGGGTGAGGAAGTAGAGATTGCAATTCTAACAGGTGATGAAAAAGTTGGCATTCGTTCAGATCGCGCAGTTGCTGCACAATTAGAAGAAGTTGTAGCAGCCTTCCAACCGGATAAAGCCATTCTCGTAACTGATGGGGCGGAAGATGAGTCCGTCCTTCCAATTCTTCAATCCCAAGTTCGAATTGACCATGTCGAGAAGATTATCGTAAAACAATCGAAAGGTATCGAAGGAACCTACTACTATATTGTAAAAGCATTAGAAGACCCGAAATGGCGTGCAAAAATTATGATTCCTGTCGGATTGGTATTATCGCTGATTGGCCTTGGAATCATGCTACCAAACGAAATTGGCGGCGTGGTTATCGGCGGTTTGCCGCTGGTCACTGGGCTGTATCTACTCAGCAAGGGTGCGGGGATTGAGGCAACTGTCAACAAAGTGATTCAAGAGATGCGTGATAACGCTGACGCTGCAATGTTTTCGTCCTTATTGTGGACTGCTACCGTATTTAGTGCTATTTTCGCAGTTGCGGAAGGATATAGAGAATACAATATTTATGTTGCAACTGTGAGTTCGTCAGTTCTCTGGCTTGAGGTCGTACATTCTGCCCTTGCGTGGATTGTCATTGCTTTCCTCACCTCGACTGCAGGGTTTATGTTGCTACGTCTGCAAAGAGGGTCGTTTTCTGGACGGCTGCTCATCCTCGGTATTTTTGCCATGGTCGTGTATTCTTTCGTCGATACTGCATTGGTAATTGCTACCCGAGTTTTACGTGGAGAGGCTTATGAATTCAGTGTTACAGATATTATCGGCGATCTGCAATATCCAATGACATGGGTTGTCGTTTTGTGGATGGCCATGACCATCGTTCGGTCACTGAGAACACGCCAAGCACAAACTGAGCGCTACTGGGGCATTTGAGTTCAAAGAATGAACTTCGGCATTTTACGGGCCATTGTATTGTGCCCTACAACACCAACCAAGGCGCCATTTCGGTCGACGACTCCGATTTGATTCAAGTCGTGAGCAAGCATCAGCGCACCTGCCTTGAGGAGAGGAGTTGCCTCAGTTACAGTAATTGGTGGTTGATTAACGAGTTGCTGAGCTGGAATTCCATGCATCCAGGCAATGTCACGGTTCACTGTTTTTCGAGCGATGATTTTCAAGACGTCGACTGCGTGAATCCTTCCTTGAGGGGCGCCTTCAGCATTGATGACGAAGACGTGGTCCCAATTATTTCCAGTCAAATGTTCGATAACTTCAGCCATGGAACTGTCGTCCCAAACCCAATGCGGTTGAGTCATTGTTTCTCCGCATGTAATTGAACGGGCGGTAGCGGAACGTTCTGTTGCCGACATACGCGACAATTCGGCTCGGGTAAATTTTCTCTGCTGGGATTGGGCCATTTTGGTCACTCCTTCATTGCGCCGGCGAACGCGCCTTCCTTTCAAGGGTTTCTACGGGATGTTGTCTTCCGTATCCAAGTCTTTGCTTTCCGGCATCCGGCGAAACCAGTCGACTCAATATAAGTGAACACTCAAAACACAGAAGTTCATGAGAAGAGCATGGCAGATGTTCCGGAGCATGAAATCTCAGCATTAAGGGCCCTTTCTGGTTATGATCAAATGCTTGGAATAGATCGAATAACCAAACAATACGGTATTACTGAAGCGGAACTTCTCGCCCACCTTCAACCTGCAACACATGTCCAACAGCAAGGCAGTCCAATCGTACCAGGGAACTCTGATGCAAATACAGCCCCTTTCATTCCTGATTTGAAAGAAGCACCAACCATTCCATCAACTGCTACACTGCTCGATAAATCGAATTTCCGATTTGAATACGACCCTTCGCAAGAAGCCGCGCAGCGCCGTTCTGCAGTTGCCCAAGCCATCCTTTGCCCGAGTTGTGGAGTTGCTCTTGGAATCCCTGATGTTCGCCCAATCAAAGTCACTTGCCCGCAATGCCTTCAAGAAACCATGTTCAATGCTTGAGCGTTGAATTGATGAAGAAGAGCGTGTAGGCACGGCCATGGAGAGTCGCACACCCCGGTTATGGCCATATACGCCGTCAAATTCACCAGTTGCATTACCGAAGGAATCGGTATTCTTCTGCTCGAGTGACGTGATTGCCCTACATTTCCCTTCACGGATTGCTGATGGAGTTCTCGAAGGGAAAGAATTGCAAGCATATTGTTCAGAATTTACCAGCGACTCAGGCACTGTAGACGAACTACTTGCCACCCATGAAGCACCTCCAATGTCGGAACGTAGACCTTTCCTGTTGTTAGGTGAATTAGCGAACCCTTACCGATTACAAGACATCGGAGTTGGTCCATTACCAATCTATACGATTCGTCTTTCGGGATTATGCCGGACCTATGCTGACGCGTTTGATAACCGTGAAGTGATACCTGGGGTTCATCACATTACACTCGCCCGAACTGCAGGATGGTGGGAACAATCACATCTTGCACTTGCAACAATCGACCAAATGAAGCAGATGGTAACGTGGCTTGACCAAGGTCGAAGAGGGACGTGGAAGCCAGTGAAACCTGCTGAAGGAATGCTGCATTTTGAGACCCAGCCCCTCATGCCGCCAACACCAGAAAATATCTCTTGGAATGGAAGTGTTGAATCCGTAGAAGTCCAAGCACCAGCGTTCACGGGACCGGAAATTGATTTGAAACAAGTGATGGTTGCCGTCCACGCCAACTATGGTTGCTATGACAACCGTGGAAGATTATCCCGTTGTGCTCACATTGGCCAGCGTGACTTTCATGAGAATGTGTTCCGACGCGGCTCCTCAAAAAAATGGGCCGACATCCTCGATATCTGTTGATTCAGGAAAGAGAAATACGGGGTCCCATGGCTGTCCCTCGCCGAATTGTTATACTTGTTCAAACATAATGAATATGATAACAATGAAAGGATACGGCGTTCAGAAACAAGCTCGATTAAACCGATTGAAAAATGAGATCATCGAATATGTATCATCTCGACCTCAATGTTCAGCAGCAGATATTGTTGACCATTTATCAAACGAAAGGAAAATGCGGAACCACGGCCTTACGACTCGTAAAGTTGGATTTTTCATTCCCCGCTACCTTTCAGAACTGATCGGGTTTACGCTCGACAACTCTACAGGAAAGCGACTTTACCATCTTGCTGCTTGATTTGAGCATTAAGTTCATGCAAGAGAGTGCGCTGCATCAGCCATGGAATGGCCGGATTCTCTCCCATCGGCATCGGAACTTTTTCCATCATTGTATTCAGCAGATGCCCATGAAGGGTTCTGTCCAACCTTACCCAACTCTGATGCAGTCTTCACTTTCTTACAACCCGAGAACCCAAATGGACTCAAAACCCAACTTCTTTCAGTGATAGAATCCTTTTCATCATCGCCACAAAACCTCATTGATTCTGGAGCCACTCTCGATGAATCTCAAGGAAAAGTGATAGTCGAAACATCTGCCCGAATTGAAGTCGGCGCTCATTTGATTGGACCGTGTTATGTTGGACCAAAAGCGGAAATTCGCCATGGAGCATATGTTCGCTCCTTTTCTTGGATTTGCGCCGAAGCGGTCGTTGGGCATGCAAGTGAAACAAAGCACACGGTTCTTCTTCCAGGTGCAAAAGCCCCTCATTTCAACTATGTTGGAGATTCTATACTTGGCAAAGGTGTCAATCTTGGCGCTGGTACAAAAATCAGTAATCTTCGAAACGATGGCGGCGAGGTTCAACTTCGAATCGAAGGGGAACGAATCGCCAGTGGGTTGAGGAAATTCGGAGCGATTCTCGGAGAAGGTTGCCAACTGGGGTGCAACAGTGTCACGAACCCTGGGGTTATTCTTGGGTGCAACAGCGTCGTTTGGCCAAACAGTACAGTAACCGGCGTACATGGCGCAGAATCGAAACACAGGTGAGGCAATGGTACAACGGTTATTCGGTACTGACGGTATCCGTGGGAACATTGTGAGCGCCAATCCCGATGAAAAGGCTGCACTCACGGCATTGCATGAAACACGAAGCGTTTGCCCGACCCTCATGCGTCTGGTCGGAGAGGCTCTGGGACATCTTATCGACACACTCCCTGGTGAAGGAGAGTTGGTTGTCATCGGCTGGGATGAACGACCTGGAAACCAAGCATTGGTTGAAGGCGTGACTCTCGGCCTACGTCTTGCAGGTTGTTCGGTGGCCCACATTGGGATATGTGCTACTCCAGCACTCCATTATGGCGTATTATGGCATAAGGCTCGCCTTGGTTGTATGATTACTGCAAGTCATAACCCAGCATCTGATTCTGGCATCAAAGTGTTCGATGCTGAAGGTTACAAAACTTCGCCAGAATTTGAAGACCGAATCTCGAATCTGGCCTATGCTTTGTGTGAAGAAGAACGTGAAATTGATGAAATCGATCACGCAGAACTCTCTCAGCCGAACGAACAGGCTTCTCTTGAATGGGGAAGTTTGCACCATCCTTTGTGGCTTTCTCAACGATTCACGCACTTCAAACACTTGTTTGGGGTTTCGATGCTCTCTCTCCATTTAATTCAGCAGCCATTGCTTTTGGATTGTTCAAAAGGTTCCGCAAGTTCTTGGTTTGCGAAATGGCTTACCCGCCACGGCATTGAGGCGCAAGAAGTAAGTTTGCAAGCGGAGCAATTGAACAAGTCGTGTGGGGCTGGAGATTTTTCCCCAACAGCAACATGGACGCTCGAAGAAGCCGCAGCATCAGAACACATGCTCTTGAAAAATCTCAAACCTGCTACTTCCGGAACCATCGTCGGTGCTGCACTTGATGGGGATGGTGACCGATGTTTAGTAATCGAATCAACAGAATCCGGATTTCGAGTGATCGATGGTGATGCAATGGCGGACGCAATGGTTGTTGCTGGAACACAACAGCAAAAATCATGGCTCATTGCTGCGAGTATTGAATCTGAATTGGCCTTGCTTTCTTCCCTTAATCGATTACCAGCAAAGGTTAATGCAAAAGAAACCGCTGTTGGAGACCGTTGGCTTTCGCACGCTTTACGCACTTCAATAAAATTGGATTCGCAAATGCCACAGATGCTCGGTGTTGAAGATTCTGGCCATGCAGTCTTGCCTTCACCACATCCTCATTTTGAAGGGCAATGGAGCTTGGTCGGCGATGGTTCGGCAACCTTGGTCGCGTATCTCTTAGCCCGAAGTGTGGCGAAAAGGGAGTTGCTCATGAAGCGGGGTTGGAAGCAACGAATTTCTGTTCAAAGGGTTCGACGTGAATTATGGGATGGTAACAACAACCTGTCGGATGAAATCGAAAGCATTGCTCGCACTCATTTTGAAGGCTGTGGAGAAGTCACACAATGGAATCGACACGGGCTGGAAGGGGAAGCGAATCTCATGCTCATTGAAGCCTTACTCGACGGCAAACCCTTGTCTTTAGGAGTTCGTAACAGTGGAACGCAAGCGAAAATCAGTATTTCACTGCGCCTTGATTCGTCTCTCGGGCATGAATCAATTGCTCCGATCATGCCGGTCCTTGCGAATCATTTGGGCGACGCAATGCGTTAAACGGGCCAATCAGCCTTGACGCCCTTCGATGGCTGAACTCAAAAGAGCGACAGCAGCAATAATTCGGCGGTCTAATGGATGGCCGGGTGGAATCATGACATCGGTTCTTTTGATGAACGGATTGAAGCGTTGCTGCATTAAAATCGGCGGATGTCCAGCGATTTCAAAATGGTATTTCGCTGGTATGAGGGGTATGAATCGACGTAAAAGAGCGATGCTGTCTTCGATGAATTGTGCATAAGGATTACCAGATGCATCGTTAATAGTCCATGAGTCTTTGAGAAGCGATTTCATAAAATTGCGTTTTGCAGAACCAAGACTTTCACCTGTTTGTGTATCGGTGATATCGTAGGTTGTTCCAAGGTCCATTATTGAGCGCGCTTTGATTTGAACCAAAGGCATAGTACAACTTTCATCTGAATACAGGATAATGTCTTCTTTCAATTTGAAGCGCTTCTGTTTTGAATATGCAATGACGTTTCCTTCGAGGTCTTCGAAGAAAAATGCTCCACCAAATACCCTCCAAAATTTCGTCCTTATGAGGTACCGGTCCATTTGGAATAACTGTGACATAAAAAAAACCACAGGATGCAAAGTATATACAATTTGCTCCAGTAAAGAGGATTTTTCAAACCATTATTGGCGCTCAAAGTTATTCATTCGCCATTTCACCCTCATGGGTCTGGGTAAGATAGGTTACCAAGCCGAGTAAGGCCGCTGATGCAATCAGTATGACGAGTAGGATTTCGACTGGTGCTCCTTGAATGAGGATGATGCCTGCAACAATCCAGCTCAGTAGAAGGTCAAGGGCACCGACAACTCTCCAGGCTTTACGAAGTGTGAGGACGCCGCTGACCCATGAAACAGTCGAAGTCAAGAGAATAAACAACACTGCGAACAAGAGATTGCTATGCCCGAATGCTGAACCAATCAAGAGAATATGCATTGCCCACAATGCTGCAGGAAGCCAGAGACCTTGCCGTTGTTGTACAACCCATGCTACGAAAAGGATGCTAAGAAGTCCAAGGCTTGAAGCAATGAAACTGAGTGATGGCAGAGCGATGATGTCGGAAAGCCATGCACTGCTTGCCAAGTATGCCATCGGAATCATCAACCAAGCAGCAAGAACAACTGCCGGTTGCGTCCACCAAACACCACGCCGGGCAGACAGGAGGATAACTGCAAATGCTGCTGGTCCAAAAGAAAGCAGAGCGATAACTAAGATCCATGCGGAACGGCCGCCAGCCCCTCTGTGGTCACTCAAATCATGTTGGATACGTTTGCCTTCAACCCAATCAAAGGCGAATACACCTGCAAGAAGGAGAGCCTCGATAAGTACGAAGGGAACGGTCCATGTGAGCGTTGAGAGTGCTGCAACAAACGGGTCAATATCGAATGGGAGTGGTACTTCGCCTCCAATAACAACGCACAAGACGCGGTCTAAGGCTGCAAGATAGACGATCCCCTCGAGGGCGTTGGGGATTCTGTGCCCCAAATCATTTCGGCCAAGAAGTCCGATTCCCCCTAACATCACAAGCCCCCCGAAGAATACAACCAGATGAGTTGCGTCACCGAGTTGAACGACCGAATTCGAAGCCCGGCCTGCGACGTGAACCAAGACAAGACCCAGCATACCAAGAGCGATTGGAGCCTCAATTCCCATGATGTCTGGTAGCCTCAACCCAATTTGATTTGCACGAATTCGCGAAAGACCAACGAATAATATCGAAATCATCACACTGAACGAAAGAGCAAGGAGGGTGTCTCCGGAAGTGAATGAAAGGAATGAAGTTGCAAGAATCGTCGTTGAGAGGAAAAGAAGAACAATTGTTGGTTGGTGATGAATATCCCCCACATAGAGGTCCATTTCTCCCGAAGAGCCTGAACGGCGTTGCCGTTTTCTCTGCTTCTCTGCCAATGTTAACAATTCTGTGTCAATCAAACGCAGGTTACTTGATGCACTCGAAGTGGATTCGTCACCCTCTTGGGTGGCGCCGAGTTGAAGAACTTCTGAACCTTCCATTCCAGTGGATTCAAGGAATGTTTGGATGCGGTCTTGTTTTTCTTTCAACCGCTGCATACGGTTCTCTTTCTTGGCGAGTGCACGAATACCTGAACGGAACTCGCCTTGAACGGCAAGATATGCCCCCGAGCCTACGAACGCTATAATCGATGCTAAAACAACAATTTCAACTGCAATAGAACGACCTGCCAAAGCCATTGAGATAATCAGAGCGACTGCGGTCAATGCTGGAGGTAAGAGTTTCTCTAATGTGGCTGCTCGCAAAAGATACAAGACCAATGCTACTAGTCCGATGAGCATCAAAACCAAGAGGTTGGTTTCCTTGTCTAGCATATGTTCTGTACCGGTCAAAGGAACGGTTGTAAGGGGGTCCAAAGCAATCATGATGAAAAAGGCCGTAAGGAAACCCATCATCATCGTCAACAATTGTCCAGGAAGGGCTTCGAAGCGCTCGAGTTCGCTTTCTGCCGCCCCACCAGCGCGTCTACGGTCGGATGCTTTCAACAAAATAGTTGATGAGCTCACTAAAGATAACGCCCAGAACGAAGATTGTCCGTATGTCCATGAAAGCAAAAGAGCAAAAATACCCCAGAAACTCATCAAGGTTTGAGGTTTGCCAAAATGCCTTTCAAAGTAAACCATCAATGAATGCCCGACAAGTAAGCTGCCGAGGATAATAACGACTCCATACATGGGTAATGCGCCTGGGCGAACGATGGCCCAAGTGACGACAACAGACAAAAGGAAACTTAAATTCCAGAGTTTTGCTAATCCTGAATCACGGAGTCTTGCACCGACTTCAGAAAGTCCAACCAGCCGTGCGGCGAGGTTTAATCCAACTTCACCATGGCGGAGGTTGACCCAAATTTGTTGGACGACCAGCAAACTCATCCATACGAATAAATCAAATTCGTTGATTGAAATTGGAATGAAATCTGCAGAGATGATGCGGGCGTCGGCGTCGGTTGCAAACAACAGGAGCCAAACCCAAGGACCCAAAACGGCCGTTCCTGCGATGGAAGGGGAAGAGCGGTGCACTGCTAATCCCGAAAGTCCGATCCAAACAATGCCTTGGGTAATCAAAAGAAGGCGGGCGCCGTTGTTTGAATCGCCTGATGGAATGAGGAGAGTCAGTAAAAGGACAACTGCGAGGCCCCCCAGCCAGAGAACGTGATCTGAGACTGCTGTTTGATTCCTCAAGAGGGCGGCGATTGTGAACAACGCAGTAAACACGGCATACACACTGTAACCATCCAAATTCCACGGCAGTGTAATTCCGAGCGCCCCTGAGGAGTACAATGAAAGTCCAATCAAAAGGAACGGGGCTGGAAAGATGAGATAGGGGGCTAATTTTTTCACATCGATGCCGCGAACAACCAGATACGATCCGCTAAATGCCGAAATGAGAAGCATCAATTGTGCAAGTGCATAACCTGTTTCCAAACGGTGTGCTGTAATCGCAAGTAACGCCCCAACCATTCCAAGGCTCACAGAAACTGACCAAAGGGAAGGTTTGCCGAGACCCATTGCTTCGAATGCCTTCGAAAACCAATTTTCAGCTCGAACGAACCTCGCGGCAATAATCGCATTGGTTGCCGTCACACAAGTCATCAACAAAAACAACAGCAATCCATCTTCAAATGGGACGATTTCAAGACCAAAAAGAAGCCAGTCGTTGGAAAGTGCATGAACTCCAACCCAGAGATAGGAGGATGCAATACCAAGACTGGCAAGGTTTCCAGATTGACGGTAAATGGCAAGACCATGCATAAGCAGAGTGCCCAAACCAATCATCGCGGCGACGCCAATTTCACCATAGAAAGCTCCTGCTGCACTTCCAACCAACAAAAGAATAAGGGTGGCCTGAGCAGCAATAGCATCTTCATTATGGCGTTGTGCCAGAAAGATATTCAGTGAAACAATAGCAAGAAGGCTCGTACCAAACATTTCGGTTGCTCCAAAAGAGAATCCATCGAACCATCCCCAATGCCAAGCATCAATAGCAAGCCCGTAGAAGAGTTTCATCGAGATGATAACCCAGGTCACACCTAAGAGGCGCATGTTCGGATTTGGAATCCATCGCTCACCGAGATAGAGGCCAAAAAGACCCATAGCCAAAAGTCCCAATCCACTTGGGATTTCAGGGAGGACCGTCCCTACAATGGCTCCAATGGCTGACCATGTGAGTACCATCGCAACCAAAAGCCCGAAACCCAGTCGTTTCTCGCCGTGTACTGCAAGGTCTGTTACACTGTCCATTTCTGATTTTTGAAGAACTGTACCGTCTGATTGGATCGCTCCAGAGTTGAGGTGATCATCGTGTCCTGAAGAAAACAAGGAGGTTATCTCCCCCACAGCAATATCCTCTGGTTCCGAAGAAGATGGTTGAGTGGCAACCGGAAGTTCCTCCTTGTCTTGTTTGACCATGAATGAATGAATGTCGACGCCTTGAGCACGTTGGAAATCACGTTTCCGAACGACTTCATCTCTCGGCTGAGAGGGGGTTTCATCGGATGTTCCGCCATTCGACTCCCCAGTCATGAAACCTTACCCGTTCCAAGTTGCCTTCAATGCTTTCGATGATTCGTTAATTCGGCTCCTCTTTTGAGAGATATTGCCTCATTTCCATGTTCGGGCCAATCAAGCCGCTATGCATTGATTTCTAAGTGGGGAATCAGTATTCCAAGAAGTCTTACCGCCAAAAGGGACAAAGAGGGCCCGCGGAAGGAGGTGGCATGGCGGCCACCCATGGGACTCCGACCGGAGACCTCAACGCGCATGGAATTACTCCTTCGGGAGAAGTGTATTGGAATCAAGAGGCCCCAGCGCTTATCGAATTAGCCGTTGCCCGAAAAGAAGGTGTGTTCAGTTCTCATCGCGCATTGGTTACCGAGACCGGCGAACGAACTGGTCGCTCTCCTAATGACAAATTCATCGTCGATGAAGAAACCACTTCAGAGGACATCAACTGGGGCAATGTAAATATTTCAACGGATTTGGCAACTTTTACAAAAATGAGAGCAAAGGTTGCTGAGTACCTTTCAGCACAAGACACCCTTTTCGTCCAAGATCTCTACTGCGGTGCCGACTTCAGTGAGGCTTTACCGATTCGAGTCATTAATCAAAATGCTTGGCATAATGCCTTTGCACGTAACATGTTCATTCGACCTGACACAGAACGACTGAGCACCCATTCTCCTGAATTTACCGTGCTTCATGCACCGCACTTTGAAGCCAATGCTGAAGAGGATGGATTGAATTCTCAATGTTTCGTCATCGTTAATTATGCCGCAAAAGAAGTTATTATTGGAGGCACTCGATACGCAGGAGAAATTAAAAAATCAATCTTTTCTGTGATGAACCTAATTCTTCCGAAGAAAGGAATCCTCCCTATGCATTGTTCAGCGAACACCACTGGCGAAAACACTGCTATCTTCTTTGGACTGTCTGGAACCGGAAAAACAACCCTTTCCGCAGACCCGAATCGAGCCCTTATTGGTGATGATGAACATGGCTGGGGCGCGAACGGGGTATTCAATTTCGAAGGAGGATGTTATGCAAAACTCATCGATCTCTCCGAAGAAGATGAACCGGAAATTTTTGGTACAACTCAAAAATTCGGAACTGTTCTAGAAAACATCGTCATGGATGAAGATGGAGTCCCAGACTTTACTGACGTCAGCAAGACCCAGAACACTCGCGGCTCATACCCGATTGAATTCATCGAAAACCGTACCATGGATTCCAAAGGTGGACATCCTCAAAATGTCATCTTCTTGACATGCGATGCTTTTGGCGTCTTACCGCCTATTTCTCGGTTAACGCCTGAACAAGCCGCTTACCACTTCATTTCCGGGTATACTGCAAAAGTAGCTGGAACTGAAATCGGTGTCAAAGAACCCCAAGCAACCTTCTCTGCTTGCTTTGGTGAACCGTTTATGCCAATGCACCCTGGCGTATATGCCGACCTTCTTTCGAACAAAATGGAAGAACATGGTGCAAATGCTTGGCTCATCAATACTGGCTGGTCCGGTGGCGCATACGGTGTTGGCAACCGAATGAAGATTCGATACACTCGCGCTATGCTCAATGCAGCCATGGATGGGAAGTTGGATGACGTACAGTACGTCGTCGACCCAAGATTTGGATTTGAAGTTCCTGTCGAATGTCCAAATGTTCCCGAAGAAATACTCCAACCTCGTAACACTTGGACTGACCCAGAAAGTTTCGATGTGACCGCCGACAAACTCGCAGCAATGTTTAACGAAAACTTTGCTCGGTATCAAGCAGGCGTCTCTGCTGAAGTCAATGCTGCAGCACCTCAACCTCTCGCTTGATTTATCAATCGCGTATGATGCTCTCTGCATCTACAACGGTACAAAACTCACCATGCAAACTTGCGAGGGCGGTTTGATGAATCGTTTCTGCATCAAACATACCTCCGTTTATTGAAGCTCGTGGGAATGCCGCACAAGCATCGCCAACCAATTTGACATCAAACCCAAAATTACCTGCCATCCGAACACTGGTTGAGATGCAATGGTTCGTCGTCAGGCCTAAAACCACCAATTTTTGTACATCATTACTTCTAAGGAATTGTTCTAATTCTGTGCCGATGAAACAACTGTTCACGCTTTTCACAAATTCTCTTTCATCGTGTTGGGGTACAGCCCAACCGTAGTATGCAAAGCCAGGTTTTTGCGGACCCAATGGACTGTCATGCTCTGTTGAAGAATGCCGAATATGGATGATGTTCCGATTCAAGTTTCGCCAGTGATGAAGAAGAGATCTCGCATTTACTTCAAACTGAGGATTATTTCTTTTACCCCATTGAGGGTCATCGAATCCTTTTTGACAATCGATGAGAAGAAGTGTATGCTCTGCAAAGGTATTCGACACGACTTCAAACTCTCCTGTAGTAAACTCATCGGTGTTCGTTAATAGTATGTGATGGAAATGACACATGAAATTAACTTCATTGTACCCGTATTGTTGCGGCCTTTCAGACCGGAAGTACCGATGAAGATACTGCATTGTTGATAAGAAACCTATGCATGACAAAAGCATGGAGCCGACTGATGAGCAAGCAGGAGCATGGACAAAGGCCTTTGAATCTGGGAAATTCATCCGCAAATCAAGTGAATTTCGCGACTTTATTGCGCCGAACGATGCTTTTGATACGGAAAGTCAACGGTATCACCTCTACGTATCTCATGCATGTCCTTGGGCACACAGAACACTCATCACATCGGTCTTGCTTGGACTTGATGAACACATAACCTTCGATGTTGTTGATTGGAGAATGAATCGAAATGGTTCATGGTCTTTTAATCCAGAAGAAGAAGGGGCTACTGCCGATACTGTCAACGGTGAAACCAGTTTGGAAGGAATCTACAATCGAGCGTTTGACGGTTGGAAGGAAAGTGGAAGAATAGGAACTGTTCCCGTTTTATGGGATCGAAAGCACAGCACTATTGTCAATAACGAAAGTAGAGAAATTGTTCGAATGTTCGACACACTCGCTCAATCTGGCCTCGGTAATGGGAGAACATTATGCCCGGACGAACTTAAAACGGATATTGACCAAATGATCGATGCCAATTATGAATCGGTCAACAACGGTGTATACAAATCCGGTTTCGCTCGAACTCAGGCGGCTTATGATGAGTCTGTCACGTCCTTATTCAATCGTCTTGATGAATTGGAAGCTCACCTTGAAGGGCGTGAATGGTTGGTCGGGGACGGAAAAGGTCAACTCACTGAAGCAGATATTTGCCTCTTCCCCACATTGGCGCGTTTTGATTTGGTGTATGTGGTTCACTTCAAGTGCAATCTCCGCAGAATCATTGATTATCCAAATTTACAAGCCTTTGTTGAACGAATGCTCAACCAACCAGGTATACGAGAAACCTGTCATTGGCATCACATCAAGGCACATTATTTCTGGTCGCATGAAAGTATCAACGCATTCCGAATTATTCCTCTTGGCCCTCTTGAAGGCGCACACACGAAGTGAATCGTTGAAATCAATCCACGATTACGTGGCCAACATAAAGAAGTATGATGGCCACTATCGATAATGTTCGTTGAAAATGAAGCATGCGGGCGCCTTTTCGCATTTCCTTTGGGGGCCAGCGCCATTGCATCATTGAGCCGCTAAAAACAAGAACCCAAAGGGCAACCATTCCCGCCCACAAGGTCCAATGCCATTCAAGAATGAATCCATGAACTGTCCCCAGAACTGCAGTACCTAATCCAATCCAATTGTGCACCTTCATGAAGCGGCGATTGAATACACCTAATTTCTGTTTAAATTCTCTTGGTTCCTTATCAAAACGTTCTGGCCCATGCTTTCTAAGCCATTTGAATGCTGGTTTCCAAAGAGCAATCGCGAGTGTAGCAATCAAAAAATAGAGTGCTACATTTCCAAGGTCTTCACCTTCAATGCCGAGAATCTTTGGCTCATCCTCATCCTCATCCTTCTCTTCTTGTGCAAGTGCCGTGGGCGTCAACAACAGGAGAAGTACGACAAGGGTCAAGCCTGTACCGAAGCGTCCCATGAAACACTTCGGTGTGTACGAGTACATAGTGATAGGTACAGAAACTATATCCGAGAAGTTAATGTTGATGGGGTTTTCATTTAACCATTCGAATTAATCTCATAATTCGTAAGAAAAGATAGCCAATGTCAAAACCTCCGAAATTTGCATTCCCTGGAGTCCGATGGTGTTCCGCATGGTTTCCTTCACCCATCGTGAGCATTGCGCTTGGTAGGAAATTACGAGCTTCCGTGTTTGGATCCTCTCTTGAACCAACTAAATGAGAAACGGAATTAATCGAGTCGCCAATGTTGTAAAACAACACCGTAATCAACCAACTAAGAGCGATACCAAACCATCCGAGTTCAACATAGAAAAAGTAGAATGGCAGAAGGTGAGACAATGCAAGTAAGAAATTCACTGGCCGACGGCTCATGAGTTTCAACAATGGTGCATCCAAGTCTTTTGGTAATTCTTCTGGAAACCCTTTCCAAATGAAAGGATCGAGAAGGGTGCGAATCGGCCCAGCGATGGCATACAGTATGGCAACTATGGTGCTGCTCGTGGGGAGATACCATCCACAATGTGCGTGCCAAAAACCACCAAAATACGGGGAGTGGGGGTCGTCTGCTGTATCCGTTGTTTTGTGATGGATACGGTGATTCAGTGCCCATTGAATTGGCGGCCCTGCTGGAGTTCCAGCGTAAACCAAGAGATACTTCAGTACTGAATTCGATTGAAAGGAGTTATGGGAAATCAAACGGTGGGTGCCGAGTGAAACGCCAAGGCCGATGAAGATATACCAAACGATCAAAAGACCGTACATCATTGATTCTTCAGCCCCAATTTAGTTCTCATTCTTTCAAGATGTGCGTGAGCGTGTTCGACAAAAAAGCCATGCATAAGGAATCGATAAGAGAGGCCTGTTGGACCAACTAGAATCATTGGGAAACGGTTGTGGGCAAGGTCTGCAAAGTGGGCGGCTCCAACAATTTCATCAATCCGTAACCCAACTGAGTGGTCGAATTGAAACGAGTTGATGGCAGCCTCGTATTCTTTGGCCGTCAGCCAAAAACAGAACGTGGTTTTGAATAATTCATGCGCTGTTTCAAAATCGAGGAACTGTGTCCATTTCTTCCGAGAAGGTGAGTGTTGGATGTCAACTGGGGTCCAATTTGTCCATTGCAACTCCTCTTCAGCAATTGGCCAATTTTCGCCTTTCATCTCACCTAAATCACGCATGGTCATCAAGACGCCTTGATCGTGGTGGACGAACGTTTGGACCATGAGGTCGCTGATTACTTTCGGGTAAATGAGGACAGGTTCGACACCTTCTTTTCCAGAATTATCAATCACGAAATTCAGCAGATTACTCTCGGTTTGAAAATGGCGCAGAATCAAAATATTGGCTTCTGGTCGTACGAAGTGTTTCATGAAAAAACAAATCTGCCATTGAAGAAATCGGTGTGCTCTCCATTGAATCGGAGAAAGGCGCTTGAGGTAATAGGTGATGTGAAGGGTAATGCTAAGAAGGATTTTCAAGGTTGGCAAAATAACCACACGTAACGGATTTTGCAAATCTTTAAGCCAGTATTCTTTTGCTTCCGAATTCAAAGGAAGGCTGCCATCCCCACTCAGTGCATCGCTCAGAGATGCTGGCATTCTTCCATGGTTTTTAGCGAGAGCTTTTGCCAGGCGGCGTTGAGCACGTTGCTCTTTACGCGATACTGTTGATTTACTGGATGTCATATTCTATTTCCTCCAATTGTAATCGGTAGAGTCGGGCAACAACTTTCGAGGTTTTCACAATACTTTTAATTGCTTTTTCATTCACACAAACGCTGTTCAACGTTGCATAAAAGCGCTGCATATGGTCGCTGTCATTTTCTCCATGGTACGTCATGAATCGAGTAGAATCTTCAGACAGTCCGGTGAGTTCTTGGATTCGTTCGGCCCATGAATTCGCCATCTTTTCTCCAAGACCTTCAATGATCCACATTGCACCAAGTAAATCGATTGGGTTTGGGCGAGATGAACGATGCATAAGGAAGCCATGTAACGCTTCAGAGCCAATATTACGTTCCATATTGAGGATGTCTTCAAGTTGACCGCCTGATGCAACATAATCTTTCTCAAGCATTTCATAATCACGATGTTCATCGACAGCATGGCTGATAATGGTTGAACGGATTTCGGAGTGGTCTCGATCAAAACTACTTGCAGTTCGTGTAATCCATCGTGAGCCTTCGATGACTTGTTGTCGAATATTTCTCAAAAATATTTGATGGTCTTGAACTGTATATGTGCCTAAATCAATTCTGCGAAGAAGAGGTACTTTGGACAAGTCGCGTTCAAAACCAAGCCAGACCCGAAGTAATTGTTGAAGGCAAACTTGGGCATGCGGGTTCAGTATAACTCCTTCATACTCGCTTTCTTGATTTGCGGTAGAACCGCCGCCTTCGATTGAAATTTCTCCATCGTTCATTCGCTCACCACTGTTAATTGCAGATAGGTCGTATTGAAACGGCCACTTTCTGGAACAAAACAGAGGACTTTGTCCCCTTCTTTCACTGTCACTTCATCGGTGCGCAAAAATTCATCAAGCATAATGAAAAGAGACGCAGAACCTGTATTTCCGCGTGTATAGAGATTGGTCCACCATTTCTCTTCAGGTATGCCGGCACCTGCCGTATCGAGCATCTCAAGAATTTTATTTCGAAAGTGGTGGCTTGAGTAATGGCACAAAAAGTGGTCGACTTCGCCGGGTTTACTCACGCCTTCTTCGACTAAGCGGAGATAACCATCAACGCCCATTCGCATGAGATTGTCGAGAAGGCGTACATCTTGGCGAAGGAGGAGGGCGCCGTCTTGTTCTGCTTCCGCATAGGTGTCATAATCTTGCCAAGTTCGAGTGTCTTCTGGGCGTCCTGCTGAGCCAACGCTCATGCAAGTAGGGAGTGCGTGTGCGTGTGAAAAACCTCGAATCCAATCAATCCGTAAACTCAACCCTTTGGGGGCTGGTTTGTTTTCGAGTAAAAGGGCACCAGCGCCGTCGGAAAGCATCCACCGCAGAAATTCTGTACTAAAATCAATACGTTTTGCAGCAAAGGTCGACGTTGTTGCAGCCTCGTAGCGTTGTTTTTTGAGAAGACGGCTGGCTAATTCACTGGAGACAACAAGGGCTGCTTCATGCTCTTCAAGGCGTAAACTGTTCCAAGCTGCTTTCAATGCCATAATCGATGAAGAACAAATTCCATGCGTCGTTAGGATTTCTATTTCAGGCAATTCCAACTCCGCTTGAACCATACTCGCCATCCCCGGAGCTGGGAGATCTCCTTGCGTTGAAGCAACCGCCAACATGCCTATTTTTTCGCGATGGGCGAAGGCGCGATCGAGGCATTGTTCTGCCGCATTCGTTGCCATCTCAGTATTGCTATGGGTTGTTTTTTGTTGTTCGTCAATTGCATAATGGCGTGTTTCAATTTTGTTCGCTTTTTGTATTTGGACTCGAAGAGATGAGGGTTTACCATTGACGGCACCAAGTACATTTTCAACTTGGTCGACGGTAATTGCTGGCCCTGGCAGAAAGGAGCCTGTACTGGTGATGTAGACTGTCATTTCGCCGCCTCCTTGGACAGATTTCGCTCATATGACCAGCAACGCCACCATTCTTGGGCGTAGGGTCCCACCACTAAGATCGACATTGTAATGATGTAGACGGCTGCATAATTGCCTGTTGCACCCAAAGGCTCTTGACGCCACTGCATAGAAAATCCACCGGCCCAATTCAAGCGAATCAAATCGAGGAAAACTTCCCATTTCCGAACAACGATCAGGAGCATGAGGAAAAACGGTAAGGTGGCCAAGTAATTATGAGCGTGAACTTCCCAGATACTTATTTCTCTTTTTCCGGTTGTAAAGTGAACATCATAATGCGCGATGAATTCATGGGCAATAAGGGCTGCAAAGCAGAGAATAAGAATCAATACATTGACTTCGAAAACGAGAGAAAGGACCAACGGAAGGCCGATTTGTGCACCCATAAGGCAATGGATATTCGCTTCGCGTAAGCCGGAAGTGGATTCAATTTTGGTTTGTTTATGGCACCACCAATCAAGCATACTGGCAATGCCCCAAAGTGGTAAAAGGACATAGAGAATAATGTTCAATACCAAAGTTGCTTCATCCATACCGTTTCCCCCACATTGCCTTTGAAGGTTCATTTGATAAAAAGAAAGGTCCGGACAAAACAATATTTGCGGTAGTTATGGTGTTCTGGATTCAAAGGAAGTCTGACAGTGAAAGTTGTTTGGCCCGGTCGTTGTTGAACAACGAATCTGCACTGTCAGACAGCCATTCGACGTTTTGTTTGGTATACTTATCGACCCCATACTTCGCCATTACGTGCTTTGTGACTTTGATGTATTTGCGAACTGCTCCTTCTGAAACAGTCAGTGCGAGGTTGCCGCCACATAATCCGTCTTCTGATTTTTCTACGCCGACAGCAGTAAGTCCTCTGCCCGATTCTTTCTTTGGTTGAATACAGCTGCCTGCTACTGGCATCCGGCGATACGAATGAGCGCATTTAAGGCAGCGGATTTTTTGACGGCCGTATGCATTGAGATTGCCTCGTAAATCGGGTAAAAAGTGAGAGCGTACAACACTTGATGCCACAGTTCGAACATCGACTCCACGCAAACGGTGCCCAAGGTCCAATTGCCCATTCATTTTGTCAATCATTGTATCCAGCGTTTTGTACGCTGAAAGGGCTGGTCCTTGGTCCAGAGCGTAGCAGTCATGGGTGTACCCGTAGCCCCGTACTGCAGCAACTGAGCCAAGGCGACGTTCGACAAAGTCCATTCGTTCAGCGCATTCTTTAGGATGTGGTTGTGAGAGTGTAATCTCGTAAAAATCACGGCGGTAAAACCAACCGGAGTCAACGTTGAGAGCTTCTTTATCAACTTCAGTAGGATTCAATCTTGTCGTCAAAACGAGAGGAGCGTCCATTAAACCGCCTCTATTTGCTGGCAATATCTCCCGGCTAAAGTTGAGTAATCCGTCCATTAAAAGCATGATGGCATCTTCATCACCATCGCAATTTCTTCGTTTGGCAGCGTGGAACAGAGGGTGCGCATATCCACCTGAACAATCGGCCCAACCAATAATTCGACTCAATACGCCACCAGATGTGTGTGGGGCTAAAGCACAAATCAGATGCCCGACTAAATCGTCAGGTGTATTGACATTGTAATACGGCTCCATCCCATAATATCGAACCAAGAGTTCATCGATAAATTGTGCAGTTCGGACAAAGAAATCACAGGCGTTTTTACTGACAATGAAATCTTGAGGGAATATTTCAAGCATTTGTTCATCATCTTGGAGGGGGTTTCCTTCACAATCACTCGCATAACCAAGTGTTTGAAGTGTTTGCCAAGTAACGCCAATTTCTCTTGGTGTAAAATGTGTAATGGGCACATCGCTCATGTCGAATCGGACTGTTCCATCACGGAATACTGGCAGTTGGTGTTTGGCTCTCAGTAATCCTTTTTCAATCGCTTCAGGTGTTTGATTCTTACTTGCGATTTGTTTCATGCATTTAACTTGCCGTGGAATCCGGTCAAGACCTAAGCGTATGCGAGCATCCTCGATCATCGTGTCCAAACGGACCGTTTGTATTTCGCCTCTGCGTCGTCGTTTTGTGTTACCAGATTCACGCATTTTAGTACGGCCACCGCAGGTGTTGCCAGCTAATTCCACGCCGTCGGAGTCGACGTTTCGGTGATGGCAGAGGATGAACGGGGATTCTTTGCCGCAATCATTACACACTCGACGCCCCATTTGAACTCGAATACTTTGTTTGGCTGCAGCATTTGCCAATAACCTTTGATTACCGCCATTCAAATCAATCGGAAAGAGTGCGTGTGTCATTGGATTCATGACTCGCGGTGCAGCTTTTTCTGGACGCCCCATTCGACATCCAATTCGAACTGGCGCAGCGTGTTCCCAGCGTAAGTTTGAGATTTTTCGAACCTGTAACATAATTCCATCGACATCGTGGTCGTCTTCGTGTATTTGAGCGGCGAGATACAGTTTCGGATCTACCGGCCCAGGATCGGGAACTTGTGCAGCTGCTTCACGTCCGACTTCATCGGTATCAGCAATGCCAAGTCCACGCTGTCGGGCGTTTGTTTCCGCTGCGATACGTACAGTTGCACGCGCTTGGTGTAGTTCTTCGAGTCTTTGACGCTCGTCTGCGAGAGTAATTTGGCACTGCCGTAATTGGGTGATTCTCTCGGAAAACCGAGTTTTCGCATCGACGATTCGAAGGGGTTTTTCATCTTCGTCTCCAAACCCAAAGCCCTCCAGTAATGCTGGCCAGCCTGATGTAATCACGAGGTCGTCGCCATCATGATGGTGGCGTAACCCCAAAATCATTGCAGCACCCTTAGCAAGTCCATGCTGAATATACGTCCAAGCCTCTGGTGTTTCTTTGGCGAAAATTGGTTTGATTGGTCGTAATTTCAAACCGGGAATATCGAACTTTTCTAAATCATCAAGCGTTTCAGGCCGTAACAAATCCATTGTTTCGGGAGTCCAATTCTCAACGCCACCGCGGATTCGGAGTTGTCTTTTTTCATGAAGTGGCATGGCTTGGAGTTGGTTCTCGATTTCGAGGAGGGGTGTGTTTGAAGTCCCAAAAGGTTCGATTGTGGAGTTCTCAAGCAATTCTAAAACCGAAGGAACCCATTCAATCGGCAGGTCGAGGAACCATGGGTTGTGTGGGGCTGGAATAGAGGTCTTGAATCGAAGAGCAACCGCTTTACTTTGCTCCCAATTCACCGAACAAGCCGCCAAGAAAACATGCCATTTTCGACGAATGTGGAATTGTTGATCAGGATCATCTGCATCTTCGGGGTTGAGACCGGGTATGCCGATGGGGAAGGATGAACGTGATTGTTCAATGAGTTCAGCAAATTCAGAGACAGCGGCCTCGGAATTTAACTCTTCGAGTAAGTCACTTGCCCACCAGTCATTTGAATAACCTGCAGGGACCAAATTTTTGTTATTTTCCATAAATTCGCCATATCCTATGACAAGTTCTCCGTTATCCCAAACCGAACCAACTTTCGAGCTGATTGCTGAGTAACTTTGGGCATCGTCAAGACGAAGGAAACGGCCATCTCGTAAGACGACCCATGGGCCATCTGTATCGTCGGACGGGGTGATGGCACACGCTTTACCTGGGCGTTCGATTTTCATCTGGGTTCCAATGGTGATGAAATCATCCATTGCCATCATCGAAGCTGTGTTTGTCGATGCTGCTGCTAACCCTGACGGACGTGCACGCCCATATCGTAAGCGGAAGCCTCCGGGCTGAAGTGGTGCGCCAAATACAGGTCGGCCAGCGATGATGTCTTTCATAAATTTTGTAATCGTTGGGACTTTTCGGGATTTAAATCGGGGTCCATCGCCGTGGTCGTCATCGGATTTGCCTTTTGAGGCGAACTTTGAGATGAAGTCCCATCCGGGAACTTTAAGTCGTTCAGTGTGTTTCTGAATCTTTGGGGCTTTGAGACACATCCCTTCACCAATCACAAGTAAAACACCGCCACGAATTCGTGCTTCGTCGATGTTTCGAACTCGCCCGTACCCTGAACATTCTATTTTTTCTGTCGATTCCCCGTTAATCATAACTGGGCATGCACGGACTATTTCCTCTATTTCTTCGGGCGATGGACGGTATTGCAAATTGCCCCTATACAGTCCAAATTCTTCCTTGACCCGCTCAACTTCGGGATCTGTTGGTTGGTAATGGCCAATGTTGAGTTCTCGACGTATCATGTCAGCAATGAGGACTGCAAGGGCTTGAGCCGTTCCGCCTGCTGCTCGAATTGGTCCCGCGAAATGCACGGATACGAATTGAGAGCCGTCGATGTTGTTGAGCAAACGCACTTCACTGATTCCTTCCAATGGCGCGACGAGAACGGCTTCTGTTAAGACTGCTAATCCAACGCGAAGTCCAACATCAATCGCCGTGATTAAGTCGTGACCTTGTTCTCGGAAACCGCGCGCCACACTCTGAGCCATCATGATTGAAGTCGATTCTCGGTCGTGTTCGGCCAAGAGCGCACGGATATCGTCTGCGACTTCATAGCCATCCAAATATTCAACGAGAAGTTTTTCAGTCCGGCCGGCAAGGTCTGCGGCTCTTGGAATCTCAACGTATTCTTTGTGATCGTAGCCAAGTTTTCTTGCTTGCTCGGCGACAATATATGCTTCATCGGCATGTTCGTCAAGCCACTGCTGGTATGATTCCATTTCAGCCTCGAGCCGTTCGATGTCAAGACCGAGCAGAGGGTTATGCCCTCTTTTTTGACCCGTTTCATCCGATGGAGGCATGTTATTCCCTTACCTCTTGGGGGCGACCGTTTATGAGTGCCGCGTTCAAAACCCATGGTGGTCATTTCGCACCCATGAGAGGTAAGGTTCATTGAGGCGAGGCAAAACCACGGTTTGATGTCCGTCCACCCGAGTGTCCGCGCTCACCCTCGTTGGCCCCGTTTGGTCGAACTTGTACGTGATTTGGCTTTTATTGACGGAGGAAGTGATGATGCTTTCACTTTAGCCAGTGGCCGGAATTCACGATGGTTTTTTGACACAAAGCCCGTCATGATGCATCCTGAATCCACGCATCACCTCGGAGCCCTTTTTAATCTTCGAATGGATGCTTTGGGAGTTAATTTTGTCGGAGGTTTGGAACTCGGCGCTGTGCCTTTAACCGCTATTGCTGTGGCTACCTCGTCTGCTGAAACGCCTCGGCTCGGATTTATGGTTCGTAAGGAGCCAAAGGGGCGTGGCGGAAGAAAAACAAACAATCCCCCCGGCATTGAAGGGTCTTCACTCGAAGGCGGTGGAACTATTGTCGTTGTTGAAGACGTGACGACAACTGGTGGTTCAGCGATTAAAGCAGTTGAGTGCATACACCGCGACACAGCGTGCAAAGTCATAGCAGTCATCAGCATCGTTGACAGAGAAGAAGGCGCAAAAGAAGCATTTGCAGCAGCTGGAATTCATTTTGAGAGTATCATGACGCGAAGCGATGTGGCCGGCCAGTGAGGCAGTGATATGGTTGAAATATTCAATCCAAAAACGGCAGATTCGGTTGGTTTGACTGAGTTTGCCCCAGACTCGACGGCTGCGGGCGAATTGATATTTTTCCATGCAAGCCAAGGGAAACCATTAGCAACACCTTGGCAAGTGGCTTTAGCCCGTTCGAATCTTCTCAAGCAATTGTCCCTTCCAGAAGGATATATTTTGGATTGTGCTTGTGGAAGTGGCATTCAACTTGGCGCCCACATGGCTCTTCTCCAACGACCCGGCATTGGAGTGGAACTTGATCAAATGCGCGCTCAAGCAAGTGCAGTCAATCTTCAATCAATCGCCAGATATCGCAATGAAATGGACACTGAACGGATGCAAAAAACACGTATTATTGCCGGAGATGGGCGTGATGGAGCTACCGTTTGCGCTGCAATGGCCGACCACCTCAAACTTGAGTACTTTCCAAACATTGCTTTACTCCATCTTGACCCTGCACGGCCGCGAAACAGTCGAACACATGGACTTGAAGAAATGGCACCTCGACTTGATGAAGTATTCAACGGCTGGGCGCCGTATTTGACAGAAGGGGAAAGTGGTCCAGCTTTACTTCTCGATTTGTCGCCACGACTTACGCACGATCAACGTCTCGAAGTCGAAACAATGGTCGATGCTGTGTGGAAGGGAATTCATCGCACTTGGGTTTGGACGTCCAGGGGGCGAGGGCGCGTCGACCGTCTTGCATTATGGCTCGGTGGTGCTGCAACAGCAGGTATTGCCCGCCGATTCGTTCGTATTCCGCCATCGATTACTCAAGAAGCGCATGTGGTTTCAGGAGGTATGCGAATTCATTCAGGTGATGGTTTACCTACGCCAGTACTGTCGCCTCCGAGGCGTGGCGAGCGGGTTAGTATTCTCGATGCGGCGCTTGTAGAGAGTGGGCTTGCAGATGACTGGCTGAAGACGGTCACGAAATCAGAACATGTCTCTTGGGGCGTTGTAGAAGGAAGGCGCCCTCAAATTCATCACCAACACCCCCTGCATCTCGAGAACCCAATGGACAAAATGTTGGTTCAAGCAACTGGGCGTGTCGTCGCTTTAGCCCGTATTAAACTCGACCTTGAAACGGTCGATCAATTGGTCGAATTGGTTCTTGAACATGATATTGCAAAGTTGACTGTTCGCGTCCCACTTGCTCCAGAGGTTCAGCCGAAAATACAAGGCGCAATAGACCGTCAACTTGCACGGAGGCACGGCCGGAGAGAGGCGTTTATTGTTCAGCAACCTGGAGACGAAATGCTTCTCGTATGCATCGCAGAATAATCAGCACCTCTTTCACACCACAATATAGGCAAACCACTCGGAAATCAAATGTTTTTGGTTCTCGATACCGCGAAGATGTATCGCGGTCTTGATATAGGGGAGGTTAGTCGGGAAACTGCTTGACACTCTGTGTTAAGGAGAGGTGAAACACTATGGCACGACAGAAGGAAGAAGATTTAGGAGAAGATTTCTCATACATCTTGCGAATGGCTGATACCGATATGGATGGACTGAAAACACTTGCAACAGCATTAACCGCTGTCCGAGGCGTTGGTCCACGAACCGCTATTCAAATTTGCAAGAACACTGGATTTGACCCTGCTTCACTCGCTGGCCACCTCTCGCCAGAAGAACAGGAATCTCTTCGTGTTGCAATTGAAGGCTATGCGGAAACTGTTCCACTCTGGATGCTTAACCGCCAACGTGACATTGAAACCGGTGATGAATTGCATCTTACCGGGCAACAAGTATATCTTACTCTAAAAGACGATATTGACCGACTTCGAACTATGAAGTGCTACCGTGGTGTTCGCCACGCAAGCGGAAACAAAGTTCGTGGACAACGTGGCCGCTCAAATGGCCGTGGTGGACTCACCCTTGGTGTGAGCCGAAAGAAGTGATTGGAGGGATGATGTATGGGAGAACCAAAGTTTGCACGACCTAAATTTGACACGCCTTCCCATCCTTGGAAGGCTGCACGTATTGAAGAAGAACATAAAATTCAAGCCAATCATGGTTTGAAGAACATGCGAGAGATTTGGAAGGCTAAGTCTCAACTTCGACGTCACCGACGACAAGCTATGCGTTTGATCGGTATGGTCGACACAACAGAACCTCACGGAAAGCGCGAAATGGAAGACATGTTGCGCTCACTCCACAACAAAGGATTGATTTCATCTGAAGCAACACTCGACGATATTCTCTCGTTAGGAACCGAAGATATTCTCAACCGCCGACTCCAAGCTCAAGTCTACTACAAGGGTCTTGCAATCTCAATGAAGCAAGCCCGCCAGTTTGTCACCCACGGCAAGATTGTAATTGGAAACCAAAAGGTAACTATTCCTTCTTATCCTCTTTCTCGAGACGAAGAAGAAAACTTGACCTGGCATCCAAGTTGCCCTTGGGTGGGCAACTCTGAGCATCCAATTCGAAAGGCTATTGACGGACGCGCATCAACTGCTGAATACGGCGTTGAACAAGAAGAAGTTGACCCTGAAGCAACTCAAGAGTTCGCAAAGGAAGTTGAAGTTGCTGCAGAAGAAGCACCTTCGGCAACAAAAGACGGAGGTGACGAGTGATGACACGACGTGCAATTATCAACATCTTCAGTTCTTACAACAACATCCTCATGACTGCAACGGATCTAACTGGTGCAGAAACAATCACAACCTGCTCCGGTGGACAAGTTGTCAAATCTTCCAAGGACAGTGGCGGTCAATTCGCTGCTACACGGGCTGCTGAAAAGATGGCTGATGAACTTAAAGACAAGGAATTCACTCAATTAATCATCAAGTACCGAGCACCTGGAGGCAACCGAGCCAATAACACTGGGCCGGGCGCACAAGCTGCAATCCGTGCACTTACTCGTGCTGGAATGACAATCACTCGTATCGAAGACGTGACACCTATTGCTCACGATGGTACGAAGAAGAAGGGTGGCCGTCGTGGCCGCCGTGTTTGATTTTTGAGGTGTAAAAAATGGATGTACAAATCGTTGATGGATGGCCAAGAGGCAATGCAATTCGAATTCTTTTGACTGAAACAGATGCTGCACAGGTGAATGCTATTCGCCGTGCACTTATTGCGGATGTTCCTAAGTTGGCCATTGACAGCGTCAATTTTGACCAAGGAACTCATCAAGATAACAAAGGACAGGTTTTCGAATCTGTCAACGTTTTGCCTGACGAAACAATCGCTCACCGATTGGCAATGATTCCAGTACCAACTTACCCAGGTGAAGGCATCGCTTTCCCCGAAGACTGTCCAACTTGCAAAGACATGGCTGAAGAATCCAAGGGTTGCATGACCTGTCAAGTTCTCTACCACATCCGCAAAGAAGGACCTTCTGAAGAATCTGATGAAGAATACCGTACAGTCTATGCAGGAGACCTCACAACTATTTCTGACCAAATGTTTGACATTCGAGAAGAACACAAGCGAATTCCTTTGACAATTCTTTCTAAGGGTCAATATCTTGAATTTTATGCCTTTGCAACCCTCGGCCGTGGCCGAGACCACGCAAAATGGTCACCAGTGGCTGCTGTCGGATTCCGACAACATCATGTTGCCATCTTGAAAGATGCTAAAAGAGCTAAGATTTTGTTTGACCTCGACCTCAAAACAACTGACGGGACACAGATTGATGCGAAACTTTTCGGCAAAGATAAGAAGTTGACAAACGTGAATTACATTCTCGACCTTGAAAACGCCCTCCATCAAGTTGGCGAAGGTACAAACCGTGATGGTGACTTTGACAATGCAATCGTCATGGAACCTGTTGAAGGTGCATATGTATTCAATTACGAAACGGATGGAAGCCTCACTCCAGAGCAAGCTTTCAACGGAGCAATGAAAGAACTTGCAGGACGCTTTGAGAACCTATCAAGCGAAATTGAGCGAGCATTCGCTTGAATTAAACATCCGAGGTTTGATAATGGACCATGTGGTCGTTAAGTTATGCAGAATGCTCAACGAACGGCCATAGGCCTTACTTTTCTTTTCCTTTTTGCGGCAATGATACCTATGGTATCGGCATTGAATGAGCCACATGATTTCGAACAGGTCTCCTCAAAAAAGCATCTTGATGTTCCTGTAATAAACCAGCCAACTCAACTCTTGTTCAAAGAGCCGTTACAAAAATCCACAACCGGTGGGCGTGCTGCTTGTGTAGCACAATCAGACGCTGGAACTCCTGGTGATGCTGGAAGTGACGCCAATACATCTCGCAGTCTTGGAACAAATCCAAACAGTGGGCAATCTGGCGTTCAAGGCTGTATTGATTCCACCGATACTGAAGATTGGTATGAAATTACGATGACTGCAGGAAAAGACGTCGATGTTGAATTAGTCGTTCCAAGCGGAATGGATTTCGATCTTTACCTCATTGATTCATCGGGTTCATACCTTGATTTTTCAGAATCGGTAACGGCATTGGAGAAAGTAAGTACTTCAGGAACCTCCCTTTCCAGTAATGCTGCAACTTTTTACATTGAAGTTCTCGTTTACAGTGGCGATGGGCAGTATTCGCTCCGCACTTGGACAAACAATACACCGCCTCGCCCTGACCTTATCCTTTCATCCATTGTCGAACCTACGACGGGTCAACCTGGTTCAACGGTCAATGTCGAGTATGTTGTTGAAAATATTTACAACACCACATCGGATGCCTTTGAAGTTCAATTTATCCTTTCAACGGACCAAACATATGATTTTGCTGATGAGTTAATCGATACTTCACAGGCTGAAGCCGCATTAACAGAAAACACCAGTCGAACGACAACGGCTCAGGTTCTCTTACCATCATCTTTAGCAAATGGCACCTATTACTGGCTGCTGTTTGTCGATGGATATGATAACGTAACAGAAAACAATGAATCGAATAACTTCCTTGCTTCAACGGGCGTTATGCTCATTGGCGAATCTTGTGATGACCTCCATCCGAATGGTCAAAATGATGCCGGCCTTGGAACTGATGCCCCACAAAACGAAGCGAATGCCACTGTAATGGGAACCAACGTCACCGCATCCTATACTGGATGCATCGATGGAATTGATGAGAATGATGTCTTTGCGTTCAGCGTCCCTGCAAACCACACGCTCGATGCTACACTCATCATCAACGAATCTGTTGCTATCTACATTGAATTGGTCGATGGGAGCCTCGGATTCATTGATTACGCGTATTCTTTTGGAGCGACAGAAGGCTCCGTTTCCACATTTGGCACTTCGTATGATGGCGTAGGTGGGACCTATTACGTCAACCTCTCCCGCTCGGGGACTGGGGTGAATTGGACATTGGAGGTATGGACCAATTACTCAACACCAGCGCCCAATTTAATCATTCAAAATATCTTATCACCTCTCACAGCAAGTGCTGGCAATAGCATTACCATAGATGTAGAAGTGAACAATACCGGGACGCAGATTGCTCCCGCTTCCTTACTCACCGCATGGCTCTCGGTTGAGGGCACTCTTGCAGACCATGATGTTGAGATTGGTAACATGAGTGTCTCTTCCTTAGACATCAATGAAAGTGGGCTTGTCCAACTCTCACTGACGATTCCTTCTAACACCCAAGGAGGCAACTATTCGATTCTTGCAATGATTGATTCAGATGAACAAATTGATGAAAAGAGTGAGACGGACAACACTGCTAATACAATTGAATTGATTCTTATTGACAGTAAAGCAACTTCGTGTCCAGTTCAAGAGGATGCTGAAGGGTTCAAAGCGGCTGATGAACCGGCAGATGCTGGTGAAGACGAGGCGACTTCGATCGACTTAGGCGCCGATATTTCAGCAACAATTACTGGGTGCGTCCACACAGATGTTGATGATGAAGACTGGTACGAAATTGAGATATCTCCTGGGCTAAATTTGACGGTGACACTGGTGAATTCTGCCGACCAAGATGCCGACTTATACCTCCGTGATGACCAAGGCGAATGGTTTGATCGCCCTTATCTCGGTGGCTCCAGCGATGAGACGGTGACAACTACAGACAGCACATCATTTGCAGGTTCGGGTGGCACTTTTTACATCAGCGTTCAGAGTTTTTCCAGCCTTGGTGTTTACACCCTCATTGTTGAAACCGAAGGCGTTGACTCGAATTCGTTCAACTGCGGGCAACAAAATGACCTCGGCTTAGGCCAAGACGCTCCTTCTGCAAACGGACTGGATATTGGCCAAAACCCAACACTCATCGGTGAAGGGTGTTTCAGTGGCGTCGATGAATCTGATGTTTTTGCTTTCACTGTCAACGACGGTAAGAATTTCGAAATTGATTTTACTGCAGATGCTGCATTCCCCTTCTCAGCCACCCTCACAGACCTGAGTGGGAATATAATCGCTTATGTTGACAATTCCAGTTATGGGATTGTTTTCACTTCCTACGACTCAGAATACGAAGGCAAGAGCAAGAGTTACGTTCTCACCATTGATTCAAACGATGGCGCTGGGTTCTACAACCTCTCGATTGAAGGCCTCGATTCGGCTCCTGCGGATATCGGAATTTCTTCTCTCATCTGCCCAACGGACCATACGTCAGGCTCTGAAGTCCAAGTTACGTGGGAATTCGTAAGTCTGCGAGGGAGGGCGAATGGTGCCACCGTTACGCTTCACCTTGACCTGCTTGATTCAGATGGGGAAGAAGTAGGGCGCATTACCGTTCAAACGGTTAATGTGAGCGGAGAATACAACACAACTTTTGGTTCGGGAGGCGAATCATATACCACTGTTCAAGAAAGGGCCTCGGGGATGTACAATTGCCGGCTTACTCTTGATGTCGATGGTGTATTAATGGAGTCGAATGAATCCAATAACCAAGAAATTGGCACGCCGTTCTTTATCCAGAATGAAGATGAATTGTGGGCAAATGATGTTGATCGAGATGGATTCAACACGACTGATTCTGGCGATGGAATTCTCGATGACTGTCCAACAACCTATGGCGATTCGAGTATCGACCGCGTAGGATGTGCTGACCTTGATGCAGATGGAGTATCGAATTTGAATGACTTGTGGCCTTTCGACCCGAGTCAATCGTTGGATACTGATGGGGACTCCTATGGCAATAACCCCGAAGGAATCGATGGTGATGCTTGCCCCGAAATCCCCGGTATTGCAAATGGGGATGGTGGCGATGGTTGCCCTCCAATCGACACCGACGCGGATGACGACGGTGTTGATGATCTCGTTGATCAATGCCCAGAAACTCCTGAAGGAACACCTGTAGGCCCAGATGGCTGTAAAGTCGAAGATGAACAGAACAATACGGATGATGGGAACACCACTTTGCCTGACAACGAAACACTCGGCAATGACGGAACCGATGACGGTAGCGACGATACAACTTCGAATGAAGATGGAGGCGATGCTACAGATGAGGGCGCTCAATCAAATTCGGAAATCTTTGGAATAGGAATCGTAACCATTGGAATCATAGCTGGAGCACTCATCATTCTCCTTCTCTCACTGGTATTCATCGTCCGTGGACGAGGCAGCAGCAGTGAAGATAAATTGTTTGAACAGCAGCAAATGGCTTACGCTTCCATCACAGGATTACCTGCGGCAACTGCTGACCCAACTATTACACCGGAACAACTTGCCTATGAGCTGCAACTGACCACAGCTGGGTACCCTGCAGAATATGCTCGAACGTATGCAGACCAACACTTCCGCCCATGGTTGAAAGCCTGACTTTTGTAAAAGCAATGGAAAGAGAAGAAGGCGAATGCTCTTGACCTTCCGATGGCTGGGAATGTCTATGCAAGCCCTTATGGAAACCAGTGCAGGTAACATTACCATCGACCTCTACCACGAAAAAGCACCCGATACAGTAGCGAATTTCGTTAAATTGGTCGAGGCTGGCCATTACGACGGCCTTCACTTTCACCGTGTGATTGAGGACTTCATGATTCAAGGCGGTTGCCCACATTCTCGTGACCCCTCAGACCGTCGAGCTGGCCAAGGTGGCCCAGGCTGGAAAATTCCTTGTGAACCTTCAGCCTTAAATCTCAAGCACAGTAAGCCAGGCGTCTTTTCTATGGCAAATGCTGGAAAGAACACGGGCGGGTCACAATTTTTCCTTACTACAATTGCCACACCATGGCTCGATGGAAACCACGCAGTATTTGGCGAAGTTAGCGAAGGAATGGATGTTGTAAAAGCAATTGAAATGTGCGATAAACTCTCTGGAGACCGCCCGAGTACTCCGCAACAAATCATTCGTGTTACACTTCAGTAATCAAACGTTTAAAAAAAGAGTTTCGGCACCGCAGCACCGCTTTGAGTTTGAGCCTTGGTCGTTTCTATTTGGTATGGGTAACTCTTCACCTAAGTCGCATAAAACAGAGACGCAGGTACTGAGTTCGGATTACTGCGACTTGTTTTAGTCAAATTTGTAAAGCCAGCGATAATGAGGAGTTCTTTGTGCGAACTGTGAAGAAGTTCAGCCCCGAGGGCTGTACATGGGCGATGTTCGTATCGAAGCTGACACCATGGGTGAACTTGAAGTTCCTGCTGACAAGTATTACGGATGCCAAACAGCCCGTTCTCTGATTAATTTCGACATTGGAGACGATACAATGCCCGTAGGCGTCATCCGTGCGTTTGGAATTCTCAAACAAGCCGCAGCAAAAACCAATGTTGCACTCAAACAACTTGACCCCGAAGTCGGTGACTTGATTATTGCTGCATCACAAGAGGTTTTGGATAATTGTCTCGATGAGCACTTCCCGCTACGCGTTTGGCAAACTGGAAGTGGAACCCAATCGAATATGAATTCAAATGAAGTCATCGCAAACCGGGCTATTGAACTGGCTGGAGGCGTCATGGGGTCGAAAACCCCCGTTCATCCGAACGACCACGTCAATCGGGCTCAATCCTCGAATGACACCTTTCCGACCGCAATGCATATCGCTGCGGCTGAGGCAATTACCCACAACTTACTCCCAAGTGTTCGCGCACTACGTCAAGCATTGGCAGCAAAAGCAGATGCTTGGAAAGACATCGTCAAAATCGGCCGCACTCATTTGATGGATGCCGTCCCTCTCACACTCGGACAAGAAGCATCTGGATGGGTTGCCCAACTCGATGCTGATCTGCGACGAATTGACTTTGCACTCGATGATTTATTCGAATTAGCTCTCGGTGGAACTGCCGTCGGTACTGGCCTCAATACGCACCCATTATTTGCTCAAATGGTAGCTGATGAAATTGCCAATATTACTGGCCTCTCCTTCTGTTCTGCTGAAAATAAATTCGCTCAACTCGCCGCACATGATGCGGTAGTAGCGGCCTCTGGCGCCCTCAATACCCTTGCAGTCTCTTTGATGAAAATTGCAAACGATGTGCGATGGCTCGGCTCAGGTCCACGCTGTGGATTTGGGGAATTATCGTTGCCAGCCAACGAGCCAGGCTCTTCGATCATGCCCGGCAAGGTCAATCCAACCCAAGCGGAAGCATTGACAATGGTGTGCTGCCAGGTCATGGGAAATAACGTCGCAATCACTGTTGGAGGTAGCCAAGGTAATTTTGAGTTGAATGTTTTCAAACCAATGATGATTCATAATCTCCTCCATTCCATCCGCCTCCTTACGGATTCATGCACTTCATTTAGAACAAAATGTGTTGAAGGCTTGGAGCCTGTTGAAGAAAATATTGCAGCACACCTTGAAAATTCGTTGATGCTCGTCACTGCACTCAACAACCATATTGGATACGATAAAGCGGCTAAGATTGCCAAAAATGCTCATGAAAAGGGATTAACCTTGAGGGCGTCTGCTCTTGAATTAGAATACTTGACCAATGAAGAATTCGATGCATGGGTGCGGCCAGAAGAAATGACTGGCCCACGCTCACCAAATTGAAGTTCGCTCAGCGTGAACCTTCAACGAAGATGAAGTTGATGATGACTTGGAAGATGAGGAACCATCCTACAATAATTGAGAATATTGCCAACCCCCCAGGGTCTGAACCTGTAACTGTGCCGTAGGCAATAATGAGGACTGCCAGCCCAAGTAAGAAGAAAACTCGGTAGATAATTTGAGTCAAGATTCTTGCCGTTGTCGACATTACGCGCCAGCCGCTGAATCCAAACCATTTTGATATGAAATGGGGCTCTTGTTGTTGGTTTTCTTGTTCCATTTTTATTCCCCTCTTTGTTCAATAATTGCTTTCTTTAATAAAAATTCGATTTGGCCATTAACTGAGCGCATTTCCGCCTCTGACATTCGCCTTATTACTTCATGGAGTGCAGGATCTATTCGCAGGAGAATTTTCTTCTTCGTCATCTTCACCGCTCCTTGAATTATTAAAATCTCACAAAGTAGAGCGAACTGGCAAGTTGGCCAATCCCCAAGAGAATCATTATGCCTACAGTAAAGTAGAACATTTTTGGGCTTTCCTCTCTGGTTTGCCAACCCTTACCGCGAACGTGAACTTTTTGCTTCATCCAACAAAAGCCAGCGTAACTAAACATCAACATCGAAACAAGGATTGGAATTGCAAGAGCAGTAAGTAATTCTACCCTCATTGTCTAGCCTCACTGATAGAGTGTTCCCGTGTTAATAATTGGCGTTGTGTCTGTCTCTGAACAGAGAACGACCAGTAGGTTGCTGACCATCGATGCTTTCTTGTCTTCATCCAGTTCGATGATGTTCTTCGCGCTGAGTTGCTCAAGGGCAAGTTCGACCATACCAACGGCTCCTTTGACAATCTCACTGCGTGCTGCAACTACTGCACTTGCTTGTTGGCGGCGAAGCATGGCCTGAGCGATCTCTTGAGAATAGGCAAGGTGGCTGATTCGTGCTTCGAGAACTCGGATTCCTGCTCTCTTTAGACGAGCTTCGACAGAAAGTTGCAACTCTTGAGCGATGACTTCTTGGTGGCTTGAAAGAGCGACACCTCCAATGTCTTTGTCTTCGATAATGTCGTACGGGTATTTTGTAGCCATAGCACGCAATGCTGCCTCACTCTGGATTTGGACATAACCGTGGTAGTTGTCGACTTCAAACAATGCTTCTGCAGCGTCAACGACCTTCCAAACGATGACTGCTGCAATCTCGATTGGGTTTGCATTCACGTCGTTCACTTTGAGTTTTGTAGATTCAAAGTTGCGAATTCGGAACGAAATCTTCTTCTTTTGATACAATGGGTTAATCAAAAAGTGGAACCCTTCTTTTTGAACAGTTCCGGCATACTTTCCGAAAAATTGCAAGGCTTGAGCCTCGTTTGGATTGATGACGAGATAACTGTTCCATTGCAAGAACCAAAGTATGGCGAGTGCCAATTGAAGAATGGCTCCGAAGAAAGCGGTGATTGGATGGACATAGGAGACGGCCAGAACAAGGATAAGAGCGGGTACTGCAAGCCAATGAATGGCAATTCCAAGAAAACCGTTTATAGTGGCTTTCTGTGTATCTTTAAATATGATTTCATCATTGCCGACTGTGATCTGTTTGGTTGGAGGTGCTGCTTGCATACTGGCTCAGGTTGCGCTATCATGGTGATATCATAAAGATATCGTATAACGGGGGCTATTCTGTTAAATATCCGGGCCAGGTGGGCTAATTATGGCAAACAAGCCCGTTTTGATCGTTGGTGGAATCTGTATCGTACTCGCAATAGCCTCTTTTGGTATTGCTGGTTCAAACTGGTCCGAAGGCGTGGATGAGTTTGAAAACACTGAGGAAATGGAGGCGTTCATAAAGGGTCCAGACAACTCGTTTACCTACACATATACCGATGAGGATGGTCAGGGTTCAGGTGGCTGGTATGTCATGATGGAAGGAGAATATGGTGACGCAGATGGAAATGACAGAACCGATGCTTGCGAAAATGTAACGTTCACAATTACTGACTCTCTTGGAAACGATGTTACGGGAGAGGCAGGACACGTAATTTGTGCTGATTCGAATGAATGGAGAGACGAGTGGGCTGATTCTGTTGAAGGGGATGGACTTATCGTGTTTGGTTACGTCTGCGCTACATTTGATTCAACGGATGAAGTAAGTTATACTTGCAACCTTGGAGAAGAATATACCATTGCAAGCGACACCCAACTGTATGTGTTTGACAAAGATACGTATGATTTACAATTTGTTGAAGGCCTTTTGTCTTTCATTCAAGGCGGAATCCTCGGTTCGCTTGGCGCATGTTGCTGTGGTCTTGGAGGCATTTTGGTTCTCGTTGGAGCCTTGACTGGTGGAGCACCGAAGCCTATGGTTGGATACATGCCGCAACAACAAACAATGCAACAAGGCATGGTGCCACAACAAGGAATGCCACAACAGATGGGGCAAATGCCTTTTCAACAGCCGCAATACACTGTTGGAGCGGATATCGATTCAAGTAGCGTAGCCGATACTCCCGTCAGTGTAGACGATTCAACGTCGAGCGTTTGGAACGACTGATTCGACGCATTACCGATCTCGAAGCGCTCTGAGTTTATCTTGTAGAGCGCTTTTTCTCTCGTCTTTCTTTTCACTCTTGTTCCCGTTTTTCATACGGCGTTCAAACATAGAACGCTCCCAAAGACAAATGTCGCCATTTTCAAACCCAACCGCTATGCGATCTGAATTCGAAGCGATTGATTCGCATCGGCTGCTTTGATTCGAAATTAACAACTCGCCAGTTTCAGAATTACGTACTTCAACTCTACCTTCTGAGCCGGACCAACGCCCAGCCCAATGGGTTGGCACATCTACAAATGAAAATCCACATTGTTGAACAGTAATTATATCCCCATTACACGACCACACTTCTTCAGCACCTTTTCGACGAATAAGAGTTCCATTTTCTAAAGCAGCAATATATCCTAATGGGGTTGTGACAAGGAGTTCAACTGAACTTTCCTCAGTCGACTGTATCGCCCCTTTATGATTGGAGACAACGCCGTTTGCATGGCCAAACAACATCGATTTTTTGGCCGATGTACCACAGGTGATCGGGGAATCTGTTTTGACCTCATTATGGGTGATGATTCCATGAGCGTCGATGGCTGAAAAGCCACACTTTGGACGCCCTAAGCCAAAGAAGAGTTGCCCACTGAATTCTTGAATAGTCCATGGCCGTTCATCCATTCGTTGAATCCAGTTCATCGTGCCATCGAATGAAAAATTCCAAACGGCTGATTCTAGAAAGTCATTATGTTCGATATCGTAGACTGAAGATACTGCGTACAAATGGTTCTCGAAGGCATACAGGTAATCTGCACTGCCTTCCAAGGCATGACTCCACCTTTGTTCACCTGTGGCCGCTTCAAGACAAACGACATGCAAACCAGCAGTTGCAAACACCGAACCTCCATCCAGAGCAAGTACGGTGATGCGATCTGGCAAACTTGCCGTCCACATCAGTTCTCCTTCAGCATCCCAATGCTTGAGGCAACCATCCCACCCTCCTGCGAAAATTCCACCATCTTGCTCAAGGTGAAGTGCAGAAACTGATTCTTCAAGAGACCGCGTCATCCATGCCGAAGCGAAGAGGTCCATGGTGCCCTGTTGGGTTGAGCCCCCTTAAGTTGGATGGGGGGCTTGTGTCATAATTGCCCAATTATTGGGAGTTTTTCTCCCACCGTAATGTGGCGTTTAGGTACTGCAAAGGTGAGGAGGAATGCGACGATTCCAAAACAGCATGCCGTGTAATAGTGGCCCATTCCAAAAAACGAAAGGGATGCTGCTGTCCTTAGAATAGCGATAGAACCTGTTTTCATTGCCCATAGCGTGAATCCTGTGGCGATTAAAGCAAGACCAATGAATGCGAAGCCGATGGTAATGTAAATGCTTGAAGCCCC
The DNA here is from genome assembly GCA_937892945.1 of uncultured euryarchaeote. Lineage (GTDB taxonomy): Archaea > Thermoplasmatota > Poseidoniia > Poseidoniales > Poseidoniaceae > MGIIa-L1. The sequence goes on along the minus strand of CALBIL010000059.1, from coordinate 2,156 downwards.
AGGGTCCATCAGCGGATGGTCCATTTGTTCTGGGGTCATGTCGATGGTTCGTATCTCGCATTCATCGGCTCCATTCGTGCAGGGCTGGGTGGCGAAATCTTCTGGTGAAGGGATTGTGAAGTCAATGGTGGTAAAACCGATTGGTTCAATCATTGCAGGAGGTGAAAGTAAGACGCGGTTCGAATATACATCGCGGTAATCATCACGCTCAACGATGATGTCAACGCGTGTTAAGCCCGGGTCAAGCCGTTCAAACTGAAATGAGCCGTCTGCCTTTGTTAGAATTTCTGTTGAATTCCAAATGCCATCGTCGTCCCAAGAGATGTAAACTGTAGCATTTTCGAGAGGTTGGTCCTCATGGTCATAGACCGCGCCACGGAAGGTAGCTGTTTCATCGGGAGCCGTTAATGAAAGGCGATAGACAAATTCATCCGGACGGACAAGCCCGGAGTCTGGTGATGCATAATCAACTCCATTGAGAAAGCCAAGAAGGCAGATAAACAACAAAAAAACGCCAATTGCTTGTCCCATCGGATGCATGATTGGGTCAGGCATTGTGAGAACGGTTGATGAAGAAGCGAAGGTAAGTTCTCCTTTTGGTTCAGATAGCCCGGTTAAATCATCGATGTAATCCGTAACTTCAGGAATTGATTCGCTGGCAGAAGTGTCTTCTTCCACCTCGGCCATACATTGCGTAGAACGCCGTCCTACTTCACTTCAATGCGATGTTTCGAATGTGCAAGAAGTCGTGCTAAAGCATGCTCATGTATCCATACACGCAATTCCACTATGCCGTCTTCGTGATTGATGCGGCCTGCGACCAATCCGGCATCGTAGACATCTGAAACTAAACCTTCCACTGCTCGACCACCTTCCGCAGGAACTGGGAGGAGGAACAAGTCCATAGGTGGGCCGAAAAGGTGGAAGAGAATTGTATCCTTGAGTTCCTGCATACCTTCTCCCGAGTGGGCTGAAATGAGAATTGGTTCGGGTAATCCGAGTGCCGCAACTGTTGCAATTCCCTCTTCTTTTTGGGCTTCTGTTGCCTGATCGCATTTGGTCAAAACCGTGACTACATGATTGACTACGGAAGTATCGACTGACTTCCATGGAAATTCTTCATCGATTTCTTCACCGTAAAAACGTGTGAAGACTTCGCTGCGGGACGTAAACAATTTGCGTTCTAATTCTTCGGGCTTGTCGCTCACATCTGCTAAAATAAGCAGTAAATCGCTTTCCAAGGCTTCTGCTAACGTCGCGCGGAATGCGTCGAGAGTTGAACTTGGAAGGCGGTCGATGAAACCGATTGTATCGGCTAAGAGAACCCGGGGGCTGTCCTCCATCCGGCCGATCACCGTCTCTAAAGTCGAGAATAATTTATCCTTCACGAGCACTTGTTTTCCTGAAAGAGAAAGGAAGAGGCTTGACTTTCCCGCATTGGTGTAGCCTGCCAAACCCACCGTCATAGCCCCGCCACGTGAACGTTGCTTTCTTCGCTCCGATTGGGCAATAGCATGCTTTTTCTGACGTTTGCGCAGATGTGTAAGTTCCTTATTCATATTGTCGATAATAGCTTGTAGTGCCGTGCTACCACCGCCACCGTATCCTGCCCTTTCACCCGTTGTTTCCTGATTTGCAAGTTCACGTAGAACAGTTCGGTCACTCTGCATGCGAGCAATGCGGACTTGAGTTCTCGCCTCGAGGGATGAAGCGTGTGAAGTAAACAAAGAGAGTAACAATCGTACACGGTCCCAAACTTCCACTCCAACCGCTTCACTGACGCCGACGAGTTGCCGTGGTGAAGCATTGGTGTGGATCAGTACCAAATCCACATTTTGCCAAGGATGAGTTGGTAAAGAACGAGAGGTGAGTTCATCGGCGACATCTTGTAACCGGCCTTTGCCAAAATAACCACGTGGGTCGATATGTCCTGGCTGATGAAGCGTTTCGACAATCGTAATACCCATCGTGCCAACTAACGAGATGAATTCCAAGGTGTCTTCATCGCCGCGAACCAACAAAATTGCTTTCCGGCCTTCGTGATTTGTTCGTGCCTCACCAAGAGTGACACCACCGGTTCCGGCGAGTACAGAATACTCATCACTTCCCTTCGCCATGGTTCTGCGACGAGTCATCCTCATAATAGCCCACCTCTA
>CALBIL010000058.1 GCA_937892945.1 uncultured euryarchaeote | reverse complement strand
CGAGAGAAAAGGAATGTAATTTGAATGATGAAGAAGTTTCTTCAAGTGCCCACCATTGACCTGTTTCAGAGGTTACAGAGACCATTTCCCCCTCACTTTCAAAGGAAGACCATTCATCTGATTCAACATCACCTTCATAGCCAATAACAAGGCCTTGATCGGTTGCAATTAACCCATACTGCCCAGAATCATCCAGCGTGAAGTCGTGTGCAATTCCTCCTTCGGCAACTCTCCAAACCCAAGCATCGCCGGCACCATCGATTTGGAAACCAGCGCCACTCGGTGAGAAATGCCAAAGGCCACGTTCTCCGGCATGCAGCTCAGAGATATCCGAATCAGCAAGAGTGAGAATCTGTTGATTGTTTTCCTCAAGTTCAATCATAGGGACTTGTAAGACTTCCATCATGCTTGAATCCGGTGAAATTTGACTTAGATTCCCCCTTAAACCGCGCACTAAATCACCTGAAAGACGACCTAGGCCCTGACTTGAAGTCAATGTAATCGATTTTGTAGTTTCGTCTAAATCGATGTCCAATCCAACATCAGTTGCCCGTATCAAACGGTCCAAGAGTTGCTCAACGTCTTCTAAAATTGGTTCAATGTGCCCAGCATCATCGTGGGAATCATCCACTGCATAGTAGAGTGAATTGATACTTCCATTGAGACGTTGAAGCGATTGAGCCGTCGTTAAATCCGTGAATAAGGCCGGGGCTTGCGTACCAGCAGATGCCCCTTGACCTTCATTTCCAACAATGCTGAGGATTTTCAAGTTGGATTCGACTCGGATACGTTTGCCATCTTGAGTAACGTACCAACCAATTTCCAGCTCGTCTTCAACAGAAACACCTAACTCGTCGGCCAAAACTTCATTCACGGCAACATATTTTTGTTGAGAGAAGAAATTCGAGTCATACAGATCACCATAGCGTATTCCTTTCGATGGAGAGCCTATCTTCGGCCAAATCTTTTGCTCATCGATCGTGCTGTTCATCGCCATCCAAGTGACTCCAGTGAGTGAAGCATCACCCGAAGCAACACTTGTTGATGCAACTAAACCCTGTTGCTGGCCTTTAACAACAGCGTTTAACGCCGGATTGTTTTGAATTCCATCCCACAGAGTGTTCGCAAGAGATTCTGAAAGTGTGACGCGTTCACCGATTGAAAGGTCGAATCCAGAAATGGTAATGTCCGTCTCACCCCAGGCTCCTTCAACCTCATAGCGAACAGTTGCATCCAATGAATCTCCAACAACCATTGAGGAAGTAATGATTGCAGATGCAATAATCAAACCAACCATGAGGAGGGCTGCTTGCCGTCGTCGGCGGAGAATATTTTGTGTTGCCAGGCGCCAAACAACCAATCGTTGTGGAATGAGAAATGGCTGCATCAGCACATGACTCATCATTCCTAAAGCAAAGGCTCCGGCCCACAAAGTGAGACCAGAAACAGAAAGCCAATCGAGTAAAAGGTAACCAAGTAAGGCATCCACAACTGGGCCAAGAATCAGTAAAGTGATTTTACCGACACCAAGTTGCTTCCAGCGACCGACTCCCCGAGTGGATGCTGCGCTCAAAAGAGCAACCACACATGAAAGGAGAACCAATGGAAGCAGCAGTTTCACTCCTCCTCAGTGTTCCTTTGGTCTTCGATGATGATGCCATCAGACATCTGTAGAGTACGCGTACACTGTTCGGCGATTTTTGAGTCATGTGTGACAATGAGAAAAGTCGTATTACGCTCATGATTCAAACGAAGGAGAAGTTCGAGTACTTCTGCAGAAGTCGCAGAATCAAGATTGCCCGTCGGCTCGTCACAAAGAATGATTGCAGGATTGTGAACCAAGGCACGTGCAACTGCAACACGTTGTTGCTGACCACCGGATAACTCAGCAGGACGATGTTCTGCTCGGTTTTCGAGGCCAACGGATGTGAGAGCAGCAAGCGCTCCCTTGTGAGCTTCAGAAGCAGATTTACCAAGTAACAAGAGTGGCAATTCAACATTTTCGACTGCAGAAAGCACGGGTAGAAGGTTGAAATCTTGAAAAATAAAGCCAAGATGCTCCGCCCTCATTCGAGTTCGATCGTTGTCTGAAATCCCAAAGAGAGGTTGATTCTTAACCGTGACTTCGCCTGAATTTGGTTCATCGATTCCCGAAAGAATATTCAGCAAAGTGGTTTTACCGCAACCTGATGGGCCCATGATGGCAACCATTTCTCCAGCTTCAATGGTTACATTGACCCCTTTGACCGCTTGAATCGTAGATTCGCCGGATGGATAAATTTTCCACAAACGGGTTGCTTTCATCACTGGTCCCATGCCTTGAGGACAACCGAGTGCGTTGATAAACTACCGCTTCAAAGCATCACCATGAACGATGCACAGGGCATGCAAATCACTCTTCTTGCGTTTGGCCCACTCGCTGAAAGTCTTGGTTGGAAGCGTCATCAACTGACCCTCAAAATCTCTTCGAAAATTGAAGATGTGATCGATATACTTTCAATCCTTGAATGGAGTGAGCGAGGCCTCGTTTTTGCGATCAATGGACGACAACAAGAAATCTCTGCTGAATTGAAGAATGGCGATGAATTGGCCTTTCTCCCCCCTGTATCTGGTGGATAATAAAGCAAAAAAGAATTGGTTGAGCCGAAGACTTCAACACTACATCCCGACTCCGAGGGTTGAGGAAGAAACATGATTGGCGGCTTAGGACCTCTCGAACTCACGATTCTTGTCGGATTATTTTTTGTATTGTTTGGTGCAGAACGCTTACCTAAAATGGCAAATGCACTCGGCCGTTCAAAGGGTCAATTCCAACAGGGATTAGCCGATACTACCCGAACCATCACTGACCTGGAAGCTGATGGCCGAACACCTCCTCAACTTCTGGCACAACGTGCTCGAGCCGTTGGACTCGATCCTGCCGGCATGGATGTCGATGAGATTGAACGGAAAGTGACTGCTCTTGAATCAATGGATTCATCCGCAGAGGAATAAATCATCGCTTGCGCTTCAAAACCAATGGTGACCCGCATCGGTCGCAATCACCAACTTCTCCTTTTTTAGAGCGAGAAACGTTTTCCGGAACATCAGTAGAAACACGGCATCCAGTGCAACGCAATTCCCATTTCCAGACTTTCTTAGCACCGACAGTTCCGACTGACGTCGTTTGCTTTCCAGCAGATTTCATCGTATTTTGTAAACGATAATCATCGGTAACTAAAGGAATATCAAGACCTAGTGCAAGTGCTAAGACATCGAGGTCTACATCTGAAAGTCGTGGTAGGTCTCCACTCTGTGCCGCACATTCTTTGGCGACTTGAAGCCAGTTTGGAGAAACATCGCGCCAATCAATATCCAATGCTTGAATTAACATCCAACGCTGTGGGCTGACCCGTTCAAGTTCTTCCTGTTGACGCACAGCGCAAACATTTCCTGTAAGTTCACTTACCGGCCAATGAAGCAATGCAGCGGTATCGAGGACTCGCATCAAGTTCTCCACTGAAGAATGCCCTCCTTGAAGCCACCGCACACCCACACCTTCATTGGTGTGTGGGCCAAGCCATCTTTATGTCGTGGAAGGAAACTATCATCGGCTTTTTCGATGTCTTTGGACCTGCAAGTCTGGCAATGGTCTCTTTTACTGAATCGATTATTCAGCCAATACCTCCAGATTTGATCTACATCCCTATGCTCGCAGATACCATTGGAGATGTACCGATGGTCATTTGGCTGTGGTTGACAGTCACCCTATCTTCGGTAGCAGGTTCCATGGTTGGTTATTGGATTGGGAAACGTTGGGGCCGAAACCTTCTCGGTCGATTTGCAAAACAGTCGCATCTGGATAAGATAGAGGCACTCACACTTAAATACGGAACACTTGGGATTTTTATCGCTGCATTTTCGCCAATCCCCTACAAGGTATTTGGCTGGGTTGCAGGAATGGGTGAAATGGAAAAGAAACCGTTCTTACTTGCAGGATTGTGTGGCAGAGGCCTACGTTTTGGATTGGAAGCTGTTTTGATTGGAGTGTACGGGAATGCCGCCATTGATGCCTTAAATTGGTTCCTTGACAATGAGATTATTCTTGGTCTCGCTATGATTCTTGCGACAATACCACTTTGGTATGGTTGGAAATGGTGGTCCAATATTGAACTCAGTTCGATAACTCTCGATTCAAAAACGAATGAATGAGCCGCATTCTATCGTCTTTCATAGAGCGAATCATTATCAAGGGGTGGTCGGTGGAACGGCTGTCGCTCGTGTGGTGTAGCCAGGTCCATCATAGTGGGTTTTCATCCCGCCGACCCGGGTTCGAATCCCGGCACGAGCACTTACCACCTGTTTTGAGAGAAGACAGGCTACTGCGTTTTTGATAAACAGACAAATACCAAAATGCTTGTGCACTCCTCGACCTGTACTTACAAAATGAGAACCGAAGTGAAATTCTCTCAGGTGCGATTCCTTTCAAAGTAATTTAACAGAAGACATGCTGTTGTACATGTGGTCGATTCTGTAAACCAGAGCTGAAGAATGGTAACCAATTTCAAAAAACCAGCGTTCTCAGAAGCCGCCTTGAGGTGGTTGCTGATCGAAGGGGGTCTGTTGGACAGGTGGCTGGCCAAATGGATTTTGCTGAACTGGTTGTTGAGCATATTGCTGTTGTACAGGCTGTGGGTATTGAGCACCCATCATTTGGTTCTGCTGAAGAGGCATTCCACCAGGGCCGACCATTACAACACCAGGTTCCTTAAGCGTAAGAGCGAAAATTCCACCAAGAAGGAGCATGAATCCACCACAGCACATTACACCCCAAGATGCAAGAATGGCAAAGAATCCACCGACAGCTTCACCTACATCTTCAAGACTATCAGAAATGTAGAGTTTCTCTGATGATTCAATACTGTACGGTCCATATCCACCGAGTGAACCAATGGTAATGTATCCCGATTCATTGTACATCCCATCATCGCATTCCCAATCGTAAGTAGAGGTATCTCCATTCACATCGTTTATGGTGTAAGTAAGGGAATCACACGAGGGTGCTTCGGAATAGACTTGATAGAAGTTATCATAACTTCCGTCGAACGTTCCAGTCGTGCCTTCCCATTCCGCGTTACCGATTGGATCTATGCCAGCATCAACAACAGCAGCGCCACCGGCAAACAATACGATTCCTGATACAGTGGTGAGAGCGCCTAAGATTAACATGACTTTGGTAAGAGTATGCATGGTTCGACCTAAATGAAAGCAGTATATAGATTCAACTTTGTGATGAAAATCACGTATCAGGCGAGTGTTCCGTTTTGGTAATCGAGCAGTGCTTGCTGAACTTCTTCCCGAGTATTCATCACAAACGGCCCATATCTTGCGATTGGCTCGTTGAGTTCAGGACCTGCAAGAATCAAAAACTCAGCATTTTCGTTGCGTGCTTCAAAAACCACTTCATCACCATCGGTGAGGATTCCGAGTTGACCGTCATGCACCGGTTTCCCGTCAATATGAACCGTACCTCCAAACACGTAAATCATTCCATTCAGACCTTGCTCAATGACTTGACGATGCGTACCGTCTTGCTGGATTTTCATATGGATGTAGGTAATTGGGATTACGGTATCAATAACTGCTTGAACTCCTAAAGTAGAGCCTGCAATGACATTGGCCCAGACTTTACCGTCCTCGGAAGTGACTTTAGGTATCCGTTCAGAAGGAATATCTTGATACCGAGGTTCCATCATTTTGTCTTTCGAAGGAAGATTGACCCAAATTTGGAACCCGTGACTCACACCACCTTGTTCAAGGAATTCATCTTGAGGGAGTTCTGAGTGAATGATTCCTCGGCCAGCAGTCATCCATTGTACATCACCAGAATTGAGGTCACCTTTATTTCCGGCACTGTCTTCATGTTTCATAGCCCCTTGAATCATGTAGGTCACGGTCTCAAAACCTCGATGTGGATGAGCTGGTGCACCAATCGCTTGCCCCGGGTCCCAGTGAACCGGCCCCATTTCATCCAAAAGGAGAAACGGACTCATGAGTGTACCCATGGCTGAAGGTCTTCGAACGGGAAAACCTCCTCCTTCAAGGACGGTATGGGTTGGAGCAGTCATACGCAATGTTCGAATTGTATTCATCGCAGAACCCCCTGTATCATTTCAGTAATTGATTCAGGGTTAAGCGGTTTATTTTTGTTGAGAATGATTGAACGACCCAAGACATTGGATCCAAGGTAAGAGAATTGCATCCGCATCCCCATGATTGCTTGGTGGCCACCGCCGCCACTGACCGATGCTAAACCTACGTTTCGTTTGTTGAAGAGTGAACGGAAATTTGAGGACTGGATTGAAATCCACGCGATGAGATTATTCAAAACAGGAGGGATTAGACCGTTATACTCAGGAGCGCAAACAATCATACCATCGCAGGAAAGAATACGAGCCATACACATTTCGATGTGTTCTAATCCTTTGAACTCATCCTCAGTATCTGGAGTGTATAACGGAAGATTGAGTCCACAAATATCGATGACTTCGACTTCATGCTTCATCGATTCTGCTGCTGCTTGAATCGTCATGGCCAAATCGAGATTCTTACCCGAAGACGCTGCTAGGATTAACAAGTTCCCCATAGCAAAGCCACAACATGCAACCTCTTTGAAGGTGCCAGTATCACACTGCTTACCATTTCATGCGGTATGCAAGCACGAGAATTCCAATGACTGTAGGAACAATAGCAATTGCGAGCGTTGTCATGATAAGGCGTTTCACTTGGTCATCAGTAGAGTTCTGTGTAATCACATCTGAAGTTTCTTCGGCATCATCACAATCATCTGTGAATGGGTTACAAACGATTTCACCATTCGGATTACCGTCATTCGTATAGTAATCGAAATCTTCTGTCTCATCTCGGCATCCGTCACTATCAGAATCAGTGGTTGATGATGAGATCCACTTCGTTTCCCCAACAGGGCATGTATCTGCCAAATCAGGAACACCGTCACCGTCATCATCAAGATCTTCACCCGAATCGATACAGCCATCTTGGTCGTAATCGTTTATAGAATCAGATACCCAAGCGAGTGTTCCACGCGAACACAAGTCGTTGAAATCGAAAATTCCGTCATTATCATCGTCTTCATCTTCTGACGAATCATCATAGCATCCATCGCCATCAAAATCAGTTGCTGGAGAAGAAATCCAATTCAGTTTCTCACCGTTACAGAAATCTGTTGCATCCAAAATGCCATCGTTATCATCATCCAAATCTTCAGAACTGTCTTGACAACCATCCGAATCAAAATCTTCAGAGAGTGTCGATCTCCAGTTGATTTCGCCAACTGGGCACACATCAGATGCATCAAGGATGTCATCATTATCATCATCTAAGTCCTCGGAGCTGTCCTGGCAACCGTCTAAATCATGGTCATTCGTACTGCTTGAAATCCAGTTAAGAGTTCCGAGAGCACACAAGTCATCGCTGTTCAAAACGCCATCATTGTCATTATCGTCATCTTCGAGTGAATCACGGCAGCCATCGGAATCATGGTCGAACTTCGCTGAATCCCAGTTATCTCGCCCGATAGGACATTGGTCAAGGAGGTCTGACATTCCATCGTTATCATCATCGTCATCTTCAGTAGAATCACGGCATCCATCTGTATCATGGTCCGTAGACGAAGTTGAAAGCCAGCCAAGTTCCCCTTTGGCACAATTATCAATCAAGTCGAAAACGCCATCATTGTCATCATCAGCATCTTCAGTGTCGTCTTTACAACCATCGAGATCATAATCAGTCAACGTTTCAGATGTCCAATTAAAGTTGCCTTTCGGGCATAAATCTGCAGTATCAATGACTTGGTCGTTGTCATCATCAAGGTCCTCCGTTCCGTCATAACAACCGTCTTGATCATAATCAAAGGCGGTATCAGAAATCCAATACTTTTGGCCCTTTGGACACGAATCGAAATCATCGTTGATTTGGTCATTATCATCATCAATGTCTTCTACAGGAGCGGTCGAGTCATCATTACAGCCATCTTCATCGTAGTCAGTTCCTTCATCGGAGGTCCAGCCGAGTAATCCTTTAGGACACAAGTCATTGGTGTCTTGGACTCCATCATTGTCGTCATCATTGTCTTCATTTGAGTCTTGACAACCATCAGAATCGTAATCGGTGTCTGGTCCAGGAATCCACGATGAGTCGCCGCCAGGACATTGGTCCTCGATATCATCAAGTCCGTCGTTATCGTCATCATCGTCTTCTGATGCATCTTTGCATCCATCGCCATCGTTATCGTTGGCCGGACTTGAAATCCATCCAAGGTCACCCATTGGACATGTGTCATCAACATCGAGAACGCCATCGTTATCATCGTCCAAGTCTTCTTCATATGGGTCATGGAATTGGTCCATACAACCATCACCATCGTAATCAGTCCATGCACCTCCAAGAGGCATATGATACATCATTTCAGGGCCTTTCGGACAAGAGTCGACAGTGTCAGGAACATTGTCGGCGTCATCATCAAGGTCTTCAAGCGAATCTTGGCATCCATCACCATCATAGTCTGGTGCATTACCTTGAGTGGGTCCAGATGAACCCCACCCGATATCGCCAGTCTGGCATTGGTCATCTGAGTCACGTAGCCCGTCATTATCATCATCATCGTCTTCCGTAACATCGTTACAGCCATCGGAATCATGGTCAGTGGACGGAGTAGAAATCCATCCTAAATCACCGAGGTTGCATTGATCAAGATTATCGTTGATAAGATCATTATCATCATCGATGTCTTCAGTAGCATCTCGGCAACCGTCATTATCATAATCGGTGATTGGCGGTCCAACGTTGTCAGAAATCCAACCGAGTTCACCAATTCTGCAATCATCACCCGTGTCTGGCCTCGAATCATTATCATCGTCAAGATCTTCACCAGCGTCTCTGCATCCATCAGAATCATGGTCGGTGACTGGTCCAGATATCCAGCCCAAGTCACCCTTTTGGCAGAGTAAGTCGTTAACATCAGCGATTCCATCGTTATCATCATCAGGGTCTTCAGTTAAATCCCGACATCCGTCAGAATCGTAATCGTTTGCAGGCGTTGGTGTCCAACCGATTTCACCTTTCGGGCAATTATCAGTGGTGTCTGGATTGCTATCATTGTCATCGTCAAGGTCTTCACCTGCGTCTTCACAACCATCCGAGTCGTAATCCGTGTCAGGTCCAGCAATCCATCCAATACTTCCGATTGGACAGTCATCAATACTATCGTCGACACCATCGTTATCATCGTCTGTATCTTCACTCGATCCGTCTTGGCAACCATCGCCATCATGGTCAGTAAATATGGTCGAAAACCATCCTAAGTTTCCAAAGTGACAGTCATCGGACGTGTCAAGGACTCCATCGTTATCATCATCATCGTCACAAGCATCACCAGAGAATCCTTGTCCCAGAATTGCACTATCGCTATCATAATCAAGTTGACCAGGATTCGCAATAAAGATACAGTTGTCAATAGCGTCGACAACTCCATCGTTGTCATCATCGTCGTCTTCAGCATTCGAACAGCCATCACCATCATTATCATTGGCTGGAGTGGAAGTCCATGGCATACCAGTTCCTTTCGGGCAATTGTCAGGGACATTGTCATTGACTCCATCGTTGTCATCATCAGGATCTTCACTGTCTCGGCAACCGTCAGTATCATAGTCGATTGCAGGAGAAGAAACCCAACCTAAATTGCCGGTAGGACAGAAATCCGATGTATAATTTGAGGGCGCACAAGAATTCGATTGGCCGTAAGAACTAGGACCGCCATTGTCACAAATATTATCATTATCATCATCGAGGTCTTCGTTCGAATCTTGACAACCATCTGTATCATAGTCTGTTGTTCCAGAGGAAATCCAACCTAAGTCGCTTGTGTATGCATTACAGTCATCCAAGCCGTCGCCAACGCCATCGCCGTCATCGTCGAAGTCTTCGACATCATCTTTACAACCGTCACCATCGTAATCATTTGTTGAACTTGAAGTCCAGCCCAAAGCGCTATCGAATCTTGGGCAATTATCAGGAGCATTGTCTTGGACTCCATCCTCATCATCATCAAGATCGCAAGCATCTCCTTCTTCTACGGATTCATATAATAAATCATAGTTAACTTGGTTGTCTGACCCTAAGAGTGGGCCGTTCGCAACGAATTGACAATTATCTCCACTATCGGTAACGCCATCATTATCATCGTCGATATCTTCGGTTGTGTCTTGGCAACCATCCTCGTCATTGTCGGTTAATGGAGTAGAAGTCCAACCTAAATCGCTTGAGTAAGCGGTACATTCATCTGTCCCAGTCGATGAAGGCTCACAAGAACTCAATTCACCGTAAGTACTCGAACCGCCACTGTCACAAATGTCATCGTTATCGTCATCGAGGTCTTCTCCAGCATCGCGACAACCATCGGAATCATAATCAGTGGTTGGACCAGGAGCCCAGCCTACGGTTCCAGCTGGACAATCATCGAAACCATCGCCAATTCCATCTTCGTCATCATCGAGGTCTTCTCCGGAATCTTGGCAACCATCTTCATCATTATCGGTGGTCGCTTGATCAGAAACCCAACCTAAATTGCCTGTAGGAGCAGGACATTCATCTGTTGCAGTCGATGAAGCCCTACACTCCATCTGATTTGAATCGCCGTAAGTAGCAGCGCTACCAGTATCACAAATTTCATCGTTATCGTCATCGGGGTCTTCTCCGGCATCGCGACAGCCATCTGTATCGTAGTCTGAGGCTGCGGTTGAGGTCCAGAGTAAATTACCTATGGCGCATTCATCTGCTAGAGTAGGTGAGGCTGTACAAAGAATCGATTGGCCGTAAGAACCTGGACCATCAACATCACAAATTCCATCATTATCATCATCGAGGTCTTCTCCAGCATCGCGACAGCCATCGGAATCATAATCAGTTAAAGCTCCAGGTGACCAGCCAACATCTCCGGCTGGGCAGGACAAGTCACTGGTGTCAGGGATTCCATCGTTATCATCATCGAGGTCTTCGGTAGAATTGTCTCGACATCCATCCCCATCATTATCGGTGGTTCCGTTCGAAATCCAATTCAATTCACTTGTGTATGCGGTGCAACTGTCATCAATGTCCGCGACGGTATCTCCGTCGTCATCGGGGTCTTCATCGATGTCTCGGCAACCGTCACCATCGTAATCGTTTGATGGAATTGAAGTCCAATCTTTCAAGCCATTTACGCAATTGTCAGGGACATTGTCATTGACTCCATCGTTATCTGCATCCGGATCTTCGGAAGTTCCATCTTCGCAACCATCAATATCGTAATCAGTTACTGCTGAGGAAGTCCAACCTAAATTGCCTGTATTAGCAGGGCATTCATCGACCAAAGTAGATGAGGCCACACAAGAACTCGATAGTCCGTACGTATCAGGACCATTTGTATCACAAACTTCATCGTCATCATCATCGAGGTCTTCGAGAGAATCTTGACAGCCATCGGAATCGTAATCGGTAATTGATGCGCCGGTTGATACAGAAAGCCAACCTAAATTGCTTAATTGAGCTGCATCACAAAAATCAATGACATCGAAAACGTCATCATTGTCATCGTCGTTATCTTCAATGTGAGAATCTTGACAGCCATCACCATCATAATCGGTGATTGATGAACCAGTTGATACAGAAGTCCAACCTAACGAACCCCGAGTACAGTTATCGGGGCCTGTTGACGAACCGTCACCGGGGCCGTCGAGAACGCCATCGTTATCATCATCGGGGTCTTCAGGGTCGGTATCTTTGCAACCATCTGTATCGTGGTCAGTCGAAGAAGAGGATGTGAAAAACACACCGATCGGACATTCATCTGTTGACGTAGAGGAGGCCACGCAAGAGGTCGCTGTACCGTAAGTACTCGGGCCGTTACTATCACAAATGCCATCATTATCGTCATCAAGGTCTTCGGAATCATCTTTACAGCCATCACCATCATAATCGGTTAATGCCGTTGAAATCCAACCTAAAGCGCCCGGAGTTGGAGTGGTGGTGGATGTACAAACATCGGGGAATAAGTCGGCAACTCCATCGTTGTCATCATCGGAGTCCTCTTCGGTATCATGGCAACCATCGGAATCATAATCGGTTATCGAGGTGGCTGTCCAATTGGTAAAACCAGCAGTACAGATCACGTCATTGGTATCTAAATAATCATCATTGTCATCATTGAGGTCTTCATTTGCATCTTCACAGCCATCGCCATCATTATCGGTCAACGGATTGGAATTCCACCCAACAGAACCAGCGTTACAGTCATCGTCAACATCCTTGACTCCATCATTATCCATGTCATCATCTTCAGTATCATCTTTACAACCATCATTATCTTGGTCAGTGGTCGGTGAGGAAGTCCAATTGTATTCACTTGTGTACGGGTTACAGGAATCACTGCCGTCAAGAACACCATCGTTATCATCATCGGGGTCTTCACTGGCATCTTCGCATCCGTCTTGGTCATAATCTGTTGTAGTTTGAACTGAAATCCAACTTAAAGAGCCTCCGTATGCGCTGCAATTATCATTAGAGTCGAGAATTGCATCGTTATCGTCATCGAGGTCTTCGAGAGAATCTTGGCAACCGTCTTGGTCATAATCGGTTGATCCTTGAGCAGAAGTCCAACCTAAATCACTTAAAATATCTGCATCGCAATCATCATTACTATCCAGAACGCCATCGTTATCATCATCGGTGTCTTCGCTGGAGTCTTGACAGCCATCAGTATCATAGTCAGTTCCTGCTGAAGAAGTCCATCCTAAATCACTGAGTGCAGCTGCATCACAACTATCGACAGCATCCAAAATCCCGTCGTTATCATCGTCAGGGTCTTCGACATCCGAGTCGAGGCACCCGTCACTGTCGTAATCATTTCCACTGTTGGAAGTCCAGCCAGTAGGAGAGGTAAGGCAATCATCAACATCATCGTTCACTGCATCATTGTCGTCATCGATGTCTTCATCAGAATCTCGGCATCCATCGTTGTCAACATCATTGGCACCGTTTGAAGTCCAACCCAATACACCGGTTTGACAGAGATCAGGGTGCAAATCGAGTATCCCATCGTTATCATCGTCAAGGTCTTCATTGTCATTATCTTTGCAACCATCACTGTCGTGGTCTGTTGAGGAATCCGACGTCCAGCCTACGACTCCCTTTAGGCAATAATCTGGAGTTGAGTCGGATATTCCGTCGTTATCGTCATCGCCATCTTCATCGGAATCTCGACAACCGTCTTGGTCGTGATCGGTGGTCGCTTGAACAGAAGTCCAACCTAATTGACCAGAAGGAGCAGAGCAATCATCAGAGCCATCTGCAACACCGTCGTTATCATCATCAAGATCTTCTGCGGAATCTTGACAGCCATCACTGTCATAATCTGTAGCTGCAGAAGAAGTCCAACCAGTGTCACCCGTTGGACATGTCAAATCATTCGTATCGAGAATTCCATCATTGTCATCGTCTGTGTCTTCAATGGAATCTTGACAACCATCGGAATCGTGGTCGGTCCCAGAGTTTGAAATCCAACCTAAGTTGCTTGAACTCGATGCATCGCAATCATCAGAGCCGTCTAAAACTCCATCATTATCGTCATCAGTTTCTTCAGCATTCGAGTCAAGGCATCCATCACTGTCGTAATCATTGCCACTGTTCGAAACCCATCCCAGAACTCCAGTCTGGCAATTATCGGGGACTAAATCTTCAACACCGTCGTTATCGTCATCGAGATCTTCAATGTCAGTATCTTTGCAACCATCTTCATCGTGGTCGGTGGTTGCTTGAGCAGAAGTCCATCCCAGAACTCCAGTTTGACAGTCATCATCATTATTGACGACTCCGTCGTTATCGTCGTCATCGTCTTCCGAAGAACTGTCTTGACAGCCATCTGAATCGTGATCGGATAGAGAATTTGAGGTCCAGCCTACGAGTCCGCCTGGACAGTCATCATCATCATCCGAGATTCCATCGTTGTCGTCATCATCTTCTTCTGCATTGGAATCAAGACATCCATCTCCGTCATAATCATTCAGTGCAGTGGAAGTCCAACCAAGAACTCCTTTCGGGCAAAGGTCAGGGAATAAGTCGTCAACTCCGTCGTTATCGTCATCGAGATCTTCAATGTCAGCATCTTTGCAACCATCTTCATCGTGGTCGGTGGTTGCTTGAGCAGAAGTCCATCCCAGAACTCCAGTTTGACAATCATCATTATTGTTGACGACTCCGTCGTTATCGTCGTCATCGTCTTCAGAAGAACTGTCTTGGCAGCCATCTGAATCGTAGTCGGTTAAACTCGTAGAGGTCCAATCGAGAAGTCCTGTCTGACAATCGTCGGGTGCTAAATCGAGAATCCCGTCGTTGTCATCATCGCCATCTTCACTTGAGGCGTCTTGGCAGCCATCTTCATCATGATCAGTCGACGATTGAACAGAAGTCCAACCGAGGTCACCTGTTTGGCAAATGTCAGGAGCTAAATCTTCAACACCATCATTATCATCGTCAAGATCTTCTGCGGAATCTTGACATCCATCAGTGTCATAGTCTGTTGCTCCAGAAGAAGTCCAACCTAAATCGCTTGATGCGGCTGCATCACAGTCATCAGAGGCATCTGAAATGCCGTCGTTATCATCATCGGTATCTTCACCTGCATCTTGGCATCCATCACTGTCATAATCCGTAGCTCCAGAAGAAGTCCAACCAATGTCACCCTTTGGACATGTCAAATCATTCGTATCGAGAATTCCATCGTTATCGTCATCAGTATCTTCTGAGGAATCTTGACAGCCATCGGAATCGTGATCGGTCCCAGAGTTTGATATCCAACCTGTATTGCCAGCCAAACACTCATCGTTATCATCGTCAACACCGTCGTTATCATCATCATCTTCTTCTGCATCGGAGTCAAGACAACCATCACTATCATAATCATTTGATGGAATGGAAGTCCACCCAAGTACTCCTGTAGGGCAATTATCGGAGACATCAAGAACTCCATCGTTATCATCATCGAGATCTTCAATCGTTGAGTCTTGGCAGCCATCACTGTCATAGTCTGTTGCTCCAGAAGAAGTCCAACCGGTGTCACCCTTTGGACATGTCAAATCATTCGTATCGAGAATTCCATCGTTATCATCATCGAGATCTTCACCAGCATCTCGGCAACCATCGAGGTCGTGGTCGGTAGTCCCTTGATTCGAAATCCAACCTAAATTGCTTGTCGTGGATGCATCACAATCATCAGCACCGTCGAGAACGCCATCGTTATCGTCGTCAGTTTCTTCGGATTCGGAGTCCTTACAGCCATCACTGTCGTAATCATTAGCGCCAGTCGAAGTCCATGAAAGGAATCCAGTAGGGCAATTGTCAGGGGATGAGTCGGTAACTCCATCGTTATCATCATCAAGGTCTTCACCTGCATCTCGGCAACCGTCTTCATCGTGGTCAGTTGTTGCTTGAACTGAAGTCCAACCCAAATTGCTTGTTGTGGAAGCATCACAATCATCATCGCCGTCTAAAACGCCGTCGTCATCGTCATCGGTTTCTTCAGCATCGGAATCTCTACAGCCGTCGCCGTCATAATCAGTGGCTCCAGTTGAAATCCAACCTAATGCACCGCCTGCGCAACTATCAGCACCGTCGAGAACGCCATCGTTATCGTCGTCAGTTTCTTCTACATCGGAATCTCTACAGCCGTCACCGTCGTAATCAGTGAAACCATTCGAAGTCCATCCAAGGGCTCCAGTAGGACAAATGTCAGGGAATAAGTCAGTAACTCCATCCTCATCGTCATCAAGGTCTTCACCTGCATCTCGACAACCGTCTTCATCGTGGTCAGTGGTCGCTTGAACTGAGATCCAACCTAAATCGCTTGTCGTAGCTGCATCACAGTCATCAGCACCGTCTAAAACGCCGTCGTTATCGTCGTCATTTTCTTCGGATTCGGAGTCTTTACAGCCATCACTGTCGTAATCATTAGCGCCAGTCGAAGTCCATGAAAGGAATCCTGTCGGGCAATTATCTGGGAATAAGTCTGTAACGCCATCGTTATCATCGTCAAGATCTTCTGCGGAATCTTGACATCCATCAGTGTCATAGTCTGTTGCTCCAGAAGAAGTCCAACCTAAATCGCTTGATGCGGCTGCATCACAGTCATCAGAGGCATCTGAAATGCCGTCGTTATCATCATCGGTATCTTCACTTGCATCTTGGCATCCATCACTGTCATAATCCGTAGCTCCAGAAGAAGTCCAACCGGTGTTGCCATTGGGGCAATCATCCAAACTGTCATCGATACCGTCACCGTCAGTGTCTGCTCTACCAGCGAAAAACGTTGAATGTTCATCTGCCAGTTCGTTCTTAGTGGACGGCTTTTGAGGCGATGAATCTTTGTCATCGAGATCGAGGTCAATGAACATGACCTGAGCTGAAGAAATTGCCGACATGATGAACATCAACATAGCAACAATGGATGCCAATTTGTGCTTACGCTCCGCTAACATAGAATTGGGTAGGAGTGGTGTCTTTTTATTGTTCCGTTCAAAAGCGCTTTGCTTTAAATCCATAATAGATATTTTGAACCCGGTTTAAGATAATACTTTCGTTGGGATAGAGGGCAAAGAACATGACCGGGAATCGTTTGGAATTACCATGCCTCAACTGCTTTACTTCGGAAAAGGAGGGCTTGTATTGGACTACTTAGTTCGAGCGGGGTGCACTTCAGTGAGCCGAATGGAGGAGGCAAATATCGTTGTGGTTGAAAATTATGACAACAATTCAGCTAACCCATTTGAACGACTCACTGGAACCATTGGCTTGATGCGTGAAGCCCTTGATGTGATCCAGGAGACTTCTATCGAACGAATGGTTGTCATAACCGACCAATCCTCGACCAAAGGAGCCATGCGAAAAGGAACCACATCGGGAGTTGCTCTGGACGATGTTCACGGCCTTGGTTCGTTAACGGTAGAAGTATTGAGCCGGATGGCGGCCAATATGGGCGTGAAGACAAGGGTCTACCGGATACAATCAGGCCAAGTTCAAGATGCACTGGCTCACATCCATTCATTCCTTGACAGTGATGAAGATTCTCCGGTATACGAAGTTGTGTCGCAGTAGGCATAAGCCTCAAGTAGGCTGCCTCAGAGTTGAATACATGAGCGAACAATTTCTCCTCGAACAAGCCAAGCAAGTAGATACAGAATTCATCATATACACTGGTAATTTTTGTGGCTATTGCACTGCAGCAAAGCGGTTACTCGACCGTAAAGAGCTTTCATTCACCGAGTTCAATTTTGATGAAGTTTCGGATTTACGCCAGAAAATCGTTGCAGCAACTGGACATCGTACTGTGCCGGTTATTTTCGACGTCAATGGTGAACAACCCGTGTATGTAGGCGGTTATGACCAATTACAACCGTATTTGCGACAGCGCAGTTAACCATTCCTTCAACGCAGCATGATGCTCCATTGGAATCATGTGGCCCTTCGGGTGCTCAATCAATTCCATTGCCCAACCCGCAGATTCAAACACGTGGGCAACCGCCCAACCATCTTGAATTGAAACTCTCAAATCACGTTCACCGTGCATCCAAAACAAATGTTTGGGTTCGAGTTCGGCAAGACGGAGGCGAAGTTCCATTTCACGCACTAATCGCGTACCCATGGCCACAACACCAACGATTCTGTCTGCAAGAGGCAACTGCAACAGTTCTTGTGCCATTGCGCCGCCTTGAGAAAACCCTCCAACCACTAAAGGCCCGAGTGGTGCATGTTTTGCAATCAGTTGCTCAAGTTGTGAAAGTGAAGAATCAACATCAATGAGTTCTCTTCGAGAAAGAGTCATTCGACGCGTCGCATCAGCGTCTTCGTCTTCATATCGCCACCAAGTTCGGCCACGGCGAGGATGAGAATATCTCGCTTCAGGGACAATAAGAGTCCAACCCTCTGGAAGAATCTTTTCTGCAAAAGGACGCATCATACCGGCATCGCCAGTCATCCCATGCATCATAATGAGCGTAGGCAAAGGTAACCCTCACAGTTCCCATTGGAACACGAGTGCACCTGCGACTTTGAGATGAACAAATGATTCTGGGCCACGAACCGTTACGGTTAGCGAATACTCGCCGGAATTCGAGGGAATTGTACCAATTGCACCTTTCTCAGTTGCTCCAGAGCCCCAAGCCCGCGTCAAAGGAGACGCACCTGCATGGTCTTTCATCGATAATGAACCTGAACCACCTTGGCTTATTTCAACATCAAGGTACCACACCAGTGTATTCCAATCACCTTCTGAAGGATGCCCTTCATCGAGAAACGTATCATACACTTCTTGGTCATTCTCTTCATACATTCTGTCGATCAAATCACGAGCACGATAAAAGAAAACATCGCCACTGTAGCTGTCTCGAGCAACATTGAGGTCCATTCGCAACTGGCGAACGCCTTCTGCATCCCGCCAAACAAAGTTTTCGAGGAATCCATTGGAGCCACTGAAGGTGTAGGATATTTCGTGTCCTTCAGCCGATGTGGCTGTGACGCGAGCGTTACCGTTGGTGATGGAATCAGTTGTTGCTGTCCAATCTTGTCCGAACAAAGTGAATCCCCAGGTATCACCGACTGTCCATGGGAAAGAGAAGACTTGTTGCGATTCACCGTTTTCATAAACAGATAGTCCGTCAAGTGTAATTCTTCCAATGAATGGATTGTGATTGATGACGGCATGGCGTTGTGCCTCTCGCTCAGAAGAGATGCCGAGTGTGTAGACACCTTCTTCAGCGTCAACTTCGGCAACGACTAATCGAGCACTGTCTTCACCGAATTGTGGAGTGATGAAGGTATAGAGCCACTGATTACCAACTTCCCATTCAGGAAGCAGTTTCTGTTCTTCAGTCGTTGAGTCGTTTTCAGATGATGCTAAGGTTCCTGTTGTACAACCTGCTAAAACGCTGGTGCAGAGCAAGAGCAGTAACATCACGGTGACTTCGAACCTACGGCCCATGACTAACCCTAACGGGCTTTCTTCATGAGGCTAACGCTTCAAGATAAATCAAAGAAGTCCGGTTTGTGAGAGTTGACCGGTTCCAGCAAGCACCACTGCGACAATGGACATCAACTTGATGAGAATATTGAGTGATGGACCCGATGTGTCCTTGAATGGATCTCCGATGGTGTCGCCGATAACAGCTGCTTCGTGAGCATCATCGCCTTTCTTTGCACCTTCAATGTGGCCTTGTTCGATTGCTTTCTTTGCATTGTCCCAAGCCCCACCTGCATTCGCCATGAACAAAGCCATGAGAACACCTGTGACCAAAGAACCAGCAAGAAGACCGCCGAGAGCGTCCCAGCCAAGTGCAAGACCTACGAGAACTGGAGCGAGGATAGCAACAACACCAGGGCCGACCATCTCACGAAGGGCTGCCTTGGTCGAAATATCAACGCAGGAAGCACTGTCAGGATACATGTTTCCTTCGGCTTCAATTTGTGTCGGCCAAGTTGATACATCAGTCACGTCCACACCATCTGGAGTATCTGCTTCGAGAGCCTTTCTCATAACTGCAAATTGACGACGGATTTCAACAACCATATCGCCTGCAGCTTTTCCGACTGAAGTCATGGTCATTGCAGCAACAACGAAGGGTAGACCCCCACCGATAAGAAGACCAACAACAACCATCGGGTTGTCGAGTGACAAATTCATGTCTCCGCCGATTGCAGCCATGTAGGCAGCAAATAATGCGAGTGCAGTCAAAGCAGCGGACCCAATTGCGAATCCTTTACCAACTGCAGCAGTTGTGTTTCCAATTGAATCGAGTTCATCAGTAATTGCTCGGACATCAGCACCAAGACCGCCCATCTCAGCGATTCCACCTGCATTATCAACAACTGGGCCGTAAGCATCGACCGTCATGGTCACACCGACAGTAGCGAGCATACCCATTGCAGCCATAGCAATACAGTAGAGGCCGTAGACTTCTCCACCGAAGTGGTTTGCCCCAAGTATACCTGCAGCAATGAGCAAGATTGGAACGAAGGTCGACATCATGCCAACCGAGAGACCTGCGATAGCATTGGTTGCTGGACCTGTTTTTGACATGTGTCCAATGTGTTGAATTGCCTTGGTTTTAATTCCGAAAACGGGTTCAATACCAGTGTAGTATTCTGTGACAATTCCAATCAGGATTCCGACCACACTGCCGAGAACAACCGAGTGCATGACACCGATTTCGACATCGATCAAGCCTTGGTTGATGGAAAGATAGCCACCAGCCCAAAACAAAATTGCTGCAATGAAAGTGGTGTTACGGAGGGCTGCTGCTGCATCCTTACCGTTCTTGAGAACATACATTGAGAAGACGCCGATAATCGAAGCAAGGTAGCCTATGAGACCGAGCATAATTGGCATCATGACGTAATCAGAAGAACCTGCAAAGCCAACTCCGCCAAAACCATCAGAGCTTGCAATAATCATTGCTGCGATAATGGAACCAACGAACGATTCGAAGATATCGGCACCCATTCCAGCAACGTCGCCGACATTGTCACCAACGTTATCTGCGATAACTCCAGGATTTCGTGGATCGTCTTCAGGAATACCTGCTTCGACTTTACCAACGAGGTCAGCACCGACGTCAGCAGCCTTGGTGTAAATACCGCCACCGACACGAGCAAAGAGCGCAATGGATGAAGCACCCATTCCGAATCCTGCCGCAGCAGAAAGGTCAGAGCCATCATCTCCAGCACCAAGCCAGAATGCGACCAGTGAGATTCCAAGAAGTCCAAGGCCTCCAACAGAGAGGCCCATAACAGCTCCACCGTTGTATGAAACTGCCAAAGCACCTGCTCGACCATCGGTCTTAGCGGCCATGGTAGTTCTGCCGTTAGCAGAAGTAGCAGCACGCATTCCAGAGAAGCCTGCGATAACGGAAGCAATTGCACCAGCAAAGAAAGCGATGGATGTTTCAACATCATTCAATAAAGCAAGAACTGCACCGACGACAACGACGAATATTGCGAGAACTTTGTATTCAGCAACAAGGAACGCCATCGCACCTTCTTGAATTTCTTTGGTAATACTGGCAACTTTTTCGTCATCAATTTTCACTTTGTTGACTTGTTGGTACAGTATAAACGCAATCACAAGTCCGACAAGACCTGCTGCAGCAGCAATCATTGGTATATTATCCATCATTATAGAACACCTGTAATGCCGGCGACCAAAGAACCCCTCATAAGTGGTTCCCCAAAAAAAACACCCCCTGCACTGCTTTTTGGGGGTATGGATTGATGCCGTAGAGATGCAACATGTGAACTTTGACAAGCAATTATTGAAAGGGGAGAGACGACAGCACTGGAACAATGAGCATCACCGCAGAGGAGGTCTTGGCCGAAATCGGCCCGGTTCAAGAGATCCTTGATGAACACGATGGAGTTGTTACTGTTCTCGATACAACCGATGGAAATATCATGCTATCACTCGATGGTGGATGTACTGGTTGTTCTTCAACCCCAATGACTGCCATGCAAATTTACTATTCCTTGAAGAAATTGGTACACATCAATGATGTAATTTTTGTCAACGGTGAACTTCCAGAGTACATGCGTACATTTATCGATAAAAAAATGGCAAAGGAAGCGGCAAGTACTGAACCAGTTGATACCGATTCATCACAACCTCGTGGCGAAATTGTTTGATTACTCTTCTTCTGTTGACTTGTTGATGGTATGTGGGTTTGCTCCAAAAGAGACATTCTCTCCTTTAATATTCATTCGTGCTGCGATGGCAAGAACAATGCAGACCAAAGAAAGTGGTTTTGGAAGATAATTCGAACCCCATAATTCTCCACCCGAGAGAGAAAGCCACCAAAGTACGGCTGCGGCTGCAATTAAGCAAATTGCAATTATATTTTGAACGATGTTTTCTGCTTTTTCAGAGCGTGAAAATGTGGCAATAAAGGTGAATAAAAGTGCTGAAACCCCACAGAGTAATTCGGCCAGAAGTTCGATGGAATCAGCACTGACCATGTGAGAGCCTATGACTTGTGGTTCTTCAACATGAAGTTTCAATGGGAATGGACAGAGCAATGTTTGAGAAGGGTCGAGTGTAACACACACCATGGCAGGTGGCGGTTTCACACTCCCGAAGGCACGTCCAAACGGTCCACCTTATTTTTCACGGAATCAAATCGCTTCGGTTCTGCACCAAGTGGCGGTTCTACTCGAACTCAATGGGGCAAATGTATTCCGTGTTCGTTCATATCAAAATGTAAGTAGAATGCTTGGTGGGCTCACCGAAGATTTAGGTGAACTTGTTGCGACAGGTCGTCTTTTTGAGATGAAAGGAATTGGAAAAGGACTGGGCTCTGCCCTCACTCAAGCCATTGGCGAAGGACGTTGGCCAAGTGACTGGGTCGACCTGCACGAACAAACACCGAAAGGTTTGATCGAAATGCTCGGCATCCCTGGACTTGGGCCAAAGCGAATTAAACTGATGAATGAAGAACTTGGAGTTGATTCTGTTGCGACCTTGAAACAGGCAGCACTTGAGGGCTTGATTGCACCGATGAAAGGATTTGGTGAAAAATCCCAACAACGCATGCTGAGTGGTATCGAATTGCTGGCGCGCTTTAGGGCACGGCGAAGACTCGATGTTGGCTTGATGTACGGTGAGGCTTTTCAAACAAAAATTGCAGGACTTGATGGCGTCATAAAAGCGCAGTTAGCAGGTAGTGCTCGGCGTCGTAAAGAAACAATTGGGGATTTGGACTTGGTCGTCGCTGTCGAAAACGAAAATCATGAAATGGTTTCCCAAGCCATTCTCGGGTTACCTGGAATTGCTGATGTCAAAGGTGCAGGAGATTCAAAAATCAGTATCATCCTTGACACGAGTGTGTTTGAAGGTGGATTCACTGTTGGCCATATTGATCCGAATGTATTGGATGCTATTGGCGGCGAAGATTACGAACAATTGGAAAGCGGCGGCACGATTGACGCTCAGGTTCGACTCGTACCTCCAGAAGTGTTTCCATTTACCTTAGCCTATTTTACCGGAAGCAAAGAGCACAACATCGCCATGCGTCAACGAGCGATTGACCGTGGCTTGAAGCTCAATGAGTTCGGGCTTATTCCCGATGCTAAGGCAGGCGATTTGAAGGGAATGGCTGCAGCACAATTCTCACTCCCTGCTACGAATGAAGAAGAAATCTATCGCCATCTCGACCTCGAATGGGTCACGCCTGAACTTCGAGAAGATACGGGTGAAATTGTGGCGGCAGAATCCTCCGCTTTACCGACACTGCTCACAGGGAAAGACATTCGTGGAGCCCTACATAATCATACGACGTTATCGGATGGCGAAGCAACACTTGAACAAATGGCAGACACAGCTCGGAAAATGGGTTGGAATTGGCTCGGTGTTGCTGACCATTCACCCACTCTGAAAATTGCAAATGGTGCAAGTGCTGAAGATTTGTTGCAACAAGGCGCTACAATCCGTGAATACAACAATGCATGGGCAAATGAGGGCGTCGATTTCCGTTTATTCCATGGTGTTGAATCCGATATTCTTGAAGGTGGAAAATTAGATCATCCCGATGATGTACTTGCTGAACTTGATTATACCGTCGCCTCCGTCCATGCGATCTCGAAATGGAAGGCTCGGGATGAAGTGCAGAATACTGAAGAATTAATGCGCTGTCTTGACCATCCTTCAACCACTATACTTGGTCATCCAACTGGAAGAATACTTCAAGGACGAGACGGCTATGAAGTCGACTTATTTGCAGTACTCGAATACATGGCTGAGCAGAATGATGAAGGGCATTTGAAAGCGGTCGAATTGAATGCAAGCCCCTATCGGCTAGATTTGGATTGGCGCTTATGCAAACACGCAAAGGGTTTAGGAGTCCCTCTTATCATTAACCCTGATGCGCATTCAATTCGTGGTTTAGCAGATATTAGTTACGGTGTAATGGCTGCTCGAAAAGGCTGGATTGAATCTCAAAATGTCTTGAATTCGCTTTCTGGAGAAGAACTGGCTCGACGACTTGCTTGAAGTGATTCCAACCACACCTTCATGTCACACCTCCGACTGGCAATGGTATGCGTCTCTTGAGAACCCTCATCATGGGTGCTGTCATGTTGATTCCAGGCCTTCTTTTGGCAATGATTATCTGGTACACTGCTGGTCAACCGGTCACTGAGCCGATCGAATCCCTCATTTGCAATGGAATCCCCCTCCTTTCAGTTACTCTAGGATTACTTTTCGGATGGAAAACCGGTGAAGCCTACGCTGTTCAAATTGAATCTTGAGGTGACTCAATGTTCGAATGTACTGTAGAACAATGGTCCGAACTCACTCAATACTTTCAAGCATTTTTCCTCTCCGTGAATGGACATGTCGAACACAGTGAAGAACATCTCTGTTTCAGTTCACCACCTGAGAAAGTCGAAACAAGTCTCACTCTTTATCGAAACGGGGGTTTTGCTGCAGCAATGCCTTTGCATGGAATTGATGCAACTGTTGAACGTGTTGTGTTCGAACCCGATGAACATATAATTCAATTGTTTGGAAAGGGTATCGACTACGTTTATCGAGTACCTCCACAATTGTTGACGCTCCAAGGTGAAAAATATGAAGCGAAGTGAAAAGGCAAAACGTATTGTTGACATGCTGGAAGAATTCTACCCAGAGACACCTGTCCCACTCGACCATCAAAATGACTTCCAATTACTGGTTGCGGTATTGATGAGTGCCCAAACAACCGATGTCAAAGTCAACCAAGTAACTCCAGCCTTGTTTGGTAAAGCACCAACACCCGAGACAATGGTTCAACTCAGTGTAGATACAATTCTCAAGGATATTCGACAAGTCGGTTTGGCGCCGACAAAGGCAAAGAATATACTTCGGTTATCTGAATTATTGATTGAACGCCATAATGGAATCGTACCTCAAAGTTTCGAACACCTCGAAAACTTGCCAGGTGTTGGTCACAAAACAGCAGGCGTCGTAATGGCACAGTCCTTTGGAGTTCCAGCGTTCCCGATCGACACACATATTCATCGTCTCGCTGCTCGTTGGGGCTTATCGAATGATACAACGGTTGAACGTACTGAACGTGACTTAAAGGCGATATTCCCAAAGGAGTTGTGGAATAAACTGCATTTGCAAATCATCTTTTTTGGAAGAGAATATTGCCCTGCCCGAGGGCATGACCTTACCCAATGTCCAATTTGTTCATGGACGGCCACAAAGAAACGTATCGCCTACGAAAAGAAGCGGTGACCTCAGAAAATGGAGATTTGTTGAGAAACAATACTCGTAAGCACCAAGATTCCAACGATGACTGCTGTAACACGTAAAGCAGTGTGTTCGTTTTTACCATCATGGGATTCACGAAGCAAAGCATAACCAATCAGACCCAAGCCAAAGGCTTGCAAAATACTTGCAACTGACGAAATAACCCGTGTTAAATCAGCATGGGCTTCGGTATCGTCTGCAATAACCTCCGCAATATTCTCTTGCTCCATGTTGTAATCAACGACCGATGGTGGACCAAACATATCGATGACTTCGACAAACACCACTGAAGAGAGAAGAAGGACAACACCCAACATGAGCCAACGGTGAAAGGAATAACT
Organism: uncultured euryarchaeote; assembly: GCA_937892945.1. Taxonomy (GTDB): domain Archaea; phylum Thermoplasmatota; class Poseidoniia; order Poseidoniales; family Poseidoniaceae; genus MGIIa-L1. Next base: position 84,506 of record CALBIL010000058.1, on the reverse strand, counting down.
CATTGAGGATTGCTGGAATCCTGCTGCAGGTTGATAAGGAGACGCTGGTGTGGCAACCGGGCGAATCGTTTGCGGGACAGGTGGTGGCGGAAGGCTTTGCATGAATTGAATTCTTAGAACGGGGTTATGGTTTTTGGGATTCTCAAACACTGAAGAGCGAGGATGCCGTTGTAAGTATGAGTGAGGTAATGTATGAAGCAATACCGGCAACCCAAAGCAATTGTATTGATTGGCCCAGAGCGGTCGTATTGCCTCCTCCTCGTAATCGGTTCGAAATAACTGAGACTGCCCAAACGAGAATGAGAATCAAGATTGAAACAATGATTTTGAACAAGCGTATATTTTCTTCAACACCTGATGCATCATCCATAATCGGGAGAGAAAGTCCCGCACCGAATTCGGAAAGTACACTGACATCTGTGTCACTGAAGCTCGAGGCAACACCAGCAATCGAATCACCAAGTTTCGTAACAATCGCAATCGTAACGTTCAAACTGGTAACGCAAGCGATCAGTAAACCAAGTGCAACACCACGCATGGTGTTTGCAGAAAGCGACCTTCGATGCCGCAATGAGAGTAAACTCCCAACTGAACGGGAAACAAGTTCAGCTGTTCGAGCCGGCTGTCCCGAAGAATGCGAGCCTTCAATGTAAATACGAGTGTATCGTGAAATAACTGCTGAATTCGTATCTGCGTTGAAATAGTCCCAAGCGCGGTCGGAGTCGATACGAGTTGAGAGACGACGTTCCAAGCGGTCAATCGAATTGTCAAGCATTCCGAAATCAATACCACGCAGTGCTTTGATCGTAGCTGAAGGTTCTGCTGAACGGGCTTGTGCAGTACCACCCAGGGCACGAATGAAATCAGGGTAGGTTTCATCACGGCGAAGAATTTGACGTTCTTCTCGAGCAACCATCAGGGCTGGGACAAGCATAGGAGAGAGCGGTGCTGCAATGAAAAGAAGACCATAACGATCCCATTGAGAGGTTACAGCCTCCCATGCAGAAAGAATAGTGAACAGCGTGACAACTAAAAGAATGGCTGTAAGAATACCCGAGCCAACCAAGGAACGGATGAAATTGATTCGGAAAGGTGTATCAAGGTCATCTCGGGCAAAGGTTGGATCTTCAGGAATCGTAGCACGGAAGGCAAATACAGCCCCGATTTGAATAATTGTGAACAAGAGACCTGCTAGCAAGAGGAAGCGCATTCGACTCGCAACCATGATGGGTGTATCGCTGGCAGAACCAACTTCGAACAAGACCAAATGAATACCAGCAATAACCAAACCGAAAAGTCCCGCAGTGGTCAAAGAAACATAGATTTCTTTCATCGTGTCCACCGATTCAAGGCGAGTGTCATACAAGGTAGAGTACTGTTCTGCAATCGTTTCTTGTTCAGAACGCATGAAATCGTCAATAGCTTGTCCTGCTTCGATTGAAAACGCCATTCGGTCAAGGAAATCAGCCCAGAGAGGGCTTGGACTCTGCTGAGCAACAATTCGAGCTGCTTCCGGTAACGAAGTATGCCATTTTTCAACTAAAGTCTCAATTCGTTTGACTTCCTTAGCCAATTCACCGTAGTCGCTCATTTGCTTGAGAATATCGAAAATAGATTGAGCTGCGACTTCACCGATGGAAAGAATACCCATTCGAGTGATGAACATATGCATTTCTTTTTCGATCAGGGTTGCTGCTCGACGAACTTCCAGAAGTGGAAACCCTAAGGCTGCACCACCGGTGATCAATGGTAAAATAATGATAAAAAGTACACCAGCAGAGCCGGTGAAGAGGCCTTGCTCACCCATTCCCCCAGTTACAGAGATGAAAATGAAGGAAAAGATGAGTCCTCCGAGGGCTGCCCCTCCGACCATAAAAGCAAGGAATTGAATAATTGGAATTTCTACGCGACGTAGAGCGATTTGCCAGTAAGACATTCGCTGCATACATCATCCCTCAGTCATGGTTTATGCCTTTCCAAGAATCCACTGCCTTGTCGAAATAATCCCAACCACTGTTGTAGTAAATTCCAAGTAAATCAAAGACATCATCATAATGCGTTAAGTCTCGATCAACCATGCGTTGAAGAGCGTCAGCACGCTTGAGCATTTCATCGTAAATATCACGCTTATTGGCGAAGCCTGCCATTGCAGCAATTTTATTTTCCAGCAAGTGGCTTTGGAACATTCCTCGGAAATAATGCTTATCTTTTACAGGATCCCATTCGAACATTCCACGTGTGAGGACACCATCACTGTGTTTATTGTAACCAATGACTTCATCGATACCTGTAACACGTCGAGCGATTCCACCACCAGGTGCTTCTACAACTTCTTGGAAAATAGCGAAATTCAAGTTATCGAAGAAACGAATTGGAACATTGATCGGGTCGCCAGTGAATCTTTGAATCATTTTCACGATTGATGATGCGTGGAACGTTGCGATAACAGGGTGACCTGTTTGCATTGCTTGGAAGGCTGTCGCACCTTCAACACCACGAATTTCTCCAATGATAATGTATCGCGGACGGCTACGAAGAGCCGCTTTGAGGAGGTCGAACATTTCAACACTTGAATCTTCATTCTTCGACTGGCGAGTGACCAGGCGTTGCCAAATTTTGTGTCGAACTTTAACTTCCGGTGTATCTTCAGCAGAATAAATTTTGACATTGTGGTCGATAAACGGCAAAATCGCATTGAGTGTCGTTGTTTTACCCGATGCTGTTTCTCCCGAAACCAGAACGGACATACCGTATTCAAGACAAATCCAGATGTAGGCTGCAACTTGAGCTGAAATCGTACCCCATGCAATTAATTGAGTAATTGAAATCGTTTCTTCAGCAAACTTACGGATAGTAAACGATGGACCAAGCATTGAAACATCGTCAGAGAAAATGATATTGATACGAGAACCATCAAGCAGAGCACCATCGATAATTGGACGATTATCCGATACGGGACGGCCAATACGTTCAGACATCGCTCGTAAGAACCGAGCGAGGACTTCTCGATCTCGGAATCGTATATTGGATGTGACCATTCCAAACACTTTGTGGTCCATATGCACATGCTTCAGACCAATGGAGTGAATATCTTCCAACATCTCGTCTGAGAGGAGAGGTTCAAGGGGACCGTTTCGAATCAAGTCACGAATAATTGTATATTGTAAAAGTTCACGTTGTTCAGGAGTGACAATCATCCGCTTGTCATCTAACCCCATCATTTCCCAAATTCGACCTTGACGTCGAACGGAAGTTGTAAGGTCTGATTCAAGCACCGTATATTTCTCAATCATTTGAGCCAAAATCGATTCAAACTCACTGTCTGTAGTAAAGGAAGGAGCGCTTGGTGCTTCTTGTAGAAGCACTTCAACAAGTTCACGGCGGATGTTTTCTTCTTCTTCAGTCAATTGTGGCTCGAGTCCAAACCAAAGAACCTGCCCACCACCTTCTTCATCAACCGGAGGCTCATAAATGTGGATAAAGATTGGCTCTTTGGCCAGATAGATAAGATTGAGTGGGCGTTGTTTTTTGGCATCTCTGTCAAGAGGCCCGTAATAGACTGGACGTGTACCGTATTGCGCTTCAAAGTCACGAACCCAATTTGCTACATGGGGATACGCATTCATGACACTGGTAAGGTCGCCTTTAGCGAATCGTGTTTCATCTTCAGCCATCACAATTCCTCCATCAGCTCACTGCGGTAATATCTACAATGAAGCCCATACTCGGTTCAACTCGCCATCCGATTGAAGTTTGAACAGGACCTGCAGCACGTAAGTAACGAGTGACGACAACATTCCGTTTAATTTCGCCTCCAATCATCGTGGTCATGAGGTCTAAGACTACTTCAGCAGAACTTCGAAGGTTATGCATCAACTTTTCATCCATTTCAACGGGGTCAACACAAAGCATGAGTGAACGGCCTTGAGATGAAATTTGGCGAAGGCGTTGCATTAATTTGAAGCGATGGGCATCGTCAAGGTTAGAAGGCATCAAGGAACTTGCTGAATCGATAACAACGACATCAGCAAGTTCGACTGCTTCGGAATCGAGAAGTTGGATAAGATCAACATCGGGTGTCGCTTCGGCAATGGAGCCATACCGGCTGAACACCATAAGTTTCCCATCACGGATAGCATCTGTAATCCCATATCCAATCGATTCCATTTGTTCAATCCAACCACGTGTGGTTAGTTCTGTGGTAATGACAAGTACCTTGACACCGTTCTCGACCATTCCATAAACAAGACGTTGAGATACCAATGATTTACCGCCACCAACAGCGCCTTGAAGAACATAGAGTGAACGATTTGGAAGGCGGAGACCCATCGAATCAGCAAGTGAATCAGTTTCAAGGTCGTATGGAAAACCATCCTCAACTGGCTTATGGGCAGCTTTGAATGGATCGCTTTCATTCGAATTATGATTCATTCAATCGCACCTCCTCGTTCATACTTGCACTCGCCGAGATTCCGGAGACTCCATCGGATCTTGCAATCGCATACAATGAGATTTCCTGACCATCATCAAATGCATTTGCTCCAACAACGAGCGTTACTTCGAGTAAGACATTCGGAGACCATATTCCTGAACCTGCTGGTACAAATGCTGTTGAATCAACATCGATGTTCACTCCGTCTACAAGAACTCCAAGAGTGGAGACGTCCATCGTATGGATTCCTGTATTCTGAATGTAAAACGTAATATCTTTCGGACCCGGATTCGTCGAAAGTGACACCATCATTGGGTCACCAGCAAAATCAATACCAATCTCTTCAGAAAGTTGTAACCCTTCTTGTTGCAATTCGATCGCACGAGAGGTCGAAGACCATTCTTGAACAAGAACAGCACTTACAGCACTCGATATCAATAATGCTGTAACCAACATTATGATTGTAGATGCACCGCCGTCTGCCATTCAAACCCCTCAGATGGATGTAATTGCTCGAGATACACTTGTTTCATCAACGGTTAAACTCAATCGAGTATGCTGATTGGCATTGTCCCAAAAGATTTCAATCGTTTCGCCAGAAAACCAGTTGTCAAAATCTTGGACAACAAAACTTGCAGATGCAAGCGTTTGAGGTGACATACCATCAAAGAAGAGCCAAGCACTGTCTGTTGGAATCGTTTCAGTACCACCGTTCGTCACATTCGCAAAAAGGTAACTCTGTGTGAATACATCGAATGTCGCACCTGCATCGGCCTGGGCATCAACCGTGACATCAGCAGGGATAACGGAACAACTACCTGAATTTACAATGACGACACTGTCTTCAATGACACCATTGAGAACTGTGAAACTTGCACTAAATCCAGGACAACTTGGAGACGTGAGAAAACCGTCCACATAACTGCTGGTTGTACCTCCAAAGATGACATCAATTGAATGCACGGCAATTGGTATAAAATTAGCATTATCAATCGTGATGATTGGGTCAGGTTGTTGAGCGGATTCAATGGCTTCCAGCGAGGTAGCCGTTTGATTGCTCAACGTTGTGACGGCCATTGAAAAGACCATCAACATAGAGATCCCAATAATGAGACCTCCAACCCCGACCGAAGCACCCATGTCAGACTTCACCTCGAAGTGATTTCACGTTTCGCCATGAACTTACAAGCGATGAAAACGTAAGCAACTCCTTGTGTGTCAAATGGTCATCGAGAGCTGCTTCTGATTGTCCTGGTTCTGCAAGTTGAACAATTGCGAGTACCTTTCGACCTTCATCGTCGGAAAGCATACCGGAAGCCATTGCTTTTTGAGCAAAACTAACTGCTGCCATGCCCGACATGTTGTCGAGTAAGAGGGCTGAAATTGTAGGCGCCCCCACTTGATTTGCTTCGGTAGTTGCACCAAATGAAGGGGCGTGCAAAAATGGATTTGCAGCCAAAGCTTGTGCTTCATACAGTTCAACAAGTGGAGCCTCATCGGTTCCCATCATTCTTTCAGTACCAGATGCGCTGATTGTTTGTCCAGAAGCAGTGATAATTGTATCACCGGAGTGAACGGAATGTTCACCACCATCTTCTGAATGTGACTCAGCATCTTGAGCGCCAGCCGAAGCTTCACTCAATCGAACTTCTACCATTCGTAAAACGTCTTCAACCATGTCGAGACGATTACTGATCAAGCGTTCAAGTCCAGAAGTGTCCACGGTTGTGTTCACTTGGGTAGGAGCTGCAGCAACGGTTGAAAGAGATGCAGCAACAGTTGGTACGCTACCAATGCTGTTGAGACGAGCCATGGTAAGTCCAGGGCTGATGGTCCACGCATCTTCTGCGTTGAGTTCTCCTTCCTCGGGAAGAGGCACCTGTTCAATGGCAATGTTTGCCATTATCTTGAGGCGTTCTTCCGTAAGAGCAGCGTCCGCGTCTTGGTTTTGAGCGGTGTTTTTACTAAAAGGCCATGCCATACATATTCCTCCTTAACATTCTAAGCCGAAGCAAAGAAGTCTCAAATCACCTCTGAGCCAGCAACATCTGAACCAAGGGTAAGAACTTCGTAAGTTGTTCCACCTGTTCCTACGTGAATGTAGAGTTGAATGGTTGTGTCTCGAACATTGGCCGCATTGAGATTGTTAGCGGAACAATCAATCCCATCTTGGTCAGCATCGATCCAAAGAACGTATGGTTGACCCGGTTGGAGTTCCGTGGTCCCACCAAGAACGGCACCGTCGCCTTGGTCCAACAGTGCGATATCGCCTGCTTGACCAATTGAAAAGATACCTTCGATGATACCACTGTCACACATGATTTGGAAACTAATTTCATTGATTTTCACTGGCTTACTGCCTGGTGCGAGACGAACATACAGCGTGTATGCGTCCTCAGCATCGTAGTTAGCAGGTGCACCGGGTGCACCGGTTGCCACAAACCCAGCGTTGATCAAGAGTTTTCCAGCCAAGTTTTTCGAGGTATCTTCACCGGTTGTTTGTGCATTCTGTTGGAGTTTTTCAGCTGTTTGAATAATAACGGCTGCTGCAACTGCTGCAACTAAGATGAGTGCAATAAAGACAATCATTGCACCGATACCAATTGCTGCAAACTTGTCATCTTGAATGTCTTGTGATTCTCTCTTCATACGACCACCGCCCCTGAAGTAACATCTGAACCATAATTCAGTGTTTCAAATGTGAAACCACCTGCTTGAGATTGTATCAAAAGGGTGTGGTCTTCATTTTGTGCAGGAGGACAATTGGTTAAATCACCTGCTGGAATTATGATATCATAGGTCGTGTGAGCAACTAACAAACCGTTGACTGCTGCTGCTGATCCAACAGTGGATGCTGCTGCAAATGTGCCGTATTCTGCACCTCCTGCGTCAGGGACTCCATTGTTATCAGTGTCTCTTTGACAAATGATAGACCAATCAACATCACGAGGGTCCATATTAGAGGAACCAGGTGCCAGTTCAAAAGTGATGTATAATGCATCTGCTGAAGGGATTATAACGCTCATTACAAGAACTTTCGATGATAACATATCGGTTGTCTCAGCCCCGGTTGTTTGAGCATTTTGTTGCAACTTCTCAGCGGTTTGAATAATAACTGCTGCAGCAACTGCGGCAACCAGAATCAATGCGATAAAGACAATCATGGCACCAATACCAATCGCTGCGAGAGTATCGCTTTTTTCGTTTGTATTTTCTTTCATAAGTTCACCTGTTGTAACCTCCCATATGAGGGGGGAATAGGATAGAATTCAGGAAGTACCTCCTGATTTCATGTTGATGCGAAGGGGCATTCGAATAATCGCCACTTCGTCAGGAACAAGACGTTCCACGAAAGGAATAGTATCGGAAGTATAACCGGGTGGGAACCATGGAGAAAGAAGAATATCTGAAAGAGGTTCCATTGAGCGGTTCTGAGCTCGGATGGTAATGAAGACTTCACCGGTACGTATTTCATAGCCAGTCGTTATTGCTAGTTTTCGTGAGAGGGGTATTTCATCTGAAGATTGACGACGGTTCGTTGACACATTGAATCGGACAGGGAGGTTTCCTCCAGGTGCGATGGTCGGAAGGTCGACAGAGGCTGGAATTGAGGTCCATCCTTCAGGAACTGGTGGAGAAAGACGCATTGGTGGCATAGCCACCGGACCGTCGTTGATGATACGAACAACAAGTACGCCTTCATCTCCGCCCGCTGGCCATCGTGTTTCCAGTCCCATCCAAAAATGACGGAAGAGGAACGGGTTGAGCGTCGAAGTATTTCCCCCGATCAAATCATCGACGAGGTATTCAACTTCCCCTGCTGCGCCGCCTACATCACCAATTTCAGCAGCACCAGTGGCGCTGCGAAGTCGGAGAAGAATCGTTTCAATATCGTGTTCACTCACCTTCTTCTCATTCAGCAATCGGTGTAACATGGCAATGTTTCGTCGAAGGTACAAGACATCTTCTTCAAGTTCAACCAGTGACAGTTCTGCATTTTTAACACTCGCCATAGCCCGGCGAAGATTGTGCGAATGTAAAAATCTCCTTGCAGCCCCAATTTCAAGTTCTGTACCTGCAAGTGAGTTTGTGTCATCTTGAGCAACGCCCATCACGAGAGTTTCGAGTTGTTGAGACATTTCGATGGCTTCTTCAGACATGCTTGACAATGTTTCTTCATTGAGTTGGGAATCCGCCGAGGAATGGTCAGTAGCACCTGGTGGAAGCGGAGGTGGAGTGTCGGATGAAGGTGGCGGGGGTGGTGTGTCGGATGAAGGTGGCGGGGGTGGTGTTGAATCTATCCCGTCCTCGAATTGAGGTAATACATCGCTGTTCTTTTCTTCAGAGGTTAAATCAGCAGAATTCAAGTCAGACATCATCCATCACCTCCTCGTTAGAGAAAACGCCTTCTGAAATTCCTGCTCTTGAAGGTTCAACATCACCAAAAATCTCGTCGAGATTCAATCCATCAGATGCAAGTTCGTTAAACAGACGAGCAGGGTCGCCAAGGTCCCTTTCAAGACGTATGGACTTCACTTCAAGATCTGTAAGACGGCCATACAAGGAGCCGTAGGTAGTGTCTGCTCGCTTGATGAGAATCCAAACTCCAACAATGATGACTGTAACATATGCTACGAGACTAATCAAGTTCGTTTGGTCGGCTGGGATTTTTGGAGGGATTCCAAGAACAACAGCAAGCATTCCGAGTACCGGCACAGCCAAAATCACACTGAGTTGGCGACGGGTTTTCTTCAATCCATCAAAGTGATCGGTATACAAGGTAGATACCCCTTTGCGTGCACGTTGGTAATCTTCGTGGAGTAACCTGAATTCCTCAGTACTGCCCCAACTGACTCTCCAAATCCAAAGCGCTGAGATTCCAAGGACAATGAAGCCCCACCAAAATTCATCAAAGAGATGGAATGAAAAGCCGAGACCAAGAACTCCTGAATAAATTCCAAGCAAACGGAAATTATCGTTTTGAGCAGTGAGACGGAACAGGATGAAAGATACAAGCAAACATGCAATACTGGCAATGAAACTGTTTGAAACACCTGGAGACCACGAAGAAACTTCAGAAGTGAGTGACTTTTGATCGTTCATTTCAACATTGTTCACCATATATGATGCGTTAACCGATGCTGTGCATTTGGCTTTAGAGGACTGTGACCACCAGTCAACCGTATCGGCTGTAACATACCATTGGAGTGTGATTCTTTCACCTGGATCAAATTCTTTAATCATGACTTGGGGCAAACCACCTGTAACACTTCCAGCGAAAAGGCGAGGGGTTTTGTCCGTTTCAGTGGACACAATCATTCCATCACATTCGAGATAAACCATCGTATCGAGAGCTTTTGCTGAACCAAGGTTTCGAACCAGTACAGAAACTATACTTTCTGCGCCTTCAACGAACTCGTTGGAAGAAGTAATACTTATGACGGCCGGATCTGCAAACACTGCCAAAACGAGTGTGAACGTTTCTTCATCATACTGAGTGTAATTTGAGTTTTCATCTGGATGATACAAACGGAATGTCAAGTCCCATCCATCGCCGGGTAGCATATTCCCTCGTTCCGGGATATCTGCTCGGATGGCAAATGATGAAGGATTCCAAGGCGATTGTAACGGGAGGTTATATCGCGATGTGGGGCCAAGAGAAGTGCTCCCACATTCTTGCTCTAAATCCAAGGCATGATCAACGGTTGTGCCATCTTGCCTTGTTTCAACAAGGGTAAAGTCCCAAGAGTAATTCAATGGATTTTGCCCGAGAGCAGTGATGTCTCTCAGTCGTTCAGAGTTGCATAATTCGACCTGGTAGGCAACATCAGAACCATTGCCAACTGGGATATGAGTGTACTTGATGTCGAGATCAATTGGACCATCATCATCATTCGGAGATATACCGATGTCTTCAGTAGAGAAGAAACGTGACATAATCAATTGTGAGGTGAATTCCCCTTCCCCTTCGACAGAAGTATTCACCGGAGAAAGGTACAATGTGAGGTCAGCCGTCAACGACAAGAGAGGATTAGCAACAGTCCCCACGGCAGTGAAGGTGTGAACAGTTGGAATGTTTCGTGCAAGATAAATCTGTGAAGATTCTGTGACCATTTCCCAATCCGCAGACAAATTTGAAAGCCCAGGACGGGTAATCGCATAGGTTGCATACACCGTAACATCTTGGTTTCCGGTGTTGGTTAGTGTCACTTCCCATGTACGGTCAGATTCTGGCCGGAATTCCATTGTCGAAGGCCAATCATTTGATTCGACAATGAACAGAGGTTGAACCAATAATTCAACTCTTCTTTCGCCTTCATAAGGCACTCCAGAAGTCAAATTCTTGACAGTAATAGTGAGGTCATAGGAATCTCCTTCCGCTAACGAAGTAACTCCGCCGAGACTTGGAACATAGACAAAAACTTGGTCCGAAATGGAACCACCAATTGGAATCGTTTGAGTCATTGAAACGAGATTCGAAGGAATTCCACCGTCAACTGAAAGGGTCATGTTTTCAACTGCGAACTCGATGGTTACCGTTTCGAGTGAATTGCCATTGTTCATGACTTCGAAGTCCACCTTTTCGAGCAGGCCAGGCGTCACAGACATTTGTGAAGGCGCGGTGATACTGAAACTATGTAATTCGGAGATATTAGCGACCAAGTTCGAGGAGAGTAAAATTTGGCCATCGTTCGCAGAAACTTGGACTGTCGCCATGTAGAATCCATCGGCATTCGCTCCTGGATTCGCAGTCATTTTAATTCGGATTGCTTCTTCATAGCCTGCTGCGATAAAGATCTTTGAATTGGTTGGTGATTCGATTTCAAAGTCTACTGCTCCTGCCAATGAGGTGTCGAGTGTAATCGTAAAGTCGGCAGGTGCATTGCCTGTATTTCGAATGTAGACTGAAGTGAAGGTTTCTTCCGAGACATCCATGTGTTGAGTTTGATTTGTTGGAGACAATGTGGCGTTGAATATTTGCCCAACCTTCACAATAAACTCGAATTCATCACCAATGAGTTGACCTGAGAGAGGGTCTTCAATACGGACCGTAATTGGTTGCTCCAATCCAGCAGGAGCTAATGAATCAGTCTTTACATTGAATGTGACTCTTTGCGTATGTGTGATGTTGCCACCAGGGATACCTGAATCGATTGTTCCGTCCGCAATATCTGCTGTGAGATTACTGATTACTGAATCGGTGTCACTGAAGTTAGCACTCCAATTTTCGGGAAGGTTGTTGACGACACGGAGTCGAAAAGAACCTGCATCGTTTCCGAGATTTGCAAAATTCATAGGAATGGCGTTATCAATGCCAACTGGAATGTCATATGGGCCGGATTCAAGGAAGGTCCCTCGTATAATTGATGGAATGATTAGGTCGTAATTTTGAGTGATTGGGACCGCTGTTACTCCGCTTCCACTCAAAGGTGCACTGAGGGTTGGAGTGACGGTGACTGCAGCCGTAAACGTTCCAGCAAGCGGATATTGCCCCGCTTGTGGTCCAGCGATATTGAGTGTTGTGTCCGCACTCTCCCCGGGTGTTAATCCAGTATAAATCGGATTGGAAATCGACACATCCCATCGTGGAGATTCACTAAAACCACCGGAGTTTCTGGCAGTGAAGCTCTTGGCCACCGTGATCGTTGCATCGAGAGTTTCGGCGAGGAGTGCATTCGGAAGGTTATGAAGGACCCGGAGATTAAGTTCTGGGTGCTTTGAATAGACCGTACCGGTCATCGCTGCCTCAAGTTCTGAGACCGTTAATGTATATGCTTCAGTACTCAAGCCAGGGTCGACGGTAATCACCGGTGAAACTTTCAGGGGTGCTTCATCGATGTGGGGGACACCGCCGCCAATCGGTTGAGATTGAACCCACACATTGAGTTGGTCATATGCCATGTTGTGCTCACTTGTGACAATGGGGTTTTGTATCGGTGGAGCCGTGAGTGTGACTTGTACGATGGTTGAAGCCCCTGAAGAAATCACTGGAGTGATTGCTGGTTGAACGGAGACGGTCCAATTGAGAGCATTCACTGAAAGCCCAGTTGTAAGAGTGAATGCTGTTGCGACACTACCGGTATTTTCGACGACTGCGGCAAATGTGGCTTCACCACCGGGAATAATTGGCTTGGGTTGTGGGCCTTGAGTCAAGGTGACTGTGCCATTGAAGAAATCGCCAACCATGACCCTTCCGCTCGCAATAATTTGATAATTCGAAGCAGGGGTATCGGTGGCTCCGGCAACAGATGTAAACGTAAGCGTAATCTTGTTGGTATCCGAACGTACTGCGGACGCTGGGACATCCACTGCCACTGTGACGAGGCGGATTGAACCTGGGGTGAGTGTGGCTCCAAAACTCGGCGCTACTCCTGTGGTCCAAGCGGGAGTAGCACTTTCAGCCATTGAAATTGTAAACAGGTCACTTGCAACACCAGTGTTCTTGACAATAAAGGTCACGATGGTTGATTCACCAGGCTCAGCAATCAACGTAGATGGTTCAAGAACAACCGCATTATAATCTGAGAACTTAACCCATGTTTCGTTGACAGAAGCCGTCTCGCTCCACGCCGTACCACTAAAGGTAACGGTTGCTGAAATATTCCAAACACCGGTCAAAGCAGATGCATCGAGACTGACGCTGAGGACGTCCGAATCTTGCATAGTCAAGGTCGAAGCAGGATAAGATCCTGGTTGTAACGTCACGGTATTGGAGAGGAGAGTTTGTGTAACTGCAGGTGTTGAATTATCTCGCAGCACAATAGTCATTTGAGCGGAAATGGCTTTGACACCAGAATTCGTCACAGTAGCATTGAGCAGATGAATTGCATTGGATAAGGTCATCTGCGAGTTAAGGGGGGATGTTTCCGGGAAGGTGTTCGCAAGAACTTCTCCAAAATGTTTGTTTTCGACCGAGAAAGCGAGTCCAAGCGGTTGGATATTGTTTCCAAGTTGAACTCCAGCTTCATTCGTTGAGACAATTTTGACCCTCAGTTCTTGTCCAGCACCTGTCGTAGCGTTCCATGAAAAAGAAACAGATGGAAGGTCAGTCGTCCCGCCGGTACCGGTGAGTGTGCCCATGGAAACGGTCGTAATATCGGAAAATCCAAGGATAGGAGATCCTTTGTGTTGGAGGACTAACCAAAACTCCCCACTTCCGGAGCCTGTGGCTGAAACATTTGCAGAGATCGTGTGTTCACCTGGTTCGAGATACAAACTGTTGCCAATCGTAGAAGAGCCCGAGTTGCTGAGTTGTAAAGCACCTCGGAAAAAGAAGTCGAGTTGGGGATTACGGCCACTGGTTGTTGATTCTTCATCACTATCTGCGCCAACAACTGGTAAGAAGGAGGGGACGATGAAAAGTAAAACGAGGAGCGTTGCCAAAGTAGACTGATTGAACTGAATTTTAAGCAGATGTCTCACCTCCTGGGGTGTCGAAACGAGCGATAGTGACTTTCTTTCCTTGGCGGCGCCATTGCAAGAGGAGTTGGTCAAGTAAGCGTTCATGCTCAGGCTCAGAGATTCCAAGGCGTCGGCGCTCTTCCCAAAGCAACATCTGCTCGGTTCGAGTCAAAAGAGCGTCACGCAAGTACAGTTCCAAAGTACGGCGATAGGCGTCTCGGTCAGAAATAGCGTAAACGATTGTATCGCCTGGGAGTTGGTCTGCTCTGTTTTGTATGATGTTGCCAAGAGTGAGTGCTTCATCGTATGTGAGATTACGCTTGTCCATCTCGGATTGGATGGTGCTGGCAATTGTTTGGAGGTCGATTTTTGAATTAGCGCGCTGGATTTGCTTGGAGTAGCGACGACATCTTCGAGACATGCGCGTAGCCACCATGAACTCACTTAACACACACCGGTTATTGAAAGAATCGGTCGCTTATCTTTGATTCACCCTTATTGCAAGAGAGCATACCCACTTCGCATAAAGTACCGATTAAAGCGCTTTTTATCGACGAATTGGTGACGGAAAAGTATTCTTTCAATCAAAGAGAAGGAAATGCAATGCTTCATGTCCCTCATGCAAGTCCGAGCAACATGAACGAAGCAAGAACACATGAAGTCGGACAAAAAGCTCCCGCATTCAATTGTGAAGATTCAAACGGAATTCTCCATGATTTGCAAGCATATTCAAGTGCTGGAAAATCAGTTATTCTGTACTTTTATCCGCGCGATTCAACCCCTGGTTGCACAACCCAAGCATGTGACTTCCGTGACAACATGGCCCGTTTAACATCAGAAGGCTATGTCATTCTTGGCGTTTCTAAAGATTCCGAAGGCTCTCACGAGAAATTTATCACGAAACAAGATCTGAATTTCCCGCTTCTGATGGATAAGGAAGGTGAACTGCATGAAGCATATGGCACCTGGCGCCTCAAGAAGAATTACGGAAGAGAGTACATGGGTTGTTCACGTTCTACGTTCGTTATTGCACCCGATGGGGCTTTTTCTTGGCTCCGCTACAATGTAAAAGCCAAAGGACACGTAGGTATGCTTCTTCGTGAACTCGGCTTGAACGAATGAGGGATCAAATGGAAAACGATGGTCAAGTGAACGGTCAACGGCTCGACCTCGAGAGAGGGAGTGTCGCATGGGAACCTTGCCATATTGGTGAAAATGCACAAATTGGCGCAAATTGTTCCATCGGTGCATTGGTCCATATCGGCCGTAAAGTGGTACTTGGCAATGCGTGTCGTATTCAAGGCGGCGCATACCTCGCAGATGGTTGCGTATTGGGTGACAGAGTATTCCTTGGCCCGAACAGTACACTCCTTAATGACAAATATCCGCCTTCGGGCAACGCTCAACAATGGCAACCGGTACAGATCAGCAATGATGCTGTGATTGGAGGTGGTGCCACGGTTATCGCTGGATGCTCAGTCGGGCAGAATGCCGTTCTTGGCGCAGGTTCTACACTCACACGCAATGTCCCTGACAATGAAGTGTGGGTCGGAAACCCTGCTGTTTTTTTGATGATGCGGAATACATACGATGAAAAGCAACGCCAACTCAAAAGCGATTCAGCAACTAATTGAATGGGTGAACGTATGGACAGGAAACAAGTTGTACTCGATTATCTCACACGATGCAATGCCTATGCAATGGATTCGATTGCTCGGAAAACTGAACGTGGTGAAAAAGAACAGACTGCATCATGGGAATCTTATATTCAGTTTAACGACCATGCGATTGAAGAAATAAAAAATGGCACATTGGACAACTGGTTCACGCCACTTCCAACAAAAAGCATGGAAGGGGCTCGCCGCATCGATGTAGACGAACTTGAACATGCCCAACGAGCAGGATGGTTATCTGGCCTCTTATCACCACGACCACTCGTCATTGCATCAACCCAAGATAAAGAGGGGAACAAGAATCTGGCACCGTACACATCAGTCATGGCTGTATCAACTGGACCACCTCTGCTGATTGCATCATTCAGTTGTAACCGTGATGGAAGATACAGAGACACGCTTCACAATCTCCGCTCAACCAAAAGAGCCATTCTTCACTTTATGCCGAGTTCACATTCATCCGTTGATGCAATCGATGAAACGGCTCGCCCACTCCCTGAAGGAGAAAGCGAATGGAACCTTACTGGGTTCACCCCACACCCTCTCGACCCCTTGCTCATCAACCAAGCAGTTGCCGCATTGGAAGTTGAATTCCTCGAAGACCGTCCACTCCCAGATGCTGTTGCACGACTTGCAGTTTTACGCGTCACAGGATTGTGGACGACTGAAGAAACCTTGCCAGCAAATGGATTAGACATCCTGTGCCAACATGGCCATGACCGACTCACACCCGCACCCGATTCATGGAGTAAGAAAGTCCTCAACCACTACAGTCCGAAAAAAGATTCAGCGTAAACTTGCCCACATTTTGAGTAGACCCTGTTCTAAAGTCGTTGATGATTTCCATCCAACGAATGATTCCGCTTGACTGCAATCCGGTAAGCGCCGTAGTGCATCGCCATGGTATCCTTCAACAATCAAGGTATCCGGCAATCCCTTCTCCCATGAGACATCGTTTGAGACAATTGAAAAGATGGTTTCTTGTAAAGCTCGAATTGAAATTTCCTCCGTTGCTCCAATATTCAAAGCGCAACCAGAAAGGGATTCTCCGTTGAGACTTTTCTCTTGGAGCCCTGCAAGTATGAAGCCCTCGACGATATCATCGATCCATGTAAACGACCGAGTTTGTCGACCACCGTTATGCAATTGTATCGGTTCTTTCAAAAGGATGGCTTGAAAAAATATCGCCACAACTTGGCCGTATTCATCACCTAAAAGGCGTGGACCATAAGCGTTGAAGGGTCGTACAATTCGGACATCAAGCCCGTCACGTGCTGCATGCTGACACGCGACTTCATCCAAGTATTTGCTGGCGCCATAGGAGTGGCGTTGATGGAGTGAAGGGTCGGTGAACGACATGTCATTACCGTTTTGAATCGGTTGTTGCAAAGCCTCACCAAAGGCTTCAGGCGATGAAGCAAGAACATAACGTGCATTATGTGCCATCGCCAACTCTAATGTTCGCAGCGTCCCATTGATGTTGACATCAATCACTGAATGGGCTGCTTCATGAAACCACTTGGTGCCATTCACTGCTGCAAGATGGAAGATCAGTTCAACTCCACCCAAGTGTTCAATCGCTTCATCCAAACGGTCGATATCACGGACATCACCTTGCATGAATTGAAAGTTCGAGTGATTCTGAAGAGAGGAAAGATTCGCCTCACTGCCTCGGAAAAGTGAATCGTATGCCAATACAGAGTGCCCTTCTGCTACCAATCGTTCGCATAATGAGGAACCAATGAATCCTGCACCACCAGTGACAAGAATCTTCAGACCATTCATTCAATCACCTCATTGTACGCGTTCAAGAACAGTGAGCGTAACGACTCCACGTTCGGATTTGAGTTCGATGAGGTCACCATCGTTAATTGCCATACATGGGTCCTGGTCAAAGCCATGGCCATAGGGCAATCCGAGTAACGAGCAAGCAGGCAAAGTAAGTGGACAAACATCCCGATTGACAATGGCTGTTGGGCCTTTACCGGTATACAACAAGCCCATCAAAACAAAAGGAGCAACGGTCGAGCCCGAACCCTTAGGATAGATGAGAATTGTGTTTTCAACAGCCCTACCATCGAGTGGGTGGCCTGTTTCTTCGACGACTCCAGTATCTCGATTCACATACCCGAGATAGGTGATGGGGACATCGGTAACCATTGCTGGACCTGTGATGCAATACTCTTCTTGACTCTCCAAAGGAGCACCTGTCAAAACAACACCCTCTTCTGTTTGAATCGTTTTCGAACTGGCATGTTGGGGTTGTGCTTTCTGATTCAAAAGTGGACGTGGACCTGCCGATAGTGAAGGGTCAAAGGCATGTGCAATACACCCTTCAATGGGCATTACACTTGTTGGAAGTCGATTTAAACCGCTGGTGAGATAATGTTCAGCCTTGAGGGAATTGGTCAACAAATGATTGTAATGTGCTCGATTGTAAGGAGTGACTTCAGGGCAGGTGTCTTGTAAAATCACGGCACCTGCACTTTCAAGCAAGTCAATACTTCCATCTGCTAATGCGAGTTCATAATTTTCACCACTGGTGAACACCCAAAGCCGTTGATTTGGGATTTTATCACCCATTTCTGCATGAGAACGAACTGCTGCTGCGGTGATTCTAATTTCTTCCAAACTCGCCTGTGGACAACCAATGACGACCAAATCAACTTGCCCGCTTGGTGCTAAATCATCATACCGTGCCTGTAAATCAGCAGCTGTGAACACTAATTCACCTTGCCAGCCAGCCTTTGGTGCAATCCACACGCCGTCTTCATCACGTGATAATGGCGGGTCTGCTGAGAGGCCTTCCGCCCAAAGCATGGGTGTCCCATAATTTGCGGCTGCTGCGGTGAGCGCTTTTTTCCGAGCAAAACTCGCTCGAGAAGGAAGCCCTTGGATAAACGGCATTGGACCCCAAGGTACATCCCAACCAGGAAGGACTTGTTTACCGATCCAATCACCAAGTACTGACCAATCCGAAAGTGTATGCAATTCACATTCGACTTTAACATGGATATTCGGCTGACGGTTTTGTTCGAGGTGAAGTCCCCATCGAGGTGCAAAGCCAGTGAGTGCTGTTGCGAGTGCTGAAAGACCTGATTCACGGTTCGTAATCAAAGAGGTCCAAGTGTTTGAAAAACATACTGCATTCGATTCTGCCCATGATGCGATTCCACTTTCGTCATCGACTCCACGGTCATATGGGGTGCAGGAAAGGGTTGCTTGAATCCCTAAATCCGAATACGCTTCGACAATTTCAAATTGTTGTTCTAAAAAGTCGGGCCAATCGATATTCATCTCTTTCCTTTTTTCTTTATCGCAACCTGCAGAATTCAAGGTGGTTGGAATCGTGACTTTGCCATCCCCTGAACTGGAGAGGTCCGACAGGAAACGGCGTAAACCGTGACCACCTGTGATGACTGAAACCCCTGAAACGTGGGCATGGTCGACATTGACAAAGCCTTCAGCATTGGCTGTAACTGCCAAGTCAACGACCAAGCGTGCTGCTTTTTGTCGTGTTGGACCTTCTTCACCAGCTAATTGAGCAGCAAGACGTTCTGGCAGGTCCATGACTCTGTGCAGAAAAAGGACGCCCTTGAACTCACCCCTTTCAACAGAAGACTCGAGAACAGAGGAAACACTTGAATTACGGTTTAACCGAAGGTTTTGATACCATTGACTGTTTTCAGTCAATTCATGTCAACCCCCCCAACAATGGATGTCGACGCCACTATTGCAGGAGAACCTGCGCTCAAGCAAAGCCACAAGAATGTACCACTGCTCAACACAAGGCAACAGCCAAAACCAAAACAAAAAGTTCAGATGAAACAAAACAAAAAGTTCATGCTCACTTTTATCCAAACCTTCTTGTTGATACTCGCACTTACTTTTTCGACCTATTCTCTTGTTCAAATCGATTCACTTTCACCACAAGGCAACACCGGTGATGATACGCATGAAATGCTGGTTCGAACCGAAGGACGAGTCGCAGATTCCATCTGTACCGAAGGCGGGGCTGAAATCTATATCGGCAACGACCTCAATTCAAATGGCTACCTCGATGAAGATGAAGTGACTTCTTCAACAAAAGTATGCCATGGGAAAGAAGGGCTTTCAGGCCCACAAGGCAACCCAGGCACTGCATTACAATCAGATTCAAGCCGATTGGAAATCGAAGAGTTGGAAATCGGCAGCATCACTTGCCCAATGGGAGGCATTCTGATTCACAGTGGCCTTGATACAAATGACGATGGACAACTCAATCAAGAAGAGATCCAATCAAGTGAGGCACTGTGTGACGGTTTAGTTGGAAGTAACGGTTACAATGGACAATCGGGTACCAACGGTGCTCAAGGTGATGCCGGAAGCCAAGGAGCACCTGCTTTAGTCGAACATCGACAGCCGTCTCCTGCTGTGTGTCCTTCCGGCCTCGTACTTCGATTTGGTGTCGATGATGGAATTGGAGAAGGTGTGGCGTTCGATGAACACTTACACGATGATGAAGTTCGAAGCAGCATCCAACTCTGCAGTTCAGCTCTGCTCTACGGCCCAATTTCGGATTTATTTCCTAATTCGGGTGATGGGTTGACTACAAATTGCGATGCAATGGCATGGATGGGTGAACAACAACGCCTTTTGACGGCTGGTGTGAATGGAATTGATGGATGTGAACTTTGGGTCAGTGAAGGGATGGAGTCTTCAACCCAGTTACTGCTCGACATTAACCCGAATGGAGATGCTTTACCTGGCCAATACATCGGGCTGAATTCAGTTCAAACAGCACATGGCGAGCGGGTTTTCTTCGATGCAGATGATGGCATGAATGGTCGTGAAGTATGGGTCAGTGATGCAACGGTAGCAGGCACAAAAAGAGTTACTAATACCGGCGGCTCTCTACCGCTCAGCAGTTCGGCTCAAATGGTGCAATGGGGCCAAGGCATTGTGTTTAACACCGCGAACGATGCTTTGGTTTGGAGTGACGGAGTCACCACCACGACCGTCTTTTCATATCCGTCGTTTTCACCATCACAACAACAGAACCTCAATACTCTTTCACTTGGAATGGCGACGTTTGCTACTGAAATGCTGCATGCGAACTCCACTCATTTATGGTTCTCAGCCAAAGCAGGGAATGACATTGAACCTTATCTTCTAACACTTGATGCCGAATTGCAAAGTTGGGACCTCAACCCATCAGGTGCAAGTTGGCCAAGTGCTCCACTGCTGATCGAAGACGGTTTAGTAGCGGTTGCGGAGGCACAAAACGGACGACAATTGGTCCGACTCTCCAATGATGGAAATATGAGTTGGCTGACCACTTTACAGCACCAAGGAACTGGAAATCCAACAACTCAGGTAGCGGAAGAACTCGGTATTCATCAACTTGGAAACCTCCTCGTATTCGATGCCTTAACTTCCGGAGTTGACCCCCAAGTCTGGTCCCATAACCTCTCTTCGGGTCAGACACAGATTTTGTCAACAACAATTATTGCACCTGGTGATTGGGCGGGAGGCATTGTTCATCAACAACGCATCTGGTTCGATTGTGTCGCACCGAACGTGGCCCACGAGATCTGTTCAACCGATGGAACGGTCGGTGGCACCCAAGTGGAAACCGACTTGCGAGCAGGGATGGCCAGTTCCAATATTCTTGGTTTTGTATCACAGGGAGAACATTTGTTTTTCCTCGCATCTGGTCAAATCGATGGAGTGGAGAGTGGCTCCTCATTGTGGCACTTGCACAACAATGAGACGCCGACTTTAGCCTATGACCCTTGGCCGGGAGTGAATAACAATTCAGCTTCAGGTACATACGGTGAACTTTTGCTCACTGAACATCATGTGATGTTCATCTCACACGATGGAATTCGTGGTCATGAAATTCATGCATGGAGCCACGGTGAACGAACGGGCGACTGGCTCATCTGGTCGTAATTATCGCAAATGGATACAATGAGGACAAGAGACTTCGATGACATACTCTGTTGACTGTTGCTCTTCAACGGTCACGGGCTGGCGGCAAGCAAAGCATTGCACCACTTCGGTCTGTTCAAGATCTGAACTGAGGGCAACGCGATGGTCGAATACAAAGCAATCACCCTCCCAATGGTCTCCGCCTACTTCTTCGAAATAACCGAGGATCCCACCTTTGAGTTGTTTGACGTTTGAAAATCCGGCATCCATCATGACGACACTGGCTTTCTCACATCGAATTCCACCGGTGCAAAACATCACGACAGGAATATCTTTCATTGAGTCAGGAAGAGATTCGACAGCTTTCGGAAAAGCACGAAACGATTTGAGATTCAAATTCAAAGCATTGTCAAAAGTACCCAATCGAATTTCATAATCGTTACGGGTATCGATGATGGCAACTTCCCGACCTTCATCCAACCACTGCTTGAATTCTGTTGGCGTGATCTCTTCACCGGTGCGTTCTGCAGGCTTGACATGGTCAAGACCTAATGAAATGATTTCCTTTTTGAGACGAACATTCATCCGATTAAAGGGTTGATATTCAGTATAGGAATACTTGAGGCGCATTTGAGAAAAACGTGAATCTTCTTCCAAAAACTCGAGGTAGCGGTCAACTGAAGATTGCGGACCTGCCAAAAAGAAATTAATCCCTTCAAATGAAAGCAAAATGGTTCCCTTCAGACCATTTTTTTTACAGATAGCACGGAACGGTTCACGCAAAGCATCACGGTCAGGGAGGTCCACAAAACGGTACCCGGCAACATTAGCAACCATTCCCTCCATACCCTCCGCATTGAGAAGGCCTTTTTGATTCATTCCAAGCATCAATGACGCCAGTCATGGCGTGAAGCAAGAGGGCGGCGCCATCCTTGGCCGAAGGCTCGAGAAGAGACACGAGGTGCTGGCGACATCTGCCAACGCTTGTGTTCACTTTGTTCTAAACGTGTGAGGACTTCTACCACAGTCACTCTATCAAAGCCTTTGTCAGCGATGGCTTGGGCATCCAATCCTTCTTCGATGTGTGAACGGAGAATCTCATCAAGGACATCGTATGGAGGGAGTGAATCTTCGTCTTTTTGATCCGGGGCAAGTTCTGCAGAAGGTGGTTTGGTTCGAGTGGATTGATTCACTGGTGCAACACGACCGTTGTGCTCAGCACGTGAGTTGAACACATCTGCAATTCCATAGACTTGCATCTTGTAAAGGTCGCCAAGGGGTGCATATCCACCGGCCATGTCTCCATACAGTGTGCAATAACCTTGAGCTAATTCGGATTTATTCCCTGTTGCGATCGCCATACGGCCTTGTGCATTGGCGTGAGCCATAACAAGAAGTCCCCGCAAACGCGATTGAAGGTTCTCGGATGCCACCGGATGGCCGTTTGTGAGAACGTCTCCGATTGAGTCTTCAACCGAAGCATGGAATGAATTAATCGCAAGAGTGTCAAAAGAAATACCAAGTGCTTCAGCAGTAATGTGGGCGTCGTCAATTGAATGTTGTGAGGAATGCCGACTCGGCATTGCTAATCCGAGGACATTTTCAGGCCCAACCGCTGCAGCAGCCACACATGCGGCAACTGCTGAATCAATGCCTCCCGAAAGTCCTAACACAATGGAAGATATTCCGGATTTACGGCAATAATCTGAAAGGCCAGTCACGACAGCGTCTGTGAGGTCTTCGAGTAATTCTTTGTCGTATTCATGGCCTTTCTCTTCGGGGGAAAGGTGGCGGATTTGATCACTGCCAATACACAGTGCATCAGGGGATTTGGAGGCGACCCAAAGGCAATTGCTGGCATCGTCAATATCGACCACAAGAACGCCTTCTTGCCATGCTGGAGCGACCACCACACGGCCATCAGGCCATGCGACTAAGGAGTTGCCATCAAATAACAAATCGTCGTTACCACCAACTTGATTTGCCAACAAGAATGGATGGCCAAGTACCTGTGCTGCTGTTCGGCACACATGGATTCGAGAACTCAGTTTATCTGCATGGTATGGAGAGGCGGAGAGATTCACTGTTGCGTCCAATTGAACGCCCTGACGACCCCATTCTGCTAAATGTTCAATCGGGTCTGCTGAATACGATGAGGGAGTTAAGCCTGCAGCTTGCCAAGCATCTTCACAAACGGTGACTCCAAGGTCAAGTTGAGCAATTGTTCGAGCAATTCCCGACCGGTTATCAGGTTGGAAATAGCGAGCCTCATCAAAGACATCATAGGTCGGTAGAAGTTGTTTTCGTGCGACAACATGAGAATTGCCGTCACTCGACAAGATATCATTTGAACCTGCTCGGACAACACCGTTACCGGGTAATTGACGACTCGATTGAGCCTCGATAGGAGAACCAACAAGAACAGGAATTGGAACCTTGAGGGAACTGGCTGTTTGTTGTGCAAGGCGAATGAACTCATCTTGGAGAAGGAGGTCACGAGGCGGATAGCCAGATATTGCCAATTCAGTAGTCACACCGACCCTGGCGCCGTGTTGTGCGGCCAAATTTGAAAGATGCTCAAGGCGTTGGGCATTTCCAGTCAAATCACCAACGGTGGGATCGACTTGTAAAAGACCAATCATTCGACCCATCGTATCACTCCAAAGCGTCAGTTATGTTGGACGATTTCGCCTTCAGTGTTCTTGTACCACCATTCGTCGGTAACTTTGTCGTGGTACCACCAGTAACCATCAGAACCCATTACCCAATCGGTATCTTCAACTGAAACTGCAGTTGTTTCAACTGCTGCAGATGCCAGGCCAAGAGATGCTGATGCGTCTGGCTCCTCTTCGGCATCGGCTTCATCTCCGTATTCATCCATTTCATCTTCGAATTCAGAAGAGTGTTCATCCCAATCGTATTCCAATTTCGAACCACGATTCAAAGTCATGCGTCGCGCCCAAACCAAACCGGTAAGAACAATCGAGAGGAAAAGAACTGCTGCAAACGTACCTAAAATAGGGTTCACTCCGCCAAAGACCTTCTCTGAAAAAGATTCTTCGCGCTGCGGCCGCACATCAATCGATGGACCAATCGAAGTGGAACCGCTTTCTAACTGAACTTCGACCCATTGAAGACCTGAACCCGAAGGGTTCCAATCGGTGGAGACGGGTATTCCGCCGCCTTTAGGAACTTCAACCGTCATGCGACGAAGCATTGAACGGGTGCCATCAACAAGAACTTCAGTAAAGACCACTTCAACAGAACCGTTGAGGGTACCTGTATTTTCAACATAGGCAGTTACAATCGAGGTTTGACCGATTTCAACCAATAAACGAGAATAGGTGATTGAAGAACTTTGCAGAGAATATTCTGGTTTGAGCCATACCATATCCCAAACACCAACAGGCGTTCCAGCAGGGGTGCCGCCTAAACCGAGAACTTCATTATCAGCGAGATCTCTTCCAGTGACCAAAACATGAACCGAAAGACGGTTTTCTAACATTTCAGCTGTAATCTCGCTCAAATCCATAGAACCTACAACTTCTAAACGTAATCCTGAAATATCGGAACCAATCAAAGTGAGGGGTTCAATTCCGTTTCGTAAACGGTCACCTGTTGTCTTTTCTTCAACCCACCAGACGAGTTCTAATGAATCAACGTCAAGGCCACCTGCTTCTGAAAGAAGAATACGAAATTCATGTGATTCAGGTTCGAGAACAGAGGCCGGGCGAGGATTCGAAACTTCAACAGGTTCAGGACCAGTCCCATCAACAATGATCCATCGGACGGATGTTTCTTGGTCAGTTGCATCAATACCTTGGCCTTGGAGGCATCCAACACTCCACGTCATCGGAATGGTCATGGTTGAAGATGGTGCTTGTAAAGCAAGAGACCAAATCCCTTCAAGCGAACTGGTAGAAGTCGTTGTACCTGCGAATAACACTTCAATTTGACAATCGAATTGAGGGGCAAGCCCTGTTTCAGCAAAGACGACGCTTCCGGAGACTTCCAATGGACTGTTCGGTGCTAATCGTGCCCCGTCGTCAAGTAAAGTCCCTTGTGAGAGAATCAAGGCAACACTGTCCTCAGGAATTTCCATTGCTGCAGAGAAGCGCCAACGGTGTTCAGGGAAGGCTTGGAAGACTTCTTGGCCTCCTCGATCGATGACTCGAATACCGGGTTCTCTTCGAGTTTCACCCAAATCTGGAGTCGTCCATGCCAATTCCACTTCAACATGAAGCGTCATGTCTCGTTCGTAGGGGTCAGCAGGACCATTTGCTCCACGCATTTCGCATTCCTCAATCAGTACATGAGGACTGGTCGTGGTGCAATTTCCAGTCGTGAAATCCCATAGAATCGGGAGTGGGTCACTGCCCTGGTTCGATGCCAATTCCATGACAACTGTCGAGAAGTCAGAACCACCGTTCGGTTCTGAGATGTCGACTTCGAACGCATAGGAGGTCCCCGGATGTAACCAAGGTTTCTTGCCGCCTTCAAAAGAAAAGGCATTTGCAGCAACGGAAGGAGCACCGTCAGTTGCTAATTGATACATGAACAATTGTTCATCTGAACTGTTTGAACCACCGTTCTCTAATGGATGGCCGGCATCATCAGAACCTGTGAGATAGACTGAAACTTTCTGCCCAATACTTCCACCGGTATCATCCATCATCAAGGTGTATTGACCAATGAGTGAAGAAAGGTTATTTGGAATATACAAACTAAGAGGATGGTACTCGTTTTCATTTGGCCAGTTGTCAAGATTGTCATCATCGATCCATTCCCTCCAGACCATGGCGTGGATATTTTGAGGTAAAATTGGCTGATCTGAGATTTGAATTTGAATCGTTTGAGTGGTTGAAGGAATACGATGGTCATAACGTTCCATGTTTGTTTCAAGAACTTGTGGTGTAATCGAGTCGATATGGAAAGTACGCGAGAACACCGACGCAGATGTCGTACCTGAACCGTTGATTGGCTTCACTTCAAAGTGCCAAACGACGGCTCCGAAGGTAAAAGGAAGAGTGTCGGTGAGATTCCACATGTTACCATCGAGTGTGGTCGTATTTGCGACAAGAACCTCTCCACGATAAAATTCAACCATCGCATCACCATCAGCAAATGCATCAATTGTATTCATACCTTCAAAGCCAATTTGAACTCCGATTTGTATGGTCGAGCCTGCTTTGAGATAGTAGTCGGTTGGTTCAAGTTCAGTGTTGAATGAATTTGTGAAGGTGACTTGTTTGATTTCCAAATCATTTTCGAAACCTTGAGAGCCCATTCCACCCCAAGTATGTAAGGCTGGGATTGAGAACACTCCATTCGAAAGCATTAACCTCGAGGAGACCTGAATGGTATCAGAATCATCCCAAGAAGGTTCAATTCTGAAAGTGACATTCATGGTAACTGAAGTACCACTTACAACGCTGGTCACAGCAGCCGTAGGGTGCAATTCGACAAGTGCTGAATCACCGGTGCCAATTGGAGAGCCACCGTTGAGAGGAAGCAACCATGTTGCAGAATGTTCGCCTCCAATCACATCAAGACGTGCAGAGGCGGCCGAAGAAGAAAATACATTGAAGGTCGTTTCCATCGTTTGCCAACGTTGACTTGGTGACAAAGTTGTAGCATCGGTATGCATGTTGGCATTGACCAATTGAACACTGGAGGAAGTATTCAATCCCTCGATCGAAAGGTGTAATCCACCCGCTGTTTCAGAAGTGAGTTGTAGGGGGATGTTGTGTATTCCTCCGGCTGCTGACAAACCGTAACGAGCTCCATTCATCGCCATTACGAAAGATGAATCAACAAGTGCAGTTACGCTGTTCGATGCCTCATAAGGTATGCCAAGACCTGCTAAGGTCACATTACCAGAGCCAACGACTTCAAACTCTAATTCAGTGAAATAGGTTCCAAGCGCACTCACCAATGAATTTGCTCCAGTAATTGCAGCATTCAAGTCAGTGAGTTGAGTTTGGTCGAGAACGAAATAATTTGAACCGCCATCAAGCGTCCAATTCGCAACAGTTTGGCCGCTATGAACGAGTGCTATCGAAGTCAAATATCCATTTGATGATAACGCACTGAAACAAAAACTGCTGAGGCTCGTTGCCGGTATCCAAGCCTTCACTGTCGAACTTCCACTAATGCCAGGATTGGCAGCAATCGAAGTTTGTCCGTTTTCAAAACGATCTTGCCAGCCCCAAGAGCCGACGCGCACATCGCTTCCGCCCCATTCGAAAACACCATCTCGAGCGAAATCAATTGCGGGTCCAGTTGGTTGTATTCCACCGAAAGCACCTGTTTCAAAATCAAAGATTTCCCAGATGTCAGTGGTGTTGTTTGAGGCTGCAATAAATTGAATTTGATACGACCCTACCGCACCTTCATTGCCAACGAAACTCATTGAGTAAGGGAGGGTGATATTGGTCCAGTTCTCTGTCGGAGAGGTCCGTATTTGGGTTTGAACCAAGTCTGCTGTTGCATCGACATGTATCTCCGCAAGTGCTGCGGAAGCAGAGAACCACGGAGAAGTAATCGAATCATTGGACATCCCATACAATGAAGTTGACACATCATCGAAGGATGGCATACCCTTTGCAGTCCAGCCGTTGAGCAGTGGGTCGCTACTCAATGATAAAGCGTAATTGCCATCGCCACTGATTGAATAAATACTTGGCATTCGACCATTTGGAGAGGGCTCTAAATACAGATTCAAACGGATTGATGTGACGGTTTGCCAGTCCAACGCATTGAGTGGAATCCAACCCGTGCCACTTCCTTGCATCCCTAAAATTGGAGTTCCAGTCAAACCATCAAGAATGGTCCAGTTGAGGTTTGCTCCTGCTGGGATGTCCGCTTCGATGTGAAGCGGAGCCCATGGCCCTTGTTCGACATCTTGGAATGAACTTGCAGGGAAACCGATGGTTGGGCTGGTCCATTCTGCCGAAGGAGGTGTTGCAAAGTGTACATCATCAATAAACCAATAATCACAACATGTCCCTGAACCTGAAGTTTGGTGGAAACGAACCTGAGTATTGGTGTGAAGGGCTGCAGCAGGCAAATTGGTCATGTATTGCGTGGATGTTCCAGAACTGGTTGGGGCCCCAGAAAAGGTGTGGAGCGTCGTCCAGGTATTACTCGCAGTGCGGTATTGAATTTGCAAATCTTCTGCAGAATCAGGTTCCTCGCCACAGCCACTGGAGCCTTCACGAACCCATACGTGAAGAGGCATAGCAGAAATTCCTGAAAAATCGCTCACCGGTGAAGTTGCATAGGTTGATCCAGCATAGGTACGAATCGAACCACCTGTGGTCCCGTTCAAACCGCAAGCTGGAGTGGTAACACGGCTTGCATATGTATTCGAAAAAGTCCAACCTGCTGCATTGGTGTTAAAATCCCAAAGTGTTCCTGCCCCGTTTCCTGTCAACACATTGTTTTGACCGAATGTGCCGTTGTTCGAAGCACTGCTGTGAGACCAAATGAGATCGTTATCCCAGACAAAGCCTTGGTGATTGACATCGACTGATGGTTTCATAGAGAGGTGAACATCGGTAACTGGAGCATTACTTGGAACTTCGATGGTAAATGAATCTGAAAATGAACCTGAACCCGGTAACTGAATGATAGCGTCATCCCCAACACCTGCGAAAAGAATCGTTCCTTCTTCTTCCAAAAAGACCGAATTTGGGGGTGAAGAAGTGACATCGGTCAACATGGTTTGCAACGGGCCACCAAAGAGCATCAAGAGGCTGAGGAGCAATGCCCCACGGCGCGATGAAGAGCCCGTCATACTCTCCCCTATCGGTTAAAGGACTTCAAACATACCCCGAACCATTTTCAAGTTCTTTGATTGTCAAAGGTTCTTCCGTTCGATTCCGAAACGACTGCAATGTTCATTTTTACTTGATAAAACAGGGGTGAGGTTCAAGACAAAAACGCATCTCGCATGGCTATGGCACGCCCAAAGTCTGCTGGTGAATTCGATGCTGTTGCACTCGAGACTGCCTTGTTAGAAGCATGGAAAAAGGAAAATGCGTTCCAGCAATCCATTGAATCCAACCGGAATGGAGCACCATTTATCTTCCTCGAAGGGCCACCAACGGCCAATGGAAAGCCAGGAATCCACCACGTTGTTGCTCGTGCCTACAAAGATCTTGTTTGCCGATGGAAGACGATGGAAGGCTTCCGTGTTGAACGAAAAGGAGGATGGGATACGCATGGCTTACCTGTTGAAATTGAAGTTCAAAAGAAAATGGATTTGAAATCAAATGAAGCTATTCATGAATTTGGAATGGATAATTTCAACCAAGCCTGCCGTGATTCGGTATGGACCTATGAATCCGCTTGGAGAGAAATGACCGAACGAATGGCCTACTGGGTCGATTTGGACAATCCCTACGTCACACTTGACAACAATTATGTTGAATCATGTTGGTGGGCAATGAAGCAAATGTTCGACAAAGGTTTGTTGTACCGAG
This sequence comes from uncultured euryarchaeote, assembly GCA_937892945.1. Taxonomy (GTDB): domain Archaea; phylum Thermoplasmatota; class Poseidoniia; order Poseidoniales; family Poseidoniaceae; genus MGIIa-L1. Next base: position 54,600 of record CALBIL010000058.1, on the reverse strand, counting down.
GCTACAAAGTTCTCCCTTATTGTCCTCAAACTGGAACCTCCTATTCAAGCCATGAAGTTGCTCTTGGATACAAAGAGGTTGAAGAACCGTCCGTATATGTAAAATTCAAACTCATCGATGATAATGCAAGCATCCTCGCCTGGACTACAACACCATGGACACTCCCTGGTAACGTTGGATTAGCAGTTGGACCTGAAGTCACTTATGTTCGAGCACGTGTGACTGAACAAGCAGAAAATTGGGTTGGAGCTGGTGGTGCATCTGTTGGAGAAGAAATCATTTTGGCAAAAGAACTGATGAAAGAAGTTCTCCGTCACAAAGCCGAAATCCTCGAAGAGTTCCCTGGTTCCGCCTTGGTAGGAAAAGCGTATGAACCGCTGTTCCCAGAGGCTGTACCTCGTGGCGATTCAAAGACTGCTTGGACTGTTCTTGAAGCCGATTGGGTGACGACAACTGACGGAACTGGAGTTGTTCACACGGCAGTCATGTACGGTGAAGACGATTACAACCTCGGTATGGCTGCTGGACTTCCAGCACACCACACTGTTGGAATGGACGGTGCTTTCCTCAAGGGCACACATCCACAACTCGATGGTCGATATGTCAAAGACTGTGACCAAACGGTCATTGAACTTCTTTCAGCCTCAGGTGGAAGTAACGGGAAAGGACCTGAAAGTGGTTTACTTTACCGAGAGAAAGCCTACCTTCACGACTATCCACATTGTTGGAGAACCGACCATCCCTTGCTCTACTATGCCATGGATTCATGGTTTGTTCGTATGACTGCTGTCAAAGAACGTCTCCTCGAATTCAACAGTGAAGTCGAATGGGCACCGGATTGGGTCGGAGAAGGCCGATTTGGAGAATGGTTGCGCAATGTCAAAGATTGGGCAATCTCCCGTGAACGGTATTGGGGAACTCCACTTCCGGTTTGGCGAGACGATGAAGGAAACATGAAATGTATCGGTTCAATTGCTGAACTTCAAGCAGAAATCGCCAAGGCTGTTGCCGCTGGTATTGAAAATCCTGAATGCCCTGATGATGTTGACCTTCATCGGCCAGTTGTCGATGGCTATACACTTCTTTCCGATGATGGAAAACCAATGCATAGAGAACCTTTTGTCATGGATTGTTGGTTTGATTCAGGTTGTGCACCTTTCGCTCAATGGCATTATCCATTTGAAGGAAACGAAACGTTCGACGCTTCTTTCCCGGTTGACTACATCTGCGAAGGTGTTGACCAAACACGAGGATGGTTCTACACGCTTCTTGCCGTTTCAACAGCAGTCTTTGACAAACCCGCTTACAAGCGTTGTTTGAGTCTTGGACTTATTTTAGATGCTGAAGGAAAGAAGATGTCAAAGTCAAAAGGAAACATTGTCGACCCGTGGGACCATTTTAATCGAGAAGGTGCAGATGCGACTCGCTGGTATATGGTCACTGCTGGTGCACCGTGGAACCCGCTCAAGTTCGATTCGAATGGTGTTCGGGAAACCTATGCCAAGATGTTTTTGACACTATGGAATATTTACAAATTCCACGCAGATTATGCTGCAATTGATGGATTTGACCCCGAGGAATCAACCTCTGAAGTCACCTCTCGCCCATCGCTTGACCGTTGGATTTTATCTCGACTTGCTACAACTGCCAAAAATTACCATGCCGATTTCAAAGGCTGGAATTTCCACAAGGCATGCCGTGATCTTGAACACTTCATTGTCAACGATGTCTCCAATTGGTATGTTCGACGCAGTCGTCGTCGGCTATGGGATGACGCTGAAACAACCGATAAAGTCGCCTGCCAACACACCCTCCATGAAATCTTGACAACCGTATGCCGTCTTATTGCACCGGTGAGTCCTTTCATGGTTGATACGATTCATCGAAACCTTACCGGCGAAACGGTTCACCAAGCGGCCTGGCCACTTGGCGTACCGGGTTCACTCGAAGGCGCTACTGCTGACCATTGGGATGAAGAGGCCGCAGCTGCAACAGCCATACTTCCGCCACAAGATACGACTCTAGAAGCGACCATGGTCTTGGTTCGAGAACTTGCTGAAGTTGGACGACGAATCCGAGTCGAGGCAGGGCGAAGACAACGCTTACCTTGTTCACAAGGGTGGATTGTATCTGGAACAGACATGGAAGAATTCCACGATATTCTTGCTGAAGAATTGAACGTTGAAACAATTGCAGTTGAGACTGACCTTGACCGATTCCTGCAAATCGAACTCGCTCCAAACTTCCGCGCACTTGCACCAAAAGCCCGTAGCGAAGTCAATGCTGTAGCGAATGAAATCAAGAATGCTGCCGACCCTACGGCCATGTTTGCTTCGATTCAAGCTGGAACATGTGAAGTATTGGGCGTTAAAATCGAAGAAAGTGATGTGGAAGTCCGACGGGTTGAACGCGAAGGTTTTGCTGCTTCAACGGTCACCATTGGCCAAGGAGATGAAGCCCAACAGATCAGTCTCGTTCTTGACATGAATGACACACCTGCCTTGCTTTCCAAAGGATTAGCACGGGATATTACTCGACGGATTCAAGCCATGCGCAAAGACCTCAATCTTGCCATTGAAGCAACCATTGATTTGGAAATTTGGACAAAGAACGCTCCAGAAATGTTTGAACAAGACCGGGAATGGATCGTATCCGAAACCCGTGCAGCAGCAACTGTGTTCCATTCGGATTCTGAAACACCTTCAACCGATGCTGAAACGTTTGAAGTCGACGGAACTTCTGTTTGGTTTACGGTCAAATAAGGCGAAACTCGGGCATCTTGCTCCAGCGACGCCTTCAAAGAGATGAGGCGCTACGCAGAATCATGCAACGCATCGCATTATCCATACTGTTGGTAGCCTCCACTGTATTGGCGGGATGCTTCGGTGGTGGAGAAGACCTCGTCGATGAAGAACAAATGGTATCTCTTTGGGAGTCCTACGAAATGGTCGACCAAATTCAACATGAAGATGCTCGAATGTTTGTGACCGTTGATTTGCGAACCAATCAATCAACCAACACCAGTTGGGCGGTCTTTGATGCGAGTAAAGGCGGAAACTGCTGTGAACATTATCTTGCCACAACCATCGAAGGACACATTCTCAACATTGGGGGAGAATATCCTGTCTTCAGTGAAGACAGAGGTCATGCTTGGGATACCTATGTCCCAGGATTCCTTCCTGCACTCGGCCAATGTGTAACTGCTATTCCAACCAATTCTGGCCAAGAAGGTCTTGGAGAAGGGAGTATTGTTCAGGCCACAAATGGAGATATCATCTCAATGTCATGGTTCCCCTATGTTGGTGCTGATGGGAAAATTGACAAATTCTATGCCATCTTGTATGATGAGTCCGAAGACGAATGGAAATGGTGTTACAACCGATTGACTGAACCTTTCTATGACCGTTCATGGCAAGTTGAAGTGGTCGGTCCGATTTCATCCTCAATTGGAAGTGGCGATTGGGCGAGCATTGTTGTCTCCAACTTTTGGCATCAAACTTTAGATGCAGGCGGCCAAATTAGTGTTGATGGGTTGAATTATTATCCATTCCAATTTGCTGGCAGAGATTCAAATGACCCGATCATCGAACTCGACCTTGATTTCACTGAAGAAGGGCTTACGTCCTACTACGATGTCAACAAACCACACAAGGAAATGCGAGCATTCCCTATGCCATCAGGTGGACTCATCTTCCCAAGTTACTACACAAATGGAAATGCTGCATACATGGATACCACTTTGTCGTGGAATGAACTCGAAGTTCAATTCCCTTCAGAATACTGCCACTATGATTCGGCAGGAACGCTGCATTGCGTGGAGAATTCAGGAACGACATTCACCCATTATATGTCGACCGATGGAGCAATGACATGGCAAAATTACACCTATGACATGAGTTCAGTTTCTTCTTCCATTGAAGAATGGGAGTTCCAAGCCAACGGTGAATTAGACCTCTTCATCCTCAACATTCGCTACCAAAGCACCGACGGCCCTGATGTTGACATGGTCTATCACGTACGGGGATATTCGGAAGACATGTCACCCGATACGTTAACCTACATTGGACAAGGTGACTTGGATTCAACTTCTGGTGCTGGAAATGACATTCGATTTGACTTTGCATCGCTTGGCATCCTCAACGATGGTGGAGTTATCGTTGCGTACCACGATTCTACCGACCCTGACCCGTTGTTCGCAGTTGAACTCGAATTGCCATATTAAGCAAGAGTGCACGCTTCAGACCGTATTAACACAACGTTCATGCAAGCATTCAGGTGGCGAGAAATACCTTCGATCTGCTGGAGTAAAAGTATCCAATTGGAGTGTTGACCCCTCGCCTTCTTGGATGAACACAACCGATGACGTACTTGCAGGTAGGTAATCCTCTCCGGTCGAAAGAAGACTCAAACGCAGTGTGTGACCTGCAGCGATTTCAGCATCCATTGGCATGAATTCCATTTTTGCGTTAAAAGACTGAATCAAAGGCGTCCATGTTTGGATATCGTCGCCACCTGCGTGATATCTCAAGTCCATGATGGCGTGACCAATGTGAATGCAATTATCCGATTCATCACATTCTTCGAGCAAAGCATACAACTGTCCGCCGACTGATGCGGTTGTTACATCGACATGAAGCCGTGGAGTTCCTGCGACATACAAGGCATCAGTTAGCGGTTCAGATTGCCATACTGGACCCGTACTCGCATCAGGGAAGACTGTAGTCCCACCGCCGACATTGACCAGTGAGCCGCCTAAATCAAAGGAAACTTCGGTCGTATCACTTGGTGGATAACGGTCCTCAAGACGCCACGAGCCTTGGTTGGATTGTATTTCGATGTAGAGCCCTGGTTGTTCACCAACGCCACGAAGATAAAAGTCAAACCATTCCAGTAAATCTTGCATCCAATCGTAACGCATCATTTCCGGGAATGCCTCCCCGCCTCGACCACCCAATTCCGAACGGTCATCCAGTTGTACTGGGCGATCAGGATAGTCGTGATCCCATTGTCCAAACAGTCCCTTTGCATCGATTCCTGCATCCTTCAATGCATTCATAGTTGGTACTGCCATATGCGGGTCCACGTTCCAATCATGCATGCCTTGAATCAAATATACACTTCCCTGATAATTATCCAATACACGTTCAAGGAAGTAGCGTTCGGCCCAATAATCACCGGCAACTTCGGAGCCAAACATGTAGGCTGCTACACCTGTTCCTGGACCAAGGATATAGTCCGGACAGATGTTCTGATAATCTTCCTCATCGCCATCGATTCCATAAGAGCCGTAGACTCCATTGTGCATGATAGGGGCTCTGGCTTCCGATGAACCGTTTCGCCACATCAATTCTTTCACGCCAATCAAACCAGAAATAGGTACGATGGTTTTGAGGTAATCGTGTTCTGCACCAAACATTGCTGCTTGCCAAGGCGTACTACCGTCGTAGGATTTTCCGATCATACCAACTGCTCCATTCGACCAGTTTTGTTCAGCTAACCAACGAACTGCGGCATCATTACCCAGTTGCTCAGCATTCCCCATCAAATCCATACAATGGTTCGAACGACCTGTCCCCGAGACGGAGACTTGTGCAAATGCAAAACCATGGGGAAGGATTTGGTCAATAATCATCTGACCAAGCCATGTCCCTGGAACTTCAATAGTAGGCGTCTCCACTGAAGCTTCTTGGAAATAAGGACCAAATTCTGCAATAACTGGAACTGTGACCCCTTCGGGGACATTTGGCCGCCATACAGCCAGACTGATGACTGCATCGTCAGGTGCAGCACCACCTTCTTCGATTGGGAGAGTGTATTCGACAAAATGGTGTGTTGAATTCCACTCATTTTCCGTTGGAAGTATCTCGTAAGGACCAAGTTCGAGAGCGATGCTAAAATCTCCCTCGGTCTGATAGGGGAGGGTGTTACGTTCCCACACAGGTACGCGAACATTTGTTTTCTGGTCTTGATCATCGATAATGTCAACCAGTGCATCACCAAAAACTGCGGAAACAAAAAGGAAGACAAGTGCAACGGCGAGCGTCGAACTCAAGACGAGATTGAATTCACGCGTCAAGCGAATCTGATTGTCAGAAGAATCTTGACTCAACCATGTCCACCAACCCTTCGTAGTATCTCTTTCATTTGAGGTTAACGCGCTGATGTCCAGTAATGTAATCACATCCACTTTTCTCATAAAATGAGGGTGTCTGAGCAATATCCTCAAAAGCCTTTGACAAACGATGTCGAATATGGTTCTGAGTACACTACCCGGAGTTGGCGAACGACTTGCACAAAAAATAACCGACCACTTTGGCGGAGAAAGTGAAGCAATTGCTTCGCTAAAATCAGGAGATATTGCCCGTATTGCTGAGATTGACGGCGTCTCGCCAAAACGTGCCTTATCGCTTGCTCGGATGGTTGCCGGTCAATCGGGTTCGTTCCTAGCAACCAAAGAGGCTGAACGCTTACATCGCTCCTTATTGCAAGATATTGTGTCCTTTGCATCATGTGCAGCAACACGAGAACGAATGCAATTATTGATGCCCATAGAGAATCCAGCAGAAAGAAGACTCAAGGTGAGTCATGCCATGAACTATGCACAGAAAAATGCTGAAAACATGAATACCCTCAGTAAACTGTTCCATAACCTTCGACAAACCCGTTTCAACAGCGAACGATATGAGCGAGTCGTCGTCAGCAAAGAGCCGCTTGAAACCTTCAAGAAATGGTGCAGAGTCTTGCAACCTGGAGAAGGAGAAACTTGGAAGGACTATACGGTATTCAAATCAGTGACATGGATTGGTTCTGGGGCACCTGCGGATTCGCCTGATGGTTGGGTTGTACTTCCGAACGCAGACAATACAGAATTAATTCTACCCGAGCGAACAATCGATTGGTTTCGACATAACATACGTACGCTTTCTGTACTCACCGATCTTGTTCAAATGAAACGGACATCAACTGAAAAGCATCCTTTCATCAATGAATTGTATGAACTGGTTGTCGGACTTGAACAACTGCCTGAGATTCTCATGAGTATCGATGACCAAGGAGATTTGGACATTATGGCCGATGTCAAGGACCGGCTTTGGAAGACAGCAAAATCTCTGGAAGAGCAAGTCAATACGGAAGTCGCACAAGCGATGGATGACGCAAAGATGGACCTCAGCGGTGCTGAATTACTCGAAGCGCTATCAGACGGTGCAGCCTTCCAACGAAAATTGCAAGAGGCGACAAAGGACGTGATCACTGAAGCAATGGAAAAAGCCAAACAAACCGTGGTTGAGATGCTTGAAGGTACAGGTGTTCGATGTCCTTATGATATCTTTTCATCGCAATGGCCAGCTAAGGTTAATCGGAAAACAATCGACGAAATCGACCATGCTTTAGAAACAAAACTGAAGACGGGTGAAATTGAACATATGCTTGTGTTGGCAAAGAAACTTGGGCCACTGCGAGAACGATGTGAAGAAGCAGTCCGCTCTCTCATAGGCTTTGATCAATGGGTTTGTATTGCCCTGTGGGCCATCGACAGGGAGTGTGTACTCCCTGATTTGGTTGAACACGGCATCTACATCGAACAGGGAAGACACCTGCTTTTAGGATGTACACCAGACCCCGTCACTTACGGGCTCGGGTATGCTGGAGATAAAGAAGACCAGCAATCACTGGCCCTTCTCACCGGTGCGAATTCCGGAGGAAAGACAACCCTTCTCGAGTTACTCGCCCACACTTGTATTCTTGCTCATATGGGATTACCTGTGCCTGCTGACTCTGCCCGTGTTGGCCAAGTCGACGCACTGCATATATTGGCGAAAGCAGGCGGTACGCAAAGTGCTGGTGCATTGGAACAAACATTGGTCGAACTCGCCAATGTCGTAAGTGACCCCACTCCGAAATTGATTCTTGCTGATGAACTTGAAGCCATCACGGAACCTGGAGCAGGAGCTCGAATTATTGCTGGAATGTTACTGGCTGCAGAAGCTCAAGATGATACAACAATGATGCTCGTGACCCACCTAGCACCGGCGATTATCAAAGCGACTGGACGTGATGATCTACGGGTTGATGGAATTGAAGCAACTGGCCTTGATGCAAATCTTGAATTGATGGTCGACCGGACTCCAAAGAGAAATCATCTCGCTCGTTCGACACCTGAACTGATTGTCAAGCGATTAGTTGAGCGAAGTGAGGGCCATGCCCAAACACTGTTCCGTGATATTTTGATGATGTTCGATTGATTAACACATTCGACCAGATTCTGCACCGTAGTCATGCATTGGTGCTTGGAACAAATCGGCACATGTACGATTCACTAAAGGAAGAGTGAGTGTTGCACCAGCCCAATTGATCGAATAGCCACCAGTTGCTGCAGGAGATGGAACATAGTCTTGCCCTGTTTGTGACATTGTGATGAAAATTGATTCTCCAGCTTCCAAGAAAATATCCATTGGCATGAATTCCATTTTACCAGTCACCGAATCAAAGGCCACTAAGGCTAGGTTTCCGTCACGGCCTCCGTCAGCAAATCGGAAATCCATAACCGCATGGCCCAAGCGCATCCCTGACTCATCAGTCATTTCCAAGTAAGCGTGAGCACCGTTGGCTGTATGTGTCGTAATTGGGATGTGGAAGGTCGGCATTCCTGCGATATAGACGTCTTCTTCAAAGGGTCCATAGGAGAGCGTAATTGTCTCGGTTGTCGTCACCATGGAAGCACCGCTTGGGTTCATGTCAGCAGCTCCAATTTCCATGTAAAAGGTATCTTCAGCAGGATAAGTTGTTTCAAATCTCCAGCCACCACGATTGTCTTGCATTTCTACGCCAAGTGTTGGTGCTCGGCCTTCGCCTTTGAGATACCAATCGAACCAGTAGAGCATCTCATCTGCCCAATCCCAGCGTTGAGTGTAAGGGAATGCTTCGGCGCCTTCACCAACAGGTAAAGCCGAGTGGTCTTGACGGTCAGGGTAATTATGATTCCATTGGCCGGCAAGTGTCTTCGTTTCAATTCCTGCTGCCTCAACAATTTGATGAGTAGGGAAGGCCATGTGAGGGTCCACATTCCAATCTTGCATACCTTGAATAATGTACACTGAGCCATTGTAATTCTCGACCACACGGTCGAGGAAAGAACGCTCAGTCCAGTAGGAGTTTCCTGCATAATCGACCATTCCTCCAGAGAGATAGGCAGCAGGTCCATTGACGTAGCCTTCGAGGTATCCTTCACACACATTTTCAGGATCTTCAGCATCTCCATCGATTCCGAAGGAGCCATAGACACCGTTATGCATAATCATGCCACGTGCTTCCATACTTCCGTTTCTCCACATCAGTTCATGCACGCCAATCAATCCCGACATTGGGACAATCGTAGCCAGATGAGGGTTACCAAAAGTAGCTGCTTGCCATGGAGTTGAGCCGTCGTATGATTTTCCAATCATTCCAACATTGCCATTGGACCATGCTTGAGTACCAAGCCAAGTAACAGCGGCATCAATACCACGTTGCTCATCTGTACCCATCAAGTCCATACAGTGGTTTGAATCACCGGTTCCAAAAACTGAAACTTGAGCAACACCGTAGCCATGTGGAACATAGTTTTCAATCAAGAACTTACCAAGTCGGTCTGCTGGTGTAAGCGCGTCGACATCTCCATCGTTGTAGTACGGACCAACTTCTGCAATCACTGGAACTTGACATTCAGCAGAAAGGTTTGCAGATGTCCAATCACATCCTTCAATCACTGGAAGCCATAATCCAAGATGGACTTGAGCATCACCCGTAACACCAGAACCACCGTCGGCAGCGGTGATGGAAGGTACAGGGACAAATATTGATTGAACAGTATCGATGCCATAACTGCCGTTGACGGACACTCGAGAGTAAATATCGGAGTCTACATATTGCATTTCAGTGCGGTCCCAAGGTTCAGGATAGAAGTCATATGGAGCAGTCTCACCGCCGTCATCTATCTTTTGTTCACCGAAACATCCAGATAAACTGGTGGTCATCATGACGAATAAAATGAGCCACGGCTTGAAGTTCATGTACACAGGGGGACGCAGGTGTTTTTTGAACACACCGGCTGTTTGGTCAGACGCCAAATTTCATTCATTCTCTTCTTGAGCCGCTTTTTGGGTTTCCATTTCGGCTCGAACTTCATCCATATCTAATTCTGTAAGTTTCGCAACTAAATCCCGGAGCGCATCTTCAGGGAGTGCACCAGGCTGCATGAAAACACCGATGCCATCTTTGAATGCAACAGTCGTAGGAATCGAGCGTACATTGAAAGATTTGGCTAACATAGGTTCTGCTTCGGTATCGATTTTTCCAAAGACCACATCTGGGAATTCTTCTGAAACTCGTTCATATACCGGCCCGTAGGCTTTGCATGGCCCACACCACTCGGCCCAAAAGTCAAGGAGCACGATTGAATTGTTATCGATAATGTCGGAAAACTCGGGTTCATGAATCTCTACGGAGGCCATGATGACGTTTCAAAATCGGCGATACTTCAACATGTCCGTTCGAGGTTGCCAAAGCGACGAGTTCATGTGCTCACCGCTAAAGGCCACATCATGCGCCTCGACAGACTGACGACCATTCTCGTGCTGATTCTTTTTCTCGCCCCCTTTGTACCATCGTCTCCAGCACCTCATGAAATGAGTGACATCTTCGAAGTCAGTGCCCGTGATTCGGACATTGAAGTCTCGGAAGTATTCATCAGTCCGAACGGCCTGGTATCCAACGCAACATCAACCAACATCTACGGCGCAGTGGATTGGAATAACGACGGTGAATTCAGTAAATATTCAGACCAATTTATCGAATTATGGAATACGGGTTCATTCCCAGTCAACGTATCTAATTGGAAACTTAGTGTTACTTCGGGTAGCCCTCCTTGCCAACTGGCTTGGAACACAGTTATCGATGCTGGAGACCGTATTGTGATCTTCGGCGCAGATTCCGACATTTATATGAGTTACTTTGACGGTGAGACGATCTCAATAACGGATACTTCGAATGCAGTCGCAGATACAATGCTCATTCCTGAACAGTTCGCATTTTATGGCAACTCCATCGTTGAGAATTCCTCTGGAAGTTTAATCGAAGTGACTCCGACACCTGGCTGGGGTCCAAACGACCCGGATTCAAGCGTCGCTCTTAACATGGTCAAGTGCTACAAAGTCGCAGATACCTCCTCATCAGACGCATTCATTCTCAAGGGCCGAGTCGTTACTATGGAGAACGAGAACAGTGTCATGAACCAGGGTAATGTGTTGGTCCGAGACGGTAAGATTGATGCCGTTTGGTCATCGAGTTCCTCAGTACCACTTACAGCAGATTTGACAAATGCTCCAGTCATTGAAACCAACGGGACAATTTACCCCGGCTTGATCGATTTGCACAATCATATGCACTACAACCACATCCCATTGTGGGATTTCGAAGTCCATGTCTACGATGATCAAAAGTCAGACGAAGGTGGCTACTCAAATCGTGGTCAATGGGGTGGCAACTACGATTACGGACCAAGCATCACTTGGATGAAAAACAATGTCCAACAAAACAGCCGATGGGGCATGGCAACTGAACAAATGAAATATGCAGAAGTTCAAGCAATAGCTGGTGGCGTTACTGCAGTTCAAGGTTCACCTTCCGGCAATGATGCATGGGATAGTTCACTCTCACGAAACGTCGAGTTGTGGAACTTTGGAAAGGACAATATCGTTACATGCGCTGTATGCAGTTGGTATGAATCGGGTTACAACTCCGCTGGCAAGATTTCTGATTTCAACGATGGTGACATTGAAGCATGGTTTATTCACATGTCAGAAGGTGTCGACCAAACCAGTAGAGATGAGTTCGATTTGCTCAACAGCAAGGGTCTCCTCGCTGAACCTACTGTCGTAATTCACGGAACTGCACTCACGCCATCACAATTCCAATCCATGGGTGCTGTTGGCTCAAAGTTGGTGTGGTCACCACTCTCCAACCTCCTGTTATACGGCAACACAACAGATGTACGTGCGGCTGACAAAGCAGGTATCAAAATTTCTTTAGCACCTGATTGGGGCCCAAGTGGTTCCAAGAACAGTCTGCACGAACTGAAGGTTGCAGACCTCTGGAACAGCGAAGTCATGGACTCGTATTTCACCAATTATCAAATGGTGGAAATGGTCACATCAAATCCTGCAGCCGCTGCAGAATGGCAAGATTATGTCGGGCAAATCAAGACTGGAATGGTAGCAGACCTTGTGGTCATCGATACCTTCCACGACGACCCATATCGAAACCTCATTGAGGCTATCGATGCTGATGTTCGTCTCACTCTCGTTCAAGGAAAGGCACTGTTTGGTGACCAAGACATCATGACTTCGCTCAAGGGAGATGACTGGGAACCAATCAACGGCGGTGGTGTTTCAAAAGCACTTGACATTACTTCCACGACTGTGAACGATGGTTCACAAACTTGGGCTGAGATAGAAGCTGGTATGGCCATGGCTATGCGAAACGATGTCTCCGAGATCCGTGAACACTGGACCGCACCAGAAGGTGTGGCATGGAATACAGATGCAGAGGTTCAATCGTACCTGAACACTGAATTCGACGGGAAAAATTCTGCTAACACTGGAGTCTCACAACTCAGAAACATAACCGTCGACCCAATCTTCACCACTGGTGATGATCGCTATTTCGATGTCATCAACCGTTCTGCGTGGGCCAATACGCACATCGACCTTTCCAAACTCTATGCATACTACGACATCCCGATGGATGCTGATGGTGACCGAACCGGCGTAAACGTCAACTTGGGCATTGACGATGGAACGACCGGAAACTCTGGCTCAGACAATACTGGAGATACAGACAACACCGATGGAACAGATACGACTGGCGACACTGATACAACCGGCGGCACCGATACAATCGGCGACACCGACACAACCGGCGATACGGATGTTGAATGTCCAGAAGGTGATACTTCTGAAGCATGTATCACTCAAGACCAAGGAGCAACCGACACAGATTCGACTTCTTCTGACTCTACGGAAAACAGCGTCAAGTACCTACTCGTTGGCACTCTTATCGTGATTGCTGCAGGGTTGGTGTTTGCCTCACGGGGTCGAGGCGATGGACTGAATTTGAATCACGAAGGATTGATCGACGATGTACAGATTCAAAAGATGTGGGACGATAACGCATTGGAAGGGGCTACACTCTTGAACGAAAAAGAAGTAGGATTTATTCCCGCTCCACCTCCAATGAAAATGAGTCCACCAACTTCAGATGAAGAAGAGTGATTCATTCGAGGGACCATGAAGGTCCATCGGGCGTATCTTTGACAACAACTCCCATCGCTTTGAGCTGGTCACGTATTTCATCAGCCTTTGCCCAATCTTTGGTTGTACGCGCCTCACTTCGAGCCACTAAGAGCAATTCCACTTCCTCAGCTACTTCAGCACGACGTGGGTCTTCTTCAGGTTCTGCCAGAGCCATTTCACGTGATGGAAGAACACCAAGAACTGCTCCAGCCGTTTCTTCAAGCCATTCAACCGCATAGCGTGCAAAAGCATGGCTATCGGCTTGGTCCAAATCGCTGTCGAGTGTTTTACTGATTTCCCGAACTGCTCCTAAGACCTTGGCGATGGCTTCACGGCTGTTGAAATCATCATCCATTGCTCGTGCAAAACCTTCCGCCATTTTCTCCAGCATTCCTAAAGTGCGTGAAAGAGGTTGTTGGCTGGTGATGTCGGCTTTTGGCAAATCTACAGGGGTGATCTCTGCGATTGATATTTTCAAAGCCCGAACATAGTTTTCAAGCAGACGGTTGTAATTTCGTTCTGCATCTTTCAGAATCGTTTCGTTCATGTCAATTGGTGAACGGTAATGAGCATTAATCAGCGAGAAACGGAGAACCATCGCGTCGACTTTTTCAAGAATATCTCGAATCGTCCAAAAGTTTCCAAGAGATTTACTCATTTTCTCGCCATCGATGTTGACAAAACCATTGTGCAACCAATGATGAACAACAGGACTGCATCCTGTGTGGCATTCACCTTGGAAGATTTCTGCTTCGTGATGAGGGAATCGCAAATCATGCCCCCCACCGTGTATATCAAATTGAGCACCGAAGTAATCCATCGACATAGCGGTACATTCGATGTGCCAGCCTGGGCGTCCTGGGCCCCAAGGAGAATCCCAAGTTGGCTCTCCAGGTTTGGCTGCTTTCCAGAGTGCGAAGTCCTTGTGGTCTTTCTTTGCTGAACCTGTAGCACCAACTCGACCTCCTGCTCCTGAGCGAACTGCTTCGATGTTTTGCCCGGTAAGTGCACCGTATTTTTCAGGTGCTGAGTCAATATGGAAATAGACGCCTTCATCGGTTTGGTATGCATGACCTTTGTCAATAAGGTCCTGAGTGATTCTGATCATGTCATCGACGTAATCGGTACATCGTGGATAATCATCTGCTCGAAGAATATTGAGCGCATCCATATCTTCATAATACGTGGCAATGTTATCATCAACCAACTTTTTCCAATCGCCACCTAACTCGTTTGCACGTTGAATGATTTTGTCATCAATATCGGTAAAGTTTTGAACATAATGAACATCAAAACCCGAGACTTCAAGCCAGCGATGAATCAAATCGAATGCGAGATAACAACGAGCATGCCCTAAATGACAGCGGTCATAAACAGTTACACCACAGACATACATCGACACTTTCCCCGGTTCCATCGTCGTAAATTCGACTTTGTCTCTCCTTCGCGTGTCGTGCAGTCGAATGGGCATGGGATTCAACCAGTGGTGTGAACAGCCTCACTTGAAGGTTAAGACACATTACCATGTGGGGATAGCATGAAAGAAGACGATAAGGGCAATTCAAAGACTATTTTTGTCACCGGCGTCAACGGCCACATTGGCAATCACATCGTCCGAGACCTACTTGAGCATGGCTACAACGTCATTGGCTCAGTTCGAAGCCTTTCCGACCCGCTCAAAGTGGACCATGTCCGTCAACATGCGATTGATTTGGAATGCACATCTCGACTCAAATTGGTAGAAGGTGACGTATTGGATGCCGATGGATGGAGT
Organism: uncultured euryarchaeote; assembly: GCA_937892945.1. Taxonomy (GTDB): domain Archaea; phylum Thermoplasmatota; class Poseidoniia; order Poseidoniales; family Poseidoniaceae; genus MGIIa-L1. The sequence continues at coordinate 39,498 of CALBIL010000058.1, read as the reverse complement.
GAGAAGTTGTCTGGTTGCGACGCATTGTTCCACACAGCAACGGTTTATTCAAATTCGAAGAATGCTCAAATCATTATCGATACAGCCAATAAAGGTACGACGCATTTGCTTACAGCAGCCAAAGAAGCGAAAATTCCACGAGTGGTTTTCACCTCCAGCGTTGCAGCGGTCGGGTCACTTCCCAAAGGCCGTGAAAAAACCGAAGAGGATTGGCAGACTCTACGCTCATCGCCCTATACGGTAGCCAAGACCGAATCGGAAAGACTCGCATGGGAATTAGCGAAAAAGCACGGCCTCGATTTACGCGTCATTAATCCAGGTGCAGTTCTTGGAGGCGGCTTTGCCAAACCAACACCGAGTGTTGATTATTTCCCTGATGCCATGCAAGGTAAATTCCCACTTGCTCCAAAAATTCCACTTCCAATCGTTCATGTTCGAGATGTTGCACGAGCTCATCGTCGAGCCTTCGAAGTCGATGAAGCAGAAGGTCGATTCATTGTAGCGCCTCACAAAAACAAAACCATCGCAGATGTGTGCAGAACAATTCGTGAACAATTCCCTGAAACAAAATCACCACGGAATGCGATTCCTCGTTCATTGATGTTCATTGTCGTGTTCCAAGATTGGCTCATGGGCATGTTTGGAGCTGAACGGCGTATGACTCGGAAAGCCGTTAAAGGGTACTTCAAAGGAGATGCGAATCTCTCCTCAAAGAAAGCAACTGAAGTATTGGGCATGGAATGGGAATCATTTGAGGTCTGTATTCAAGACACTGTGGAGGCTTTTTCTGAATGAATCTTGAGGGCAAAAAGGGTATTGAAATTGCAGGCTTCGAAATAGTCGACCATGTTCTTGCTCGAATTGGTTGGATCTTACCACTGTTTACTGTTACACTCTCGATGTTGATTCACGCTCTAAGTGGCGATGCTCGCGCCCTCCCTTTTTTCATATCAGAAGCAGATTATCCAGGACTTCAACGATGGGTATTCACATCTGGACTAACCGTCAGCGGTATACTTCTTTGCTTGATTGCATACCGTTTTCGATATCTTTTCCAATCCGCTGAGAAAACGAGACAAACTCGCATTTCCTTTTCATCAGGAGTTACGACAGGTGTTGCCCTTATTGCGTTGGCTTTCGCCAATATGTATGATGCACTTGTGTTGCATTGTGTTGTCGCAATTACAGTGTTTGTTGGAGGATTTGTGTGGGGATATTCGACTCATCTTCTTTTTCAAACGACAGAAACCTTTGGCAAACAACTTCGCCGTATTGGATTAGGAATGGCGGCGTTTGGCTTGGTTGCCATGAACGCAATTTTGATCATATACATTGGCTCGCATCAAAAAGAATTGAGCAATGGGGATTCTTTGGTGGGGTTGCTTGATTTGATTCAAACGGCGATTAATTATGCTGCACCAGCAGAATATCTTCTCTTTCTCGGGTTGGTTCTTACCCTTGCTGCATTCGAACCTGACTTGAAAGCAAAGAACCGTATTCAATCAAATGAGTGATCAATCTTTCAACTTCGATACCCTTGTCGGTCTCCGAGTGCGAGTATTTTTCGGTCTAATGCAGAAACTGCTACGGTTGATGGGTCCATTCCTTGTCGGCAGATACCAAGCCAAACTTGAACAAAAATATCTCGGTGAGAGAGAACATGCTTCACCTCACCAATGAAGATCAATGACTCAACATCAAGTTCTTCCTCCATATGTGGCCCCCAAAGTCCAGCAAGAATCCCATCCTCCCCCCGTTGAACGAGGAATGGAAGGCCGGAAGAATCGTACCTGAGTTCACACATGAGGTCAAGCCGTTTCCGCTTGATTTTTTTGGGTTCAGGATAGGCAGTGGCATCGAGTTGTCCGGAACAACTGGGGGCAATCGGGCAACCGTCACACTTCGGTTGCTTGGGTGTGCACACTGTTGCACCCAGTTCCATCAGAGCCTGATTCCAATCTCCTGCATCAGAATGGAACAGGTTCCTGTTCGCCCATTGTTCAACTTCCTTTACCGAAGGATTTGCTGATTTCGCTTGACGGGCCATGACTCGGCGGATGTTACCATCGACACAGGCAACCGGTTCTCCATACGCAATACTGGCAACGGCGGCTGCGGTGTAAGGGCCAATCCCTGGCAACTGGAGAAGGTGTGCAGAAGTTGTCGGCAACACGCCATCGTAGCCCCCTTCGCTTGAAGGAAGACAAACCTGACGTGCCAATGCATGCAGTCGTCGTGCACGGCTGTAGTATCCTGCACCTTGCCAGAGGAAGAGAACTTCATCGACCTCTGCCTCTGCCATCGATTGTGGGGTTGGAAAGCGTTCGACCAATTTCAGCCAATAGCCGATTCCACGACTGACTTGAGTTTGCTGAAGTAAGATCTCGGAGAGAAGAATCTGCCAACCATCAGTGGTGTGACGCCAAGGCAAATCACGTTTTGATTCAGCATACCAAGCGAGTAAGGTGCTTTGAGAAAGCTGCGCAACCACTGTGCCACCTCATCGGTTGCTCAGGCTTCTGCTGGTTCGACTTCAGCCTTTTTGGCTTCGATGGCAGCATCGTTCGCTTTGATTTGTTCCCAAACAATTTCTGCGATATCTTTGACTTCCATCTCCGAACCAATTGCAGTTAATCCATCGGTAACCATGGTTGAACAGAATGGACATCCAACAGCGACTGTATCAGCACCGGTCTCTGCTAATTCTTTGGAACGAATCACGTTAACACGGTCATGCTCATCATCGACATGCTCTTCCATCCACATTTGTGCTCCACCAGCACCGCAGCAGAACGAATCCTTGCCGTGACGTTCAACTTCAACATCGACTCCGCCAATCGCATCACGAGGTGCGTCGACTTCGCCACCGATTCGGCCGAGATAACATGGATCGTGGTAGGTGACTGAACCGTCATGCTTGGGTTCCGGTAACTTTCCTTCTTGCTGGAGGTGACTGATGAGTTGTGAATGGTGCATCACTTCGATGTCTTGTCCACCGTAGTCTTTGTATTCCTTTCCGAGGGTATGGAAACAGTGAGGACAGGAAGCAACGATCTTTTTCACACCAATGTCTTCGAACGTTGATAAATTGGTTTCTGCCAGCATCTGGAAGAGGTATTCGTTTCCTGCACGACGGGCAGCGTCACCACTGCATCCTTCTTGCATTCCGAGGATTCCAACGTCAAGACCTGCCTCTTTCATGATACTGATTGTATCACGGGCCACTTTCTTGTTTCGTTCATCGAAAGAGGCTGCACAGCCTGCGAAGTAAATGTATTCTGCTGGTTCTGCGACTTTGACATCAAGACCTTCAGCCCATTCGCCACGTTCGTGGGAAGGCAATCCATACGGGTTTGAATCCGATTCAAGGTTTTCAATCATAGCCATAAGTGGCAGAACAGTCTCTTCAACAGATTCATCAAATTCCATACGCTCCATCATCAAGTGACGTCGAGCATCGGTTAATTTTGGTACATGATCGATGTAAATTGGACAGGCTTCAACACAAGCGTGACAGGTCGTACACGCCCAAATGGCTTCTTCACCAAAGCGAGCGATGATATCTTGCGCAGGTGTTTCTCCAGCAAGTAACGTACTCGCATTATCGTTTGCATAATGACGAACATCGTGAATAATTTGCATTGGGTTCAACGATTTACCAGAGGCATAAGCGGGACACACATCTTGACAACGAGCGCATGAAGTGCAAGCCCATCCATCAATGAGGTTTCGCCAAGTCAAATCAGTGTAGTTTACTGTCCCAAAGGATTCGATGTCAAGGTCATCCAGAGGTACTGCCTTTCCATCCACACCTCGAGCAAGCGGTTCCATAGCACCCATTGGACGCATGTCATGGAAGAAAACATTCGGGAAAGCCATCACGAGGTGCATGTGCTTTGAAAGAGGAATCAAGAACAAGAATGTGGAAATAGCAAGCATGTGCATCCAATAAGCACCTACAACCAGTGTTGTACTTGGAACAATACTCGAAGCAACCCATGAACCAATCGGTTCCCATGTGGATGAGACGGTCGATTCACCAGCTTCAACAAAGAACGCAGTGACAGTGATGGTCATAATGAGCACGAGAATGAAATTACCTTCCAGTTGTGACTTCCCCTTGAGTTTTTCAGGCGTGAAGATGAGACGGCGAATCAAAGCGGCCATACAGCCGATGAGTGCAATGGTGTACCCCGTTTCAACGATGAGGTTCCAAGGACCTCGAACGAGGTCTGGTAGAATATTATGTGAGAACCAATTCGCTGTAGCCAAGTCAAACATATCTGTTGAAAGCATCAAGAAACCCCAGAACATGAGGACGTGAATGACACCTGCTACACGGTCTTTGAGAACTTTTTTCTGTCCAAGCCAACCCGTAAGAACTTCCATGACTCGCGCACCCCAATTATCGAAACGATTGTCAGGAGCACCTTTGAGAACCAGTCGAGAAGCCTTGATGACTTGGTAGATAAAAAAGGAGCCCGAAATTCCTCCAAGAAGAACGAGGATGAGCCATCCAGAAACGGGTCCGTATGTCATTGTCAATGGGTGTTCCATCTCATATCAACTCTAGGGAAAGATTCCCGTAGTTAATGGCACGCAAGTTCAAACCTTCAATGCACCGACAATTTACACTCATTCACCAACGACTGAGAACAAGGGATATGAAGCGAAGGCTGCTCGTGAAGACGAGGGGGATTGAATGGGACGAGTAACAGCGAGCGCTCCAGGAAAATGCATTCTCTTTGGAGAGCATGCCGTAGTCTATGGCCAACCCGCTGTTGCAGTCGCTATCGAACAGCGGATTTCTGTGTCGATTGAGACTTTGGGTTCAGCCAGTGAATCTTGGAAAATAGACGGAATGCAATTCGATCCAAAACGACACCCCCATGTTCAAGCCTTACGAAATCGATTATGGCAACCCCAAAAAGGTGCACCGAACCTTACGATTCGAATCAGTGGCGATATTCCACCTGCATCAGGGCTGGGATCTTCAGCTGCTCTTTCGGTTGCCGCAAGTGCAGCATTGAGAACGGCACGAGGCCGATGGTTCAACACAGCCGACGAATCACAGAAGAGCGAATCTTGGGCGGAAGGGTATTCAAGCCACTTTGAGAATGAGAACGTATACTCGGTTGAAGACCGAGAAATCAATGCTCGACGAGAAGGAAAGGTTGGAAACGCCCTGCATTATATCACCGATGAAAGCGTCGTTGATATCGATGAATGCGCCTTACTCGCCCATGCTGTCGAAGCAGTCGCTCAAGGCGGTAGAGCATCTCCAATGGATGCATCAACGTGTGCACATGGAGGCATTATACTCCTTTCTGATGTACTCGAATCACAGGAAGAATACCTCTATACTCGCCGTCTAAAAATGTCAGAAGGTGAACGAATCTGGCATTTGCATTCAATCAACTTGCCGAAATCGACTGAAGAAGTCTTCTTGGTCATCGGCAATACGGGGGTCCATGCACCAACATCACATCAAGTTGCCAAAGTGGCTGCTGCGATTGAAGCACATCCGGAACGAATGAAAGAGATTGAAACGATTGGTATGATCGCTCGTCGCGGGATTCAATCGTTGCGAGAAGGTGATTATGCAGCTGTCGGAAGGGCGATGAGTGAAAATCAAATTATGCTCCAAGGCCTCGGTGTGTCTTGCCCTGAATTGGAAAACTTGATTCGGGCCGCTGCCCCAACTGCCTTGGGTGCAAAACTCACGGGGGCTGGGGGTGGTGGTTGTATGGTCGCTTTGACAACCAATCCCAAACAGACGAGTGAAGCCATAGAATTAGCAGGTGGAAGAACCCTCATCTCCAAATTCGGTAACGTCGGCTTATCCATTGATGAGACCGAAAATCTACCATTATGGCGCATTAAACAAGAGACATAGTCACAGTTGCCTCTTTATCACGGAAATAAGTGCTACGGCGCCTGCCTTCTTTTTATATAGTCGTTATATATGGCCCAAACATGACAACTGATGAAGAACGTCTAACTGTGGTAAACGTCGTTGCGAGTACCCGAGTCGCTGAAGAACTCGATTTACCGGATATCGCAATCCAGCTTAATTGCGAATACGAACCTGAACAATTCCCTGGTGTGGTTTACCGTGTCACAGACCCGAAACTTGCAATCCTCATGTTCCGTTCAGGCCGTGCAGTTTGCACAGGTGGAAAGAATGAAGCAAACATCCATACTGGAATCTCACGGATGATCGATGATCTCCGTGCTGCTGGAATCGAAACCTGGGACCTTGACCAAGTCGAAATCGAAGTTCAAAACATGGTTGCTACCTATGCACTCCACTATCCTGAAGATTATGAAGGAAAGGACAAATTCACGAACGAACCACAAGCAGGTGTTCCTCGAAAACTCAACTTGAATAATTTGACATTCCACTTGCCGTTCGACAAGGTTGAATACGAACCAGAACAATTCCCAGGTTTGATTTACCGCCTTGACTATCCAAAGGTTGTTTGTTTGATTTTCGGAAGTGGAAAGATGGTGATTACCGGTGCCCGTCACAAGGACGAAATCCTCGAAGCCGTTGAAATCATTAAGGACGAATTAGCTGACCTTCTTTGATTTCGCCGTATTCTTCAAGAGAAGTCTTGATGTTCTATTGCGAACGTGGCCAACCATGGGCAAAGGCTCGGTCCGACTTGCATCTCCTTTGATGCTGGTTCTGTTGTTGTGTTTAGCATCGGTACAGCCGATACTTTACTCTCCTACTTTGGCCGATGCTCCAGAGATTCGATTTGTATCAGAAGACCCTGGTGTAAGTGATGTACCTACTTGGAGGGTTGGCGACAAATGGATCTATTCAGGGACATTTGACCCAACAAAATTAGTCACTGATTCTGGCGTTCAAGCCACGGTTGGCGAGATCTATGGCGATACGACTGCTGAAGTCATGGCCATTTCCGAACGTTCCGTCGACAACATGACAGTTCTTGCCTATACCTTACGCACATCTGCGAACTTCGACAAATCCGGAGTTTCTCTAGATGGGTACAATGGCAATGTCTACATTACGTTTGAACAAACTGAATATCTTCGAGTGAGCGATTTGTCGTCAATACGTAGTGACTTAGAACTGTACATTCGATTCGTACCTTTTGGACTCTCAAGCCTCGCACAAGTGCTGGGCGATATTACCATCACAAATACCTACAGTCCGGTAAAAGAAGTCTATGATTTCCCTCTTCGAGCCAATGAGCAATGGACCACAACCACCACCGCTTCTTCTGCTTGGTCTGGTTCGAGCGATTACATAACTCCCTTCCCTGCCCCATCCTCTGATACAAACAGCACTACTTGGGAAGTAACCAGCATTGGAAAGCCTCGCAACAGTTACGGTGAAACGATTGCATACGGTGGTTGCAATGCTTCGTATGAATTGACATCAATCAACAGTGATGGCGACCAAAGTGGATACCAATGGTATTGTCCTGAAGCCCGAAACTTTGCTTGGCTTCATACAGAAGATGACATTGGATTAGTCATCGATTTCCGTCTCAAACGATACATACCACTTGATTCAACGGGTGTTGACCAATACAGTAATCCCGGAACTCGAGACAAATGTCTTACTGTAGATTTAGAAAATGACATTACTGCACTCAATATTCAAATGGGTGTTTGGGTGAATGCTTCTTCAAGCAACGGTTGTTTCACGACCATTGATAATATTCCTCTCAAGATTCATCATGAAGCGATGAATAACGTCATTTCGGTTTCTACCGCGAGTAACGGAAGCGCCTATGTCGTCATGGACATGGGTGATGCAAAAGATTCCTCAGCATCCGCACTTGATTGGGCCAGTCATGGGATTGTAGCTCGTGTTGAACCTTCAGAGACTCATTCGCACAGAGATGCTGTTGGTTCTACGACATTGACATTGGATGAATATTTAGTCGGACTGGATTTGATTTCGAGTGACTCTTTCGCCAAAGTATTACGAAACAGAAGTGGCGCAGTAACAGAACTGAATTCATTATCTGGTTGGAATATATTGCCGAGTGATGAATTAATGGTCGAAGTAGCGATTCAAAACCGAGGAATCTCTTCAAGTATTCCCACAACCATGTCGATCACGCAACCTGACGGTCAAGTTTCATCCCATGTACTTCCCTCTCTTGCAACGTATGAAGCTCACAAAGTGAATTTCACTTGGGTGGTTCCGAACGATCAAGAAATTGGAGTTGTCCCCGTATCTTGGCAAGCAGACCCCGAACAAGTGAACAGTGCAGATGCGAATATGAGCAACAACTATGCTGAAATCTCGATGTTTGTAGGACGCCTTCCAACACCCCAAGTCACCAACACTTCAGCGCTTACCCTTGAAAGAATTCAACTTGTAGCGGATGGTAGTTTTGATGAAGATGGCGGTGAAGTTTCTTGCCTTTTCAAAATCCCATACGATGATGGTTCTTGGAATTGGGCTTGGGAAACGGTCCCTTCTTCTTCTTGTTTGGTCAATTGGACATGGACAGATAATGGTAATTATCCTGTCGAAGTGACCGTGATTGACGAAGAACGAGATGAACAAAAAGCGACCATGATGGTATCGATTGAAAATCGCCGCCCAAATATTGGAATCATGAGCGCTCGAAGTGAAGCGAAAGTCGAGCATCCAATCACGCTCTATGCATTTGCCAATGACTCTGATTCAGAAGAGATTTGGCCAGGTGTTGTCGATGTACATTGGCCCAATGCCATGTGCAAAGAAGGCTACTACACTCGTGTGTGTACAACCACCGCAGCAACAGAAGGTTGGCATACATTTACCGCAGTGGCTACCGATGATGATTCCGAGACAACTGCTGCTACCTTTGAGATCCATTTCACAAATATTGCACCTCATAGCGCATCAATAGCTTTGCAGAAAAACAATCAATTCATCGAAAGTGATGAACAACAGATTTGGCAGTTGGATGAAGATGAAAGCGTTGTGGTGAAGGGGCAGGCCCTCGATTCAGTGGATGATTTGGAAAGCCTAACCCATACATGGTGGCCCGATGGACAACAACCTTCACTCATCTATTCTTTTTCGGGAAGAACCTCAACCTTCCCAATGCAATGGGACACGTCAGGGCTTCATACAATTCGTTTAGAAGTAAGTGATTCAGATGGAGAAGCAAGTCGTGTCGAAGAACGATGGATTAACATTCGAAATGTTCCACCAATCATCGAACCCTTGGTATCCCTTTTACCAATTGCAGAAGGCCAAAGCATTACCATTGAAGGGAATTCTTCCGACACCGAAAGTGACATTGAAACCTTAGTCAAATGCTGGGATATCGACCCGGGAATCGACAGCGATGACCTTGGTGGAGCTGATGATGATTGTGATATTCAAGGAGATGTTCTTGAATATGCATGGAATCGAAGTGGCTCTCACACCATCATCTATCACGTCACAGATGACGATGGAGCACAATCAAGTGAAGTCCTCACTGTTGAAGTCCTCAACATGCCACCAATTGTTCGTTTGAAGAACATCGAATGTATTGCTTACCGTGACTGTGTCCTAAGCGCTGAACAAACCATTGATTCACTGAATGATTTGGACGGACTTACCATCGTATGGGACTTGGACATCACGATTGATAGTAATGGAGATGGAATCAAAGATAACGACGCTGATTTAGTTGGTTCAACCGTGAGTCATGTATTCCGTAAAGCGGGAACTGTTCGTGTCAAAGCAATGGCTTGGGATGAGAACCCTGAACGACCGGGACAGTCGACGATGATCGTCGAAGTTGCACCACCTGAACGGACTTCCATCGAGCAAGTCGGTGCTGCGTTGGTTGGTGATGAAGCAAATCCATTCGCTCAAATTGGATTGCTGTTGGCTACCTTGTTCATTCTCGCATCGTTCACTCGACGGAAAAAAACCAATCCTGATGAGAACGCGTGGCAACAAAACGGGCTTGAAGGTGAAGACTTGTCCGAACACGTATTCGAAGAACACGCGTTGCTCGAAGATGCCCAAACACGACGCCCCAAGGCCCCTCCTTCTGGGCAAATGTTTACATCAACACTTCAGTCGCCTGAAGAACAGATTCAATCGGAAAGCGAGATGGAACCGGAACTGAACACCACTCCAGTCGAACAACTATCTGACTCTCAAACCTTGCCTTTACCAGAAGGAGGATTGCCAGAAGGTTGGACTCAAGAGCAATGGAGTCATTATGGGCACCAATACATCGAGGCTCAATCATCACATCCCTGATAAATTTTAAAACGAAAAAATCAAGTATTCAAGTAGGAGAACACTCTCGGGGTTCTATGAATCGCTTTCGACCTGTCGTCTTAGGATTGATTTTCTTAATGTTAGCTGCTCCATTAACCGATATGGTCTCGCATCAATCCATTGCTCTCTCAGAGAGTGATGCACGATTCGCAGAAGGCTGGGATACCGACAAAGATGTTCCAACATGGAGAATTGGAGATGAATGGGTCTATGAGACCAAATTTGATGTTGCTCAACTGATTGCTCAAGCAAATGTAACCGCATCACTCAACACACTTACTGGGGATACAACCTACCAAGTCACCGATATATTATTTATCACAGTAGATGGCACTCAAACTCTCGTGTATAAACTTGAACTCGATGGAGATTTCACCTCTGGAAACAGTGGTGCAACCTTGGAAGGTACTTCTGGCCGACTTGATATCGGCTATGTTGGTGAAGATTTGATTCGTGTGCGTGACCTTGCGGTGGTAAATTCAGAATTCACACTCGATGTGACATTCCGTCCGTTTAATATTGGTTTTTTGGAACAGGATATCGCTGAAATCACTTTTGATACCAGTTATCTTCCACCAAAAGAAAAGAATGATTTTCCAATCCATACTGGTGACCAATGGTACATGCCGTTTTATTCCACAACTGGAGTAGGTGGTAGTTCCGATTATTTTGACCCTTCAGAATTCGACACCCAGGGACCAGAAAACAACAGTTGGCAAATTACCGCCAATGGTGTCCCAGCCGACAGCAGTAATTCGATTGATTACACTGGCTGTGACGATTCATACAAGATCAATGAATGGAATGAAACTGGTGTCTCACTGGGATTCAACTGGTATTGCCCTGCAGTCCGTTACAATTCTTGGATGCGCGTATCAAATGCTGCTGGATTCACCATTGATTGGTTACTAAAATCCTATTCTCCATCCGACTCATGGGGCGTTCAAGCCACTTCAAATCCTGGCGCTCGAAATGTTGTCGTCGATGTAGACCTGCAATTCTTGGCTACGCTCCCGAATTCCGAGCAAACTGTTTCAGTCATCTATGAAACCTCACCAGGTGCCCAACCTCAAGGCAATAAGAACATGCAAGTACGATACGAGTCAACAAATCTTCTTGCCAGTCCAACGACTGATGGTTCAGGGATGCTTGAGTACACACTCAATGTCACCAATGGAATGGACAATACCCCTTCGAGCGATGATTACTCGAGCAACGGTATCATTGTGTGGGACCCTCTAACAGAGATCATCGGCGCTGCAACGGTTGTCATCGACCTCAATGTGGTTGCAATTGATTTGGTTGCTCAAAGCGATTCAATTATTGTAACACGATATCGAGGTACTGATGAGGTCATTTTGAACCAAGCGATTGGATACGGGGCATTACCCGGCGATGTGCTTTCATTCTCCATCCCTGCTCAAAACAGAGGTGTTCTGGCTTCACCAGCAACAGAAATCGAAGTCATTACTCCAGATGGCGTAAGTATTCGTGAATCAGTCCCTTCTATTCCATCATACAGTGAACAACGTATTACGGTCAACTGGACAGTTCCTACTGATGCAGCCATTGGCAACCAAACTCTTTCGTTTACCGTCGACCCTGATGAATTGGTCATCGAGGATGCAAACAGAACGAACAATGAAGCAAGTATCGATATTTTCATCGGACGTGCACCAACTGGAATCTTCACTTTTGATGAAGGAAAATATACCTTTGAGAATATAATTCTTAACGCATCTGGGAGTTTCGATGAAGATGGTGGCGATGTTGATTGTCGATTTGAACTCGAATCAAGGCCAGGATTAATCGAAGTTCTTGAAGCACCCGATTGTGTATCGCAATGGAATTGGAGCGATGATGGCGATTGGATGGTCAAAGTGATCATATTCGATGAAGAACTCGATGAAGACATCATTGAAATGAACGTAACAGTCCTCAATCGAGCACCTTATCTCAACCTCAGTATGGTCGAGAGCATTGATGTTGAATCAGAAATTACTGTTGACGCTATCAACAGTGGCGACCTCGACAGTGTGTCCCCACCTGGCCAACAGGTGAGTATCACCTGGCCAGGGCTCAACTGTCAAGAAGGTTTGACTCAACCAACATGCACTTTTACCCCAATTGGAGAAGGTCCTCTCAACATCACTGCTGTAGCAACCGATGATGATGGAGAAACTACGACTGTCTCTACAAGTTTGAATGTCTTGAACATTGCACCGACCTTGGCATATCCTGAACTTTGGTATGGGGGTAATAATTTGACTGCTGATTCAATGGGTGTCTGGGAATTAAACGAAGACCAAGTAGCCTTGTTACGAATTGTAGCTGGCGATACACTGTCTGACCGCGATGACCTCAACATTGAATGGAAGCCTTCTGATTTAGATCCAAATTGGACAGTCACGACCAATGGGCCCTCTTCAACAGCCACAGTGTCATGGCCGAATGCTGGTCTTCAAACGATTCAGGTATCGGCCTATGATAACGATGGGGCTCGTTCAGAAGTGCGCACGGCCATGGTAAATATTCTGAATGTGGCACCGAGCATTACTGGCCTGGGATCAACTGTTCCTATTTATGAAGATGATAACCTCACGTTGAGTGTTCAAGTATCCGATACTGCATCTGACCTTGATAGTCTTGAAGTGTGCTGGGATACCGATGTATTGGTTGACAGCAACAGTGACGGTAACTTCGTCAATGATTGTGAAGTGCAAGGCATGGAATTGACCACAGCATGGTCAACACGAGGCATTCGTCAAATTACTGCCACTGTCACCGATGATGATGGGGCACAAGCGATGACCTCGGTGAACATCAGTGTACAAAACCTACAACCTGCAGCATCAATAACCAATTCAAGTAATGTATTCGAATTAACTGAAGGCGATAACATCACCCTTTCAGGATTGACTTCACGAGAAACTGCGGGAGACAAACTGACATTACAATACGACTGGGACAGCGACCTCATCGACAGTAACCTCGACGGTGATTTCACTGGTGAAATTGATTTTAGTGGAGAAGAATACACGCTTACCAATCTCGCCCCTGGACAATGGACCTTTACACTTACAGTCACCGATGATGACAGTGAAACTTCGAGTACGAGTATTACCCTTACCGTTGCAGAAAAACCTGCTGAAGGATTTGTTGAAAGCATCAGTGCTGCAATTGGATCTGTTCCAACCGCCATCATTACAGGTCTTGCCTTTATTGTGGTCATTCTCGCCGGGTTCCTCTTACTTACCCGGGGGAGAGGTAAAGATGAGGAAGAAAAGTACTCCTCTTTTGGAACGATTCCATCTCTTGAGCCTCCAATGACGGCTGCTCAACCGCAGTATGCAATGGAAGCACCCGCTGCACAACCAGATATGTATGCTCAACCTGCTCCTGCTGCTGACCCTTATGCTCAAGCACAACCAGACATGTATGCTCAACCTGCTCCTGCTGCATCAGTATCCGATGCCTTAGCTGCAATGAGTGGATTTGCTGAACCTACCGTTCAACAGCCTGTTCAATCTGCACCTGTTCAAGCGGGACCTGCCCTTCCAATTTCGGGGCTCCCTGATGGTTGGACAATGGAACAATGGCAGCATTACGGTGAACAATACCTTGCCGCACAAATGGGCCAATCTACTCCTGCACAGCCGGTAACTAACAATACCCCAAGCGCCTCTGCAAGTACAGATATGTCAGGACTTCTTGATGATCTCGATTTGTGAACGGTGTAAAAATGGCAAGTTTATGGCAATTTTTTGGTTTACCTGACCCTGATGGTCAAACTGACGGTAAAAAGGTTCCAAAGAAAGTTGAGCAAACTCTCACTCCGAATCCAGAGTCGAAAGCTGCTCGTCAGCAGACATTAAACTCAAGGAATCCCAAGCGGCCACTGGTGAGCACATCGGTCGAGAAGCCAATTCAACTTGAGAAAAAAAGAATGATGCGGAACGTGATAAAACCGTCACCTTCAAACTGGTCTGGACCGCTCACAGCAGAAGGCGAAGCATTCCACGATCTTGGCGCTCACACTCGAGTAAAGAATTCAGTTCCAAGAAGAGCCTTGAGATATGTTTCACCGGATGAAATGAATCGAATACCTACTCGAGAGATGGCAAAGCGCATACTCCAAGGCGATTCTGTTATTGTTGATTTGCGTCCGATGGTCCACATGGACACACACCAGAATGTATGCCGCAGAGATCTTCAGCGCATGAGTAATGAAACTGGCACCGGAGTTTTTGCATTGGATGCAGAAGATAAAATCCTGTTACTACCGGGAACAGATGTCGTCGTCGATATTGACCGACATGAATTGGGATTACTCTCGTTGATGTCAGAGTGAGAAGGCTTGGAGAATGTCCATAGCTTCCCCTGCAATTCCAAGCACCGTCGATTCTTGACCATCGATAAGACGAGCGTACTCACCCATTGGACCTGCCAAATCATAACCACCTGCTTTACCTTTCCAAGAACCACTCAACACCAATTCAACCAACTGTTCATCGGTGAGCGAATCGAATTCAACAATGGCATGTTCAACAAAGAACTTCCATTCACCGTTGAGAAGAATTCCTGTAGCCGACCAAACTTGATGCCGTCTACCCGAGAGGCGATGGAGCATCATAGCAGCTTCAACCGTATCCTTCGGTTTTCCGAGTGTTGAATCCATATCATCGGGGTCGGCAAGTAAGGTATCACACACGATCACCATGTCAAAACCATGTGCATCGGAAACTGATTCAGACTTTTTCCGGCAAATGGACAGCACTTGAGCATCCACACTACCTTGTGAAGGTGTTTCATCAACATCGGTAAACCCTTCACATTTGAGGCCCGGGAAAAGTGATTGGAGCATTGCTGCTCTGCGAGGAGATTGTGATGCTAACCAAACTTTCACACGTCGCCCTCATGCGACCCAACAGAACAAATGACTTGTCCTTTTTGCTTTGAAGCGTTCAAACTTGCAAGGAAAAGAAGGGTGAGGTTGAAGAATCAAATGGGACACCCCCTACATGGTGCCGGCATGAGTGAAGTAACAAGAATACCAACGCATATTGAAGGATTAGATGAAAACATGCAAGGTGGAATCCCTGAAGGCCACATTTGTATTGTTGCTGGTGCATCAGGTGCAATGAAGTCCAGTCTGACATTTTCAATGCTTTACAATGCTGTACTCTATGGTGAAACAAGCGGGATTTATGTTACGCTCGAACAAGGAAAGGATTCACTTCGGTCTCATATGTCAAACATGGGAATGAACATTGATGATAAGCGAGTAAGCAATCGAATTGCGATTATCGACCTCTCGGATTTACGTGTCCAACTGGATGAACAAGGCATGAGTAGCCGTGTCGACTGGATGGGGCAATTGATCAAGCAACTCACGTCATACCGTGATTCAATCGGTTTTGAACTACTGGTGTTCGATTCGCTCGGTGCTTTCTTTACGCTCACCAAAATGGAGAATCCTCGAGATGAGATTTTCCGACTCTTTGAAGCGGTTCGACGACTCGGCTTGACTTCTTTCTTCATCTGTGAAATGTCTGGCGAAGATAACAAACAATTCGGTGAATACGGAGTTGAAGACTATCTTGCAGATGGCGTAATTCACTTGGTCATGGAACGGTTTGGAGATGACGTTGCCCGTAAGATGGGTGTTGTTAAGATGCGACATACCAACCATCGACTTGGCTACAAACCGTTCAATTGGAAAGAAGAAGAACAACGGTTCTCAATCTTGTGAACTTCACTCGACAGTTACCGACTTCGCAAGGTTACGAGGACGGTCAACGTTGCAACCAAGAGCTAAGGCCGTATGATAGGCGATTAGTTGCATTGGTACGACGGTCAACAAAGGCGAAAGTAAGGAATGCACTGGCGGAATCGGAATGCTAATGTCCGCTTCGTGGGCAATATCATCACCTTTTTCATGAATCAAAATCACACGTGCGCCACGTGCTTTACATTCATGAATCGCTGAAATTGTCTTGACTTTTACATGGTCGTTTGGAGCTATAAAAATAACCGGACTGCCTTCTTCTAACAGAGCAATTGGCCCGTGCTTCATCTCTCCAGCCGGATAAGCCAAGCAGGGGATGTATGCAATCTCCATCAACTTAAGTGCTCCTTCTTTGGCGACAGGGGCTGAAATACCACGCCCGAGGAAAAGAACACACTTTGCGTCCTTAATCATTTCAACAGCCTCGAGGATTGGGCCTTGGTTTTCGAGATACTCTTCAATCAAATGAGGAATTTCCTGTAAACCGTTAATCAATTGTTTTCCTTGTTCCTTACTTGTAGCACGAGAACGTCCAACCTGAAGAGCAAACATCGACAACGCTGCGACCATATTCGAGAAGGCTTTGGTCGATGCTACAGCCTGTTCAGGACCTGAATGAATGTATACTCCCTTACCACATTCACGAGCAATGGAAGATCCAACAACATTGACGACACCGTAGACACTTCCACCTTTGATATGTATTTCCTTTACAGCAGACAAGGTATCTGCAGTTTCGCCAGATTGAGTCATTGCAAAATGCAATGCATTCGGGTTAATGACAGGGTCATTATGTCGGAATTCACTTGAAATGTGAGCAACTGCGGGAATTCGGGCCAATTTTTCAATCATGATTTGCCCAATTTCTGCAGCATTGTAAGCCGTACCACAGCCTAAGAGGCGGACGTGGGGTATTTTCGCCAAATCACGAGGTTCGAGTTTCAAACCTCCAAGTCGACCGTTTCCTCCTACTCGGTCAAGCCGACCACTGATACAATGACGCAAAGCATCAGGTTGCTCATAAATCTCCTTCAACATATAATGGGGATACTCTCCTAATTCAGAGACGCCCCAATCCTCTTCAAGGACGGTGATGCTTGGGTTGAAGTTTTTACCCTTCAATGTTGAAAGTTTCATGGATTTATTGGTAAGTGTAGCGATTTCCCCATCTTCAAGAAAAACAACACGATGCGTATAGGGTGCCAGAGCATGTGGGTCACTGGAGACAAACATTTCGTCATCACCTTGGCCAATGATGAGTGGAGAACCATTACGGGCACATACGATTACATCGTGGTCGAGAAACAATACGCAAAGCCCCCATGTACCTCGTGCGAGGTGAAGCGTTCTGCGCACTGCATTTTCAGGGTCATTATCGACACTGAGTTCACGCTCAATTACATGTGCCAGCGCTTCAGAATCTGTGTCACTCTGTAATTCGACACCCTGCACTGTCAGCGATGTACGGAGTTGACGGGTATTTTCGATAATTCCATTATGAACAATAACGACTCTTCCATTGGCAGATTGGTGAGGATGAGCATTCGAATCATTCACGATACCGTGAGTCGCCCATCGAGTGTGAGCAATACCCATGTGCCCTGGAACTTGAGAGGGTAAGACTTTTTCCAAATCTCCAACTTTACCGACTTTTTTATGGACCTGTATGGTTCCATCTTTCACTGCAATACCAGTGGAATCATATCCACGGTATTCGAGTCGACGCAAACCATCAAGCAATACTGTAGCGGCATGTCGAGGACCTAAATAAGCAAATATTCCGCACATAATAAAACCTCAGCAATCGACTTTAACAGAACAAATTGGACAAGTAACCCTCGAAAGTGTCATGTCCTTTACAGTGAATTTAGCAGCACATTCGTGGCATACTACATCCCGTTGAGGAGGAGCAATCATTGGCAAAGGAGGGAGGCCTGGAAGAGGTGGTAAACTTCCTATCGGGAGAGGAGGCAAGGGCATAACGGCCAGTTCAGCCACTAATGGAGCTGATTCAGGAGTCGGGAGTGTTGGGAGAGGTGGAAGTGATGTGTTCATCGATTCAACCATCTCTGTAATCTCACGCTGTTGCTTTCGTTGCATACGGCGGTTAAGACGGGAATTACCTTCACCAGACTCGTTTTTTGCTTCAAGAGAAGCGGACAAACTCAGTTCTTCATCATCAAGTACAACAGAAACTGCATGGTCACCCATGTCAACAATCAAATCTTCTGTTTCGGTGTCAATCGCAAGGAGTGGACCATCATCAAGTACTGGAACAACAAGCAATTCAAGTTCATCTACGTCTTCGTTTTGATTCGATTCAGAAGAGAGTAATTCCTCTTCACGCCGACGGGATGTACGGACAGAGACTACGATCATCAAAAGGAAAATCACAAATAAAGTGGTTGTTGCACCTAGAATCAAGATTTTGGTTTCATAATCCCCAGGTAGAGGAGCGAGAAGTGAATCAATGAATGATGTTGAATCACCGTTTTCTTTGGAAGAATCGCCCATATCAACCAGTGTTCGCATTTTAAGCGACCCGCTTGCAGATGAAACAAGAAGAATACCATCAGACTCCATTCCTGCATGACCCTTCAAGAATCCTTCAGTAAGGATATTTGAAAGTGCAAGTGTCTGACCTTTCGAAGAATCCGACAAGAGCCCGTATCGAGTAACTGGGCCATAGACATTGATTTCATCATAGAAGATTTGGACACCGTCTGATGTCGGACTTAATTCAATATGCGTTGCCCCGGGTGCAGTGATTTTTTCTGCGGCATCTGACCATGAATTATCGGTAACAATGTGTGCAATCATGGCATCTTTACCTCTCCCTTCAATCCAAGAAGCAACAAGGACATCTTCACTCTTGTTTGTGAGTACAACAAGTTGAGCCATCAGCGCATAATCACCAACTGATGCTTGGAATCCCCAAGCAGCATACGTTGGATCTCCGTGTGTATACATTAACCCGATTCGGTCGATGCCAGTGACATCATTTCGAGTCTCTTGATAGAGTATGTGCAGATTTTCATCACCGTACCCAATTGCGAGTGCATCGCCTTGAGATGGGCGTATTTGAACATCTGAGAGCACAACATTTGGAGAACTCCAAGATGATTGACTGTCTGGATTCGATGAAACTAAAGTGAAGATAGAAGTGATATCTTGCCATGAACCACCTGTTGAAATATCTCGATGATAGCCTGCGAGAACCATTTGTTCATCGTGTTCCGATAAAGCGAGCCCCCAATAGGAACCTTCTGATAATTTCATAGCAGGCATTTGATGGTGAACAGGCGTTTTTTCTGCTAAACGCGTGAGTGAAGTCATCGCTATATCAGTAAGGGTATAGCCATCAGGGCTGATGGTTTTACGATTCCATGCTGCTTGAACCAAACCATCTTCACGCAAGTAAGTGGTTAATTCGCCACCCCACTTTTCCTCAAGGAGAACATCAACCTGCATCACCATTTTATCGGTTACAGTTCGAACGTGAAGTTCACCATCACGAGTTGTGAATAAAAGGCCACCTTCCTCCATACCAATGAAATCAATCGAAACTTCATTTTGACTCAGTGATACACTGACTTGAGAACCAAGACTCACATCATCGATGACGACCGTGAAACGATGGTCGCTGAAGTCGGGTTCAACGCCATTACCTTCTAAGAGAACGCGATATTTCGTAGGACCAATCTCAAGACCGATGTCGCTGAATGTTCCTGAACTCTGCCCTGAACTGGAGTCTGAACCAGGAACAAACAGTATATTTGAAACTCCAATTTCTAACCAGCCAACTTCAGTCCAACGCTCGAGACGCATGGTCAGTTGTGTGGCATCGTTTTGACCTAAATTATCTATTCGAACATCGAGATTGAAAGGAGTATCTGGCAGTGGCACTTTCGGATTCGTCGTCACTGCACCAGGTAAAAATCGGAGCATTGCTTCAACTGGTCGTTCTTCGACTTCAAACGAGAAGGTGTAGACATTGTTACTTGGATTTGGATCTCCAAGTTGGTTGTTTGGGTCGATTGTAATCGTAACATCATGCGTACCTGCTAGAGTCGCCCACCAGTACAAAGTCACTTGCTGACTTTCACCTTCACTAAGTGTTGAGATACGAGTTTCACGAGGATAGGTTTCCGATTGGCTACCAGCGGCTTCCAGTTGCACAAAAACATCGTTTGCACCCAAATCTCCAGCATTTAGAATTGTGAAATCCACTTCTAAAACAGTGCCCGCAACCGCAGAGTAGACCGGAAGATCTTGGTCCATAATTTCAACTGAGCCTTGGAATAAGAAGTCTGGTGCAGCCGGTTGATTATCAACGGTATAGGTGCGCCGAACATCATCGGTCCGTACACCACTTTCGTTCACCATTCGAAATGAAACGCGATGTGAACCATCATCAACAGAATTCGAATTCCATGAGAACGACCAATCTTGCGTACCAACTTCCATTGAATCTAACTCTTCACCAACAAGCCAGTCACCGTTATCAATTCGATATTCAAGTACATCGTGTTCGATTCCTTCAACTGTACCACTGAAATCAACTGAGCCTTGAAGCGCAGTTCCTAATGAAGGGCCTGCAAGAGTGACGGCCATGCGTGCAATGTTGACCCAGCGGGCATCGAGTGCAGATTCATCACCATCATCGGTGAGCGCTCGAGCAAGAACCAAGACATAATCTTCATCTTGGCGAATCCAACTTTCTTTCACTGAGACATCGAGAAACCACGATGAAACATCTCCGCCAGTATCAGTCCAACTCTGCAACTCGCGAACAGTTCCCGATTCAAGATGTTGCATGATTCGGATCTGAACTTTGGTATAATCATCACCATCATCATTTTCGACTGTGTCCCCAGCTATGCGAACAAAGTTCCCTTCAATCCACCAAGAACCGTTACTCGGTTTGGACATATCAACATGGTCGCCTGAACCGTTTCCAGTCGGTGGAGGAGTGACGCCACCACCGCCATCTAGAGGAGTACATGCCTTTTCCAACACCGTGTCAATTGCGCACGAGGCATCGATAAGGCCGAAGCCCCATTCGTCATTCCAGCGGTCCGAAATACTCGGTTCACTCACACTGCCGCGTTGTTCGGAAGAGTTACGCAGAATATCTTTCACTTCTTGGGGGTCAAGTGAAGAATCAGCTTGAAGCATAAGGGCAACGATCCCTGAAGCGATTGGTGTAGCCATGCTGGTTCCGTCTTTTTCGTCATAATCTGAACCTGCAAGAGGTTTCGCCGGTTGACCCGGGAAAGAAGCACCAGTTTGGGCAGTAGCAGACATAATTGAGGAGCCGTATGAGGTGATATCGGGTTTTAATTCGTCCCATTCATCGTCATCTCCATCGTCAAGACGAGGACCGGTATTCGAGTAGCCTGCAACATTGTCATCGGTTCGGTTGATGCTACCACGATCTGTGGCAGCTCCGACTGAAATTGCACCGTCTGCGCTGGCTGGAGAAGGTACCCGATTCGATCCATCATTGCCCATTGCAACGACACACACGATGGAAGCATTGACGGCGTCATTGACCAAACGTGCTTCTGAACCACTTCCATTGTCACCTTGGTCCCCTTGGTTGAGTGGCGTAGAGGCTGAGCCAAAAGACATGGAAGCAACTTGAATGCCACGTGTTGAAGAATTGTGACCCCAATCGGTATCTTGGTTGTTAATCAACCATTGAATCCCATTGAGTGAAGCTTGTGAATTGGTACCACCTGTATCGGTAAGCACCTTGATGTCGACAAGATAGGCCCCTGGTGCAGTCCCCATGTGAATTCGACTACGGTCACCAGTTCCAACAGCTGAACCGGCAACGTGAGTGCCGTGACCGTTGCCGTCATCAGGGTCTTGTGAACCATCAGGGTTTGAAGCAGACGAGGTTGCATCATACCCTGCAACCCATTTGTGATCGTTGTAAGAGAGCGGGTCAGCATCCGGCTCGTCACTTTCATCATCAAAGTCATTCAATGATTCATGCTCATTGTCAACACCGGTATCGAGTATTGCAACAACAATACCTTCGCCGATATAATCCCGTTCGTAGGCAGTATCGGTATAGACATCAGATGGTCGAGCTCGGGAGGCTTTGGCTGCAACATCATTGGACGGGACCATGACATTTTGCATTTCAATCACCACAACACCATGCATTGAATACAGGTCCATAAGAGCAGAAACGGGTACTTTGTCCACTGCCACCGAATCAATATCAATCAATTGTTGGAACCAGGCACCGCCTTCTTCACCAACCCAACCATGTGCATCGAGAATTGTACGTAGGGTTTCGATTTCGGCATCGTTGGCTCGCCAAGCATAGTCGACAACAATAGCCACTGTGTTTCGGCCATCAGGACCAAGGATAGCGGTCGGTGAATCGGAATCTGCCCCAGCTAAAACTCGTTGTAGGCGGTCATCCATTCCATTCCAATCAAGGTCAGGGCCATAGGATTGCCACCATTGAACATCTTCTGCAGAGACCCGTTCACCACGATCAATATCACGAATTGGACGTAGACACAATTCTTCACCGCACATCAGCGGCGGCAAGCCATCGACCAATATTGGTTCCGAAAAGAGGGATTGGGTAAGAGGTTCTGAGGCATTGGAATCTGATTCATTCGCAAGTACGCCGAGGTCAGCAAACAAAAAGACAATGACCAAAAAGAGAGAAATACGTCGAGATTTCCATGATGATGAAGACTGCAAACCACCCACTCCCACATGTTGCTGTGCCGTTCCGCCTTTGAGACTATCCTTTCTTTGCACACTCCCAGCCCCTAAAGGGGCTAGGGAGGTCTTGATGAATCATTCTGGCCAATTGAGGTGTTCTGGTTCTACAGAACATTGGATTTGAGGACCTGAACTTCGTTCGACAACACCAAGACTCGCTTGGCAATCTGGACACTCGGCAGCATCTGCAAGATGCTCCATCCAAGCCAATCGCGTCTCAGGTTCATCTGCTGATGCTAGCAGACTTCGCAAGGGGTCGCGAATCGTACGGGGAATCTCAAGACCTCTCGCAGTCCACGGGTCAACGACATTCGACATGTCAACCATGGTACTTCGGATTTGATTCAATCGTGAACGTTCACCACTGGATGAAGTAGGTCCACCGTCTTCGATACCGAGCGGATATGGGCCGTTTTTAGCAATCAATGGAAGAAGAAGATAAGCCGCTAGAAAACCACCTAAATGTGCCATGTGCGCAACATCGCTTGCCTGATTGAGACCAAGTGTGGAATAAGCACGGTAGACCTCCATGGCAAAATAAAACAAAGCCAAGTAGAGAACGGGCCATTTTCGAATCAAGATTAGAGGGAACGGGATCTCATCTTTGGGCCACCCGGCCAAGTAGGCTCCAAACAATCCAAACGCAGCACCAGAAGCACCTAATGAAGGTGTACCCGACTCTAAATTAAATAAAAACCAAGCAAATGAACCACCAAATAAACCAATGCCATAGACCAACGCAAACCGGCGAGTTCCGAGCCGTTGTTCGAGAGGAACACCCACTAAAGCGATCACCAAAATGTTACCTAAAACGTGTGATGCATCTGATGGGCTGTGCAAAAATCCTGCTGAAAAGAAAGTGTGAAACCAAGCAGCACCACTGATTCGATTTGGAATCAAAACGTAATCCCACCATAGCCATCCACCAATCCATCCGTTCGAGAATGCAAACTGGCCGAGGACTTGAACTAAATAGCCCAACAGCAATCCAACCGTTATGGACAACGCCAAAGAGGTCCGATGTCGAATCGCATAGATAATTGGCCAAACAAGTGCCAACACCCAAAGTCCAAACAACAGCCATTCGGATGTTCCGAACAAGGACATGACTGTGGCCATGCCTCGCCTAATGAGAGCGCACATTTGAGTTCATGGTAGTGCAAAGTGGGAATGGGAGGTTTGATGTCGGTCTGCAATCTCGCACATCCATGCCAGCATCATTGCTCAGCCTTGTGGACCTTGAAGTCCGCCGTGGCATGGGTAGAGTTTTGAATGGCTTCAATCTTGAAGTCGCTTCGAAAGATGTGGTGGTTCTTCACGGGAAAAACGGTGCAGGCAAATCAACAGTCATCGAAAGTTGTGCACGCCTACTTCCGTTGGAAAAAGGCTCGGTTCACCACCATGGTTCGCTCGTTGTCGATTCGGAGGGACGTCGAACTCTTGCCAAACAACCCTTTGGATTAACGCTTCAAAGCAACTGCATACTTGGTGATGAAACCGTGGAAAACCACCTTACGACCGTCTGTTCCCTCTCCGGAATGAAAACAGATTTACTTCCGCTGCTTGAGGCATACGGACTTGCTCACCGAAGGCACGACCGAATCGGGCAATTGTCTGGCGGTCAGGCACGAAAAGTAGCAGTATTAGCCGGTCTTTTACCAGCCATGCTTTCTTCTGAACCTCGTTTGGTATTGCTCGATGAACCAGCCACTGGTTTGGATGAGAGTGCACTTGCAGCATTGAGTTCTAACATTGGCCAATTACGTCAAGCAGGTCATGCTTTTGTCATCGCTTCGCATCATCCAGAAATGATGAAGTGTGCCACACGACTCCACAACTTAGAATCTGAAACGCGTCAAGAACAACCTGAATGCCAGCCTTGGCAGGCTATTGGAGTGAAGGGAAAGTTCACCCTACTCCCGACAAAAACGGGTCATCGCTACCTTCGTTCTACACGCGCTGGATTGGCTCGCAACGGGTTGACAGCACTGATCGTGCTCGGTACACTTTTGGCATTTATCGACCCTGCAACACTTGAGAAGCCTCTTCTTGTCGGTTTTGTTCTTGCTGCACCTTTTGCGGCTGGATTAGCCGGTGACCCGGTCGTCTACCTCATGCGAGAACAACGTGCTGGCGATTGGTGGAGAGCACATGTCAATCGATTGCCTGCCGCAGATTTCTTTGCTCCAATTCTTGGATTCATTTTATCGGGACTTGGAAGTATTTTGTTCCTTGATGCGTTCAATTGGAAACTTTCACTGATCGGTGCTGCTGTACTTTGGGTGACTTTGCTGTGCGTCCGGTTCATCGAATTGAGCACCTTGCGATTAGCACGCCCAAATGCAGTTTTTATCAGACTGTTACTTCCAATTTTGATTCTTCCTTGGGCCTTGGTAGTCGAATATGCAGCAACCTTGTGAACACCCAAGTTCAAGAAGGAGTTATGGAGAGTTCCTACCATGCGACGACGAATTCCGGAGATGTTTCTCGGCATCGGATTTGTCGGCATCATGTCAACTCTCTTTTTGGGATTGAATTGGGCGCCAAGCGTTTCCATCAATGCTTTTGAATCACCTGCAGCACAACGTATTTTTTATTGGCATGTGCCGTCTGCTTGGGCTGCCTTTATCGCTTTTGGAGTCTTATTCACAGGCTCTGCACTGTGGTTTTTCAAACGCAGCCCTTTCGGTTGGCGTTTACATGTCGCAGGAACCGAAGCGGGGTTGGCTTGCGGTTTAATGACGGTCTGGTCTGGATGCGTGTGGGGTGCTGCTGAATGGGGCACACCCTGGGATTGGACTGATGTCCGGCTGAACACATTTGGACTCTTGACTCTGCTTGCATTGTTTTTGGTTCTTGGACGCCAAAGTCAACCAGATGGTGTGGAAACTCGAGATACGTTTTCCACCTTTGGATTGTACGGTTTTGTTCTCGTGCCTTTGACCTATGTTGCAACCCGTGTTTGGCAAATACGCCATCCGGGGCCGGTCATCGGAGCTGGCGAGGATGGCGGTTCGTTACAATCGAGTATGGCCCTTGTTCTTTTCATCGGAGCACTCTCATTTACGATCTTTATTATTGGACACATGATGATTTCAATGCGGATTACGCATCTCGAACAACGTCTCGAACATGCACAAAAAATACTTGATGGAGGAAATTGAAATGGAAGGGACAAACTATCTCACTGTTGCTTATCTTGGAATGATTGCTGCGCTCGGCATTTGGACATGGACCGTTGTCGTACGAAGCCGCTCAATAGAAACACGGCTTGAAGCCGTTGA
Organism: uncultured euryarchaeote; assembly: GCA_937892945.1. Taxonomy (GTDB): domain Archaea; phylum Thermoplasmatota; class Poseidoniia; order Poseidoniales; family Poseidoniaceae; genus MGIIa-L1. The sequence goes on along the minus strand of CALBIL010000058.1, from coordinate 13,406 downwards.
ATCGAGTATTGGAATTGATGTGTCGCAAGCCGATGGTATCGCTACACAATCAACTGATGGCCCTCAAGATGATGCCACAGTTTGAAGACAGGTACGCTCACCCAACCACGAGAGGGATTGGATGATAGAAGGACTTGGAAGTGAGTTTTGCTTAGTCTGTGGCGCAGAACCACCTCTTTTTGGCGACCGAATGTGTGAACCTTGTCTTCGTAAAAGAATCAAACTGGTTGAAGTCCCAGAAAACATCCCATGGGTCCGATGTGCTCGTTGTGGCATCGTCGAGATTCAAGGAAAGTGGGTTCATATTTCTGAAGAAGAGATTTGGAATGAACTGATCCAGCGGCATGTACAATTTCACGTACAAGCCGAAAATATTAGTCTCGGTCTTGAAACACGAACAATGTCAGATCGACATACACTCTTATATTTGCAAACTGAAGGTACAATTGAAGGTTTGGCATTTCAAGAAAGCCACACGATGAGAGCTCGTATGGCGAACGGAGTGTGCCTCACCTGCACCCGTAGGGCTGGGAATTACTTTGAAGCAACTGTCCAATTACGTTCAACTGGGCGTCGTCTCTCTGAAGAGGAATTTACCGCACTTCGAGCAACCCTTGACACTGTCATTGAAAATCTCTCAGATGACCCGATGTTCTTCATCACTTCAGAAGGTCCCGTCACTGGCGGTTACGACGTTGTTCTTGGAAGCAAAGGACTTGCGCGGACTTGGGGCCGGCATCTTGTTTCGAACTACGGAGGCTATCTTACTGAAACCAATTCGACCGTTGGTCGCAAGGATGGAATCGACGTCACTCGTTTGACACTTTTGTATCGAAAGCCAGGATATGACCTCGGAGATGTACTTCGCTGGAGAGACAATTACTGGCGCCCTGCTTCTTGGACCAAAGACGGTGCGGTTATGTCTCGTGTCGACCGTCAAGAACGAACGGGTGCGAGTTGGAGAGATTTAGAATCCGCGAACGTCATGATTCAAATGAAGGACCATGTCTTCGCCGATATTATCACTGAAGATTCTTCTGTAGCCGAATTCCTTGACCCTTCAAATTGGAATATGGCCTCTGTCCGAATCCCTTGGGACCACGTACCACGTCAGCAACTTCGACTTGCACGAATAGATGGGGAATGGTTAGCACTGCACAAACTCGGTTGCGATAAAGACAAACAGGAGGGGCCAGTTTGAAAGAGACCACACCGTCAAATCCAACAACAGAGTCAATCGATTCTGAAGTAAAAGTCGGCATGGTTGACCTTGCAAAGGCTCTCGATAATGAGGGGATGATTGGATTTACTCGGGCTTTTGTCGATGATTTACAGAAAGGCCTTGCTCATGCAACCCCTGAACATTTCCCTTGGATGAAGGACATTGCCCATTCACAGTGGGACGGTATCGTCTGCCTTGGCATGGGTGGTTCAGCAGCAGGTGGAGACTTTGTATCTGCATTGTCGAGTTTCCATGGCACGCTTCCAATCATCATCCAACGAGATTATGTTCTGCCGTCATGGTGGAAACCGTCGTGGCTGATTCTTTCAACTTCCCACAGTGGAAATACAGAAGAGGCTCTTGAAGCAACGGAAACGGCGTTGAAAGCCGGAGCAACCACCATTATCATTTCAACGGGAGGAATCCTTTCGGGCATGCCCGAATTATATCCAAATTGCTTTTTGATTCCTTCAGTCGCAGGTCAACCACCACGAACTGCCTTTGGCCATATATTCAGTCGTCAATTGGGATTGCTCCGAAGTATCGGAGCCCTGCCAACTCCTCGTGAAGGGGCAGATGATGCCATGTTCGACCGTTTGCAAAAAGCCTGCGATGGATTTGATATTCTCAATGACCCTGAAGGTGATGTCGCTCAGTTAGCACTCTGTATGCTTGAACGTCCGATTGCTTTACTTGGCCCGACCGAATTACAACCAGCGTTGAACCGTTTCAAGAATCAACTCAATGAGAACTCTGCTCGATTTGCTCGAATTGGCGTCATTCCTGAAATGAACCACAATGAAAGTGTCGCTTGGGGCGGAGTTGGGTCCGACCAAGATGCTTCTGCGGTTGAACACGTGCTGCTGCTGCTCACTTGGCAGGGAATGCACAGGCGAGTCAACAAGAGAATGGATTGGATGGTAGCTCATGCTGCTACTGACTATGCTTGGAAAATTGCAGGTGAAGGCAATTCATTGCTTGAATCGTTACTTCACCTCTGTATTTTGATGGACTGGATTTCACTCGCATTGGCTTTCCTCCATGGAAAAGACCCTGCTGCAATTGGACCAATCTTGGCGCTTAAAGCGCACCTTGAATCTGTTCAGTGACTCAATAGACTTCCCCGACGATCAGTCGTGGGTCAGGGAAATCAATCAATGCTTGAAGACGTTCTTCTTGTGTGACAACACCTGGTAAATCATATCCATCGGGTGAATTGATTGAGAGTTGAAGATGAAGATGTGGAGGCCAACCGCCGTTTTCTTCTTCCGCCCCAATGAAGGCAAGACGGTGACCAGCAGGAAATGTTTGACCTTTTTCCAAACCGTCGAGGCTGTCAAGGCGAAGATGACCGTGCAAAACCCAAAGGGTTTGAATTGGACTTCGTTGCGACGAGCCAACTGCGATTGGTAGGGATACAGTATGCTCGGTAATAATCGTTGGACCATAGGAGCCATCTTCGGCATTGATTCCAAATGAGTGTATTTTTCCTTCAGCAAATGCATAGACTTCTGTGCCAAAAGGTGCTCCGATATCGAGTCCAACATGATGGTTACGTTCTCCATCAAACAAAGGCGTCGTATACATCCCAGGTCGTCGCTCATCATACTTCCCAATCGAATAGTCGTATGGGTTTTCGAAATCACTTTGTGGACCTCGTGAAAAGTCAAACACCCAATACTCGTCTGGTAATTTCACCACAGGGTGAAAGTCCACTGGTGAGTTGCCCATACCTCCGTGACTGGGCTCTTTCATTTGATTGTTAGCCGAACAATCAAAACCTATGCGCCGAAGTTGAAGTTATGTTACTCACAGCGGCCCTTCTGCTGTTGGTGACATTTATGCCAGGATATGCGCTTTGCAAAGTATTGGATGCAAGTGCTGACCGTATGCGAAGAATTGCATTATCTCCTGCACTCGGATTGCTGCTTGCCTACGGTCTTGCGGGACTATTGGTGTTGACTGGGCTGTGGACATGGCAACTCATGTCCGCATTACTCTTACTCCTCAATGCGATCGCCATTACTCGAATCCGTCGTCGACCTGAAGCGGGCAAGGCGTTGAGCTCATGGCAAAAATTAGAGCGGGCTATGCATGGGGAAGTCTACGGAACTCCAGAAGAAAGTATCAGTGATGAAGTCGCTGCACAACGATGGTTGCAAAACCAGCGAAAGCCTTGGATGCTCGTACTTGCAGCAGGAGTCGTCGTGAGTTGTCTAACATTACCGGTATTACAAGAGATTCCCTTTGGAGTCGATTGGATAGGGTTTTCAACCCTCACAAATCAGATTGCAACGGTCGGTAACCTTTCACTTTCAGGCACAAACAGTGGCTTTTGGACGTATCCTCCAGCCTATCCATCTCTTGCTGCATGGATTCAAGAAACACTCAACAGTTCTCCTGCAAGAGCCGTCTTTGAACTTGGCCACTACAGTTTGTTCGTCCTTGTTCTTGGCATCGGTGGAGCGATGGACCGACATGGCGCAGGAGCTCAAGGAATTCTAGCGATGGGTCTGGGTGCTGGTCTTTTTGCAAAAACCTTTGATTCGGGATATCCTTCGGTTGCCAGCCAACTCGGCCTGGTCGTAGGACTGCTGGTATTGCTCCGTCCAACATCAACACGAGGTAAGCACCATACAACTGGATTCATTCTCGCTTTTTTCAGTGTAGTGTTGATTCATCCAACAGGTGCGATCTATCTGGGTATGTTCATGTTTGCCCACCTCATCATCGGCCTGAGTCTTGATGAAAAGTACGGTGCAAACATCAAAAAGTTGCTTTTAGCGAGTTCGATTCTTTTGACGATTGCTGGCATCATTGCTTTGTTGATTTTAGCACCACGAATGCTTGATAGTGCAGTGTTTTCAGAATACGGCTGGCAGGGTGGTCGACCGATGTTCATGTACAATGGAATCCTCTTGTTCTTTGGTTTAACCGCAGCATGGAAAATGCGACAAAGCATCGAAGGGAGATTGCTTGCTGTGTGGTTCACTGGCTTATGGGTCCTCACCGGTATTCATTTGATCGATGGCTTACAACAAATACCTATACTTTCATTACTTTCCTATGTGTTGTATTCAATGGGATTGCATGCCTTCCATGTTCCTTTAGTAGCCCTCGTCGCTCTTTGGTGGAGCGATTCTACTTGTCTGACCTCTTTAGATGAACGGCGAAGTTTACTCACCATCGGCTGGGACCCACATCCACACAGATACGTCGCCACAGGACTCTCAGTTCTCCTCTTCATTGGAATTCTTTTTGGAAACGCAATATTGTTCCAAGTATCTCAGCATGAAGAATTACATGCCACGACTCTTGGTGACAGAGAAATACATGAAGCATTAGCCGAATTACCGGCAGGAAGCATTGTGTACACTGAGAATGCACAATGGGGATATGTGTACAGTACACCACCAAATATCGCTACGACAAGTATACCGACACTTGGACTTTTACATGTGGAAAGGAGTATCCAATCAGCTGCAACAACCGCAGTATACTCCGATATTCCGTCTCAGATTCAAGCGCTTAACATTACCCATGCTGTGTCCTCACCCTTGGGCACAGTTGGTTGGACTTTTGCACAATCGGTGTATTGGGAACCGCTTTTGCAACGGCAAGGAAGTGTACTCTGGGCGTTTGATGCCTCGGGTTCAGCGAGTTCATCACACTTTTTGAAAGTGAACTCTTCGACATGCGATGACCTGTGTTCGATGCGGAACGACCCTTGGAGCGAACATCGCTTCCGCGATACACTTCAACTCGGAAATCAGCGTGCTTTCATTCCAGAAGGCAGCGATTCAGTTGTTTCATTTTCCTCGAATGATGCATTTGACGGTGATGGAAAGGCTTGCCTTGTCTTCGAAGCAAAAGGTGATGTCAGTGAGGTTCAGTTGACATTCCGAACGCAAACCAATGAAACATCGCTTCGCTCAGCACATGCTGCAGGCTGGCATTCACTTTGTTTTGAACAACAAAATATCGATTCCACCTCATACTTAGAAATCGATTGGTCGAATGACGAAAGTGGAAGTCGCTGGCTCAATCCACTCGGACTTTCAGGTCGAGGAGATGCACTTCTTGACTCGACGGGGATTACACTTCATTGGTTCGAAATACAGCATTAAGGTCTGATTCAAGCGAAGTCATCAAAGCCAAACGGAGGATGGCAGAAATATGAAGCGAGTCATGATTCTGCTTCCCACCTTGGATGAGGAACAAGGTTTGGCTGAGATTCTACCACGCATACCCGTTGACCAACTTTCGAAGAAAGGTTGGGAAATTGAAACATTAGTAATCGATGGCGGTAGTGAAGATAACACGAAAGAAATTGCACAATCGCATGATTGTATGTTCTTAATTCAACAGGGAAAGGGAAAAGGTGCAGCAATGCGACTCGGGTTTCATCTCTTTCTCAAATCGAAATGTGATGCTTTGGTGATGTTTGACCCGGATGGTACCTACCATCCAGAAGAGATGCTCAAACTTCTTTCAAAACTGAATCATGCGGATGTGGTTGTCGGCGACCGATTGCGTGGGGCCATGGATCCAGATGCAATGACGAGAACGAACTATTTTGGAAACCATATACTCACATGGATTGCAGTGGCCCTCTATGGACTCCCAATGAATGATTTGTGCTCAGGATACTGGGCTTTTTCACGCCGAGCCCTTTCAACTTTTAAATTGAATTCTATGCGTTTTGAAATCGAAGCTGAAATGTATACTTCTTGTGCTGTTGAGCATCTTGATGTGGCGCATGTACCGATTTGCTACAGTAAACGGCTGGGCGAAGCAAAGTTAGGTTCAGTCAAAGATGGCTGGAATATTTTCAGAAAACTACTGGTTCGACGAATATTCCCCACACCTCACGAAAGCCGTCTCGGTGAAGGAAGCTTGACGATTCGATGATACGACAAGCCTCAAAGCATTCTGTCGAGAGCCCGAACTATGCGCAGAAGACCGACTGTTGTACTCGGCGCATCGGGCTTGGTCGGCCAGCGTATGCAACAACGGCTCTGCAATCATCCTTGGTTTGAATTGAAGGCTGTTGGAGGTCGACAGGAAAACGCTGGGAAATTACTGGAACACGTTCCATGGAGACTGGAACAAGTGCGTCCAAGTTTACCTTCGGTTCCAATCTTTGACCTCTCAAGTGATTCTTTTATCCAAGACATGCTAAAATTAGATATCGAGGTTGCCTTTTCTTGCCTACCAAGTGATGTTGCTGAACGTATTGAAGGGGAATTGGCTCAAGCAGGAATTGCCGTGTTTTCGAATGCCAGTTTTAACCGTGGAAAGGAAGGAATCCCACTGATAATTCCAGAAATCAATGCTGAACATTTTTCTGCTTTCTCAACCACAAAAGGGCCGATTGCATGTGGTACGAACTGCACCTTGGTTCCGATGGCCGTCCCTCTTGCAGCACTTCGGACATTCGAAATACAAACGGTTCACATGCGCAGTGAACAGGCGCTTTCAGGTGCAGGTTGGCAATTGGTATTCGATGAAGATGCGAACAATGGTATACTGGATTCGAGCATACCGGGTGAAGCCGAAAAAGTAGCTGAAGAATTACTCCATGTGTTTGGAACACTCGATGGAACAACAGTCGTTCCTGCTAAGATTGAACTCGACATTGAATGTCAACGTGTTGCTCGCAGAGATGGACATCAGGTTTTTGTCGAAACTACATTTGCTCAACCCGTCACTCTTGAGGCGGTGCTTCAAGCCTTTACTGCACATCAATACCCAACGGCGATTAAGCGATGCCCCAGCGCTCCAGCCCTTCCTTTGCAAATCGTAGAACACATCGATGTTAAGCACCACCTTTGGAGTAATGGCACGACCTTTACAGACCAACCAAGACCGAGTGAAGATTTGCAAACAGGCATGGCTATCGTCGTTGGAGATGTGAAAATCATTGACACATACACTCTTTCGTTCTCTGCATATTCGCATAATACCATTCGAGGTGCTGCTGGCGGTACAATGCTGTTGGCAGAACAAGCCGTTGTCGAAGGACATATTCCCTGAGCATCACGAAACAACAGCAGGCATAAATGCGGCGACGACACCCTCGGTTTGGTGCGGACATGGGTATTACTGCAATGATTCCTGACATGACCATCGGTCAACTTGCCAATGAGGCTGAGTCTCGCTGGGGTGAAATCTGGGATGAAAACGCTGCTCGTATGCTCGTTTTGCTGATCTGCCCACGCAAAGAAAGGAAACTCTTGGAATTGCATGGTGATATGGTGGAACATGGACAACCTGTCATCACCGTATTTCACCGGCCTCGTCGAGAAGCTTCACTGCTCGAACAACAAGAATTCAACCCCCGGGATGCTTCATTTCAATTTGTGAATCTCGCAAGTCCAGATTTAGGCCTGTGGATGCAGCACCTCATTTCAAATGAAAAGTGGATGCGGAGTTCAATCGAGATTGCATCGGTGCCTTTTACCATGGATATGCCGTCCCAAAGACCGTTTGAAACGCAACGTATTCTTTGTTTCCGTCATCCTGCCTTACCTCCACTTGAACGGTATTACCTCCCGTTTCCTCCATCATCGATCCCAGGAAAATGCTTTGTGAGTCTCCCCCGCCGACAAGCGGCAGAATTTGCTCGCCAACAAGCAGAAGTATTGGGCGTTGGGCGGCTCGAAAAGAAGGTGAAAATCACCGAAGCATCGCCAAGTGAAATGCCTCTTGCAGTACCGCCTGTGTCAGAGGAAGCAAATCGAAACATGGATGACATGATGAATGACTTCTCTTCAAACCTGCTTGACAGCATGACCGAAGAGATTCAAACGGATGAACCTCAACAGGAATCACTACCGCTACCTCCAGCAGAAACGAAACCAGAAAATGGAAGCCCTGAACAGGCATCTATCCCTCTCCCACCTGGCGCTGGAACTGCTGAACAAGAACAAAACTCACCAACTTCAGAACTTCCAGAAGCCTCTGCTGAACCGGAACGGCTTGCAGAACCTTCTTTGAACAATGTACCAATACCGGAGCCAGAACCAGAACCAGAACCAGAACCAGAACCAGAACCAGAAATGTCGAACATTGAGCGCGAATTCCGTGAACTGGTCACAGGCCTCTTGGCCGCTGGAGTCGCTCCAACGGATATGATGGATGACCCGCAATGGGAAGATATCAACGAAAGAGCATCCGCTGAAGGGTTTGAAACATGGCCAGTGTTCCTACAATTAACCGCCATGTAATGAGAAGGTTCAAGTTGATGCGACCAAACGATAGAATGGAGGCAAGCACATGGGGTTCTGTATCAGTTGCGGTCAACAACACCAAGATGGCATTCGATTCTGCAGATTTTGCGGTAATCAACAGCCCGGTGAACAATTACTTGCTCGACTTCGACAAGAAGCTGAACAAATCCATTACATGCGCCTTCAAGCACAAGCACTTGCTCAACAACAACAGCAACAGCAACAATATTCACAAAACCAATACAACCAACAGCCACGCTGGTGATGGGAATGAGACCCAAGCACTTGGCAATTGAATTGTCGAAATTACAACCTCATCCATGCACATCGGTTGAACTTGAACAATACGCAACTGAAGGCGACTTAGCAGCCTATTGGATTCTTGGCATAGACCAAGTTGATGAAATGGAAGGAAAGCGTGTCCTTGACCTCGGTGCAGGAAACGGAATCCTTGGACTCGGATGTTTACTGATCGGAGCACACCATGTCACTTTAGTTGAAGCGGACCCCCTGGTTGTCGAGAAGGCAAAAGCCAATGCGGAACGGCTTTCACTTCGTTGTGAAGGTACCGTGGAAGTGATTCAAGAACACATTTCACTTCAAAGTGGACGGCCTGAAATCGTCCCAGATATTGTGTTGATGAATCCACCATGGGGTGTACAAACAGCCAAGGCTGACCGGCCTCTTTTGGAATATGCTTTTTCCCTTGGCGCACCCGTTGTCCATGTTCTCCACAGTGCAAAATCAAAACACGTACAAGCACTTGGGCGAGATTATGGCTATGAATCAGAAGCCATGCTCGAAACTGAATTCCGCCTTCCACCGACCTATCTTCATCACAGCAAGAAAAAAGCGTCGACAACCGTACGGTGTTGGCGCTTCCACCTGCCCGGCGATGCAAAGTTATTCGAAGATGAGGATTGAAGACTCAAATTTCTCTATATGAGGGGTTGAAAAGGGGTAAGCACACCGGTTCAAACAAGCGACACAGCGTGCGACCTACCTCAGGCCACGTTTGCTACAGGAATGAAAATTATGACGCCGAGCCTCGTCACCCCCGGAACACATGTATCGACCTCATCAGAATGCGAGGCTGGAGTAGGAACCATCGAAATCGATGGGAATATTTTAGCAACGACAACTGGAATGTTTTCAATCGAGGAAGGAATGGCTATTGTTGCTGCAGGAAAAAAGATCGTCACACCAGAAGTTGGCGATACCGTTCTGTGTGAAATTGTCAAACTCAATGAAAAGAACGGTGAAGCACAAGTCATTTGTGTTGAAGGGAAACCCGGCAGCGTTCTTCCCGAACACCTCTACGGGCAATTCCACGTTACTGGAATTGTCGACCGTTTCATGCATCAAACTGCTGATGCAGTCCGACGACGAGACGTATGTCGTGCAGAAGTCAAAGAGAACAGCCCTGTTCTTCGAATCAGTTTCCGAGACCGCGATGACTGTGGCGTTCTTCATGCAATTTGCCCACCATGTGGCGATGTTCTCGTTCCAGACCTAGACGGTGACTGGAACGTCCGTTGCCCGACCTGTAATCATCAATCCTTCCGAGCCCTTGCCGATAACTACGGCGCTGGCTGGGCTGAACTCGACCAAGGTGCCAGTGCTCTCAACAACTCTGGCAAGCGATGGGGGGCTGCTGCTGAAGCAATGTTTGCCAAAGGCCCTTCAGGTCGAGCTACATTCATCGCTGCTGATGTTCGAGAAGACGGTCGTGAACGAACTTATTTCCGATTCGAAGGAGAAGCCGGTGGCCAAGGCCGCCGTCCACGAAACGCACCAGGTTGCCGTTTGTTCATCGGTGGTCTTCCACGTGAAGTAGGAACCGAAGAACTTCGTGCATTGTTTGCCGAACACGGTGACATGACCGATTGTATTGTCCTCACCGATGATAATGGAGTCAACCGTGGCTTTGGATTCGTCACCTATTCCGATAAATCACATGCTGATGCTGCTGCTGCAAAACTCAACGGTCACAAAATCAACGGTCGTAAAATCGGCGTCCGAGATGCCGACAGTGACGACAAGAAAGGAAAGAAGGAAAAGAGAAAGGACCCTGAAGGGCTCAAACTCTATATCGGAAATCTACCTTTCAAGGCGACTGAAGAAAACATCAAGGCCATGTTTAACGGAATCGCAACTGTGAACGACCTCGTGATCGCAACAAGTGGCGATGGAAAACCAAAGGGCTTTGCATTTGCATTCGTGAAGGAAATGGACAAGGGAGACGAAATCGTCTCCAAACTCAACGGCTCGGAATTACTTGGACGTCGCATCAAAGTCGATGTATCACAAGGCGGTAAGAAAGGAGGCGACAGCGATAAGAAGCCACAAGCCAGCAACAACTCTGACGGTAAATCCAATCGCGAACTTCAAGCCCTCCGTGAAGAGGAAGAAGATTCAAAGAAGCGCTCTCGACGTCGTCAAGAGAAGAAGGATTGAAGGCAACCAACTCGAGGTTAGCCATCATGGTCGAACAGACTTCACCCAAATGGTTGATTCTTGACGGCTATGAAGATGAGCCTGCTGCTTTCGGAGTTCCGCCGTATGTAGGATTCCATATTCGCTATCTCTGTGGTGTTTTAGAACAGGCGAACATCGATTACGACTACATCACGATTGACCAGTGGCGAGATTTAGTAAGAACAAATGGTGACTCGTGGGCACAAAATCGACTTTCTAACATTGAAGGCATTGCATGCATCGCAGGTGCTGTTGTCCCAGGACGATACTTACGAGGCACACCCCTTTCACTCAAAGAGACTCGAACTCTCATCAGCAACCTTCCAATCAATGTCCCTGCACTCTTTGGTGGCTGGGCAATACGTGGTTGGAGGCAACAAGGGTGGACACCGTTACGCAAGAATTTGTTTTTGGCAGTTCAAGATACCGATGCGACTCTCCACACCTATCTGCAATCTGGAGAATGGAAACATACTCGACGTACTGCTGAACAATGGACTCAATGGGCTCAGGCCGGTGCTCGCAGTAAATCGGTCACTGACCATCCTGACCTTGGGACTGAAGAAAAGAAAGGTCCACTCACCTATGAAGTCGAAGTCTACCAAGGATGTGTTCGTTACAAACGTGGTTGTAAGTTTTGCATTGAACCGAAAAAGGGAATTCCAATTTGGCGAACTCCTGAGGACATCATCGAAGAAGTTCGACTGGCACACGAGGCCGGTGTGCAACACGTTCGACTTGGAGGCATGACTGACACCTATACCTACATGGCAGAAGGTGTTCAAGAACTCGAATACCCCGTGCCAAACCCTGAACCAATCGCTCAACTGTTGCACGGTTTGAGAGAAGATGAGCGACTTGGCATTCTTCATACTGATAACGGCAATCCATCGATCATCGCAGAGAATCTCGAAGAATCTGAAGAGATTACCAAAACACTGGTGGAGACTTTATCCGATGGTGCAGTTCTTTCCTTTGGCCTTGAATCAGCCGACCCGAGCGTACACGAAGCCAATTGGCTCAATTGCGACCCTGCTCAATTGAAATCTGCAATCCGTCTCATCAATAAATATGGGCGAGAAAGAGGAGAACGAGGATTACCCAAGCTCTTACCTGGTCTCAATTTCATTGCAGGATTGAACGGAGAATCTGCTGCCACCTACCAAATGAACCTCGATTTACTGCATGAAATACGCCGTGAAGGGCTTCTTTTGCGTAGAATCAATATTCGACAAGTCGAAGGAGAAGGCTTCCAAGAAATTCCTCAAAAGGAATTCAACATGTTCAAAACGAATGTCCGAGACACCATTGATGGACCGCTTCTTGAAGAATTATTCCCTATGGGTGAAGTATTATCCGATGTGCATTGGGAGACGCACGATGGCCGCACACGGTTGGCAACACATCAAACTGAAGCGCATACTGCAGAATCGTGCAGAGGAAAAGCAGGCATTACATTTGGTCGCCAAATCGGCGCTTATCCAATCCTCATCGGTGTAGAATACCACATTCCACTCGAATCACAGTCTGATGTCGTCATTACAGGACATGGGGCGCGTTCGATCACAGGTGTGGAAATTAACTTGCACCCAGAAAGGATGACACAAAAGCAACTGGAAGCGATTCCTGGAATCGGCGAGAAGACTGCTTGGAAGCTCATCACACAACGTGCAAAGCAAAAGCGAAAGGTTCGAGACGAACCAGCCTTTGAAAATGCTAAAGCCTGGTTCAAGGCGACATCTATCGATTGGGATGAAAAATACTCGTGCTATTTCCAACATAATTGAAAGAATATGCAGGATGAATAGATAAATATTCAAAGTGCTCCGACTGCATTTTGAGTATCCAAAGCAAGCATGAAAAGTTCGCAAGGAGACTAAATTATAAACAAGAGGACATCAATTCACATTATGCAAGTCAAGCGAACACTGTCGGTTGCCCTTTTCCTAACGGTTCTTCTCCTAGGACAAGCCATGACCGGCCATCTCAACCAAATACCAGGCATTGAACAGGATTCAACCTTAGAATCAACCTCTGTTGTAATGGCATCGAACTCGACCAATGACACGGATGGCGACGGAATTGACGATGCTTACGACGATTGCCCAAACGGCACTACAAATTGGACATCCACGGCTACAACCGATTGGGATGCCGATGGATGTCAAGATTCAATGGAAGATACTGACGATGATAACGACGGAGTTTCGGATAATTATGATTCTTGCCCGAAAGGACTCCTTGGATGGACATCTTACAGTGGAAATGACTATGATTCAGATGGATGTAAAGATTCAAATGAAGATTACGACGATGATAACGACTGGGTTTTCGACGCGGATGATTCCTGTCCGAAGGGAGAACTCGGATGGATTTCAACAAATTCAACCGATGCAGATAGCGATGGATGCAGAGATTCTACAGAAGATTCTGATGGCGGTGCTAGCAGTGGAAACAACACTGGCGGGAACAAC
>CALBIL010000057.1 GCA_937892945.1 uncultured euryarchaeote | reverse complement strand
GGTCGTAAGAATGCCTTTACGATGCATGAATGAAGCAAGAAAATACCCTCTCGTGAAGCAAATGCCGAGGTATGGTGTTTATGAGGGGTTGACGGGGGCCGTGAAATGGGGAGAACATGCCACGCCAACTCATCAACATCGAAGGTGTCGACCGTAGTTTCGGCCCTGTTGACGTTTTGCTTGATATCAACCTGTTAGTCCAAGACGGAGACCGTATTGGAATCGTCGGCCACAACGGTGCTGGAAAGACAACACTGCTCAATACAATCAGTGAACAATCGCAAGATGTTGGCGAAATTGAATTCGCACCAGGAATCCGTATTGCTTACCTTACCCAGATTCGTGATCTTGAGGCAGACTCGACGATTGAAGAAGAACTGAGCCGCAAAGGCCGTCAATTTCAAGAATTAGAGCACGAAATCGCAAAGATTGAAGCTCAAATGATTGAACCTGAATTCTATGATGGGGATTGGGAAAGCGTCATGGAACGTTATTCCGGACTTCAACAAACACTCGGAGAAAGCGGTGGAGGAAACGTAGCCAACATCGCGAAGGCAACTTTGACTCGCTTGGGATTGGATAAGCATCCAATGGACATGAAAGTCGCCAAACTCTCCGGTGGAGAAAAAGCCAAACTTGCTCTTGCCCGACAACTGGTCGGACTTTCTGGAGTCGACGTTATGTTCTTGGACGAGCCAACCAATCACTTGGACATTGAAACGACCGAATGGCTCGAAGCCTTCCTCAAAGAATTCGAAGGTGCTCAACTCATCGTATCTCACGACCGATACTTCCTCGACCAAGTCTGCACTCGAATTGTCGAAGTTGACAATCTCCGTGCTTGGCCATGGAAGGGTAATTACAGCCAATTTTTACGCCAAAAGGTAGCGACAGAAGCAGCTCTTGGCGATATGATCAACACCGTTGAAAAGAAGATTGATGCAACCACAGGAGCGCTCAAACAGATGAAGCGTGCCAATAAGTTCGACAAGTCGATTTCTGCCAAACAGAAGATGATTGAACGCATGCAAAAGGAACTCAAACTTCTCAAAGCCCGTGTTCCAAAAAAGCGAAAGCCACTGATTCTTACTCTTGAGGCCGTCGATAAAGCAAGCATGGATGTGTTCCAACTCGATGGAGCAACCAAAGTGTTTGAAGGACTTGACCGGCCTATTCTCGATAACCAAGATTTAGAAGTCCGAAAGGGTGACAGAATCGGAATTGTTGGCGGTAATGGTCAAGGAAAGACGACCTTACTCAAACTCATCAACGGGGATGAAAAACTTACCAGCGGTACTCGTGACCTTGCACCGGGTTGTGAAATTGGATATTTCCACCAAGACCACGGAACCCTTGATTTCAACCTCAATCCAGTTGAACA
>CALBIL010000056.1 GCA_937892945.1 uncultured euryarchaeote | reverse complement strand
ACGGACTTGACCCTGAATACACCGTCATTGGCCGAGTTGCTCGACGTATCTGGGCTGTTACTATGAGAGATTTGTACGATGCAGATGAGCGAAGTCAGAAGCTCAAGTATCACATTCAAACCAGTGGACGCAGCCTTCACGCACAAGAAATCGACTTCAACGATATTCGAACCACATTACAAGCCCTGCTTGCCATTCAAGACAATGCAAACTCTCTCCACACCAATGCTTACGATGAAGCCATCACAACGCCAACCGAGGAAAGTGTTCGACGTGCACTGGCTATCCAGTTGATTGTCAACAAGGAAAGCGGCTGGACCAAGACTGAGAATCCAATGCAAGGCTCGTTCATTGTCGATGAGTTGACCGATTTGGTTGAAGAGGCTGTGCTCAAAGAGTTCGAAGCAATCAGCCGACGTGGTGGCGTTCTTGGTGCAATGGAAACCATGTATCAGCGCGGCAAGATTCAGGATGAATCGATGTATTACGAACATATGAAGCACGATGGAACGCTTCCAATTATTGGTGTCAACACCTTCCAGAATCCGAACGCACAAGTGTTCGATGAATCGAGTGCCGATGATTTCGAAATGGAATTGGCACGTGCTACACCTGAAGAAAAAGAAGCGTGCTTAGAGCGAGTGACTGAGCGTCAAACCGTTGAGGGTGAAGCGACCCAAGCCGCACTCAAGCAATTGCAAGAAGTTGCTCGCCAAGGCGGCAACGTGTTTGAAGAATTGATGGAGACGGTGAAAGTCGCCTCACTCGGACAAATTACCGATGCGCTGTTCAATGTCGGTGGGCAATACCGGCGCAATATGTGATTGGTCACTCTTCTTCCGACCACAACCGTCGCATGACTTTACCCGTCAACTGACCAGCATCTACGGGGTCAAGGTCGTGCTCAACAATTAGATGTTTGACCAATTCATGTTGAGGAACGCTCTCGCCACATTCCGGACATTCCAATTGTCGAGCTGGTCGAAAACCTGCAAATTCCATCCGACCTTGCGCG
>CALBIL010000055.1 GCA_937892945.1 uncultured euryarchaeote | reverse complement strand
CATCTAGAACGTTATCTCCGTCATCATCGGTGTCGGCATTGTCGCCAGTTCCGTCATTGTCTGTATCTACGGATTCGGTTGGATCCAGTGGGAAGGCGTCGTCTGCATCCGGAACGTTGTCACCGTCTGTATCGGTGTAGGTCATGTACTCAAGATCGGCATTGGTGAGGTCATAATAGGTCACGTGCAGGTTATCACTGGAATCAATCGCTAATGAGGAATAATCGCCGACGTTATCTGTGCTGTCGAGCGAGACCGACGTGCTCCATGAAGAGCCATCATAGGTCATGTACTCAAGATTGCCATTGGTGGCATCAAGATAGGTCACATGCAGGTTATCATTGGAATCAATCGTTAATGAGGATTGATGGCCGACGTCATCTGTGCTGTCGAGCGAGACTGGTGTGCTCCATGAAGAGCCATTATAGGTCATGTACTCAAGATCGGCATTGGTGAGGTCATAATAGGTCACGTGCAGGTTATCATTCGAATCAATTGCTAATGAAGAACCCTCGCCGCCTTTGCCAGCACCTGTGCTGTCGAGTGAGACCGGTGTGCTCCATGAAGAGCCATCATAGGTCATGTACTCAAGATTGCCATAGGTTCTGTCACGATAGGTCACGTGCAGGTTATCATTCGAATCAATCGCTAATGAGGATAGATAGCCGACGTCCCCCCAGGTGGCAAGTGAGACCGGTATACTCCAAGAAGAGCCATCATAGGTCATATACTCAAGATTGGCATTGGTGTAATCAAAATAGGTCACATGCAGGTTATCATTCGAATCAATCGCTAATGAGGATTGATAGCCGACCCAACCTTGTTCGCCAGCGAGACCGTCGAGCGAGATCGGTGTGCTCCATGAAGAGCCATCATAGGTCATGTACTCAAGATTTTTATTGGTGGAGTCGAGATAAGTCACGTGCAGATTATCATTGGAATCAATCGCTAATGAGGATTGATAGCCGACGTCACCTGTGCTGTCGAGAGAGACCGGTGTGCTCCAAGAAGAGCCATCATAGGTCATGTAATCAAGATTGTAAGTGGTGGCGTCAATATAGGTCACGTGCAGGTTATCATTCGAATCAATCGCTAATGAGGATTGTTCGCCGACTTCATCTGTGCTGTCGAGTGAGACCGGTGTGCTCCAGGAAGGGCTATTCCGAGCGGAAACAGAAAAAGAATCTTCACCGTTCGTCTCCGATGTTAACATCGTTGTATTCACATCATTTGTCACAGCCAATAAGGTAGTTTGAGCAACCAAAAGGAACATCAAAAATAAGGCAACCGAGGTTGTTGGCTTTAGGCGCATGAACGTCCCAATCTGGTGACCCTTAAGACTTGGATGGATAAAATTGAATCCTTAAAAAGTCATATTTTTTGAATTACCCTCTGTATACCCTTGCGACAGGCATCTCACGCGTCCGTACC
>CALBIL010000054.1 GCA_937892945.1 uncultured euryarchaeote | reverse complement strand
CATCACCGCATTATCTTGCATTTTTCAGTGGATTGAATCGATACGTTACTTCCTTTACGACCAATGAATACAATCCAGTAACGACCACTCAGCATTTTATTGCCGTCGAACTTACCGATGAGAATGACAATACCCTGTTTGTTGAACAAGCTTATTCATTTGAAATTGGACCTGTTATACCCACCGTGACATCACTCTCGATGGATGCTGTCAACAGTACCCTGAATCTTTCTTCTGGAACCGAAAGTGTTCCAGCATGGAGATTACATGAAGATGGATATAATTTTTCAGTATCTGCCCTCCACAACAGAAGTGATTTGTCAGCATCGTTGACGCTCACGACTCAAGGATTTTCTACCAATGTTCCTCTTTCGTGGAATGGAAATGCCAATGCCTACACGGGTCTTTGGCTCCCTCAACGTTCCGACCTTGGCTCATGGGATGTTGAAGTGGAACTTCTGGAAACATCTGGTCAACAAGCCAGAGACGTAAACGGCTACAAAAATGGCGTCGATTTCAGTTTCGCTCTCGTCGATGAAACTGGACCCGTTTTGACTTCAATTCTCCATCCAAATGCAATCGTGATCGGTGAAGATTTACTCGTTCAAGTTGAATGGGAAAATGCCCCTTCAGAAAGCGTGAATGGCTATGTTCATCTTCACTTTAGTGATGCGCTGGTTTTGAACCAAAGCATACCTGCAACAACTGCCGGTATGTCTTCAGTCACCTTCGATACAACTTCATTCGACCTTGGAATATATACCCTCAAGGTTGCCTTGTTTGACGAATATGGCAATGCAGATGTGAGTGCAAACTCATCTTCGAGCTTTGAATTATTTCCAATGGCACCTTTGGTTTCAGGAGAACTTGATTCATGGCAGTTTGATCCAAGTCAGTTGAATTTGACCCTTTCAGGTGAACACCAATTCCGGTTCGGTCAAGGCCTGATTTCTCTGTCGAGTGGTGAAGTAATACTGCTGGAGAATTATTCGGTTATGGACGGTGCTTGGAGCTTTGAACAAACATTGTATTCAATTCTGCAACCGACAATGAACATACTCGTTCACATCTGTGATGCAACGGATTCCGTTGAGTGTGAAGACTATGAAGTCTCTATAGATGGTTCTCTTGCAATTGATTACTCTCTCGAAACACAGTGTCTCGACCCTTCAGAATCTTTCCTCACGAATTCGACTGAAACCCTGGTGCGATGTACCATTACCCATACCAATGGGACCTCTTCGATGCAAGTTTCTTTGACTTCGTTACAGTCTTCTTCCTTCCTCCTGACGAACGTTGTATCGGAAGAACTACCAATTGGTGGCCAAATCGAACTTTCACTTTTGATCAACACCGGTACTGAAAATGGGACTTGGAGCCAATCATGGGTTCTTTCAGCCGTTGACCGTATTGGTCAAGTTGATGTTTTAGATCAAAACACAACATCGTTCACAATCAGTTCAGTCAAGGAAGAAATAAACAATGGAAGTGAGCAAACACTTACAACGCCTGAAAGCGATTCTTCTCCGCTGAAGACGGTCGGATTATTCCTTGTGGTTCTTGCCCTTACTGCCCTTTTAGGCACACTGGTGTTCTTGAAAGTGCGAACCGAAGAAGAGTCACAGGATGAGGAGAAATCCTTCGATTCACAAAACTACAGCGAAACAGAACTCACGCCACAAACCATTCCAGTGGAGACGTATGAAGCCCCAGTCGCTATCGAACAACCCGTTCTTTCTGAAACACCGACCGAACCATTGACGCCTTCATCAGATACGATGCCAACTGCAACCGATGAACATGGGTATGAATGGTACACTGAAGAGAATGGTACCAATTGGTACCGAATACAAGGAAGCGGTAGTGAATGGTATCTCCATCAAGGCTAAACTGATCCACAAGGTTGTATCAATCGAAAAACGATGACACTTCATCCAATGTTTTGCGTTGAAGGTTAGGCACTTGTGCATCATTTGCTGGATAACCAACTGGCATCAACAGCATTGCATGTTCATGGTCAGGTCGTTCAAGCAGTTCACGTAAGAAATTCATTGGAGATGGGGTATGCGTGAGTGTTACTAGGCCCATGTTGTGAATCGCTGCAATGAGTAAACCTGCGGCAATACCGCACGATTCTTGTGAATAATAGGTAGGACCCCATTCACCGTTTGTGCGCAAGCGCTTACTTTGACGGAAAAGAACGATGATCCAAGGCGCTGTTGTAATGTGTTCTTTTACATGGTCAGTACCTAAGGGTTGAATCAGTTCTGACCAAGCTTTAGGCATCCGCTCTTCATAGGTACGTCGTTCCTCTTGTTCTGCAGCGTTTCGTATCTGTGCTTTGAGTTCAGCATTCGAAATCGCAACAAATGTCCAAGGTTGAAGATGAGCACCTGAGGGTGCAGTACTTGCAGATTGTATCGCTAATTCGATGAGTTCTCGAGGTACTTCTTGTGGTGAAAAGTGGCGTGTAGTTCTCCGTTGATTCATCTGTACTGAGAACTCTGTAGCTCGTACGAGCATTTCCGTTTGAGGGATCGGGTCAAAATTCAAAGAAATAAAACCCGGATCAACATCGACTTCGACCATGTTCATCGTCTACCGTGCTCTGTCATCAAATATTCCTTTGTTCAACTCACAAAAACGGTGACTCACATTCGTCGTTTCTCTACCGATTGCCATGGTCCACCATTGTGAGCGTCCAAGCCATGTTGACGCAGAATCTTTGCACCTTTACCACTCCGCATTCCACTTGCACAGCAAGTAATGATGACTTTCTTTTGCTTTTTGAGTGAAGCAATCTTGCTCTGCAAGTTTGGAAGAGGGATGTTTCGTGAGCCTTCAACATGTCCACTCTTGTATTCTTGTTGTGAACGAACATCAATGACGACTGCACCATTCTCGAGCAGTTCTCCTATGTCTGGTCCTTTCTTGAACAGGGAAGCAATGAATTTCAGCATATTCTGTGCAGTGTCGAGGAGCATTTAGGTTCTCGTACTTGAGGTCAGTTCGAACGCTTGAGTTCGATGAATCAGTTTAGCAAGCAAGGAATCAATGAAAATTCTTGGGCTGTTTAACATGCCAACTTTAGATTTCAATCATTCAAGTGTGATGAGGGATCATGCTTCTCGGGTATGAAATTAAAATCTGAAACTAGGTGTTGCTGGATACACTGAACCCCAAGCATCAATAGTACCGGTTTGTGCGACAGCACTATGTCTGAGTACAATGCATCATCACGCATCAACTGGCTGAATACAGTTTTTCTTGTTTCGACACCCATTCTCGCAGTCATGGGAATCATTCTTCATTGGTTCTATTTTGAAGCACCTGGTTGGACTGAAGCAATCATGTTCGTCTCGTTTTACTACGCATGTGGTTTGTCAATTACGGTTGGATACCATCGCCTTTTCTCACATCGTTCACACGATGCATCTTGGCCACTCGTTTTGTTTTATTCGTTTTTTGGAGCAGGTGCATTCCAAAACTCAATTATCGAATGGTGTTCCGACCATCGAAATCATCACAAGTCTACCGATTCCGATCAAGACCCCTATTCCGCATCTCGTGGTTTCTGGCATTCCCATATGGGATGGATTATGATTGAAGAGGATACTTTCAAAAACGACTTTGCCAATGTAAAGGACTTAGCAGCAAGTAAAATCATTTCATGGCAGCACAGGAATATCTTTCTCATAGGGGCTTTTTCTGGAATTATCTTGCCAGCATTCATTGGATTTTTAATCGGTGGAATCGCCACAGCAGTCGGTTGCTTTGTGTGGGGCGGACTTGTTCGGCTCGTCTTTGTTCATCACGGTACATTTCTCATTAACAGTGCCGCTCACATCTGGGGGACTCAACCATACTCTGAAGAGAACTCGAGCAAGGATTCTTTTTGGCTCGCGTTTCTGACCTTTGGTGAAGGATATCACAATTTCCATCATACATTCCAAGCGGATTACAGGAACGGGCACAAGTGGTATCATTTCGACCCGAGTAAATGGTGGATTGGCATGTTCACATTCATGGGACTTAAGTCGAATCTAAAGAAGACACCAAAGCATTCGATTGAGGTTGCTAAATTGGATATGAAGTTCAAGAAAACTGCAAACAAACTCAGTTCGAAAAACATTGATGTTCGTATTTTCGAAAAGAAAGTCTCCACGTACCGTGAATCGATGAGGTCTTGTCTCTTTGAGATACACAAAGCCAAAAAAGAGTTGAAAAGTGCTATGAAAAACCAAACGGATTCAACACGAGAGCGTATTGCTGAGATTAAGCAATCATACAATCAAATCAAGGATGAGTTGAAAGTGTTGTTCAGAGAAATGAATACACTGTATCACTCAGTTGCTTGAAATCGTATCGCAATCTGTCCCAAAGGACTGGTGTTGTTCGATTAGGAATCCATCTTCACAATGCACTTCCCCTTTGCACGTCCAGAGAACGAACGGTTGAAGGCACCTTCCCAGCCAGACGCTGTGTCATCTGAGAAATCCCAATCATGGTCGAGAACAGGTTGAATCGTGCCATTTTGCAGATGCCCTGCCAGGGCAGTAAGGTCTTCACCATTTGGAGAGAGGAACAAATACGTCCAATCAGCTTGAACAGCCCGAGCAGCCTTGAATTCCTTTCGCTTTTCCTTTCGAGTTAGAAACAGCTTGAGAATCCAGGCGTTTCCACCTATTCGGCGAATCTCTTCCAAGGTTGGCATTCCAGCGATGGAAAAAATTTTTCCACCAGGTTTGACGATTCCGCCATCTTGAGGCTCTCATTCGTCGTATCGAAACAAACATCAAAAGATTCAGAGTTCGCATTACCATAGAGGGTTTCGAAAGCGTCAGTGTTGTAGTCGACAACGAAATCTGCTCCGAGTTTTTTGCACAGATCTTCCTTTTCTCCTTTTGAAGCAGTGTATGGTGAAATTCAAGTTGCTTGTTCATCGATCGTTTGAGCACTACTTTTGCGACTGGTTAATGTTATTTGATTCAAACATGTGGACTGAATATGAGTGAACCAGTTCGCTGTCCATGGTCAACCAGCGACCCGTTATATGTTCAATACCATGACACTGAATGGGGTGCTCCAAACCGTGATGGCAGGAGGTTGTTTGAAAAAATCATTCTCGAAGGTGCCCAAGCGGGACTGTCTTGGATTCTGATTTTACGACGCCGAGAGAATTATCGGGCTGCGTTTGATGGTTTTGACCCCGCAAAAATCGCAGCCTATGACGATGCAGACATCGAACGATTGGTGAACGATGCAGGAATCATACGTAATCGAGCGAAAATCAAATCGGCGATTAACAATGCCCGAGCCTTCATTGAACACTTTGGTGATGATGAAGACGCCTTCTCTCACTATCTCTGGTCTTTTGTTGGGGGAGAACCAATTATCAATCATCGTGAACGACTGAAAGATATTGCCGTTACAACTGAATCAAGTATTCAAATGAGTAAAAGTCTCAAGAAACTTGGTTTCAGTTTTATCGGACCAACGACCTGTTACGCATTGATGCAGGCGGCAGGTATGGTCGACGACCATTTCGTGACGTGTTTTCGACATACCAATAATCGTCCTAAGTGATGAATCGGTATCG
>CALBIL010000053.1 GCA_937892945.1 uncultured euryarchaeote | reverse complement strand
GAGGCTGTTCCATCGCTCTTCCACAATTCGTATCCGTTGGTTCCGTCGTAGGCCCGAAAATAGAGTGTGTTGCCTACGGCTGTGAATTCGTTGGGGTAACTGCTGCCACTTCCGCTGTAGATGTCCTTGACCATCACCGTGCCTGTTTCTGTTCCATCGCTCTTCCACAATTCGAATCCGTTGGTTCCGTCGTTGGCTTGGAAATAGAGAGTGGTGCCAATGACCGTGAGACCGGTTGGGGAACTGCCATAGGTCTGAAGGGGGTAGATGTCCTTGACCAGCATTGTGCCTGCCTCTGTTCCGTCGCTCTTCCACAATTCATCCCCGTTGATTATGTCGTAAGCTCGGAAATAGAGTGTATTGCCAACGGCTGTGAGGGCGGAGGGGCCACTGCCGCCACTTCCGCTGACGATGTCTTTAACCATCACTGTGCCTACTTCTGTTCCATCGCTCTTCCACAATTCGGATCCGTTGGTTCCGTCGTTGGCTGAGAAATAGAGGGTGTTGCCAATAGCTGTGTATTGGAAGGAGGATGAGTCCGGAATGATATTGTTGTCGAAAAGTCGATAGCCGGAATTGTCTGTGATTTCGCAATCGGAAAACCCGCCAAAATTAGACAGATATACTTCTTGATTCATTGTAATATTCAATCGGTGCGTACCAGTAAAATTGGTTTGAAATCCGAGGGTGTCTTCATCAAATTCGTGTTCGAAATATCCAGTCACTTCTGAGTTCGGTGAGTTATCAAGTGGGATAAGAGGAAAGTTCCAAGCGACCGAATCCGCATTTAAATCTCCATCTGCATAAGTGTAAGGAAGTGGATTGGGAGGAGAAACCACAGCATTAGCGTGATGCCCGATTGTAATCGTCAAAGAAAGATTTTCCTGCAATACACTCTGTGATTCTGCTGAATTAAAGAAGTCAATCGAAAATAAAATTGTCGAATCCAGTGATGGGTTCGAACACTGCTTATTCGACCCATAACCGACTGTAAAAGTCGAATCAATACATCGATCTGAAGCAGTATACGCCGAAAGTGAACCGATGGAGTAAAAATCACTCGTGGAGGTGTTTGCAGTGATGTTAATGTAGGTGATTCCAGAAATTTGACCTGAAGTCGAGAACCAACGGTAGGGTGCTTCGGAAACACCAAAGGTTACTGCGGTAGTTTCCATGATAGAGATTGGAGATGATGAATGTAAACCAAGCGACTCTCCTGCCTTCATCGGGGTATCTGAAGATTCAATTGTAGCTGCAGGTGAGTGAAGTAAAAGACTTGAGAACAGTGAGAGAAAGAGAACACCGCATAAAAAGGAGGCTTTGCTCCTCGAAGTAAAATTATTTTTCGGGGATTGTTCCGGTTCAAAACGCGACATATCTGTTGTATGAACACTTTTGTATATTACCTTTCCAATTAATTTTCGGGAATTTGTAGGATTCTAATAAAAAAACAATGTGAAAATCGGTGAATTCTCTTGAGCCGCTAATGGAGGCAGCGGAATCGAAAGAAAGACTGAAAGTTCGTTCAGTTGAAATATTCAAACGAGTTTCGCCCAGAATGCTTCGATATCACTGCTTTCGGTCAATGGGCCGATGTGCCGTTCAATCATCACGCCTTCACTGTTCACGAGAATCAGAGTAGGGGTGTTTTTGATGTCGAGAGATTTTGCAAGGTCGGCATTCGCAGAGAAAGGTGTATCCACAGTGCTGCCATCTTTACTTTCATTCACTTGAAGATGCCAATCCTCAAGTTTTTCAGTATCTGTATTATCGGTTGAAACAATAATGTATGTGGAGTCGGAAAGTTGGTTATCGACAGCATGAATGGTCGGTCTGCATTGACTGCACCATGAAGCAGAGAAGTGGAGAATGTAGGGTGTGCCGAGGAGGTTGTCGGATGAATACGTCGCTTCATCATCTGCAACAACAGAAAAGGTTGGAATCATTTCACCGTCCACTGAGTCATCACCAGAAGTACAACCTGGTGTAACGGTTAACAAGGCTACGAGTATGACGAGGAGGGTAGCTTTCATCTGCATACTTTACGCTCGTTGGCAATTCTTATTGATACTTATGCCTTTCATGAGCACCGAGGTTACAACATTGATAACCAAACAGTGTGAGGAGGGAGATATGCGCAAGGTGATGCTTTCTCTCCTGCTTGCGTTGCTTTTCGTACTCTTGTATGGTTCACTGGCTGAAGTCCAATACACAACTGAATTGAAGAATACAGAAGTATTGTTCACCGATGATGACAATGATGGCTTTGATGAAAATGACGATTGTCCAAGTGATGCTGGCAATTCTTCTCTTGACCGAAACGGCTGTCTCGACAGTGATGGCGACGGATATTCCGATGGCGACAGTACCTGGAATACCTCCGATGGTGCAGATGCATTCCCACTCCGAAGTGATGCATGGGGCGATATTGATGGCGATGGTTTTACTGACCAGCCAAACCTCAACATTACCGATGATTGCCCTTTGAACTTTGGAAAAAGCCGTGTGGTATTATGCGGATGTTCCGATATGGACTTAGACTGGATTCCCGATGTGCTGGATGATGATATTGATGGCGATGGCATCTCAAATGAAATGGAACGTGCTGCCTCTCTTGTCTTAACGTATTATGACCCGATGGATGCCAGTTCAGTCCCTGTCGATTCTGATTTTGATACGATTCCAGATGCAATAGATCTGGACGATGACAACGATGGATGGCCCGACCTTGTTGAGCAAGACCGAGGTTCGGATCCAATGAATTATGAGAATACACCCTTCAATCAATATTTTGGAATCACATCTGGTTTCTTTTACCTTGGTGGTTTTGATGCTTCATCAGAATACGATGCTGAAGCATTGGAACTCTCTCTTTCGGGAGTCCTGGAAATCGTGACTGAAGAATTGGTTATCCCCTTGTTACTCATTCCAATCTATCTCTATTTCTTTGTTTCTCGACGGCAGCGGTTTGAAGCATTGCGTCTCGAAATAAAGGGCTCTGAATCTGACGAAGAACTCTTTGTGTTGGAGAAAAAAGTGAACCTCCTGATTGAAAATAGGAAAATTAAAACATTGCACGGATTGATTTTGAGAAACACCATCGAAGAGCGAGAAAATTCAATCCGAGAAAGCACTTCACTGAACCAAAAAACGAGTGCGGAAGAAGAGTAGAGGTTTCACAACTCGTTATCGGCCTTGAGAATCATCTCAACGGACCGCTTTGCTGATGTTTGAACGCCGTTCGAGATGTCATTATTGGCTTGATGGAGGAAAGGCAATCCTGCAAGGTGACCTGCTTCACCGATGTATTCTGCAGCATGACGTCGGATGTATCGCGATTCATGAGTCGCAAGGTATGAACCTAAAATTTCGATGGCTTCATTTGAATGAAGACTCGATAAAAGGGCTAAGCCACGTACAACAATGCTGTTTCGTTCACCATCGATGATTGCCTCAATAATAGGCACTTGATTAAAGCCATACGACCGTTTCATCGCTTTCAGGAGATCCGGATATAACTCTGGAAACGTACTCAGGTGTTGTGCATACGGTTCAAACCAGGGTCCAAACGATGCAACGGATTGAAGTAAGCACCTGAGAACCTTGCGAGCCTCATGGTCAAAACATTGTATCAAGGCTTGTTCTGTTTGTTCACTGCCTGAATCACGCAATCCTCGAATCGCTGAAACCACCTCGTCGATGTTTATACTAGTAAGGAACGGGGCCAAAAGTTCGAACTTACGGGCTGGTTCGAGCGAAAGATGACCCAGATGGGTAATGGCTATACTTCGATAACGGCGCAATTCGAATAAGGGTGTCATCAATTTGATTTTCTCTTCATCTGAAAGGGCAAATCCTCGTATTCGCGTCAAAACTTTGTGTGTCACCAACGGGTTTCGGTCATAACGGATTGGTTTTAACACATCAAGGAGGGCTTTTTCGTCATCAGAATGGAGAGTCATCACTGCCCACGAACGAACCGACATGTTTGGATGAGAAAGAGCCTGTACGATGTCATCATACGGGAAGAGGTCTCTTTCGGCATACATTTTTCCAATCGCCCAAGTACATGCGGATGTAGAAGGCTGAGTTCCGATCAAGTGAAACAAAATCCATCGAAGCGTGTTCGGTTGTAAGCGGGCAGACAAACGGTCCGCATGGTGTTGCCAATCTTGCTCTGGTGTTGAAAGAATATATTCACGTGCTTCTTCATCAGCCATCG
The DNA here is from genome assembly GCA_937892945.1 of uncultured euryarchaeote. Classification (GTDB taxonomy): domain Archaea; phylum Thermoplasmatota; class Poseidoniia; order Poseidoniales; family Poseidoniaceae; genus MGIIa-L1. The sequence continues at coordinate 516 of CALBIL010000053.1, read as the reverse complement.
CAAGTGGGTGGCTGTCCAACACTGGTGGAGGAATATAGGGCTCACGAGGAGGGGGAGGAGGGAGTGCAGCAAGCTGCTTTACAGTGAGAATCGAGCGGAGCGTTCTTGGGACTTCAGCAGGATTGAACTCGGCACTGCCCAAGAGTAACATCACACTGGCAATCATATCAGTGTGCAAAGGACGAGGGTGATGATGTGTTGAGCGAACACATGCATTCGAATTATTGAGATGAATCGGAAGATGGGCTGCGGCGAATCGAGACTTCATTCCAAGGTCAAGAGAAGCGGCTTCAAGGGGGAAGATTTCAATCGTTTGTTCATTGATGGTTCGTTGAAGTGAAACCTTGTGGCCAATTGATTTCGGTGTCCAAAGACTCCCTGCGAGGATGGTTTCACACCAACGTAAAGCGCGCTGTACCGCATCGATTCTCATCCGATCTGCCCGGGGAGGAGATTTCAGAAGGCCAAAGGGGGTCTTATGAATCATCACTCAATGAAGAATTCAACTCTTAATAA
>CALBIL010000052.1 GCA_937892945.1 uncultured euryarchaeote | reverse complement strand
TGACCAATCGCTGAAACTACATCTTCGTAAACGCCATGAGGGAGGGCCATATTGACTGCCAAGAAACTCTGGTTCATCAGGCTTGTCAATTCTTTCTTCTTATCTCTTCCCTGAATGAACAGTTTTCCATTACCTGTTAAGTGAGCCCACCCTCTTCCAATGTGTTCTTACTTGCTACGCCATTTGACGAGCAGGTTCAAAATGGACGCACTGCTGCTCAAGGCATGGGCACACTGGAATCTCTTGTGTGGCTCAATCGTTTTGTCAGTGAAACTCCTGGTGATTCTGAAATTGGCGGTTTTTCCCGTCAAGTGCCTCAAGCGTGCTGGTCTCGAGTCCAGCCGTCTCCATCATCTTCACCAACGCTTCAATTGTGGTCTACACAAATGGGTCAACGGCTTGGAGTCGAGCGTGGTGATGCTGAACTTTTGGGTGGAGGTAAACCCGTCAAAGGCATGGACAGTTACGCCCAGCGATACGGTGGGCACCAGTTTGGAAATTGGGCTGGACAACTCGGTGATGGACGTGCGATAACGCTTGGAGAAATTCAATGTGAAGGGGAAGTACTCGAACTTCAACTGAAAGGTTCAGGTCGAACGCCGTACTCTCGAACTGCAGATGGAAAGGCAGTTCTTCGCTCTTCGATTCGAGAATTCCTTTGCAGTGAAGCCATGCATCATTTGGGTGTCCCTACAACTCGCGCGCTCTCTCTGGTGACAACGGGTGAATCAATTCTCAGGGATATGATGTATGACGGTAACCGTGCCTATGAGCAAGGGGCCATCGTTGGTCGTGTCGCACCGAGTTTCATCCGATTTGGAAGTTTCCAAATACATTCAGCTACAGGTGATACAAATACATTGAAAGTACTCGTTGAACACACCATTCGTACGCATTTTCCTTCTCATTCCTCTACAGATGATGTTGGGATGCTTGCTTGGCTTTGTCAGATTGCTGAGGATACAGCATTGATGATTGCACATTGGATGCGAGTTGGTTTTGTCCATGGGGTCATGAATTCCGATAATATGTCTATTCACGGTTTGACCATTGATTACGGGCCGTACGGATGGCTTGAAGATTACAATCCTGGCTGGACGCCGAATACCACCGATTCATCGACGCGAAGATACCGCTACGGTCAGCAACCCCAAATCGCAGCTTGGAATCTCGCCCGTTTGCTTGAAGCAATGGTTCCATTGATGGACGACCCCGAACAATTGCATGACGTACTTTCAACATACACAACCTGCTTTGATCAACATCATAACCAAATGTGGGTCGGAAAATTAGGATTGAATGAGTTCCGCAACGAAGATGAAGAACTGGTTCGAACCCTCAATTCCCTTCTTCAAGAAGTCGAGACCGATATGACCATCTTTTTCCGATTACTTTGTACGCTTCAATCCCCTGACATTGAATCACTCACTTCTGCCTTTTACGATGAAACGACCGTTCCTGTGCAAGCTTGGAATGAATGGCTGGAAGCATGGTGGTCCAGAGTTGAAGGACAACCAAACCGAGACGTAATGCTTCAAGCGAATCCAAAATATGTTCTGCGGAATTGGATGGCCCAATTGGCAATCGATGCTGCAGAAAAAGGAGACTTTTCAATCTGTGAATCTTTACATGAACTCCTTCAAGACCCGTACGGTGAACAACCCGAACACGAAGAGGAATGGTTTCAGAAACGACCTGATTGGGCCCGTAATCGAGTTGGATGCTCGATGCTTTCGTGTTCAAGTTGAGCATTTAGTCCAATAAATATAGTTCTTTCAAACACATGCTTATTATCCTTCAACGACAGGACCGTTTGTTCTTATGTCGTTCCGAGTCTGTGTTAATTGCCATGGAATACGAGTCTACCCCTATGTTGGATTCATGACAGGGCAACGGTATCAGTGTCAGGACTGTTCTGAAATGATGGTCATCCCTCTTGAATTTGAAAACGAGGCTGACTACAAAGAATACCTCGAAATCATTTCTGAAGGGAAATGAACTCGGAAGGCCAAATAATATAACAGCCCGCTTCAAGTTCACTCTATGGGTGTGGAAACTTCTTCGCCTCTAAACTTTGATGATGTTCCCGCCGCTCCTACTTTACCACCGGTTGGTGGTTGGAAAAAAGCCATATTTTTGCGTTTACTGGCAACAATAATTATCGGTTCAGGTGTATTTATTTCACTCGAAGGAGTTACTCTAGTAATTTTCTTGTTCATTGTTGTCGTTCCATTTGAAAGATTATTCCCTCGCCAGAAGCATCAAGGATTCAAACGTCCACATTTGGATTTAGACATCGGTTATGCAATGGCTGCACCATTTCTCAATATTATAGCGCTTGCAGTTGGCATTTTTGTTGGAATAGTTTCTTTGGCATGGATACCTGGATTGTTAATTGCACCCTATGTGGCAATGATTCCGAGTCAATACAAATTGATTGTTGGCATTTTATTATTCGATATGACGACTTATTGGGCTCACAGATTCTACCATGAAGTTCCAATACTGTGGAAATTTCATTCCATTCATCACTCCACCGAACATATGGATTGGGTTTCTGGTTTTAGGGGTCATCCGTTCGATGGAACATTGATTGTACCTGCAATAGTCTTCCTTCTCGCAG
>CALBIL010000051.1 GCA_937892945.1 uncultured euryarchaeote | reverse complement strand
CACCCGCCAAGTTGAGGCGTTTGAGGTATCATGAGCCCACAGTTCTCTGCCGCTGCTTCCATCATTCGCATCGAAGTAGAGCGTATCACCGACGAGTATCTCCATGTATTCTCCGGGGTTACTACCGGTACTCCCGCTGTAGATATCAGCCACCCGCCAAGTTGAGGCGTTTGAGGTATCATGAGCCCACAGTTCTCTGCCGCTGCCTTCTGATTGTCCACCATACGCACTGAAGTAGAGCGTATCACCGACAAGTATCGACATGTAATATCCGGGGAGACTGTCGCCAGTCCCGCTGTCGATATTAGCCACCTGCCAAGTTGAGGCGTTTGAGGTATCATGAGCCCACAGTTCTCTGCCGCTGCTTCCATCATTCGCATCGAAGTAGAGCGTATCACCGACGAGTATCTCCATGTATTCTCCGGGGTTACTACCGGTACTCCCGCTGTAGATATCAGCCACCCGCCAAGTTGAGGCGTTTGAGGTATCATGAGCCCACAGTTCGTAGCCGCTGCTTCCATCATACGCATCGAAGTAGAGCGTATCACCGACGAGTATGTCCATGTATTGTCCGGGGGTACTGCTGGCAGTTCCGCTGTTGATATCAGCCACCCGCCAAGTTGAGGCGTTTGAGGTATCATGAGCCCACAGTTCGTAGCCGCTGCTTCCATCATACGCACTGAAGTAGAGCGTATCACCGACGAGTATCGTCATGTAAAATCCGGGGCTACTGTAGCCTCCGGGGTTGCTGTTGCTAGTCCCGCTGTTGATATCAGCCACCAGCCAAACAGTACCGTTTCCATTGGTTGTGGTGCCTGAGCCGCTGCCTGAACCGCTGCCTGAGCCGCTTGCTGCACTGGCGTTGTAATACTGAAAGGTGATGTCGGTCATGGCCTCATCGAGGATGAGTTCCGCACCTTCGACGCTGGCGGTGAAGTTGCTTGCGCCCGCGCCGCCCGTTTCGAGAACGTCGGTGCTCTGGTCCAGCGTTTCTTCTTCAGCTGACCACGCGTTGAGAGAATCGAGAAAACCCGCTTGGGTCATTAAGATCATCAGGAAAGAGAGAATGACGGCTTTTGAGAGTTGGCCATTACTTACGCTGTGCATAATGCGTGGACGAGGGGTGGGTGAATAGTCATTCAACCGTTCATGATAGGATGTTTGAAATCAGTTGCTGATCGAATGAATAATCTTGGCTTCAGCAGATTGAAGATGTTCGCTCACCGTTGCTTGTTTAATGTCCAAGACTTTTGCGATATCTCGTTGCGTACAACCTCTCGGTCTGCTGTAATACCCCATTTTAATCGCCTTATCGAGAACGAGCCGTTGTTTTTGAGGGAGCATATCCATGAATTCAGGTTCTTGTAATGTTTCAGAACCGAGTTTGACCGTGAAACCATTTCCGACTAATCCCTCTAATTCTGTTCGAACTCTTCGCATGCCTTTCATTGTCCCACGAATCGTCATCTTCATGCCCGTAGTGGAAAGTTTTGTTGGATTGACCCACCATGCTTCTTCATCTTTACAGAAAATTCGAGTCAATGGGCCGGAGGCGAAGGCCTTGACCAAGGCAGTGTGTTCGTTCTGGGATTTAATCTCCAAAATCTCGAAACCTCCGTGCTTCATATTAAGAACTTGAGGATGGTCATATTCTAATCGAAGATAACAAATGAGGCCTTGAGGAGTCCGTTCGATGAGTGAAATATATTCACACATACGGAATGATTCAACGGTGTCAACCCCTGGCAAGAGAGCGCCGTCTTCGAGAGAAACTTCAACTTGCATGTATCGCAAATCAACGGAGTTGACACTTTGATTGCCCTTCGTGTCCATGCTCTCACCGTCGTTAATCTTCGCCACCGGCTTCAAACATACTGAGAACACTGTTGAGTTCACGAAGGTCTTCTTCGAGCATGACACGTTCCTTTTTATCTAAATCTGAACCCTTCAATCGTTCAGTGATGTTTTCGATTTCTATCTTCGCAGAGGCACGTTCTTTGGCTAATTGTTTGTCCTCTTTGATCATCTTCATACGGGCCGTTCGCACACTGGTTTTCTTACGATGTGTGTTCACAGAAGGTGCACTCTGAGCTGCAATTTCAACTGCTGTTGGATATGGAATATCAATCCCTTCCCGTCTGAAGTTTTCATCAAGATTCTTGAGTAACCAATCACGGGCTACAAATTCATCGGTATAGTCGCTAACCCAACCAAACATTCGGAATATTTTTGCAAAGTCGCCAAGTTCAATGAGCAAAACACGAGGTTCTGGTTTATCGATAATGTATGGGCATTCACGCATCAGTGTAAGAATTGTAAACTTGACGTGGTCGATGTCTTCTTCATAATTGACACCGATGTCTTGAACCAGTGAGATCCGACGCCCTGCTCCATCTCCGCCACCACGTGCGTGATTGATAATTGTAGAATTTACAAGGCTGTTATTCGGAACGACGACTAAGTTTTCTTCATGGGTAAGAATCTTCGTTGAGAGAATACCGACAGAAACGACTGAACCCATTTTCCCTTCAACTTCAATCCGGTCACCAACTTCGAAAGGTTGGTCAAGAGCGAGCATGAAAGAGTTCACAATGTTTCCTAAAGTCTGTTGCATAGCTAAGCCGATGATAAGAGAGAACACGGCCAAGGAAGCAAGAACACCGAACAATTCAATTCCCAGTTCAGAGAAAGCAAGGTATAATCCACCAAACCAAACCACTGCACGTGCCAGGAAGATGATGAGAGAATTACTCCCTGATACCGTGACACTTGAAGGCTCTGAGAATCGGTCCATAATCACTGGAATCATGACCTTAAACGAAGCGCTTACCAGAGAGGTCGAAAGCAGGATAAAAATGGCCTGGAAGAAAGGGTCAGATGATTCAACCAGGGAATGATCACTGCCGAGTACCCAAGTCATGGTTAGCAAAATACCTGCGATGAAAATAAACAAATAGAGTCGCTTGGTAACAGGAGCGTAAAGTTTGTCATCCCATTCGAATGAAGTTTTCCTCACGAAATCCAAAAGAACTTTTCGCATCAAGAATCGTACGATACCAACCGTCAACAACGTGAGTGCAAGGCCAAAAGACCATTGCATCCATGCATCGAGTCCGTTTAACTTGTCCATTACGTCATCGATTTGCGACATGAGCCACCCTCCGCTTACCGTTCATGAAAGGTCTCCCGCTCATGATAGTATTTGAGGATATCATTCCCCTTTTCAACACGACATTTCCTAAATGAATGTGCTCAAATAGAGATGAGGAGGTCGAAAGGGGGCGGTACATAGTCACTTCTTGAATTCTTGAATCAGTTGCCAACCTCTGAGGAATAAAGTAAAAAAAACCTTCACATGGGTAATCAACATAAGTATTCTCATAATAGGGTGTGTCATGGAGGAACGAGTATTGAGTCCAGATGGTAAAATGCAATGGACTGGCCAAGAATGGATTCCTTTGCCTCCGCAGGTACCTACCACGACCTTCCAAGATACTGTTGTCATGGGAGATGTCAAAACCGAAATAGTTCACCAGCATACCCATTCAAGTACCATTCATAACACAGTTGTTCAAGATTCTGAAAAAATGATTCGGAGTCATTTAAGCACGATGATTGATGCTTTAACCGAAGGAAGAGCTCAAGATGCAAAAAATATTTTTGAACGAGCGAAACAGATCGATTATGATTTAGCAAACAAATTACACAATGGAGAATATATGCCTGCTTTAGTGAATGCGATCTATCGTCATGCTGAGCAGTATTGTGTGACATATGTTCTCAATTATAATTTCGACCGAAGAAGAGAATCTATAAACATATATTCGCAAAATTTGAATAATTCTTACAATATAGGAATACAAAAAATCCAAGAAGTGTTACGCTGGAATCCAAACTACATGCCTTGCCTTCTTCTTAACGTAAGAATGATCGTTAAAAGTAATTTATCAAACAAGCAAAAATTGAAACAGGCTGCACAAATTTACAAATATATTTTATCGTTCGAGCCGCAAAATGAATTGGCGCGAAGAGAACTTGACAAAATTCTACGAAAGCAAAAAATCAATTTAATGGTGATTCTCATACCAGTAGGAGTACTGTTGGCATTGGTTCTCTTCTAATCCCTGGGTCGGTTCGCAAACCCGTAACTGACACGGAGAATAATCAAGTAAACCAGAGTTGGTTCCAGCTTTATTTAGTTGGTCTATGTGACTGGAGGTTCAAAGGTTTCAAAGAACCTGCTTGATCATCTGAGACATTGCTTCTAGGTCACGTTGAGTGAAATTTCTCTTGGCGCCAATCTCAATAGAATCGACTGCAATGTATCTCTTCTTGAAGATGAATAAAGATGCATTGTATCCGGTTGTGACACTGTTGGCTTTGATGACGGTCGTTGTGTCGCTGCCTTTCTCAAGAACCCAGAGTGAAAACGCACGAGTGTCAAGGACAACTCGACGGTCTGTAACAATCAAAGATGCCTTTTTCCGGAAACCAAAAATGGCTGAAAGTGTAATGGCAATTGACATAAACATTCTCAATAAGGGGTTTGGGGAAGAAAAACCGAGGATTCCATCGACTTTTAGTCGGATTTGTTCTCCTTGTTCCATCCATGTGTATCCTCCACTCGAGATAGCCTGAGGAGCAGCGGCGGTTGGTTGAGCGTGGATTGGGGCGGCAGGTTGGGGGGTTGGATGTTGCATCATGGGATATAGACAATCAATCAATGATATAAAGGTTGCCGCAAATATAACTAACCATGTAACTCTTAAGAATTCAAGGCTCTATGAGCATGAATCTTGGTGCCTTAACCGCTTCTTACGAGCACGGTCGCTCTTTAATCAGCGTTTTTTCAATTCAGTAAGGCGTGAGCTAAGCAGATCCTGACTACATCAACGAAAGTGTAGTTAGATAATCGTTCATCATAATGTTCTTTGGGTTGAGGTTCACTTACCTATGGAATCGATGATTTTTGCCTCTGCAGAGCGCAAATGCTCACAGACTGTTGCCTGTTTAAGAGCCATCATTCGTGCCATGTCGCGTCGAGTACAACCTCATCCAATGAGTCAAGTACTCAAACGGCATACTGAATTGAAAAAACTCTTTGAATTCGACCATTTTGTTACTTTTCGGTTCGATAAAATAAACACTTCCTTAAATGTCAATGTCCCTCACGGAGTATCGAGGCGAGAAAAATGAGTGGACAAATATCAAAAATCGGATTTGTAGCGAGCATGTTATCAGTAGTATTATCATTGTATCTTTACTTCATAACTGAAGACCAAAATTTAGGAATCTTCGTAGGTCTCTGGGCCCCAACTTTGATTCTTGCAACCAAAGAAATCGAAGAAATGCTCAAGAACAAATCTTGAGTCTCTGACCCCCAGGGTCACTTGAACGATTCATCCAATGAGGGGTTAGTATCATGAGTCATCGTCTACCCCGCGTAGATATGGGACATCGTTTCTCTCCAGCAGTTTTGTTCACTCTGCTTATGTTGAGTGCAACAATGTCAGGATGCTTTGGCACTGAAGAAGTTGAAGAAGAACCGATCATTGCGAGTCCCCTTGATGGATTATTTACATCCACTTCATGGTACCACTACGCTGGTGCAGTCAATGCTTCAAACCTCACAATAGGGTTTGACAACCTCACAGGTAATTCAACACCGTACCCTGTTTCAGGTACGTACTATGGAATTGGCGATACTACTTTTGAACCTACAATTGGCGTCACATCCACTGGCGGGATTCACTATGCTTCCTTTGGTGGAGCGGGCTCAGGAAGTATGGTTTACACCTCAATGGACCAAGGTCAAACATGGGAGAACATGGGACCATTCAATCCTCTGATTCCCGATATTGGTCAAGTCCCTTCCTCGAATGACCCGTACATCTATGTCGACAAGTGGACCGACAGAATTGTAAAATTCGATATGCATGCATTGACGGCAATGTTTGTTGAATACTCAGATGATGACGGCCAAACCTGGTCAATTCCATTCACTGCTGAAGGATACTACACTCCACAAGACCACCAATCCATTGCTTCAATGCCGGATGTGAATGGAATGGGTTTGTATGAAACAATCTATGTTTTCTGTATCAATACTGGAAGTGCTGCCGCTGGTCCCCAGTGCTCACGTTCGCTGAACGGTGGGCTTTCATGGGATGTTCAACAACCAGGATATCCGACAGATACTGCTCAATGCTCTGGTTTACACGGCCATCTTGCTGGCTCCAATGATGGGGCCATATACCGAGGAAATCCATCGTGCGACGGACCTGCAGTCTACCGAAGTTTAGACGGCGGCTCAATTTGGACAGAACATACAATCACAACCACTGTGCCAATGCAAGAAGGATGGCACAGCCACGAAGTGGCCGTTGCAGCTGATGAAGCGGGCAACCTCTTCGCTTCATGGATCAGTATTGATGACATGCCTTGGATGGCTTACTCACGCGACCAAGGCGACACTTGGTCAGAACCAATGATGGTTGCACCACCCGGTGTTAATGAAACTGGATTCCCGACCATTTTTGCTGGTGAAGAAGGTAGGGTTGTTGTCGGATACATCGGCGAAGGAGATGACCTTGGTGGATGGAGTGGATACATGTCGGTCATGACCGATGCTTTTGCAGAAAACCCATTGATTACAACGGTGGCTGTTAATTCACCAAATGACCCTCTTGACATTACCGATGATTGTGGCAATGTACGCTGTGGCGGATTTGGAGATTTCATTGATGTTGAACTCGATGATGAAGGACGACCTTGGATTGCCTTAGCCCATAATACAAATGGAGAACTTGGAATTGTTGGAACCTTCGTAACCGGCCCAGCACTCTATGGAGAATTGAGACAATTGCCTGAGATTACACCCGGCGGGCCAAGTAGCCTTTGAGCCGAAGTACACTTTCAGAATCAAGCACGTCGCTCTTTTGCATCTTCTTTAATGCGTTGAACAAGGTCTTTAGGGCCGAGAACAGATTTTAATCCTTCAAGTGTCTTCTTTGATTTTTTATCAATCTTTTTCGGCATGTGTAATTTCAAAAGAACGATGACATCGCCACGACCACTTCCACGGCTAGCAGGTAAGCCACGTTTCTTGATTTCAACCGTATCGCCGGAATTGGAATACGGTGGGACCTTGATGGTCAATTGTTTTCCATCAATGTGTTCTAAGTTCAAAGTTGTACCCAAGACCAAGTCAGAATAACCAAGTGGAAGGGACATGATGAGGTCGGCATTTGAGCGTTCAAACCAAAGGTGTTCTTCAACATCGATCTCGATGAATAAATCACCGTCTTCGCCTTTGCCTTGAGGTGCAGGTTCTCCTTTACCACGCATACGCAATCGAGTTCCTGCTTCAGCACCGGCTGGGATGTTGAAACGCAGAGTTGTGGATTTGATTTCTTTTCCATTTCCACGGCAAGGACTACAGTTCTCATCGATTTGATGACCGGAGCCCTCACATCGTGGGCAGTCTCGTACGACGTCTTGAACAAAAGGTCCAACTTGCTGGCGCATCCGTACCCGTCCTTGACCGCTGCAATCGCTACAGTCTGAAATATTACCATCTTTGGCTCCAGTCCCCGCACATTGAGAACAATTGACGGGAAGTTCGACTTCGACCTCTTCGGAACTTCCTTCAAATATTTGTGTTAAGTCAACGGTATGGAACATACGGATGTCACTGCCACGGCGTCGTGAACGACGACCGCCGCCACCACCACCGCCACCAAAGATATTCGAGAAGAAATCTCCTCCGAGGATATCTTCCATGTTGATGTTAAATCCGCCGCTGTTAAATCCACCAAAGGGTGAACCGCCAGGACCGCTGTGACCGAATCGGTCGAATTGGGCACGCTTTTCAGCATCGGAAAGGACAGCATATGCTTCCTGAATTTCCTTGAACTTGTTTTCGGCGTCATCTTCCTGACTACGGTCTGGATGGTACTTTCGTGCAAGACTGCGAAATGCATTCTTGAGGTCGGATGAAGAGGCATCTTTTGCCACTCCGAGGACTTCGTAATAATCTCGCTTATCCGACATAGCAGTCACCCAACAAAACGAGGGGCATCAAGGACCTCTTTCAACATCTCGCATGATAAGGGCGATTTCAAGCGTCCAAGCCACATTGTAAACAAAACGGTTCAGCCCGTGGAATCGAGGCATTACAGCCTCGACACATGACTCCTTTTGGAGATTCGATGACTTTTGTTGGTTGAGATGTTTCGTATTGAGGAACCGACAGCATTGCCATCGATTCGATACTTTCAGATGAGTGTTCTTTGGGTGTATTCGAATCCCAATCGTACACTTTCTCAGTTTGAGATTGGACCTCTACTGGGATTGAATTACCAACTTCGGACATCACAGAATCAACGCCACCATCATCGGTCATCGAAGTAATGGTGAGTTCTGCAGTATCCGCAGGAGTGATGGTTCGAATTGGAGCAACTGGGCGTTGAGCAGTCACAGGTGCAGCAGATGCCGCAGCACGCAAGGCTTGCTGTCTCTTTTCTTCACGAATGAGAACTGCATCGCCTCGACCAAACATACGGGCGAGCAGATCAAGGAATGAATCCATAGGTGAATTCTTACGAGTTGCACCAATGGTCGAATGAACGGATTCATCATCGAAACTTTCATTTCCGGACATTCTACGATTTGCTTTACGAATCCGTTCGGATTCAAGCAAAAGGTCAACTTCGACTCTTTCATCTTCACCCAGTTCAAGTTCTGGTGATTCAAGAGCGATACTGGAAACATCTTGTTGCAGGACCCTTTCTCCCTCAGCACTCAGGTTACTGTCAAGTTGTACATCAGTTTGCCAAACACCAGATTCTTCTGCATCGTAGACTTTCTTCATCGATTTCATCGTTTTCGAACGGTGGAATTCATAGTCACGTACGGTTCGAGTTTTTCGATACAAAACGATACCGAGAATTATACTGATTCCGTACCAGCCGTACATGAGGTTTGGTTCAACTTCAAAAATTTCCATGAGAGGCGTTACTGTAAAGTGAGTCACTCCCATCAGAAGCAATGGCAAAACCGCAATCCCACGGGCTGTTGCAGTTCGCTCTGTTGCCATTGTACTCACCCCTCGCTTTAATCGCCTACTCAAGTATGTTGCCATCGAATGTATGGCATTAGCATCATCGGTCACTGGGTGCTCGCCCTTTGCGAAGAAGACCGTCGAGTAATCCAACAGAGAAACTGGAATGAAGCATAAACAAACACAAAGGAACTCCCAAGAGGTTTGATAATCGCTTTGAAGTGATACTGCTACGGAGTCCTTCAATTACAAGTACGCCCAAATAAAGTCCTGGGAGAATCAAAGCCAATTCAGTTTGTATAAAGTAAAGAAGAAGCGTTGCTAAGAAGCCAAACCAAGGCAAAAACTCTCGTAGACTCACTCGCTTTGGATGCTTTCGCAAGACTTTCATCCGCCAAAAACCATACCGATGCCCCATCTTCCACCATTTCAACAACCCAGAGCGTTTTACCATCTGTACGCTTGTTTCTGGTGTGCGTTGAATGGAAAATCCGGCTTCAAGCAGCCTCATTGAAAGGTCACTGTCTTGACTGGTAATGTAGGAAGAATCCCACCCATTCACTTGTTCTAAGGCTTGACGTGAATGCATTGCGAAAGCAGGAGTGTGTGTTGGACCTGAAACGGTGAAGGTATCAAACTGTCCACTGCCACTGCCAAGAGGAGATGCCAGTGTCCGTTCAATCCATGATTCAACGATGCCATGTTCACCAATCCGTGGTTTTACACGGATGCCGACAGCAGCCAAAGGAACAGTGGTTGTTGATTCGATGCGATTCCATTCGTGTCGGCGTATTTCGAGATGGTCCGGTTCGACGGTCGAGTGCCCAATCATTTCAACGGTATATTGAATCGAATCCGGAAGCAATGTTAGCGCGAGGTTACGTGCTTCTGCGACGTACTTTTTAGGGTTTGAATGTAATTCAATCAACGGTCCATTGGCGTCTTTACTGCGCTGGATTGCTTTGTTGACTTCATCCCGAGTCGAATCGGTTGAACCACCGTCAAGTACCAAAATCATATGCTGCTCAGCAGGTAACGATTGAGCGATCAGTGAGTCTAAGCATGCACCAATATGCATTGATTCATTCAGTACAGGAATGACTGATGCAATCAAAGGTTGCGCATCACTCATACCCTTGCCAACATGACTTTGACTTTCACCTCTTCGCCTTTTTCCCCGATGAAAGGCATGTTCATGTGCAAGAGATGGTTGGCGAGTTCATGCAAGAGCCAATGCTTCGTCTCAACGGTGTCAATGAGAACTTGCGTATACTCATTGAAACAAAATTGAGTGGTGCAGATTCTCCGGAAAAGGTACTGCAGGCAGTGTTAGCCATATTCCCAGAATTCCCTCGAGAGAACACATCTGAAGAACCAGAACTTGGAAAGGCAAGCAATGAGACATGGAGTGCTGAACAAGTCTCACTTGAGACCTACCTCAAATTACTCCATGACTATCGAATACTCGATACAGCCTTGGATGCCATGACCGTTCACTTCGACGGACAAAAAACCCAATTTGACTTGCTACGACAGGCAGCAATTGCTGGAAAGGTCGCCTTCCCCTTGCCAAATGAAAACCCTCTTGGTGGCGTCATTAGCATCACCCTGGAAGGAGAGCATCTCGGCGATTGGCTTGAAGCAGCAACATGGCACAAGGGGCGAGATGTTGCCCCACGTAAAATCAAAGATGACAATGCAATGGGCGTCGATGGTGAAGCAGCTACTTGGCTCTAGGCAAGTAATCTGTATCCCTCATCCAATCAACCACAGCCGCATCGTTACCAAGCCAATCGAGTGCAGTGGTATCCTTCAGTGACCTCCAAGCGACTGCATCGTGTGCAGTCCACAACTCTTGGTTTTCAAAAGAAGGAGTTTGACCTTCAAAATTTGTCGGTAATACATGTAAAGCGATGTCAACTTCTTTCAGTGAATGATACCAAACTCCAATTGGCAATTCTCCTTTTACATGCCAACCAAATTCTTCCATAATTTCACGTTCAATGGCCTTTTGAAACGTTTCATTGGGCTCGACTTTACCTCCTGGGAATTCCCACTTACCGGGATGCTTTTGAGTCGGTGAACGACGAGCAACAAGATACTGATCATTACGGGACATCAACGCTGCAACAACCGAAAGTACAGGCCGATACATCATTCGTTGAAGGAGTTCTTGGACCAATTCAAGCCCAGATGTAATTGAGCAATTTTCATCCGGAGGAAGATGAAGAAACAGACAAGGAGTCGTACGTCCATCATCAGTTGATTTCATGTCAATTGCAGAAAGAGTTCGATACAAAGTTTCGTTGCACAGAAATGTCCCTGCATCCTGGGAGAGTTCACATTCGATTGGCCAATCCAAAGACATCCACGATTGTGCTGGTGCCGTGATTGGAAGGTCCCCTTTACCGGAGATGGTTTGGTCACGTAGTTGCCGACCATTATTGTCAGGAATCCGCATCTCGATTCGATCTTGAGCCAGCGTTTCAATGCGTGGGATTTGACACGATTCACACAATCCAAGATGGAGGATGGCATCCCAATACTCACCTTGTTCAAGGGCAGATGAAATTTCTGCCGAGCCGGCTTCATCAACGGAGAGTACCCGTGTTTCAATCGTGACGTCAAGAGGTGCCACCGTATACTGTCGGACATCTGACCACGGGTCATTCAATCGAAGGGTTGATGGCAACTGTTCGAGCATTTCACTGGAGATATTTCGCTGGTGAGCGCCAAACGGCTCAAATCCCGTCACCAATATCCGAGCCATGCCGTTGCCTCATCGTGGGGGTTTTTGATGCTCGCGTCCTGTGAAGACCCGTTATCTTGACTAAGAAGAACCAACACGAAGGTTCAGTGGGGAGTATGGAAGCACATTCAGAATTGACGCTCCTCCTTCCAGAAGAAGAGGACAAGGGAGTACAGGATTGGCGCCCTGTCCGTTTATTTCGAGAAATTTGGAAGGAGTTCACTTTTGGAGTCGGTGCATGGGGAACTTTACGCCCATTGATCACAGCACTCTTAGCAACCGTCCCGTTTCTGTTCCTTGGCCAACATTTCAATCGGCAACACCGAAAGGCATTCGACTGGACAATGCTCCAAGTCCCTCTTGCACTCACGATCGTACTATGGATCGGGTTGTGGCTCTACTCTATCTTTGATGCATGGCGAGAAGCCACCAAGAACATAGCATCTCATTCGAACTAAGGCTTCCATAACTGGTCCGTACATGGTATTGAACCGTCTGCTAGACCTTGCAAATCTTGTTTGTCATCCAGATCAAATTCTGTCGGCAAATCATTATCGAAGAAATTAGCGATACTGGATGATTCGATTGCCCAATACATAACCGAATCTTCGTTGTTTGAATGGCCTGGGTGTGAACTGTCCTCATGGTCTGCTGGAGAAGTGTAGACCGTATTGACCAAGCCTAAGAGATGGCCAAATTCATGAACAAGAACGCTGTTTTCTATCTTTTCTGCTGAAGGACGTCGGAAGAAGTTCTCTGCATCATCGATTGAATCTTTGAAGATAGCAATGGTCGAAGCATCGACTGCCACTCCTAGTACACTGCTGTCCTCGTAAACTCCTGCTGGAAAAATAACTTGCCAATAAAGGGTAGAATCGTCTCTTGGGTCATGACTTTTGGCATCCCATCCAGCGTCTCGCACATTATCTGGGCTCCAAATATCTTCGTTCTCAAAATCCGTTTCGGTTAATTTGAGCTCAATACCTTGTGGTTTGTCACAAACAGATTCAAGTCGTTCAATTAACAGGTCAGTCGATGTGGATTCGGGTTCATAGCCTGCTTCATAATCGATTTCGACCACCATCGAAGTATAGGTTGAACCGTCAAGACAGGCCAGCGTGAGCCCGCCTGGGATTCCCCGGTTTAATCCTAAATTAGCAAGAGCATCGGAGCCAATACATCCAGAAAGAAGAGGAGATATGAGAACAGCGAGTATTCCAATACAGATACGAACGCCCTTCTCCATGGTGAGCGGTAGAGGTGGTTATTTTCAAACCCATTGCTCACCAGTCTTCTGGGATTTCAAGTGGAGAGAACAGTTGACCGGGCCCTTTGGCCTTGGCCAGTTGGGTCCGCGAAAGGGCTTCCCAAGGGCGCAGTGCCAGTAATCCCTCTGCCAGCGAGGCGTCGATTTCAACAAGTGTAACACGTACGAGTGTTGAAAGAATGTCCATCCGGTCTGTATCAATGATTTTGAATATTTTCTCAAGGTCGAAACTAAATGAATCTTCACTGCCTTCAGGTGTTTCAATGTCCCATGGATGAGTTACGGTCTCGGGGAATGTTTGTTGAGTGGCATTGATGTGTTCATCTAAGGAACGTGAAAGTCCAGCAATATGCTTGCTGAGGACCAAACTCACTTCGATCAAAGGCATGCTCAATTGGTTGATGAGGTTAACCATCCGTTCTTGCATCGTCACCATGCCATCAACGGCCGAAGCCTTTTCGTCAGTCATCGAAACAACTCACTTTGCCATCGCATCAACGTATTGCCATCCGAAATGTTCCCATTGATCTTGAGTCCACCCTTGCGGAAGGCCGGTTGGAGGAATCGGTGGTGGAGCACGTGTGTTCGAGGCAGGGGGTACTGCAGTAGGTGCTGGAATCGATTGGGGAGTCGGAAGAACCAAGCCCTTTGGAGGTGGAAGGTTCAAGTCAATTTGAGGCAGCATCTTGGAATGATTCAACTCATCGATCACTTCAGCAGTTTGGTCTTCCGCACCACCCTCGAATTCACCTGAACGAATCTTACGATTCATGACGAGCAACCACATTGCGAGACTGAGTGAAACCAAGGCAATGAGGTAGAGAACGATACTGAAAGTTCCTTCTTGAGCCTGAAGGGCAAGAGCCTCACCGTCTCGAATAGTTTCTTCTTTGACTAACAACGGGTCGAGCGTCTTACGGTCCATTTCCACTTCGTCAACTAAGACAAGAATACGGAAGTCAATGTTTTCACCTGCTTTGACATTTGCGACTGTAGGGAGCGTTCCTGTAACAACAGCACCTGCAGACGCTACAAGGTCAACTCGAGCTGTGTCTTCCCAGAATCCTCCTTCAACTGCTCGTTGCAAGACAAAGGCGACATCACCTTTTCCTCCAAGGTTACGCACTTCGAAATCAAGTCCTACTGCTTGTTCTGCAATAGGACTTGGGTCATCCCAAGAGAATGTACTGGTTGCAGCATCGAGGTCAATGCTCGGTCCAAGCAAAGCGAGGGACCAGGAAGCAATTGGTTCATGGATGGAGTTACCAAGGGTATTGAACGGATTACCTGCTGAATCGGAACCGGAAACCCATACATCGACCATATAGGATGGAAGAAGGGTTGTAGCACCAGTATCGGTGAGGTCAAGACTACCTGTCCAGAAAAACTGCTCGCCAAATGGAGTGGTATCGGGAAGCGGGACACTTCCTCGTGAAATCTCTGCTTCACCTGCACGTACTCGGTAATGCAAGACTGTTGGTTCATTAAGATTAAATCCATAGTCATCAATTGTTTCAAGCATAACAAGTAGATTGCCACAAGCGCCAATGGAAAGGTCAGAGCCTGATGCAACTTCATCCAAAGAAATGGCAGCAATCGTCGGGCGAGAACTGTCCACGGCTAATCGAACCCGTTGGAACGATGATGTTTCATCCATCGCTAAGCCAGGTAAGTCGTTGAGAGCCAACCGCAAGTCTAGATGGCCAGATGGGACCGAGGGAACAAGAAGATCGAGACTAAACTCCCCATCATCGCGTGTCGAAGTTTTCCATGTGTGATCATAATCACCGAAGACAACATCAAAAGATCCAGGTGGTGCAGGTGTTTCATCTTCAGAGAAGAGAACACGACCATTGACCCGCAATGCTTGTCCTGCACCGATGAGGGTTTCTTTGAAATCGGAATTGTAGTGGTTGGTTCCATCACGCAATTCAACAGCACGAATATGCCCTTCAGTGGTGTCAAATCTAAAGTCATTATCGAGGCTCCATGCATCGTTCCCTAGACCTGCAGTTGCTTCGAAGCAGGGGGTTAATTCGCCCTCGTTACATGGTAAATCAGTCACAAGAATCTTTGGAATAATCAGATTTTCACCATTTGTATCAAACGATTCAGGAAAGGTCCATGTCAATTGGAAACGTGCCAATATTTTGATGATATCGTTATTTTCTTCATCAAGAGTTACACTGGAATAAAGATTCGATACCGCAATATTTGCAGAACCTGATTCCATTATTGCGGTTGGAGTCCCATCGATTCCTTTGGTGAGAGAGATGAACACGGATGTTTCATCGTCATTGAAATCTCCGCCAAGTGCGAGTTGAATGTATTGGATATCTTGCCAACCGTTACGGTCTGAAAGAAGGATTTGCGCAGTGTATGGAATACCTGGATGGAGTGGAGATTGATCATCGTGCCCAAGAATCGTAGAGTTATCGAGATCCAATTCGGGTTCAAACTCTACACGGATTTTGTATGTACCCAAGTCATTGTCCCAATTCGGCACAACTTCACCAGGGACATAGCCGCATGCAACGTTACTGTCGGGGCATACAGGTCCACCGCCCATAGCAATGGCATTGTCTTGAGCGTCTTTACCAGAGACAAAGTAGGAGACTCGTTGTCCATGCTGAAGCATCGAGTCATCAATAAGGCCGTCAAAAATATTCAACCCACCTGCTTGGGTATCAGGAGAAGTAAGCGTTTTCATTTCGTATTCATCAGAATTTGGCAAACCATCGAAATTGTAATCACTGCAACCAA
Source organism: uncultured euryarchaeote (assembly GCA_937892945.1). Classification (GTDB taxonomy): domain Archaea; phylum Thermoplasmatota; class Poseidoniia; order Poseidoniales; family Poseidoniaceae; genus MGIIa-L1. The sequence goes on along the minus strand of CALBIL010000051.1, from coordinate 51,310 downwards.
TTGAATCGCTGGCTTTGCAACCAATCCAATAGTTGAGTGTCAATTGGTTTGGTGGGTCGACTGAATCTTGAACGATGATGCTGATGGCTTGACCACCAGGTGAAGGCGGTCCTGCATGGCGTTCATCACCATCACCAGGAGTCGATGAGAGTACAAGTGGTGAATTACCGTCTAAAACCAAACGAATCGTATTGTATCCCGGATTTGCATACACCGACCCGTTTTCCATTTGAATGGCTTCGACGTAGAAGACCATTCCACCTGGAGCAGATTCAAACGGAGATTGGAATGTAATATTGTAACCACCGAACGCGGGGTTTTGCTCTTGGGCTAAGAGAATTGGTTCCCCAATTGGGTCGCCGTCATAGGTGACATTTTGTCCCAGTATTCGTAGAGCAAATTGTCCAGCCAACGGCGTGAGTTGTGAGTTTTGGAAATGGATAAGCCCGGTGAACGAGAGGTTGAAACCGCCTCGAACCCAATCTTGGGAGTAGAGTTCCCGGCCCGTTTCTTCAAAGACACGTAATCCATCCAACTGAATATCGTTTTCGACAATGATATCCAAGTCTTCTGTATCCCAGGCAGCAACGGCTTGGCCTAAGTCATCTTCAACAGAGATGAGAGCTTGCATTTTGGCTTCATCATTCCAAGACCAATCGACCTTGATCGGAATACGAATGGAAACCATTCCCTCGAGGCCCATGGTTGAAGTGCAATTGGCTACATCGAACTGAACAATTCCTTCAGCATCACTCACGACAGAGCAGGTATCGCCACGTTGCCAATCAAATGCTGGATTTTCTCCGTATGAATTATTCAGTGCAATAAGCGCTTCAGTAACTCGGTCAACTTCATCACCAGGAGCAATTCGAACCTGTAAATTACGGTAGACTCCATCTGGCGAAAGAAGACCGCCCTCTAAGGATGCATCAATCGCTCGTGTTTGCATCTTGTAAGCAATGTCAATGTTTGAAATCTTGACACGCCCAGAGGTTGCCGCTTTCACAGCAATCGGGATTAAGACATCCCCATCACCGTTTTGAGGTATCATTGAGTTGAATGCTTGAACAAGCGTTGGTTGTGATTTCACATCAACGTTTACGATTGAATTATCACTTGCAAGCACTGCGGACTCGTTCAAGAAGAGAAGTGATTCCCAATCCCAAACAAGATCGTTACCGATGTCCAATTTTGGACGGTCAGGATAGCCTTCTTCATATTCCATCGTGATTGAGTCAATAAGAGGAGAAAGAGAAGTGTCCGTAGTTGACAAACTTACCGCATATCGAATTGTATCGCCTGCTTCTGTAGATGGGAAACTCACTTCCTGATGATTCATTGCAGGAAGCCATGTTGAACCGTTGTCATTCGACACCTGAACAGAAATCGAGGTCCCGGATGGGACATCAGCAATCCAGTTTGGTCTCACTTTACCAACTTTCGTCCCCGTAGTATGAGGTGGAGATGTCCAACTTCCGGAGGGGGTATATTCAGTCGAATATTCAACATCGACCCACCAAGAAACGGACGTAGAACCAATCAACTGTGCTTTCCAAACTAATTCAGTACCCGGATAAGAAAAGTGAATGGTAGAATTTGATTCGACGGATTCCCAATGCGTGCCGTTATCAGCAGAAACCCAATAATCAACACGGTCACCAATCGAGGCAGCAGACCAATAGGTTTGCATGTTGACACTCAGGATAGGGTCACCTGATTCGGTTACAGGGCCCAACCATGTGGTCGTACCCGGTGCAGGAGTCGTTTTGTATTGCCATCCAGTTCCGTATTCACGGTAGTACAAAGTAGCGGAAGACCAAGTGGAATAGCCACAGTCTACAGTTACAAATCGCGTACCGTCGAATTGGAGGCCGTAACCAAGTGCTGAGAGGAGGCGAGTTCCCGTTTGAGGGACCAGAGAAGTGGAAGTTCCGGAAATTGTCCAAGCTTCGAGTTGGTCTTTATCTTGGCTTGAAGTTCCCTTTTGGCATCGCATGAAGAAAGTGCTTTGATTCACTTCTAATCCACGGACTTGTTGACCACTCTTCCCACATTCCCAAGAACTGCCGGATGAAGAGGAATAGGAATACATGTCGTCACCACGAGTGTATTGGCCATCTGCTTGATCTCCAAAGGTGTATGAGACAATACGGCGTTGAGCGTTATGGACAATCCAAACATCTTCGGTATCACGATCGTAAGCAATTGCTGTATAATCAGAATATTGTGGAGATACATCATAGGAGTCGATGCATTTCCACGTATCATCACGTGAGATATCCATTTCAAGAACACGGTGGTATTGTGTTGGAGCTGAAGAAGAGTAGTGGTATCGGTAGCCGGAAAGAATCGCAAACATTCGCTCGTCATCGGTAATGGTCCAATCTCGGAAGCCGTAACTACCGTAGTATGAACTTGAATGGAGCGATGGTAATGTGCATTGGCCTTGGTCGAGGGTAATGACAGATTCTTTGGTGGCGTTATTTGCGTAAAGACGGTGAACAATGTTTTGGAATGTCGAAGAACTCCAAGTTGACATGAAGAGCCAATCATGGTGCTTTAAGACTGCACCTTGGCTTTGTTTCATAAGGTTGGAAGAAGCCTTGAGAGCCTGTTGTGAAAATCGGCCTTCAGTCGAGTTCGAGGTATGGGGTTGTCGAATCGCATACGAACCATTGTCAAGCCAGGCATCAGATGCAGGGTTTTCAAGTTCATCATAACCATGCGGGAAGAAAGACGTCGAACGGTTGGAGAAGGCAAGACTCAAATCCCCACTCCGTGCATCAGTTGCTGAAGTAGTACCTTCAATCCACTCATCACGGTCATCGGTAACTGTTTGACTCCAACCAGTAGCAGAAGCACCGGAAAGGGTCATCGAAACTTCGGTGACCAATGCGCCCTTTGGTAGAGATACCATTGCGCCAACGTCGGGATTTGCCCCTTGGTAAAGAGCGACGTATTCGCTCGAACCGTCGTGCAGTGAGTAGATGTGACGCGACACACCTGCAGCATCGGCAGAGCCGACAACAACGTCTGCCATTGGCCCCATTGGAGACAATACCATGATGAAGAAAAGTACGAACATTATTCCGCGGCCGTTGGTTAAATCCTTCTGCATGACTGCCCCCCTCTTTACACCCTTAGAGCCATTGGCCTTTGAACCATACGCTTACCGGTTCTTCAAAATCACCCTGTTTGGCGTGAATCATATCGTATTGGTGAAGAGACGCCACGGATGCCGTTCTCTTCATCATCGTGGACTTCAAACCAATCGACCATCCAATCACCGTCAGTATCCCAGTTCATTGGGTCCGAGCCTTCAGCAATGTGGTCATTATCTAAATCGAGCAGATACCAGCCGTATTCGTGTTCTCCAACCGCACGAACTGGTGCTGTGTTCGGCGAACCAGTGTAGTAGATCTCCCAAGCATCTGTCCGGTTTCCAGCCAAATGTATTTCATCGTCGCTTGAATCAAGGGCGAGGAAATTGAGATCTTTATCATCGACGATATAAGCAAACCGCATGTCAGTGCCAAAGGATTTGTCCATTTTCAAATAGTTCTCTGCACTGGCGCCATTTGAATCGAATTTCAAGAGAGCTGCACGTAACTGCCACCATTCCAGCACAACCTGACCATCGTAGATCATACCACTGAGCCGAACTGCATTCGGGGACGAAAGGTCGGGGTCTGTGATGGCATAAAATTCTTGGAAGTTGGTGTACGGTTCATAGACACATCCAGCACCACTGCAATCCCAATTTCCATCTTGATCAGGATCATAATTTGCATCAACAGGGTCCGCAGGATTCAAAGTAAACCAAGTTAAAGAGAGGTCTGGTCGTGAGAGAATACCTCCCGAACCTTGTTGAGATAGCGGTAAACATGAAGCGGTATCGGTCGAACATGCCCCACCAGTCGCAGCATCAATCCAAACAACTCGTATTTGCAAAAGTGAACTGAAATTATCGTTTGATTCATTCCATGCTTTTGAATATTCATACCAGTCTGGTAACATGTCGCCATCGGAATCATTGTCACTCGGATTTATTCCATACTTGAACACTTCACGGCCATCAGAGAGATTGAAGTCTTGCTCATGATACACGACCAAACCATTGGAAACAACCGTCGAATACGATACACTGTCTTCATCGGAATCATTGGAATCAGGTCGAGTAGAATTGTCCCATTCCATCCAGTTGGTAAATGGTAAATCACCAAGACCGGATTGAATCAATGCAGTGTTTGGAGTGAACACACGTCCAGACCAAGTCCCTTGTTGCGCAGGTTGGTCAAAGACAGAGCGGTCATACCATCCATCGTGGTCTCCATCGTAATTGACATCCCAAGGATTCAATGGATTTGAGGCCCAATGATTGATGGTTGTAGCATCTTCCATTCCATAAATCGCATAACAGTATTCCCATCCATCTTCAATACCATCGGAATCCGAATCGGTATTCGTCGGATCAGCAACTCCAAGTAGAGTTTGATTGAAGTTATTTTCATTGAACTCGTTAATCATATCCATACGGTCAGCACTTGCTTGACTCTTTGATACGAAATCAGTGTAGAGTGCTTGTTGAGCTTGCTCAAAGGTTATGCCAAGTTCTTCCATGTACGCCTGTATCGCATCGTCTCCAAAGTCAATAATTCCATCAGCAACTGGGACAGTGAAACGAGAAATATATTTCCCATATGTACGAGATTCCCATTCGCGTAAATTCGAAAAACGTTCATCCATTGAGATATTCCCATCGCCATCACAGTCGAAACTATCGCCATCAGTATCAAGATTGACGTCACTATCAATCAATGGATTCATGCTCCAACGGTTTTGCTCCAAGTCCCATTCAGTAAACCAGTATTCAAAGCCATCAAACATACCATCATCATCCGTATCCGGATTGGTCGGGTCAGACATACCGAGGAGTGTCGAAAGAATTGCATTCGGTGGAACACCAGCCTGCCAATCATTGAAATCATTCAGTAGACGCTTACCACGAGTTTCTTTGGTGATGAGAATGTTGAAGACGCGCTGTGCTTTTTCTGTTGGTTGCTGAACATCACCGTCGACATGTAAAAGTGGAGCATCGGATGGATGGTCTAATCCATTGACTGGATTCTCGACTGCAATAGCGAATTCTTGACTGTCAGTCAGGCCATCACCATCGCCATCAAAAGCACCATCGCCAGGGACTAAAGGATTGAGTGTCCAAGTTTCAGCCGTGTAATTCCAAGTTGTGAACAATTGTTCGATACCATCGATCATACCGTCTCCATCGGTGTCAACGTTGTTCGGGTCAGAAGTTAATCCGGTGAGGTTTACTTGGTCTGAAGTGATGAAAGAACCAAAAGACTTCTCAAAAGTGTAGCCTGGCCATTGCTGCAAAGCAAAAGCAGATCCAACTGTTGTAACAAACCATTGAGGTGCAGTTCGGTTTTGGTCGGTTTCAGACAGCATTGGTGAAATCGCATTATATTCTTCCCAATTCGCCATACCATCGTCATCAGCATCTTCCCATCGGTCTGCTGAATCCAAAGGATTCAAAGTCCACGCATCATCAAGAACATTCCAACGAGCAAACCAAATCTCCCAGCCATCTGGCATCCCATCGGAATCTGAATCGGCATCGAATGGGTCTGCTGAACCAATGTTCGTAATCGTTTGAACGGCGGTAACTGAACCAGATGCTCGGTCCGCAAAGTTTGCTTCAGGCATTCCAAATGCACTAATATTTGAAAACAAATCTGTCGAGAAGCCGTTTGGAAGCGCTTCACCATCAAAAGTTTGATTTCCGCTGAATAAATCAGAACGCAGGTGGAATTCTAAATAATTGACAAAGGCCTCTGAATCTTCTAACACACCATTGTGGTTGATATCATATCCATCCCCATCGGGGTTTTCAAAGAGGTCGGAAGCATTGAGTGGATTGACACCTTGTCGAGAAGGGTCCCATGTGCATGCACCGCCGGATTCCCATCCGTCGGGTAATGAGTCGCCATCAGAATCAATGTTGTTCGGGTCTGCTTCAAACCATTCAAGAGTCGAGTTGATTGATTCTCCATGTGATTCAAACAACAACCCTTCAACGCCAGCGCCACGTACAAGTGACCATTGATATTCACAAAGATTCGCAAGTCCATCTCGGTCTGCATCCCAATTGGCGTCTTCCGCACGATTCGGGTCGAGGGTCCAATTGTTCCCTCCACTAAAGTAAGAGCCTATCCAGCGTCGGTGTTCAATTTCCCATCCATCAGGCATACCGTCTCCATCACTGTCAAAGTTGGTAGGATCAGTGCCTTGGTCGTTGCTTGAAAGGGCAAGGTACGTCATATTGGCTGCTTGTCCTACTGCATCATCACAGATATATTCCATTTGAACAGAATAATGACACCACAGTGTAGAGTTCTCAAAGAAGAATCCGAAATATTCGCTGCCATCACCTAACCCGTCTCCATCGGTGTCACCGACTTTAGGATTGGTGGAATTGTAACCATTGAGGGTTTGAGATTCAAATCGGAATTCATCTAAATTCGTCCAGAGGCGTTCCAAGAACCCATCAGCAGCTTGGTCAAGGTCAATGCCATCTCCATCAGTATCAAAGATGGAATCCCATGGGTCTGTCGGGTCTAATCCATTGGCAACTTCCCAGCCGTCTGGCATTCCATCGTTATCAGAATCATTTGCCCCTGGATTCATCAATTCAAGATTTGCGTATCGTCCAGGTGAAGAGCCAGTAAATACGGTGGTATTTCCGTCAACAGTCATCGTTTGTAATGTGACGATTTCTCCAAAAACATCTTCTTGGTTTTGGAAACCATACACGGCAGAATAATCTCCTGAAATCGCCCAAAGGCCTTTCTGAGAACCGACCAAAATCTCATCACCAGTAGCATGGAGTGAGTAGACGTTATTGTAATCTCGAACATATTTCCCTTCGATACCAGGATGTTCTAGCAATCCGCCGTATGAAATTGAGTTGTCAACAAGACTCATCTTGTGGACTCCAGAAGGTGTACCGAACCACAAGGCCTGTGCATTCGATTGTGTTGGACCTGCAAGAGACATGGTTCGGACATTCGCAGGATTGGCAATCATGCCGAGTGAGAGGGAGCGTAATTCATCGATCGCTGTTGGATAAGGTGTGACCTCTGGCGTGTAGTAAAATCTCCAAACGGGTTCGAAAGCATCACGTGCTGTGCTCGTTTCTCCGAACAACAAGCCACGGTCTGTCCCAACATACAGTGTATTATTCCCACCACCAGCGGGGCCGTGTGCAATGCCCGTCACTGTAGCTTTTGATTGACTCAGCGCAGTTTGGAGCCCGGTAGCGAGTTCATACTGTTGTGCGATTTGAGATGAAGTGCTCACTTCAAACACAGCGCCTTCACCCGAATGACCTAAGCCGATAAGGTATTGATTTTGACCATCGAAGTTCAGAAGAGAGAGTGCAAAGATTTCGTCCGTAAGAGACCAATCCCAAGTCGGAAGTGGACCGAGATTGCCATCTGCTTGAAGTGGAGCAACGGCTAAACCAATGTTGGTAGCAAGAGCCAGGGCAAAGGATGAATCATCAAGAGAGAGAAGCAGAGATTCATGCAGTTCGACGCCTTGAGGCATCCAATGGTCAAAACTCACCATTTGATCATAATCAAAAACGGTCAGCCCATAACGTGTCGTTGCGTATAACATTGTACCGTCTTCATCGAGGTCACGTAGGTCGTGATGAATAAGACTCATTTCATCTTCAAGCGCCGTAAAACTCAACGGAACATATTGGTGTGTGTCGAGTTGATTGCCAAGCAATACTGATTTCATACCCGGAAGAACAGAATTACCATTATCGTCATGAACAAAATATTCTTCAAGGGTTGAAAGTGATTCGCCTAAAGCCAGCGCTGTGAGGGTACGACTTACATCGGGTGAAACGCCACCATCACGGTTGGCATCCCAACCATCTGCATCAGGGTCGAGTAAGGCGTTCGTGCGGTTCAATGGTTCAAGACCAAAGTGAACTTCCCACCCGTCAGGAATCCCGTCTCCAAAAGAGGGGAACAATCGGCGAATAGAAAATCCATCCCAATGGTAGCGGTCTGAATCTGCAAGCAGAGGATCTGTGCCGAGCCAAAGGTCTTCATCAATCACCATTGAAGCATTTTCAGTACATGCCGCAAGTATATTCTTGAAAGTTGCATTTTGTCCGGTAGCGATAAATGGCCAATTCTTAAACACTGACCCTTCAGGTAAAGAAGCCGAACACCACATCCCATCCAGTTCAGTGGTATGGTTCAATGGCGCTCCATGAATATACTCTTCAGGTGACGAAAAACGTTCTGTTATCGACAACACCCCATCGCGATTCACATCAAATCCATCCTCATCGGGATCATCATACACATCAGAACCGTTCAATGGGTCAAAGTTTTGACATTCATACTTCAGAGAAAAAACATTGTAGCCACCGACACGCTCACACATGTAAGCCTCATATCCATCGGGCATCCCATCGCCATCAGTATCTGACATTCGAGGATCGAGATAACTTCTTTCACCTTCTTCATCCACTGTACCTGTCAATCCACGAGGGAATCCTGGAGACGTACAATTAGCTGGATACGGCCAACAATATTCTTCAGTGGCGTTCAAGCCATCGTTGTCTCGATCGACAAAGGCATCAGACGCATTGTTATTATCCATACCTTGCATCAAAATTGCACGGCCATCGACTGTGCTCCAATTCATCCATGCTTCAAACAAGTTTTCATGGACATCGGGGATTTTATCGCCATCGGTATCAGTTGTAGGAGGCTTTGAACCATCCGTCGTATCCGGATGGAGGTTTGAAACCGGCGAAACTGCCGGGAATTGCGACATGAAAAGGAGACTTGCGACAACGGCAAGAGTGGTTAGAAGAGTGGTTAAACTACGACGCATTTTGAGACCAGCCTACAAAGCATACGCTTCGCAGATGTGTAACCCTCTCAAGACACTTATGAGGATGATGGAGCGATGTTCGGACAATTCTGGATTCAACGACAACAGAAACTCCACCGTTGCCGAGAAAAAAGGCATGTGTCATACATCAATCGGGTCAAAAACCAGCGCATTACATCGAACTAATGCGGTTTCTTCAAAGGCCGCTCGCGCCCCGTGCTGAATGATTCCGATGGCAATGACACTCACGCATCTTGGTACAGGCAGTCGCGGGAATGCGACTTTGCTTGAAACTGAGCATGCAAAAGTGTTGATTGACCAAGGGTTTAGCGGAGCACAACTGGAAAAACGACTGGGTCGATTGAATATTCATCCAACGGAGATTGATTTCATGTTCATCAGCCACCATCATGGCGATCATGGTGGGGGAGCTGCAGTCGCACAAAAGCGTTGGAATATCAAAGTCCAAGCAAATCACCGAACGGCTGAAGAACTCGGCTTAATCCCTGAACTCACCCATTATTTCGAATCATTAGACATGATTCATGTCAGCCAAGATTTGGCAGTACTTCCCGTGCCAGTCCCTCACTCTGGTGCAGACAATGTGGCCTTCATCGCCAGCCATAATGGGAAGCGAGCAGCCATCATTACCGACCTCGGTTCTTGGACAGATGAATTGGTTACACATGTTCGAGGCTGTGAGCACATTGCGATTGAAGCGAACTATGATCATAACCGATTGATGAACGGACCGTACCCTTACTCGCTCAAAGACAGAATTAGTGGCCGTGGTGGACACTTGTCAAATGACCAAACAGGCCAATTCCTCGCTCAAGTGTGCACACCCGCAACGAAGAGCATTTCATTGACCCACTTGTCCTTGAAGAATAATCAGCCACACCTGGCAGAATCAACAGTCTTGTATCACATTGATGAAGTCTTTACTGGCGATATCTCAATCTCACTTCAAGAAGGCCCTGAATACTCACACTATATTGGTAAAAGTGAAGATCTCGAGCCAACCAATACACTCACTCCGACCAAGCAGTAATCCCTCAAACCACCCCCCTATGGGGGGGTGTGAAGGTCAATGGCTAAATGATGCCAAAGGGTGTGACCTCTGTGAACGCACAGTCAAACACAGTTTCGCACCCGTCCCTTCGCCGGGACCAACGTGGTGTGAGCGAAGTGCTTGGTGTTGTCATGATGCTCGCAATGGTGATCACCATCATGGGTGGAGTGTGGGTGTTTTTGAACCCGTACATCGGTGATTTCGAAGACAACACAAATTGGAACAGTGCCAATGGGATTGCTGAACGATTTCAAGACCGTATCGATGTAGCAGGAAGTGCTCCCGAAGGTACAGGTATTCGCCACACTCTTGCACTCAAATCAACAATGATTCAACCGCTAGAAAAGGTCGAAACATGGACTATCGCTGCCGATTTAACACCCTATGACTCGGTGATGGTTCGAAACGTAAACATTTCGACTTTTGGAATATTAGCAATGAATGAAACGGCCCGCAGCATCACTATTGAGACTGGAACGAGTATCGAAAATCATACTTTTGATTCATCACACGAAGAGGTGTTCATCAATCACACATCGTCTCGTCAGCATTGGATTTCAGTGACTGTCTTCGATGCGGATGGTGTTGCTATTCATCGAAGTGTAACCTACATCGTATCCGGCATTCAAATCACGACATCGCTCGGAATGGGTGAACACCAAATCGCCTTAATGAATGATGCACGAGTTGAACGGTTTCCAAATCAACCATGGCGAGTCACCCAATATCCAAACCTCGAAATCGACACACTGGTCAACGGTGAGTTTCGACTTTCCCTGGTTCTCAATGATGTCCTCATTAACGGCTCACTCGGTTCTGGAAACAACATTGGCATGAATATGATTTCACTTGGTCCAATGACGTTGTTCACCGGCCATGCATATAATGTGAAATTCACAGTTGGAAATGCACTCAACGATGTGATTACGCCTCAATACCATGAACGTATGCTCGATGAATACACTTTGAACAGAGCATCAGGTACATTGGACACCTATGTTGGCTATGCCCCTTATTTGCGAGCAAGCGGTGCTGATGGATTTACTGTTGAAACTCAGGGTGCTCAGCTGTTCTTAGAAGTCGACGTCAAACGAGTGGAGGTTTCAAGATGAAGTCCGCACTCTTACGAGATGAAGAAGCGGTTTCAGCAGCAGTCGCAACTGTATTGCTGTTCGGCGGAGTCTTGTCTATTATCGCCATGATGATGGTTTCAATGATTCCCGTAATTGAAGAACTAGAAGGCTCAATCGAACGGCATGATATGTCGTCTCAAATGTCGCTCTTGGCCCACCAAACTGCAGCATTGAGCGAAACTGGAATGCCCGGTGACTCGACAGAAATTGAGTTGATTCCTGTCGATGGATCACTCAACTGGAACATGATGCAAAGCAGTATGTGGTACTCAGCAACATGGGTCGATGATACAAGTTTCCGAGTCCAAGGAGCACTCGACTACGATGATGAAATCAGTATCCGTCATCCTGAATCTATGAATACGGCATTTTGTGTTGATGACCTCAGACTCGGACCTGCAAACCCGTATATGTTCACCATCCCAGAATGGGCAGAGAGCGTTTCAATGACTGCCTCACCTGGTCTAGCACTCCCACTGGGTCCAATTGAAATTGAAATTTGGAACCAGTCGGTCAAACAATCGGAACTCAACCTCATGGTCGATGGAATGTACACACTTGACACGAGTGCGCTGGGAGAAACAGTCATCCATTCATCCCATCAATTACATCTGCTAATCTCCAAAGGGTCTGGAGGAACTGCCCTTATGCAAGCAAACGACCCAAGCCCTGTTGATTCAACTGGTTCTTCTTGGTCACTCCCCTTGCCAAGTGGCAGCAGCCAAATTCATGTTGTCAGTGAAGTTGCAAACCAAATCATTGTCACGAATCAAACATCCACCTCCTATTATGCATTACCATCGAATCAAAACCGTGTAGGAATCACGTTTACTCACCAATTTACCCTCGATACGGCTGAAGTTGTACACATCACGACAAGTGCACCCTCTCGACTGGTTCTTCAAACGAATATGGAAGCTGATGTTGGACAAGTTGCTTGGCCCAGTGTCGATGGACAGTATCTTGGGCACTCATTTGTCACTCCGTCACTCGAAGGTGAAGTTGTGTTCACTAATCCAGGACTCTCCAGCGTCACCGTGACATGGCGAGGCGGAGGGCTTTCAGTTGCTCCAAACCAGAGCATCGTATTTGATTGGCCACCAGCAGAAGTAGAAGGTGCGCCGATGATTGATGCCAATGGAGACATATTCGTGTCTTGGAGAAGAGATACCAACGGTTCAGGAATGCAAGTCATTCCAGCCGATGACACGGGTGCATTATCTGGCCAAGTACACACGCTTCACATCGATGGGACAACGTCCAATCAAGTCCACATTGCTCGAGCTGGAACGGCTGCTGATTGGAATCTAACTGGAACAACAAATCAAAACGGCACGCTCTTTGACACAGATACTCAAGAGACTTTGAGCCTCAACCAAGGAATAAGCCAAATGAACATCGAAGACGGTCACGCATTGCGATTGTATCTTTTACGAGGCCAAGACGGTCTCATACAAGCACACCACGATGGCGCTCAACGTTGCTTATCGATAAATGTGCAAGCAAGTGGCTGGATTTCATCACAACTTCCGTGGGAATCGATGAGTGGAAGAAGTGAAGTTGACTTGAAGAGAGCTTGGAAAGAAGGAACTCACCCTGCGAGTATGCAGATCACTTTGATCGGAGTAGATGGTCCTTCAACACATGCCAACTTGGGCACCATATGGGGCTTTCATCTCTCTCGGTTGAGCTATGAGTTTTCATCATCAATAATGGGAATGGAAGTCGCCTATGTTGGTGGTGCTGTTGTAACAAATCACCCAGAGTTCGAATCATACATTGTCGTTGCACCATCCGACCGAGGCGGCCCTGGCCCGAGGTTTGCAGCAACGATTCCATCGCTCCATCCGACCCAAGACAGTGTAAGTGGCGCAGGTACAATGAAATTAGATATCGAACTTGTCGACCGTTCTTCACTCGCCTCAGCAGTTGCATTTGAAGTTCGGCGTGGATGGTCAAGCCCTTACGGTGTTGCGATTGCAGATGCTTCGGCAGACGGCCTTGAATCAAGTGAAGATTGGACGATTTTCCCAGGACGCATCGATTTACTGACCGACTATGTCGGATGGGTTCCAGACCCATCGTATGCAACCACGGAAGCAGTATGGCATACCAATGGCCAACCGATTCAATTTACGTTACAAATGTCAGCACTGAATGCCCATATGACGGAGGTGATTTCATGAAGAAAGATGCACTGAATCAAGATGAACGAGCCGCAGCAACAGAATTAGGATATATTTTCACGTTCCTTCTTGGTGTATTGCTCCTTACCATGTTTAGTTTGTGGGCGTATGAGATTGAATCAGCCACCCGTGAACGATGGAATATAAATGCAATTCAATCCAATCTTGACGACCTTGCTGCTGCGGTAGAAAGGGCAGATGAAGCGAGCCGGATGGGTGCAGTTGAATATGCTGAAAAAGTCACATGGAGATTAACTGAAGCAGATGAGCACCGTATGACACTTGTTTTGACAGATACCACAATTGAGCTTATCCATAACGGGGGAACTTTAGATTCAAACGTGTCAATATCTGGCACAGGTGCTGCAAGCCATGAGGGAACTGTTGTTCTTGCAGGAGTGACTTCAGTATGGATTGTACACTCCGATGGAATAACATCTCTCGAGTACGATCGACCTCAATCGAATTACTAAGTCATCGTCGCATAACTGCAGCATGGACTTGAGCTTGTACTTCACGCATCCTTGATTTAGCACCAAGTTCTCTAAACACGGATAAAGCACGTTGTAAGTATTCCATTCGACGAGGTTTGTCCGGTGCTACGCCACCCAAACGGGAGAGGAGTTCTCCGATTTGCATACGCAAGTCATTTGCTTCAGCAATAACCAATGCTTCGCGATAATGCTCCATTGCATCTTCTGCTCGACCTGAGTCCTGTAGAACTTCCCCGAGTAAAATTGTGATTTCTACCAACGAGAGCAAATCTCCTGCTTCGCTCATTGTTTCAAGTGCAGTTGAGTAATGATGTGAGGCTACATCAGCATCTCCAACCTTCGCATAATATCGCCCAAGAACGGCTTGAGCACGAGCATGGAGTAAGGCATCATCTCCACCATCCGTATTTTCAAAAGCCTCGAGTGCATGGTTCCGAGCTCGGTCAATTTCACCAAGTTCAATAAATGAACGAGCAAGAGTGAGTTGAGTGCCAATCAATTCTGTATCGTTTGAACCTTCCAAGATTGCCTCGACTTCACCGTAAGCTTCCAATGCCTTAGGAATATCATTTTTTCGACGTAGTAAATATCCCATATTATTGTACGAACGAGCAGCCCCTTTGGCATCACCAAATTGAATAAACTTCTCAAGTGCATCATGGTGCATGGTGAGTGCTTTGTCGGTATCTCCTTGCTTAAGAGCAATATCAGCCAAGGCAGAGAGAACTTCAGCATCAAGGCGAGTTACCTTTGAAGATGATTCAAGTGTTTGAGTTGAAAGGAATATGGATTCTGCCTCTGAAAACCGTCCAAGAAGAACGAGGATTTCACCACGAAGTTGCAAAACACGCATGTGAACTTGAATGTCAAGTGATTCCATTGAAAGACTTTCGATCAAACCAAGTAATTCCATGTGGCCTTGGGCAATGAGGTCTCTTCCTTCATCTGCGACCAACAATGCTGCATCTCCACTTTCTCCAGATCGAATCAGATGGTAAATACGTTCAATGAGAAGAGCTGCCGTGACATTCTGTTTCTGATACCAGGTGTGACATTTCGCATGGAATTCCTTCTTTGTAGTCTCATCAAGGCTTCGCAAAAGGAATTCCCGAATCAAATCGTGAACATCGTACGTGTCAACATCTCCCTGTCGTGCAAGCCCTTGTTCAACCAATGAATCGAGTTCATCGGTGTCCAAGCCTTGTTCAGCAAGTGCACTTAGAAGAACAGGCTCACGATAAATAGCAAGTGCAGAAAGAACACGCTTTTGTTCACCACTCAACTTTGAAAAGATTTCAACAGTGACATAATTCTCCAAAGTTTCGTGGAATGCACCTGCTGACGCACCTCGGTTAATCAGTTCCAATACCAAGGGGTGACCGCGTGAGAGTCCGTGGATATGCAGCCATTGTTCATCTCCAAGGTTTTCGAAGCTACTCAGAAGTTGGCGACCAGCATCGGAATCAAGCCCATCAAGTGGGAGAACTAAACTTGCAATTCGGCCTTCTGCGTCTTTTGCAGGGACAACTGGCTTGAAAGAACGTGAAAAGATGACCAGGCCAATCTCTTCTTCACTTCCAAGTAAAGCCAGTGACATTGCTTGAAATGTTTGATGGAGTGTGGTGTCAGCAACTTTGTGGAAATCATCGATCACAATCAATGTAGGAGTGCCTTCCAAGCAGTCAACGAGTAATCGTGCTGCATCTGCTGGTTGTGGAATTGGAGTTGCGGCCAAATAGTCAGAAAAACTTGAATCCCCTAAATTCGATAACCAATCCGCAACCGCTTCGAAAAAGGAACGTGAACCTTCCCAATCTTGACATCGATGATACAAAAGATTCCTTCGATGCATAAAGCGTTCAATGAGTTTTGATGCAATGGTTGTTTTACCAATCCCTGCTATACCTGGCACCAATAAAGTGGTTGCCCGAGCATCAATAAGACTCGCCATGTTATCCATCTCCTTTTCCCGACCATAGAAATGTCGTAGACGAGGGAGGTCGCCGAGTGAAGTCACAAGTTGCTTTTCAACATGTTTTGAAAGGTCTCTTTCGACCAAATCAGCAGACAAAGTACGGGTGTCCAAGACACAGTTCTCATCCATGTATCGGATAATATCGACCGGGCGCATGGAGAAGTTAAGGTGGTCATTGAGTTCACCCAATGTTGAATGAATGATGGCACCATCATCCATGATACTTCGTAATTCGAAATCCCGGAGTCTTAACCAAGTATCCTCCGAAACATTGATTCCGGAATCAGTCAGAAAATACGCTTTGCGTTTTCGAGATACACCTGAAACGTGAGCTTGTCGTTCGATTAAAAGACCTTCATCTTTCAATCCCGCAATTGCTCGAGGTACATTTGACCGAGCAATAGCAACGGCATTCGCGATACCCATCTGCGATAGGGCGAATGGAACCTCGACACTGCTCTTGAAATCCGAGTAATCAAGTAAATGCAGGAGGATTCTCTCCTGAACTCCAGGTTTCTGTTGAAGAGCCATATCCTTATCTCCCTCTTATCTCCTCTTCAACACTTCCGATTCGGTGAGCCGGAAATGCTTCATTGGTTCGGAGTGTAGTTTGGGTCTGGAACCCAATTATTTGACTCAGCATCCCATATCCATCCAGGATGTTGGGCAGCCGCCTGTGCAGAATCAGCAACTGGGACTGCCGGAGCAACTTGAGACTGTGGGGCTACTGGAGTCATGGCAACGTGAGATGAAGGAAGGGCGACTGGATCTTGGCGAGATTTCGTCCAAGCATAAGGGTCGACTGCTTCTTGTTCCTGTGCAGCCAGCATTTCAGCCTCTTCATCAAGGTCATCATATTCAACTTGTAAGAAGAACATTCCAACACCTAAGAGGAGAATGACTCCAACAATAATTGCTACAATCAATCCAATATTAGAATTTGAATCTTCACCATCTCCAACACTTAATTGGAATAAAGCATCTGAATTTTCGCCCGGAAGAGCATAGACTTGGTCATCCATTTCAAAGATGATATTACGTGCACCCTCATTTCCTGAAAGTTGACTGCTTGAGATTTCCATACTCCAAGTCGCATCAGCCTTGACACGGGTTTGGTTAATACGAACACCGTTCAAACTATCATACCGTGCTTCAACGAGACTGTTCGGCAATCCTTGGCCACTAAAATATGCAGGATTATCAGGGTTGAGTGTACCGGTTCCTTCACGAATGACATTGAATGAAACTTCTACAACAACGATGTTGACCTTATACGAATATGCAACAGAGCCATAGTAGTCTCTTGCTTCAAACATCAAACCAACAAGTGACCATTCCGAGATATCATTTGACAGACCAGTTACGTATGCAGGGTTGTATTTTACAACGCCATCTGAATTGAAGTTGAGATAATTTCCGTAATTATCATCATCGAGGTTTTTCAAATCATCATAGACATCGAACACAAGTCCATCGGTACTGTCAGTAGGACCATCTGGGTCTGAAAAGTGGTTCGTCAAGTCGATACTAATTCCACCATTACAACGGTCTTGCTTTGTTGGATTTGAATCGCAGAACAAGGTCATTGTGCTTACCCAAGTACTTGAGTTAAACTCTGGAATCAGATTGTCTGCATCACTCGGGTTATCGATTGTAATACGGATGCGTTCTTCATTCGAGAAATCCATTCCATCCCATGCTTTGATAAGCAGCTCATATTGTTGGTCGTGAATGAGATTAGAAGTATCCCAAGTTGTATACCATGCTCCGTTTTGAGCAAAAGTAGTAACTGGATTAGGACCGTTATTAATCTCAATACCACTTGTCAAATCAAAGATCACGATTTCAACACGTGTTACAATTCCATCGTTGTCCAAAGCCACACCTTGAATCAATTGAGTTTCACTCACCCGAAGAATGTCGGAGTTTAATGGTTCACTCAATTGAACAAATGGGATTGCGTTGTCTGTGTTTACACTTAGGGAACGACTTTCATAGGTACAGTCCATCCAACCAGTCTTCACGTTACAGAAATCACTGTCTGATGCCCAAATTCGGAAATCATAATCTCCAGTTTGCAAGTCTTGGAAAATCCAATCATAAGCCCAAGCAGTAGAACCAGGTACATTGAAATTGGCCGTGTAGTTATTTGGTCCATTGATTTCAAACCAAATGGAATTGATGTCACTGCCCCAAGTTCCCGAGTAAGGGTCGCTCGCGGTACCTGTGAACGTTACTTTACTATTGTCGTGAGTGGTTCCATCATTTGGCGTGTCGACCAAAATAGTTGGTGGCACGAGGTTGAGTTTGTACTTACGAACTTCGACCGGAGAGTAATCCAATCCATCGTATGAGCGGACACGGAAGGTAACATCGCCTTCTCCTTCTGGATGAGCAGACATTTCCCAATCAAAAGCCCATGTTTTGAATGGATGATTGGATTTTGTGATTTCGCCACCGGAACCCGAGATATCGACGGCTGAATACCAATCTGTCGAACCAGGAGGTTGAACTTCAACACGCTTGATCAAACCAAATTGGTTTTGGTACGCAACATAATCAACGGGGTAAGGCCCCGAAATTCCGTCCCATGAAGAACCAGTGAGAGAAACTGTTGTTGCAAACGAGAATCCGTCGTTTTGAGTAACTGTAACACTCGGTTTGAGGTTATCGAGATTAATCACATCATCAATCGAACCGCTGAGGACAAAGTCAAATTCTTTCTGCCCCTTTCCAAACATGTATGCCTCGACTGAGTAAAACGGTAATTCACGGCCGCCTGTACAATCAACATCTTCAGAATCAACTTTGGTATCTCCGTCGTTATCGTAGCCATCAGCACATGAGTTTTCATCGATGAACACAGGGTTGCCCGCTCCATCAGTAACTCCCGGGATTTGCACATTGCTTTCCCCAACCTTGTGATTCCAATTACGATCAAGTAAGAAATCAGACGGTAGAGAGACTTCAGGAGTAAACCCAAAGGCATCGGTTGTGAGTGTGTAGAGAGGTAAGCCGGTTGCGTCTCGAATAACGACGGTTGCGTCAACAACGTTACTGTTCTTAGCTTTGACTTGATAGCGTACCAGTTCTCCCTCTCGTACTTGACTTCCCCAAGCGGAGTTTTGATTTTGTACGTGGATTTTCGATGAATCGAAATTCTGCAAATCTGCATAAGAGAAGACGGTCGAGTTGTCGATGACTTCGAGCGCCATTGGCATGAATGCTGGAGGCATAATCGCCGTTGAAGGAACAAGGAGACATTCATCGAGGACATACGGGCATTCAGGGCCGAGCCAACGGAGTGAAACGGGATACAATTCGTTTCCACCTGCATCTGGGATGTATTCTGATTGAACAATAACACGAGATTCAGTGATGTTGTAGACCTGGGAGGCATTGGAATATGAATTACCAGAGAAGTAGGCAATTGAACCGTATTTACTACCATAGTTATCATCGTACATTGAAATATTTGCAGCAAAGCCGGAAACTTCCATTGTGTTTCGTTGGGCGTTGACAATACTGCCCTTAATTCGCATCCCATCGCCACCGTTGTTGGTCACTGTATTGTCATAGAGTGTAGCAGAGGCCATGAACATGTGAATGGCTGGACAAGCGAAATCTCCGTCATACATTTGAGAGTTGCACACACCGGTATTGTTCGAAATTTGATTGTTCGCAAAATACAAACGAGCGGCTGTAGGTGTTGGAACGTTCCATCCTTGGTCTTCAAAGTGGTATTCTCCGATTAACACTGCTTCTTTTGCCGTGTCTTGTATGGTATTGTTTTCCGCACTCACATCTGAAGTACCGTAAATCCACAAACCATTCCAACCACCAATTGGTCCGATTACGTTATTATTTGCAGAAACTGTAGATGAACGAATACCGAATCCGGAACCTTCGGCTGCTCCAGAGATTGTGTTTCGGTTTGCTTCAACTATTGCACCATCGTAGGCGGTAATTCCTGACCCATCTGCTGTGGTAATGGTATTGTCGTTGATGATGAGGGTGTGATTGATTGTCCCAGTTACTTTGTGAGAGTTGGTGTCAATACCACTGCATTTGACATTGATTGTGGAATCAGTTAGAGAACCAGAACTTTCTTTCAAAAACAGGCCATATGCATTGTCTTTAATATCAAGGTTGGAGAGATCGATGTAGGAACTTTCGACATAAATAAGACTGCGACCACCGCCTTGTTGACCACAATCGGCATCGGCGTTACCCGTGAAGTCGGAGTTTTGGATACGCATTGTTCCAAGGATTCCAGCACCTGCCCCATAGGCTCGAACTGCTGCTGCATCGTAGCCATTCCCATCAATTCCGAGACTAAAGGTTGAATCTTTAATCAGAGGAGAAGCCAAATCAAGCGCGATAATGTTGGAAGTATTGATGTCAGTGAACGTGAGACCAGTCGCAGTAGTTGACGAGCCATCAAACACCAAAACACCGTATTGCTTACCACTGACTTGGTTGGTATCGAAAGGAACGCCGTATGCATTTTCGAAGTGTGCATAGTTGATTGAAGTAATCGCTTGGTCAATCGTTGAGCGAATAATCATACCTGAACCGCATCCTGCATCACCGTTGTAATTTGGGTTGTTACTGCTGTTTGAATAACATCGACCAGTAACGGTATAATCAGTCGGAGTGGCCCAAATGAATCGAGCTTGACTACCGGCAGAGCCTGAACTCGCACCGCATGAACTCTCCCCGATACAGATGGCGCCTTCGACGTCAATGAATGTACCAGGTGGAAGATTGATGGTGGTTCCAGCATTGATGATGAGCTTTGCACCCTCAGCAACGGTGATATCGCCATTCAAGTTAACAGTGCCCGTCCAAGTTTCAATACCAGAGATTGTTCCGGATTTCGTTTCATTTACAGCAGATACCGTTGGAATGGTAATTAATCCCGTTAGGATAGACAGCAACAAGAGTGCAACCAACGATATGCTTTTGCGTGATGTAGAATTGTTCATAATAGACACCTCTTCCTTTCTCCCACATCCTCCTCGAATATAATACTGCGCCTCTATTGGCACTTTAAAAATATCAAATAAAGACAAATGTATCATTTATAATCACACAAGAATATCAAATACAACTTTAAATATCAACATAACATCGCCCAGAAGGGTGGAAAACCGAACATTAGAACGCTTTTAGAGCGAAAAACAAGATATTGGAAGGGACTTCAAAACGAACACGATGGCGTCTGAACGGCCAAATCAAGATACCAATCCATGGCTTGAAGTTGGCCGTATCCCCAATGGTTATCATGTTCAACCGTGTCTTCATATTTGAGCGAGGAATTCATCAATGAGAGTTTTACTTGATCAATACAGTCACCATTGGAAGATGAATTTGGCTTGTATTCAGGGAACGCTTCAAGAAGTAACGACAAGGCTCCTGTGACGAAAACAGTCGAATCGGAGGTACCACTACTCGAATACCAAGTTTCCCCAATACCCGTACTGATGATGTTTTCGCCAGGTGCGATAACTTCAGGCTTCATGTGAGGATTTTGACGTAAAGTCGCATCCGAAAGGATTTGCGAACCTTTGGAAGAATTCACCCATACTGCTTGATCTCGAGTCGAGGCGCCTACAGTGATGACCCGAGGGACATTGCCGGGTACTGAAACTAAGCCGTCGTCAGCGTCTCCGCCATCATTACCTGCAGCAGCAACGACGAATATACCCGAATCGACAGCCCTGCGGACAGCTGAAACACTTGTGCCTTCAGTATGCATTTCGATGTTTTGTTCTCCACCAAGGGAAAGTGAAATGATATCTGCTTGAAAAGTATCTTGGCACCAAGCTATTGCATTCGCCACAGTTTGTTCTGAACCACTGTTCATATCGTTTTCATCAGCGCCTAAAGCAGCAACCATGGCCAGAGTGATGTTTGGAGCAATACCCATTTGGTGACTACCAGAAACTAATATTCCTGCCATAAGAGTCCCATGGGAAATGAATCCATAATCAACCGGAGCATTTGAGGTTCCAATCATGTCCTTAAACGTCACTTCAACTTCTGAAAAAGCAGTGTTACTCAAGTCAATTCCAGTATCAACCATACAAACCCGGACTCCAGAACCTGTGAGTCCGAGGTCTGAAAATTCATCGAGTTGTGATTGTTCTTGAGCCCATTCCGATTTTGGCGGTGGGAGTTCGAGAAAAAGAAGTCCTGAATCCCAAACAACGAGCAATATAATGACAAGAATCGCAAATACGGCCCCGTTAGTGGCAAGTATTTTTTTCCGTCGTAATCGGGCGACTGGGACAGCATCTAAAGGAGCCCATCCAGTGACTTCGGCTCTCCAACCATCTTGGAACCCAACGGCAGAAGGGTCAATTGCGGAGAGAATTCGAGGATCATCAGGCTCTGGAAGCAAGTCCAAATTCTCAAGACCCTTCATCGTTCCACACTCATGGTTTCACATCAACAAAGTTGCCTAAGCAACTTTGGATATAATGGGTTGTCTCATATCAGAATCGAGTCGATGAAGACTTCGAGCGAGCCAATCGGACTCCACCATAAATTACGAGTAAACCGAGTATGACGATTCCAGCAACTAACAAAGTATCTGCTGTCTCATCGGTATCGGTTTGGATGTAGTATTCAATTGAGAAGTCAATCGTTTGTTCTCCGTCTTCTATACCAATTTCTTGAATGACTTGATCTGCGTCATCTCCAAGAACTTCGACTCGCACATCAAACCGGACAGAACCTGATGCATCGTCTGCAGTTAAGTCGAATATGACAACCGTGGTACCGTTTGGATTAAGAGTAACCGTCTGTGTACCTAATGTTCTACCATTCTGGATACTTGCAGTGACTGAAACGTCATCGCTTCCCAAGAAACCAAGATTAGTGACTGGAATTTTGAGTTGACCGGCCTCGTCGGCAGTTTTGCTCGAAAGTGTTACGATTTGACCTTGATTAATGTAAAGTTCAATGCTTGCTTTCGTGATCTCAACATCGAAAGTATCTGTAAAGACGCCATCTTCGCTGGTGACTCGAACGGTTACAGTCTTGGTACCAGAGGTGAAGTCGTCAGACGAGTACGCCGTAAACAATTGTGAGCGACTGTCGCCCTTTGCAATTTTTATGACTGAATTCATTGGTGTCACTTCCCAACCGTCTGGAATGTTATCTACGAGCTCAATAGTAAACGCATCATCACCGTTACCTGTGTTTACAAGCATGAATCCGAATGAACCACTACCGCCAGTTCCAATACCAATTTCAGTGACAACATCACTCAATTCAAATCCGTAGATTTGTGGAACTTGAACGGTGACTGCAATCTCACTGGATGGTGTAGAATCGGTAATCAAACGAACCTTCAAGATATGAGGGTTTTCCAAATGCCATGCTTCAGACTGGTTTGCTGTAAGAATACGAACCCGGAGAACTGTTGAAGATTCAACAGTTGTATCATTTGAGTTATTTCCAATTCCAAGTGAAAGTTCGTATGATTCGACAAACGCAGTTCCGTTCCAGAATTCAACATTCCAGTCCGCTTCGTCCGGTGAAACCCCAACTTGGCCAAGAACATCAAACACTTGAACAGTTTCAGTCCCTTCGTAATCAATATCCAAATCAAATTCAATGGATTGGTAACCTTCACCTTCTGCGATTGCTAAGAATGCAAGGTCGGAATCCGCTACCAATGTTGCGTTGACCATACTGCCTTCAACGATGGTAATTGTGGTATCAGAGTTGATTGTACGTGTGTATGAAAGAGTAACTGGAGAACGACCTTCAGCAACCTGAGTCACTGTACCGCCGATGTATCCCATCTCCAGAAGCAAATCATGTTGAAGGGTAATGAAAGAGGAATCCATTTCCACTTCACCCGCTGGCATGAGGATGCTAATGCCACCATCGCTACCAACTTCCATATCCCATTCGACATCGGAACCGAGGCCGAATGTTATCATTACGGTTTCGTTGAGCAGAGATGAACCATTATCAGCAGAACCTGCATGGTGTTCAACCAAATCAATATCGGTCCATGAAGTTGTCAAGTCGATCCATCCACCAAGAGACATCTCAAGGTCGAGGGTTGCTCCATCGGAGATACTTGCATCGAGTAAGCCAACAGCGACACCGCCACCGTTTTCTCCAGCATTTACTTCTGTAACCACAACGACCCACTTGCCAGGTGCAATAACTGCCGACCAACTCAGTTGGTCATTGTCAAACACCGGAGTGATGGATTGAGATTCACCAGCCATCCCGCTTGCAGGGTAAAGGATGACAGTTGAACCGTTCAATCGGTTTGCATCGTTAATGTCAGTAACATTACCAGAAACACTCACATTTCCTGCGGTCATTTCAATATCGTAGGATTCAGGTTCAGAGTAAACAGGGTAAGCACTCGTGTTCGAGACATTGTAGACTTCAGTACTGAAGCCTTCCTTGCTCACGGAAACTTGGTATTCATCTTGAATTGGTACAAACAGAGACCAAACTCCGAATTCATCTGTTGTTACGTTGGTATCGATCTCAGAATTATTCATTCCAAGAATAGTTACCGTTGTGTTTGCAACACCCTCAGTTCCGTCAGGAATATCATCGTCATCGAGGTCCCAGAAGACCTTTCCACCAATTTGAACTTCAAGTTCTGCTGTGATGAGTCCAAGATCGATGATACCCTCAACGGCTGAATCAGTCGAGAATGGTGTCGAAGAGGTGTCCAGAGTCCAATGTTGTTGAGGTGAGGTTTCGTTGAGGAACAAACTCCAGTTTCCTGGCATCAATTGTTCACTAACATTTCCATTATCATCAGATTTGGAAAGCGTCACATTGCCAAATCCATCATGGCTCACAAGTGTTACGCGAATACCGGACATGTTGTCCTCGGTATTGAATTCTTGAAGTTGGAACTTCAGTTCAATAACATCAGATGAAGAGAGATTCAAGCCAGTACGAACGGATGAATCATCGCCAACCGTGAATGGGTAGCGAAGTGTTTCAGTGCTGTCATTGTCCGCAAAGAATGGAGCAACAATTGCAACCCAATCTCCAGCAGGAACATAGGCAGCGAAACTGCCATTGACATCAGATGCCATGTTAAACCACAAATCATCGGCCTCATTTCGCAGCAAGAATTGCTTTTCAACTGCGCCACCACTTAGGTTTGTAAGTTCTCCAGTGACCAAGTAATCGTTACGAAGAGGGAATGCAACTGCTTCTTCATATGCATCGAGCCCAACGAGAATTGGGTCGAACGCAAGAGTACCAACGAGTGGGTAATCGGATGCATTTTCATCACCCGCCTCGGTGGTGTTGAATTGCAGACTGTAGATTCCGGGTTCAAGTACAACAGTAATGTTTCCAGGAGAGGTATAGTCTGCAGCTGTGTAATTGTGCTGTTGGCCGTGAACGTTGAGCGGCATCAGAGTGAACGAAGGGCTCACAAGTGTTCCGTTTGCAAAGATGCTATCGCCACCTGCATCCATGAAGATGTTCAATTCAATGGTGAGGTAGTCTGGAGAGACAAACAATTCAATCGCACTAGGGAATGAATCGGGTTCAGCGATAATATTGTAATTCTCGATATTTGAAGAATTCAATGCTTCATCTTCAACTGTGAAGTCCCATTCTCCTGATTGAAGATGGAATTCGAAACCACCAATATCATCAATTGTGGTTTTCCATTCAAGTCCATCTGCATTCGTTGCAACAACAGTTTGTACATTGTAGCCTGGAACAAGTCCATCCCAACGTGAGGTGTTATCGTAAAGATAAACAAATCCTGTCGCTGAAATGGTTGGTTCAAGATACATGAGACCGTTGTCAAGTTCATCATCTCCTGTGAGTACAAGCAATTGACCGCCAGACATCTGTGAAGCAATACTGAAGGTCGTCATGTGGAAATCATTACCACTTGGAAGACGAATACTGTAGTTGCCATTGGTTTCAACAGTGGTCGAGAACGATAAGTCATTGGACGCGAAGTCGATTTCAATTCCGGAAGCAGGTTGACTTTGATCGAACTTCGCAGACTCTTCTTCGAGAGACCATTGAGCGTATTCAAGGCCACCATCCATCACACGAATCGAACCGTTAACCCAAGTTCCAATTGCATAAGCACTCGTCATTGAGATATCTTCTGTTTCAAGAGAGACATAGTCGAACAAAATGTAATTGTCCCCAGTTTCATCTGAAATCGTGTAAGCACCCATTGGCAATTCAATGTAGACAAGACCGTCCTCATCCGAAGTCGAGTTTATTGGAGCAAATAATGGGTCAGTGTTCGTGAAGGTCACCACTCGCCCAGAAACATCAGTATATGGTTCCTGGGTTTGTGCATCGACTGGAGATGTGAGTTGAAGTGAGACATCATGCATCTCTGGAACACTCATTGTCAAGGAAATATTTTCTGATGAATCTCGAACAGTGAAGGTTTCATTCAATTCATACCAGCCATCGTTATCAACGTCAACTCTGTAATAGTACTCTCCTGCAGCCATAGGCCCATACGAGAAGTTACCATTTTCATCGGTGATTATTTCCATAATTTCATCATGACCCAAATCGACATCGATCAACTGGATGGTTTCATTCGAGAATGGTTGGTCAAAGAAATCATCGAGGGTATCTTCAAAGATAGAACCCGGCATAGTCATGGCCAAATCATACGAAGGAGAGATTCCAACGTTGACTGGGTCTGGCAAAAGAACTTCCTTGCCGTTATTCAATTGAGCAATCATGTTGTAGACACCAGGGATCAATCCGGTGATGTAGAATGAACCGGCTTGAACCATTGGTCCAGAGAACTCACCTGGACCGACAAACAGTCCAGTACCATTGAGTGTTCCAATTCCTTCGAACGAACCTGTACCTTCAAACGAGTCACCGGCGTGTTCAGTCACCAATGTAGAGATTCCGTCAGAGGTAAGACGACCGTTTGCTTCTACTTTACCATCGAGGAGATAGACCATTGGTGATGCTGAAGAATCTTGAATACAGAGTGTTTCATTCTCAGGCATTGGAGCTGTTTCGTTATCGAGACAAGAGACAACACTTTGATTCGCAACCCATGATGCAACGAGAGAGCCCTTACCGTTCCAGGTTCCATTGCTCGTGTAAACACGGTTATCTGCAATAGAACGAGTAAAGGTTCCGGTAAAGTCGTCCGCAAAGGCAACACCGCTGCTCTCAAAGGTTCCATTTTCAGTGAAGGTTACTTCACCAGTTCCTTGAAGGATACGAGTGTCCTCAGATGAGAATGAACCATTGGTTGTCGTGAGCGTGTAGTTCTCGGTCATTGACCAAATGTTACGCAAGATGAAATCAGTACTGACAAGTGCATCTCCGTCAAACGATTCGTGTCCAGTCCATGTGACTTGACCTGAAACACCACTGCTTTCAACAGCAATGTCGAGTGAAGTTGTGACATCAACAAATCGGTCTGCCTGCGGTGCTGTAACGTTGAGTTGAGACTCACCGAGCCAACTCATGTTGGCAACTTCACCGAGAATGGCAGTGATATCATTGGTTTGACGATCATCATTGGTTTCGGTGAGAATATCACCGAGACCTTGTGAGAAAGCACCAGAACGAATGTTGTCTTGAGCAGTGATTGGGTTGTAATCACCGGCATATGCACTGACACGAATACGACCAGCAGGTGCTTCGAATGACCAATGGCCATTTTCATCTGCATCTGTGAAACCGATTGGAACCCAGTATGTATCTGGGTCGAGATCTTCAACACCTTCGCCAGAGAAAGCATCTCGCTCTATCAACAATCGAACACCAGGTAGACCTTGACCATTATCACTCATTGTGACTTGACCAGAGATTTCTGCACCGGAGTAATACTTGAGAATCTTGACAAGTGTATTGGTCTGAGAAATACTCGAGAATTGTTGTTCTGCAGTCACTGAACTGTTTGCTTCAGGTGAATACCAATTTGCGATAACAAAGTGGTTTTGCATGGCACCTGGAAGTGGTAGGGCTTGGCTGAGAATGCTACCTGGACTACCGGATTGACCGAAATGTTGAGCAGGTTGCGGGTTCGATGATCCTGAATCGATGCCAAGTGATGATGCACCATATCCAACATAGGTTCGTGCAAGCATTGTGTCAAAGAAAGCAGCGTTGTGGTCAACACGGACATCTTGAACTTGTAATGGGTCAATATCTGCACCCGATTGTTGGTTAAGGAAATCCTCTGTAATTGCTTGGTCGACTTCGACTCGAGACATTTCATCAGGGAATTCTCCACGCATAGTTTCGTACACTTCATCCATGTAAGTGGAAATATCTTGTCCACTCAGAATAGTTGGAGCACCAAAGATACCCATAGGTTGTCCTTGGTTGTAATTCATATCTTGAGTATAACGACCTGCGCGAGGGTACAATCGGTTGTCAATTGCAAAGTATCGGATTTCATGGTCACGTTCAATCATGTCGCCTGGAGCACCTTCGTAATCCTGAACAGAGTAATGTCCTTCAAGATTAATCAAGTCGTCATACAGGTCAATGATTTGACCGTCATCAAGACTGTTTGTAAGTAGTTGAACAGTGAGTGAAAGACGGGTATTCGTACGATGGATATGGGTTGCAACAGAATCGAATTCTTCAATCAAATCGGCTGTGTACCAGTAATCCCCAACGATGTAGTGCGTCGTATCTTGTACTGTGTCAGCACCGGATCGAATATTGTTGGTGAAAGTTCGGTTGACTTCAGATTGTTCAGACCAGTCTCCGTCAACACATGTAGCAGAGAGAGTATCGGTACAGAGCATGCGTTCACCATCTTCGTAAATACGCCAATATTGAGTCGATGCATCAAAGATACCATCAGTGTGGTGGTAACCGACTGCTACAACGACATCGTCATTGGTTTGGAACACTTCAAAACTGCTGAGTTCAGCCAGTGTAATCATTTCGTCGATCTCTGGGTTTGTAGAGATGGTCTTGAAGAGTTTCATTTGGTCATCGTCAAGGTACTTGTCGACGATGTTGCTGTAACCAGAGGTGAAAGTTGATGTTCCAGTGTTCGCCTTATTGTATTCAAAGTCACCTTGGCCGAGTTGCCAAATGAACATCGAAACGAGGTCCTCTTGGCTACGTGCAAGCAACATGTTACCAGTTGCAGGAATTCCAGATTGGAAGTTATCAGATACGGATGGGTGTTCGCCGGTATCAAGAGCTTGGAAACCATAGTCCCACCAAGAGACGAACGCTGGGCGGTCAGAGTACGCTTCATCAGCATCTTGAGCCGCTAGCCATTCGTAGGCAGTATTCCAACCATTGTCGTTGAATCCGGAACCGAATGATCCCAGATACCAATTGCCATCATAGCCACTGTCATCGAGAAGTGAGAAACCACCGACTTCCCATCGGAATGCATCAGGAATGATGTTGTAAATTACTTCATCAATTTCATCTTCAGCATTGTTACTACCAGGAATAGCAGCGTCAAGCCCATAGGTGAATTGTTGTCCGAGGAGCATAATCATGATGAGCATGATTGCAGAGAATGAAGGTGTACGCCATACTGCAATTCGTGCACCACGGATACGGTCTTCTGGCGAGCGAATACCAAGTTTCTTCCAAGTCTTCACTAAACCGCCCCAGTTTGCCCACTTCCAGAGAGATACAATTCCCCATGCACCAAGAACGGCGATTGCTGGAGTAGCATTGAACATGAATCGAGCCGCAGTCCAAGCCATGAAGGAGGCTACAAGAATCCAAACTCCGAACACAAGCTTTGTTTGCTTACGTTCTCGAAGAGCAGACCAGAGACAGAGAACACCCATAATCAATGAGAGGACGAAAGTAATTGGTCCAAATTGAGCAAAGAGTTGGCCACGGTCTGGTGCGTTTGCTTCAGCAACCGTTCCAAAAATCTTTGTCTTTGCGAAATAACCACTACCAGTAAACAATACATCCCATGCGTTTGAGAGGTTCGCTTGCTTGAGGAGCCACAATACCAAGAAGAATACAGCACCTGCCCCAGCAAGTACGCCCAAGCTGAGCAACCAAGGCTTGTCTCGGAATCCGGTTGTTACAAAACTAATAGCTAAAGTGAATCCGAAGATAAACAAGAACGGTTGAAGACCGGTTCCATTGAGAATGAGGTCAATTTGTGGATGTCCATAGAATGGAAGTGCCATCAAGAGATTAATTGAAAGCATGGTCAAGAACAAGACATTCAGAGTAGTTGAGTCACGGCGACGGAACATGTTGAGAGCAACTTGTGCGGCATATGCCAAGAAGATAATCGATGGACCAACGACGAAACCTTTCCAACCGAGAGACACAATACCGAAGCTAACACCTGCTAAAACAGCGGCAGCAAAAGCAGCCTTTCGGTGTTCAACAACCGCAGTGATTGATGCAATGAGAGCCATAGGCGATGCTGATGAATTGCGAATCAATCGCTCTGTCCCAGCATACTTGACGGCCCGTAGCCAAAACATGAATCCGAGGGTGATAAACAGCATGATGAAACCATCGTGGTCAGCAAGAGCCCATGTAGTGTGGCTCACGTGTGCTGGCATGAAAGCGAGAAGCCATGCTGCAATCACAGCTGCCTTTGGTCCAACATGCTCTCGTGCAATGATCGCAACTGGCAAGATGGTGAGAGCGCCGTAAACAGCAGGTAGAGAAAGAATAGCCCACCAAACCGCATCGCCATTCGCAAAGAACGGCTCAAGCAACATTGCGACTACAGCAATTGACCAGGTAAACAATGGAGGTCGAGGGTTGATTCCACCGACAGGGTAGAAACGGTCAGAATCAACAATCATGTGAGCATTGTTTGCAAGGATGTAATCAACAACCCGCTTCATGTACCAAGGGTCAGAACCGCCGGTCATGTCCCAGTTTCCAGTTCCGAAGGCATTCATCGATGGTACAACATACCATTGCGTCCGAATAACAAGACCGAAGAAGAAAGCAAGTCCAATCATGACACCTGCCCAATGTTGATTCCAGAATAAACGACCACCAGATGATTCGTGGTCTTCACGGTTCACCCATCCGCCCCATGTATCATGGGTCGAGATGGAGTAAATGGCTACACCGATAAAGAAGGTGACACCAAGCCAGATCAAACTGCCCCAGTTACCATTCAGCATATCGATGGAGAACATACCTGCATCATACCATGTGGAGACCAAATACAAGGTCCACATTGACCCGAGAGTCATTGCACGAGTATGCCATCGCTCAGAGAACATACCTGCAACAATTATGGCAACCATACCGGTGAAGAAAGCTGACCAGTAGCCAAAGTGACCGTGGTAACCTTCTTCCGTAGTGATTCCAAGTTTGTCTGCAACAGATACGGTATCAAAGTGCCAAAGACTTGCGATGTGAGCAAGTGCCCAAACACCAAGAGCAATTTGAAGAGGGAGATTCTTCTTGTTGAATGCCGAGGTGCTTTCATTGTTCAAATAACTGAACCAACCGACTTCGCCGACCGGTGTCAAAACGCCACGTATGAAGGTAGCAACAAGTGCTCCAACAAGTACGAAGAGCGTCAGATAGGAAAAGAATTGGTATCCAACGGCTTGGTATTTCAAATTCAAAGTAGATACAAAGCTTGCCTGTTCTTCAGGACCTGCCCTGTTGTAAATCTCTGGAAGAAGGGCAAGCGCATCGCCTGCCATAACCATTCCAAGATTAACACCAACGGCCGTGAAGATGATGATGGTTGCAAGTTCATGACGGCCACGGGAAGTCATGAAGTGAACGCCAAAGGTGACCAAGGCGAACAAAAGCCCGGCGAATGCACCGTACTCTTGCATGTAAATGATTTCCGCGCCAATGAGAGCAGTAGCCAGCGTTAAGAGGGAGATTGTGGCTTTTGAGAGGTCAACGGAATCAGATTTTTCGAGCATTGATGGGAGAAGTCCCAAGATGCTTGCAACGACGATGAAAATCATCGGCGTCAGGTTGTCTACATCAAGCGCGAAGGTGACTCCTGCGAGCTTGATGGCTGCGATGGCGAGCAGAACTGCAAGGGGGGCGATAAGCCATCCAAGTGGTGCTGCTGGCGCTGTGCGTGTTGTGCCAGTTTTTTGTTCCATATTTTATCCCTCAAAGGTGTTTGCGCGACAGCAGCAAGGCTGAAGCGTCTTCGCCACTGAAGAGCCTCTTTTAATGATGACTGTCTACGAACGACATATTAAAGCCCCGCTGCACCTCATTTTGCAGGTGCCATTGAACCTTTAATTTCAACTGTTTTAGGGACTTGGAAAACCCTTTCAAAGAGCCCGAAATGCAATGTCAGTTCGATAGTGAGAACCTTCCAACTCAATGGTTTCGATAAGTGCGTATGCTAAGTTCACAGAGGCCTCAAGTGTCGGCCCAGATGCACTGCAGGAAAGGACACGGCCTCCCGTCGAGGTGAGGTGTCCCTCGGCGTTGAAACCTGTCCCTGCATGATTGATCCAAGCCGTTGCCCCATCCGCATGTATTGGCTCCTCGGAAACCCCATGAATCAATCGTCCTTTGACGGGTGATTCTGGATAGCCCTCTGCAGCAAGAACTACACTGGTAGCAAAGAGTTCATGGAACTCAATGTCGAGTTCTGACAAACGGTCAGTTGCTGCCGCTTCAAGAATTTCAAAAACATCGGTTTTGAGTAATGGAAGTGTGATTTGGCATTCGGGGTCGCCAAACCGAACATTGAATTCAACCACATTTGGTTCACCAGATTCTGGGATCATCAATCCAACATACAGGACACCACGGTATGGAGTTCCGGCTGAAATGAGATAGTTATGCATTGGTTCAATAATTGTTTCAATGGTTTTTTGGCGTACTGCATCGGTAACAACTGGGGCAGGGCAATAGGCACCCATCCCACCGGTATTCGGACCTTCATCGCCGTTAAAAGCCCGTTTGTGATCTTGACTTGCCGGTAAACAAACGTAGCCTGAGCCATCCATAATGACCAGCATACTTGCCTCTTCACCGGGTAAGAATTCTTCGAGTAAGACTTGACCATCAGTTTGAATAGACTGTTGAATAAAGGACAGCGCTTCATTCCGCTGGGAGGTGACCACAACACCTTTTCCTCCGGCTAAAACATCTCGTTTCACGACCCATGGATTTCCTGCGAAATCATCCAATGCGGCCTCGACATCACTTGAAGCAGAAAGAACATGGAATGCCGCTGTTGGGACATTCGCATCTTGCATCACTTGTTTCGCATGTAATTTAGAACCTTCGAGATGAGCAAGAGTGCCGATTGGACCAAAGCAAGGAATTTGAAGGTCCGACAAACGGTCAGCAAGTTCTGCACACAGTGGTGCTTCGGGCCCAACAACAACTAAATCTGCATTGAGGGTTTTGGCTAATTCCAACAGCCCTTCGATATCCGTCGCTGAAATCGAATGATTCTTCGCCAGATACGAAGTTCCAGCGTTTCCCGGAGCACAGTGAAGTTCACCGACATGCTTGGATTGTTTCAATTCCATGCACAATGCATGTTCTCGTCCACCTCCACCGACAACGAGTACGACCTTGTCTGCCATAGACTGTGTCGGTCGCCGCCATCTCATAATCCCATCGCGTCGAGATGCAGACAGTTCACCACCTCTAGCAGTTTCGAAGGGGATGCTTCAAAGACCGTCCTCCAAGCCAAGAAGCAAAGGTGTGAGCCTTTGGTGATGAAAATGAATTTTCTTGGACTTTGTGTGTTGACGCTTTGGCTTTACGTACCTGGATTTTTGGCGAATACCTTCGCCATGATGTGGGGCAAATGGTTACCTAAAACGGGATATGGGCCTTGGCCAATCGATGGTGGCCGAACACTCAGTGATGGAAATCGAATCTTAGGGGATGGAAAGACATGGAACGGCCTCATTGGTGGTTCATTGACTTCTGGACTCTTGTGTATGCTCATTGTGGCTTCCTTTGGTGAAGTTCCTGCAACTGATGCAGTGATTGGAGAAAATGGAGTCTTTGCTCATCCCTTACAGGGAGCAGAGGATGCTTGGTTTTCCATTGGAGGAGACATGCTTACAGCATTCATCTTAGGTTCTTTCCTTGGTTTCTTTTGCCTCGTTGGAGACAGCACTGGCTCTTTTGTCAAGCGACGTCGTGGCCTCAAGCGTGAAGGTGAAATCTCTTCGAAAGCCCCTCTTCTCGACACACTGCCTTTTGCCATCATGGTGTTTTTGGCAGGGCAAATCTTCCTCGGTACTTCTGTTTTAGCAGACTCTGAACTGCGACTGCCAATGTTTGCATTAGTTGCCATCACCCCCGTGTTACATCGTTCATTCAATGTTCTTGGCTACAAGATGGGCTGGAAAGACGTGCCCTACTGATTCCGGAGCGAAGCCTATAATGGGGTTTTACTCTACCATGTAACATGCGAACCGCCCTGTCATTCACATTGCTCTTAATTCTCACCTCGATGAGTACGCTCGCCGGAGTTCATGCAGATGCACCAAGTGATGGTTCAACGGTCATCATCACTGCGGACGAAACATGGAATGAAACAATGACCATGGATGGAAACCTCATCGTTTCGAGTGGCTCAACTTTAACCATTACCAGTGATGTCACAATTGGAACAGACAGTACGATTCTCGTTGAGCAGGGAGCGACTTTAAAGTTGACCGGTTCTCTGCTTGGAGAAGAATTAGATTCGGGACTGGCAGTGTTCAACAGCACACAGTTGAATTTAAATTTCGGTGATTTGGCAGAATCGGGTCAATTGCGAATTGATTTCGATCAAATGATTTCAACATCTGCCGTATTCAATATGACGATTGGTGACCAAACAGTTGATGCTGCAGGTAAAGACCACATCTTCATCGACGTATCACTCAATGGAAGTAATTTAATCGCAGACTTCCACATATACTATGCCTTTGAAATTCAAATCATCTCAATTCAAGCACTTCACTCAGGTAGTGGCGCATCACCAACCCTCTCTGCAAGTCAACTCAACCACACCGATGGTAGTCTGATCTGGAACAGTGCTTCATTCACGCTGAACATTCAAGGTATGTTGAATGTTAACAGCGCCACAATCTATGGCGCAAATATCTCTTGTAACGATGAGTGTGAGATACAATCCAGTATCTTAACCGGTAGCGCACCAATCAATGTTGAAGACGGGGCAAGCATCGTTGTTAATTCGAGTTCAATACTTGGAAGCCGTACCGATGAAGACATCATTGTCCATGACCTTGCAGAAATCACATATACCGATAATCAAGGAACCGGTGGCTATACCGATGGATGGATTCGATTACTCTCACAACGACAAATTCAAACAAATGCCCCAAAAATTACTGTGAACCATCCTGGAATTGGATACGCAAATACGGAGCTTAACAATCACACTGATTCGAATGGCTTAATCGATATCGGTGGAAGTGAATGGAAGCGAATTGTGGAATGGGTTGATGGAAACGGCATATACCATTCTGAAGAGGGAGAATTGACACTCACGCTCAGCACTGCCTGGGGTGACTTCTCGACCACAATTCCTGCACCACAAACGCCTACGGCTGTTGTTAATATCCCATTGCCATACATCGAAGTTGTCTCGATCGATGCTGAGGATACCACCGCTGAAGTCAACAAAAAAATTGGCGCTATGGTCACTGTTCGGAACACAGGCGATGCTGCTGCTACGGTCAATATCTGGTGCTATGTTGGCGACAACCTCACCGAAACAACAGCACTTACCACTACACTTATGCCTGCTGAAGAAAAGGTACTCCCTGTGTCGTGGTGGGCAAATACTGACGGTGCTCAAATTCTCAATTGCCGGACACTCATTCCGAATGTATTGCAATCAATCGCAAGTAACGTAACCAACGTCGAAGGCGGAAACTCGCAAGAAGTAGGATGGTATATTGGTGAAGAGACTGAAGACAAACCCTATGTCGTCTATGCCATCCTTGTCGTCATCATTGTTCTTGCAAGTACATTGTTTGCTCGCAATGCCAATAAGAAGATCGAAGCAAGTGATGTTGAAGAGCATTTTGAAGAAGAACAACAAGAAGAAGATACAGAAGAACTCGAAGACTCAACTGTATGGAAAGTGGTGGATGAAAGCAACGAAGAAGACGAAGATTGATTCAAACGAGTAAACTCAACCAAGGATACATGCCAAACTTAGGCCGTACAGGTGTTCATTACTGAGTTTGCTTCATCGCTTTCAAAGTCAAGTTGCCAAGCATTGTCACTGATGACTACAGCAGACCCCGGTGAGGCGTCGTTCATCGTCGAATAGAACTCATTGGTGACGATAATTTGGAAATTATAGCACCCATCATCTTCAAAAAATTCATCTCTTTCGATGAATTCATACACTTCTTGTTGGTCTAAAGTGTTCCCAGGCATAGCAAACCAGCCGTTTGTGCTACCAAAGTTCGCCAAATCATTTGATACAGGATCCCATGTTGCAGTTACTCCATTCACCTGTATAATTGCGGATTCATACGTTTGCGAGCCATCCTGGAGAATCTTCAGTTGAATGGAATAGTCTGAAGAAATAGGCTGACGTTGTTCGGAAGTACTGGTCATATCATGTTCACCACCGGTACTTGCAACTGCGGAACTCGAAAACATTCCAATCAATGCCTCAACAGTGACGCCAGTGACGAGAGTATTTCCTTCTTCAGTAGTTTCAGTTCGCATAATGAGTTTCGCTGCAGCATTTTCAACTTCTCGGTTGATTAACGTAGGTGAAATATCCACTGTTGTAGTGTCGCCAGAATTTGAAGCCACACGTATTGAATATGTATTTACAGTGGTCAACATATGATCTTGCGAATTACCCATGAAGAGAGTGGCAAGAGGTACTGTGAATTTACTTCGATCGTTACTCATGTCTTTTGATTCGGACCAAACTGTTTCTTCAGCGAATAATATTTCTGCAGTTGCTGAAGAAAAGGAACCTCGAACAACAAATGAAAAATCATTCGTATCTTCATTTACACTTATCTCGGAAACACCAGGACTGCTTCCGAGTTCGAGACCGGCAATGTAGGGAATCCCGGTGAGAAGCAAATATCCAACAGCTAAAGCAATTGTTTTCTGTCGGTCGATAGAGTCCCAAACAAGATAAAAGGAACCGGCCATAATCAATACTACAACAAGTCCAAAGGGAATTGGTCCAGTAATATCTTCCAACCAGTAATTATCTAAAAACCACATTAAGAGAAATCCAAGACCAGCTAATCCTAAACCAATTGGATTTGCAGTTTGAAGAAAAGTTTCACCTTTTACAGTTGGCAATACCTCTGCGACTTTGGTCACTTTTACAGTCTCTTTTTCAGTGACGACTTCTGCATCCATTGTCTCGGTTTTGGTAGCGTTTGCCTTGTCTAGTAATCCACCCATAGTAATCCCTGCTAAATGAGCGTTTGACGGAGGGGATTATCAAGGCAACCCCTATGAGTGCCGGTTTTGATACGATTACCGCAGGTTGTGAACGAAGCCGTCACAGACCGGGAGCCGAGTCGTACCAGACAAAGTCGTCTTCCTCTTCTCGGTTTTCAGTAACTCGACGACCTGCTACTGCTGCAGCAAGAACGACCATTGAAAGTGCGGGTACAACTTCGAAACCTGGCAGGTAAACACCACGGACGTACACTGTGATCATTTGTGATTCACGAATACATCCACCGTTGTTACAAGCGAATTCAGATTCAGCATAGAAGTCGAGGACGTGGTAAGCATCGCTCCATCCTTGAGTCTTCGGAGTTCGTGCCATAACACGGACTTTGGTTGCTGTTGGGATGGCATCAATTTGGACCTTAACTGCAGGCAAGTTGATTGTAAAGCCTGCTTCTTCCAAAGATTCACGGCTGGATTCAGTGATTCCGACCTTCATGAAGTCAATTTGGTTGCCGAGGTTGTAGACCTTGAACTCGAAGTTCTTGTCCTTCTTTGGCATCAATTGAACGAATGGCTCAACTGCTTCAACTTGAACCAAGGAATACTGCATAATGTTGACAATCATGTTGTTCTGAGATGAAGCAGAGTTGATTGGAGGTAGAGAGTTAATCTCTTGAACTTGGGCAGAAACAGATAAAGTTCGACTTTGCATCACCATGTAGGGTGTAGCACGAACGGAGATTTGGAAGTCAACTTCCGAGTTACCGCCGATGTACATGTCTCCAGGGGCTGCAGTTGCAAGTCCGTCGCTGGTAACTAAAATACTGATCTTTTCTTGATAGGTCGTTGGATTGTTTGCAGTACATGTAGTGAAACCGTTGTAAGTTGAACCGGGTTTGACTTCAATGTTAATTGAAATCGGTGCACAAGAAAGAGAGATGGCAGCAGTAGGAGTTTGTGCCGAAGCAGGAACTGCAACAATCATAACTGAGCAAAGGTAGAGGGCAAGCAGGAACAGAGCACGCTTCATCATAGTAGTCACACCTAGTAGTCAACCCCAGCAATGAGACCCTCATAACCATTGCGCCATGGTGGCTCTAAAAATAGCCTAGGCGGCCCTCAAATCAAAAGTGGGCCCGAAGGGACTTGAACCCCTGACCCCCCGGTTATGAGCCGGGTGCTCCAACCAACTAAGCTACGGGCCCCTAAGCCGAGGGAATAGGCGCGAGACAAGAACTTACCTCTATGTCATTCAAACTGTGCAAGAGAGGACTGCGATGGTTTAACCCATTCACGGACATTGATTTCAAGTTCATCTCGAATCGCTTCTGGAACGAATATGAGGGCCCGTTCATTTGGCTGGGTAAGTGACCGGACCAGCGGCGAGTGATCGGCTGCATCTCGTCCGTCCTCAAGCAAAATGCCTTGTTCGTACGGCATGTAGCCACGCTTGGAAATGCGTGCAGTGATGATGTCGATCGAGGGATTGTACCCTGCTGCTTCCACCAGAGGTTCGAGTCTTGGTAAAACCACATCAATCATTTCTGTCGAGAGCCCTTCAATTCGCAAAGATTTGTGGAAATCACGTCGTGAAAGGAGACGCATTGCATAATGGGACAAAACAGTGTCGGGATGCTCTGCCCATTCGGGCAAAGCCACCCGTATGTGAGCATCATTCAATGCAGCATACCCTTTGGCATCGAGGGCGCTGTTCAACAACATATTCTCGAGTGGTGAAGAGAGTTTGAGTGAACCGTCTTGGGCAAGTACACGAGCACGAGAAAGCATTCGAACAAGATAATTTTGAGTCAGCATGTTGACCTTGTGGAAATAAACTTGCTGATACATGTGATAACGAGTGACAAGATAGGCTTCAATCGCAGGTAATCCCCACGACTTGACATAGAAATGCCCTTCCTTGTTGACCCGAAGGGCTCGAATGACCCTTGCAATGTCAAATCCACCGATTTGTGCACCTGTATTCGCTTGGTCTCGAACCATGTAATCCATTCGGTCAACATCGAGTTGACTGGAAACGATTTCCTTCATGTAAGGAGGAATTGCTCTTCCATCGAATTCAGAATCGCCATCCATAAGTGCGAATAAACGATTTCTACGCTGAACTCCAAGAACCTCGAGGAGGGCAATTCCAACTTCGGTGTCTTTCGATTCCAGTAGTACTCGACCCCAATGTTCGTGTGAATGATAGGTAGCAAACACTTCGGGAGTTTCTAAGAGATGAGAAAAGGGAGGGTGGCCGATATCATGAAGCAATGCTGCTAAACAAATCAGCTCACTGTCCTCCTCTGAAACAAGGTTTGGTTGAACTTCGTTTAATGACCCGATTAAGGTTCGGGCCAGATGGTAAGCACCCAATGAATGTGAAAACCGATTGTGGTTTGCGGCAGGGAATACATACTCACATGTCGAGAGTTGTTGGATCGAACGAAGTCGTTGAAACTCCCGTGTATCGATTATTTTTGCATGGTTCGCAGGAACGAAAATGTCCTTGTGAATCTCATCACGAATCACACGGTCACGCATGGCCATCTCCATGAAGCGGTCTGCTTTTCCATTAAAAAGGCCCCGCACGCCATGAAACATGAAAAGTGTTGAAAAATCAACGGAATTCGAAGGGGCAATACCTAAGCACGGGGCGTATGTGAGCCACAATATGGCGGATCCTCTCAAGGACATTATGCTTAAGATAACCGATGACAATCCTGCTACTCGTGGGCAGAAATTGTGGGTCATGTTTGCTCTTTCTCTGTTCTTGGTAGCCACATTAAACTGGTATGCTATGGTTCGTGAACCTCAAGTGGTCGACATCGAAGACCTTGTCCAACACAAAAATGAAGTTGTGTTGGTTGAAGGCACAGTAATCTCTTGGATTGAAGACCGATACGGCAATGGTGAAGATCGAGTTGATTTGGTCATTGAAGATGAGACGGGCGTCATTCAAGTGCGGTGGTATTCCACGGGGACAATCCCTCCCATCGGCACGAATGTCACTGCGATGGGCGATGTCGTCGATTATAACGGCCGATTTTACATGCAAGCAACTGGCTCAGGGGCCATGTATTGGGAATTATCCGATTTGCCGGATATCGAACGAGTGTCAATTTCTGACCTTGCCGTATCTCCAGAAGCCTATGTTGGACAAATAGTAACGGTCAATGGGTACATCAGTGAAGCTGTAAATCCAGATGCGACCTACACATCAGCCTACATCACTGATGCTTCACACCAAATGCAACTTCTCGTTCAATCAGCAACGGGTGTTTGGATTGAATCGGATTCCAAAATTGAAGTGACCGGTATGCTTGCTTACCAAGAGACAAGTTTGCGATGGGCGCTCATGACACAAGGTCCAACCATTCTCATCGACAGAAGCCATACGCCTCAAATCAATCAACTCGAATGGTCTGGGGAGTCAACATGGAGCTACGAATCTGGAAGTATGGTGTCAATGGCTGGGACTGTTTTGATTATGAATGGTCAATGGACCTTGACTGGGCCAAACGGTAACGTGATGTGTATTCTTCCAACTGATGAAGACAGAACAAACGCAGAACCACAAAACTACAACGGCTCTTCGTACGAAGCAGCAGGTCGTTTAATGTGGAACGATGACCGAAGTATGTGGTGTATTGATGCCAACAACGGTAATGGTACCAATCTCATTGACCCAATGTCCGCTATGTCGATGCAAGCCATGCTTTCGTCCAACCCAGCATCGATGCTACAGGACCCTGGAAGACAATACACGCTTAGCACTTTCATGCAATATTCCTTCGAGCCCCTTGATACTGACGGCTATTTTGTCGACAGTCAGACCTACACCTTTGGTCAAACCCGTGTGGCTATGACGTTCCCATCGACACGGACCGAATGGATCGAAGCCGGCCAAGGCATCATTGCCAACGTCACAGTCTCTTGGGACGACCAGAAGATGATGATGCGACTCATGGTTGACACTTACCAACTGGTTGGCGACCCACCCGGGCCTCAGACTCTGCTTTGGGATGCTGGAGCAACACAATGGGGCTATACCAAGAACCAGTATGTGCTCATTGATGGTAAAGCAGCACTCCATGATGACGGATGGTATCTCGAACGCCCCGGTTCAGAACAATCCATTAAACTGAACATTCAACTCAATGCAATTGGAACAGATTCATTGCACGAAAATCAATCTCTTACTTGGAACGGAAGACTGCGTCAAATTGAACATCCAAGTAATTTGGCTCTGGTATTTTCTCTTGATGATGCCGATGCTTGGGACAGAGATGGCGACCGTCTCGCTGACAGTTTCGAAGATGCGACTGGCTTCAATTCAAACACCCCTGATTCAGACGGTGATGGAATAAACGACCGTGAAGAAATGGAGAATGGAACCGGTCCAAACAACGGAAACTCTTGAGGTGTTGTCATGCTCGATGCCTATCTTTACGAACTGAGCTGGATGTTTGCAGCCTTGTTTTTGGGTGTTGCAATGGGCACCCTTACGGGGATTATCCCCGGTTTTCACGTCAACAATGTCGCATTGATTTTACTGGCTTTAGCACCTGCACTGCTCAGCATTGGAATTCCTCTTTCAGCCGTTGCCGGCATCATCGTGTCAACAGGAACGGTACATACGTTCCTCAATTACATACCTTCAGCATTGATGGGGGCGCCCGATGCTGATCAAGCGCTGTCACTTTTACCCGGGCATCGAATGCTGTTATCTGGCAACGCTGCTCGTGGAGTTGCTTGGTCTGCAAGAGGCTCTCAACTCGGTTTATTTCTTTCACTTCCACTGATTGTGTTGGCGCGAATTGCATTTGGTCCTGAACTTGGTTGGTATGAAGACTTGCGAACCATGCTGCCATT
The DNA here is from genome assembly GCA_937892945.1 of uncultured euryarchaeote. Lineage (GTDB taxonomy): Archaea > Thermoplasmatota > Poseidoniia > Poseidoniales > Poseidoniaceae > MGIIa-L1. Next base: position 9,281 of record CALBIL010000051.1, on the reverse strand, counting down.
CATTCTCTTGACGATTTCATTGCTGTTATTAGCCACCGAAACAACACGGCTTGATTGGCCGAAGTGGTTGCAAATCACAACTGGAGGGAAATTTGGAACCGATTCACGATTAGCTGGTTTCTTCTCAGCAACTGCCTTTTTCTTACTCACTGGACTGTTTGGATGGACCATCATTGGCCCACATTCACTCCCTGCACGTTCTCCACTCGACATGCCAGGGGCAAGTCTGTTATTACCGAGTTTGGCAGGATTGTTTGGTATTGCCAATTTGCTTGACATCTATGCTACAACTTCTCACCTTCCCCCACAGAAAGAAAACTGGGATTTGCCTCCTGTTCGACCGTTATTGGTTCCATGCTTTTGGTCCGGAGTAGCGGGTGCATCAATGGGTGTTCTTCCGGGAATGACGGCATCTCAAGCGACTGTTTTGGTCATGGGTGGCCGAAACGTAGCGGCCAAAATGCAAGGCAAACAAGGTTTTGGGATGGATTGGGAAACTCGTCGACTAACAGAATTATCTGATGATGAACTTCTTGAAATCGCAAAAGCAGAAGCTGACGAAGGTGTTGAAGGACCTCAAACAAAGCAGGACTTGGAGATTATTGCCATCCTGTCTGCAGTCAACACTGCGGTTACTGTATGTGTCCTTGGATTCCTCTACATCATCGGCCGTTCACGCTCTGGTGCTACCTTGGCACTCAAAGCAATGTATCCGGTTGATACTTGGAGCAGTCTTGAACCAACGGCTGATTTCATCCGATTGTTGGCTATTACTCTTGCCGCTGGTCTCATGGCCATGCCAATTATGCGATATGTCGGTAAGGGTATGTTACGACTTCACGCTGCAATCCCACTCCAACAAATGATCATGAGCGTTATTCTTTTCGTCGCAGCACTGGTGTTCGTCAGTACTGGGTTCATCGGATTGGCTGTCCTCATTGTTGGAACGATGCTGGGGCTTTTGCCTCCACGGCTCGGTATCCGACGTAGTCACGCCATGGGTGTTATTTTGGTGCCAATTACCTATCTTCTCTTTGAGAATTTGGTCGATAACGCAGGATTCCTGTGAACCGAACAATCCCGCTCTTCGGAAAGACATAGGGAAAGTGATATGCCCCTTGTCGCAATCCATCGCATGTTGGTGAACCCCATGAATGCCGTTCTTCGCTCCCTCAGCCTCGCAGTCCTCATGGTACTTTCAACAACTGTCCCTTTTGGAGTTTCATCTCTTGAAGGGACCATTGATGCTTCATCCACTTCAAGTCGTTCATTGGCTTGTACAGGCGATATCTGCCTCAACGAAGCTCTACCGAATCCAAACGGCTACGATAATGCAAGTTGGACCGGTGGCGAATGGGTGGAGATTCACAACTCAGGAAACACAACGGTCGATGTTCGAGATTGGTATTTGACCAATAAGGCAAATAAAGTGTTGACTTTCGATTTGAACTCGATTGTTGATTATGATGCTGCAGATGCGACCAGTTGGGAAATTGAACCGGATGAATACATGGTCCTTGCACGAAATGGATTGCCAAGTTCAGTCTTCTATCTTGCAAATACCAATGACATCATCTCGTTGTTCAATTCTTCAGGTGTTCAACTGGACCAAGCAACATGGACTTTTTCTTCATCCGGGGCACCTTCTGGTACCAGTCTTGAAGAAGACAGTCTCAGCGCCACTGGAGACTGGGTTGCCACCAATGGACCAACTCCGGGTGCGATCAATTCCGGTGGGTCAACTGGTGGTCCGACCGTATATCCTTCGGATTTAATCATCAATGAAGTGATGTCGAATCCTTGGCCATCCGATGATAACGCTACATGGCCAGGCGGCGAATGGATTGAAATTTACAACTCAGGAATGACTCCGATGGAGTTGACAGGATGGTCACTCGAAGATGCTGCAGGAAATGCTCTTGACTTTGATGCGAACCATCTTGTTGGATTTACCAATGATTCAAACTCGACCATCATCGCTCCTGGTGATACCCGAATCATTGCAGTTAACGGCTCAGGGAATTCTGGAGTTTTGAACAATGGCGTCGAAACATTGTCGTTACTTTGGCCAAATGGAACCAAAGCACAGCAAATTACCTGGACTGATACTGAAGCAGGATTCTCACTCGTCGAAAGTACATCCTCACAATATTGGGCCTATGCTGCCTACCCAACTCCAAATGCAAGTAATCCGTTGGATTTCGTACTGATTGCTTCGACACCATCACCGATTGAATTTGCAGAATTGTTAACCAACAGCAGTTCTGATGGCGCTGCATTCCCAAGTGGTGAATGGATTGAACTACTCAACACTGGCACAACCACAGTGAATTTGTCGGGTTGGTCAATCATTGATGGTATGGGCAACGTCACGTATTTGGACCCTGGTTCACTTGTATTCAACCAAACTCAAGGTGCGACTTCAATCGATGCCGAAGGTCGACGTCTGGTTCAGTTTAATGCCGACACAGAATTGTGGGATTACTACAATCAACTCATGCTTCGCGACTCAACAGGAATGATTGTTGATTCTGCTTGGTATACGACCGACTACGGCCAAAATGTATCGTTGATTCCCGCAGAAGTGGACGCTGACCCATGGATTCCTTCCAATGGAATGACTCCTGGACAGCCTGAACTTGGCGATTCGCCGGCGACTGGCCTCGTGATTTTCACCGAAGTATTCCCTGATGCTGTAGGAAGTGATTCACAGCAATGGCCACTTGGCGAATGGCTTGAGGTGTACAATAACGGCGCTACTGCATTAGATATTGGTGGATGGAAATTACAAGCAAATGGACGTTCACTCACCCTTCACCAGTTCAACATGCCTCTGCAATCGACCTCAATGATTCAACCAGGTGAAGTTGCAGTCATTGCCTTGAATGGTACATCAAGTTTCTACCTTAAGCACACGACACCAGACGCCATTACCCTCATTGATGGGAACGGGGAAATGGTTGACAGCATCGCTTGGACATCAACTGTCGAAGGCGAATCTTTGATCGCTCCAAACAGTACACATGCAGGAGCTGGACCACTTGGAACAGCCGCCTCAAGCAACAGCGACTGGATTCAATCTGCTTGGATGACTCCAGGTGAAATCAATCCTGTTTGGCCTATGTACGCAGGTACGCATGATTTGGTCATCACCGAGATCTTGGCATACTGCAATGATGATTCCGTTGACCCAGTGGAAGATTGGATTGAAGTCATGAACGGCGGTACAACCGACCTAAATTTGAGCCGCTGGAGAATCGATGCAAATGATGGAGATCGGCGCTTTTTCAGAACAACTTCAATGTGGAATCACAGTGATGACTCGATGATACTCGCTCCTCAAGAGCGTGCTGTTCTTCTCATGGAGAAGAATGTCATTTCCGGATTAGGAGACCAATTACAACTCTCAGACCCAGATGGAACTCCGGTTCAATCAGCACTCTGGAACATTGTCAGTGATTGTAAAACGATGGGACCCGGAGAAACAGAACAAGATGGATGGCAGTTACTTCTTTGGCCAACACCTGGCTATGAAGAACCAAATGCAAGCCACGTCACTGACGCCCAAGATATTGTCATCAGTCGATTTATGCCTGAAGGCTCAACTTCCATTTCCGGTAATACTGAATTCATTGAAATCACCAACACCGGCGACAACCTCGCTTACATGACTGGTTGGGTATTGACCCTCACGAATTCAGCAAATGAAGCCACTGACTACTCCTTTGATGCAGTCAATATTCCTGCGAACAGCTCGGTTCTTTTGGCATCTGACCCAAGCGGCCTTTCTGTTTATGAAGACGGTACAATCATTGGCTTTGATACTGCTCTACTCACTTCTGGATTATCACTACCAAATTCAGGCGCTGCCCTTCAGATCACCACCCCTGCCGGTCTTCTTGCAGATACGGTTGTCTACGGCAATGGACCGATCGATGTTGAAGGTTGGAGTGGCATCAGTTTAGTTGAACCTGTCACAAGCCTCTCCTTACTTGTCTACCATCGTGGTGATGGTTGTGGCAACTTACCGGACTCCGATGTAGCTTTGGATTGGCAACATCGCTGGGGACGATTAGGAGCAAGTACCTTCTGCGGACCAACACTTTTCTCTGGCATGAGTACTGTCACACCGTTAATTGGTCCTCAAGACGGGCTTGTTGACTTGGTTACATGGATTGACAATGCCAATGAGTCATTGCATGTTCACCTTTATCAAATCGAACAGCCCAATTTAGTTCAAGCACTGATTGAGGCTCATAACCGGGGCGTTGAAGTGACCGTAGTTCTCAACTATGCAGAATATTGGTGGAACAATTACGACAAGAACAATCAGATTGGTACGGCAAATGTACTTGCAACTACTGGAATTGATACCTTCTGGTTTGGTGGACAAAATGATGAACCTTACACATATCTTCACAGTAAAGTCGCTGTACGTGATAACGAAAGTGTTTGGATTGGTTCAGGCAATTGGAAGAGTTCCTCACAGCCCGGACCTGATGAACGTGGAAATTCCGAATGGGGTGTCATCATCCACAACACGGAACTTGCCCAAAAGGTATTGACTCAGATTACCTATGATGAGTCTTCCAGTCGAACCTACATTACTCAAATTACCCCAGGCTCTGCTCCAACAGATTGGTCAATGGACTCACTCAAATCACTCGTCAATGGAACGGCATCAGAACCGATTACAACCGATGTATCTGGCCGCCTTATCACCTGCCCAGACACCTGTATCGATGGATTGGTGTGGATGATTGAACAGGCAGATGAAGAGATTTTGTTATCCTTACAGTATCTTGATGTTGATTGGAGTTGGGGTTGGGGCGACAATCCAATTGTCACCGCTCTTGAAAATGCTGCTCAAAATGGAATCCGAATCCGTTTAATTTTGAACGGGGCTTATCTTGACAAAGATATTCAAGAAGTGGTTGACACATTCAATGAAGAATGGAACACAACCCTTGGATATGACATTAATGCCATTGTCATGAGTGAAGATGATGAAGTATCCAAACTGCACAACAAGGGCATGATTGTGGACGCTGAGCATGTTCTGATCTCATCCATCAACTGGGGAGATTCTGCAACAACTCGTAACCGTGAGATGGGACTCATTCTCACAAGCGCAGAAGTTACTGCTCCTTTCCTTGCTGGATGGTACCGTGATTGGGTTCGTACAGACAATGTAACGGACACAGATAATGACGGGCTACCCGATTATTGGGAAGTGGCAAATGGACTCAACCGTACAACGCGTACACTTGGCGCTCAGAATATTCTTGAAGGAGACTATGATGCCGATGGCGATGGATTGCTCAATAAAATCGAATATATCTTTGGCAGCCATGCAACCAATGCCGATACTGATGGGGATTGCATTCCTGATGCAGTCGAAGTTTCTTGGGCACAGTCAACTGCTATGGACCCGGCAGTTGAAGATGTATCACCTACTGATGCTTTGACGCTTGCAGATGCCGATGGCGATGGCGTCAATGAATCTGAAGTGCTTGGATGTGACCTTGGTGGCATTCTTGTTACGGAGAATCAAACTACTGTTGACAACAGCATGTTGGACGATGATGCAGATCTGGTCATCAATCGTGATGACCTCTGTCCAAATACCCTTGCGAACATTCCAGTTGATGGAAACGGCTGTTCGACTGAACAGAGAAACAGCAATACAACACCAAGTGCAGACAGCAGTTCGAGTTTCGGAACCGACATGATGTTCTTCTTCATGTTGGGTGGCATTCTCTTAGCTGCTGGAGCATTCCTCATTTTGAGAAATATTGAAACGGAAGGTGAAGAAGTCAAGGATTTGATTACGCTTGAAAGTGAGAACCTCGATGCCCTTGCTGGAACGAAAGTGGATGCTGGAAATTGGGATTTACCTGTTCTGGATGGAAGTGGCTCATCACCCAAATCATCGGGATTATCGCCTGAAGACCTTGCACGTTGCCCAGGTTGGCCTGAGGAAACCATTCAATCGTATCTTGACCAAGGATGGTCGATTGACCAGTTGGAAGAATACTACCAAGAACAGGTCGATAAGCACGCTTGAACATCACAAGTTTGACAAAGGACCCCGATATCCAAAGAATGATTGCTATGGTATATCGTTCAAGTAACCCTGTTCTCTCGAACCAGTTTTGGAACAACATCGATGGATACGAGACCATGTCCTATGAAGGAACAATGCAGAAAATTGGAATCCTTTTTGGAACAATGCTCTTTTCTGCTCTCATGCTGGTTTCGGTTGGCATAACTGTTGACATGAATATTCTCATTGTCGGGACAGGGATTGGTTTTCTTGGAGGAGTTATCACCTATCTGATACTCTTATTTTCACGCCCTGAAAACCCAGCAACTCTCATGATTTCCTACGCAGTTTTCGAAGGGTTAATGATCGGTGGTTTTTCTATGATGTTTGAATCAATGTATGAAGGAATTGTTTTCCAAGCCGGCCTTGGCACCATTTGTATAACTGGCACAATGTATGGATTGTATGCAACAAGAATCATCAAGGCAACTCCGATGTTCAAGAAAATCATATTCACGCTTGTCGGAGGCATCATGATGTTGTATTTGGTCTCAATCGTTTTGTTCTTCCTCCCGGGTAATTTCGATGTGCCTTTTCTTCACTCATCTGGCCCGATTGGAATTTTCATAACCGTCGCCATCTTAGCTGTTGCTTCATTCCTTCTCATCATTAACTTTGATTTCATCGAAAAAGGAATTCAACAACGCTCACCTAAAGTTGGTGAATGGTGGGGTGCATTCGGCTTATTGGTCACCATTGTGTGGATATACATCGAAATGCTTCGACTTCTTGCAAAAGTCCGCAGTAACTTCGACTGAGGGGTGAAATGATGCGAAGCATCCCTGTCGTCGATTTCTCCGAGTATACCAGCGGTGAACCTCAACGGCAACAAGCCTTCATCCAGGCAGTGGGTGATTCTCTCAAAGACATTGGATTCTTTGCATTGAAGAATCACGGAATCCCATTGGAATCCATTGAACAAGCCTACCAGCAAGGCGATGCCTTTTTCTCACTCAGTGAAGCGACCAAGAAGACCTATCTGCAACCCAAAATTGCTCATCAACGTGGCTATACTGCTTTTGGAATTGAACATGCCAAAAACAATCCTGCACCAGATTTGAAAGAGTTTTGGCAAAGTGGCCGCAGCCATCCAACAACAGGCGAAGTACCAACCTATGTTGCGAATGTCTGGCCTGAACAAGACGCCCCTGGATTCAAGCCAGTCATCGATGGATTGTTCACTCGAATGGAAACTCTTTCACAAAGTCTCTTGCATTCCTGTAGTTTGTATCTTGGAAAGGAAAAGAATTGGCTCAGTTCAATGGCAGCAGATGGCAATACCATCATGCGAATCATTCACTATCCTCCACTTGGTGAAGAAGTACCGCAGGGAGCCGTTCGTTCAGCTGCCCATGAAGATATCAATTTCATCACCTTACTTGTCACGGCAACAGCCGATGGACTCGAAGTCATGGACCATGATGGAAGTTGGATACAAGTCAAAGGTGATGCAAGCCATATCATTGTAGACTCTGGAGATATGCTACAGAACCTCACCAATGGATTGTTCAAATCAACAACGCATCGTGTTGTCAATCCGAGTCATTCCAATGTTCGAAGATTTTCAATGCCGATGTTCGTTCATCCACGCAATGAAATTGACTTGACACCTCGAGAAGAATTTATCCAACTCACTGGTGGGAAACCTTTGTTCCAGTCAATCACTGCCGGTCAATATCTGCATCAGCGTTTGGTGGAGATTGGTCTTGCAGAAGATGAGGGGTGAGACAATGGGTCAAGACCTCATCGACCGCTTATGCGCCTCGATTGAAAACAATGAAGCGATGGTCATGTCTGATTTGGCACGCTTTGTCGATGGCGTTGCTCAACGACAATTTCCTGTTGATTCGATTGAAAGATGGCTTCGATGTGTTCACACTCATGGGATTTCAGTGGATGAAACAACAGCACTTACCCGAGGCATGATGAATTCTGGTGCTGTACTGGAATGGCAAGGTCAAGCCAATGTGGCTGACAAACACAGTACCGGTGGAGTTGGTGACAAGATGTCATTGATCCTCGCCCCAGCACTCGCAGCATGTGGCTTACGTGTACCGATGTTAGCAGGAAGAGGATTGGGTCACACCGGAGGTACGATTGACAAACTTGAATCAATTCCTGGTTTCAATTGTAACCTCACCCCAATACAGATGCAAGAAGCCGTCGAAACGATTGGATGCTGCATTGCAGCACAAAACGATGCCATCGCTCCTGCAGACGGTTTACTCTATGCAATACGGGATGTTACGGATACTGTCGACAGTATACCACTCATCACCGCTTCTATTGTTTCGAAAAAAGCAGCCGAAGGATTGAATGCACTGGTCCTTGATGTGAAATGTGGTAAGGCAGCGTTCATGAAAACTGAACAGGATGCGCTGGCATTGGCCGAGTCAATGGTCGGTGCAGCCAAAGGTTTGGGAATCAAGACCGTTGCTCAGATTACCGACATGAATGAACCGATTGGTACACACGTTGGAAATGCACTCGAAATCCTTGGCAGCGTTCTCGTGCTTCAAGGAAAGGGTTCCAGTGATACTCGGGGCTTGGTCGAACTTCAAGGCGGACAACTGCTTGAACTCACTGGAATGGCTGCAACGCTTGAACTGGGGATTGAAATGATTTCTGCCGTTCTTGAGAACGGAGAAGCCTTGCGACTTTTCATCGACATGTGCGTACAACAGGGAACTGAGCGAAACGTTGCTGAACAACTTGCGTCCGAACCAGGGCAAGTTCTCCCCAAGTCAAAGCATGTGACATCGGTTACGGCACAAGAATCTGGTTACGTTCAAACGATTGATGCAATGGCATTGGCAGAAGTTGCTCGAGAACTTGGCGCAGGTCGCTTCTCCATGAGTGATACGATCAATCCTGGAATCGGTTATGTCCTTCAAACATCCAAAAACCAGCATGTTTCAAATGGTCAGTCATGGATTTTGGTCCATCACGACCTCCCTTTAAGCTTTGAACACCTCTCTCGAATCAACGACGCTTTGCAAATTGGAACCGAACCAACAGCAGAGTTTCGCCGACTCATTCGTATCATCACCTAGTCGGCTTGATAGAAGCCGTCATAAAGGGGTGGCTATTCGGCGAATATGCCGATTTAGCTTAGCTGGTGGAGCGTGGGACTGTTAATCCCAAGGTCGAGGGTTCGAACCCCTCAATCGGCGTA
>CALBIL010000050.1 GCA_937892945.1 uncultured euryarchaeote | reverse complement strand
GATGCCGATGATGCCTTCCCGCTCGATGCAGCTGAATCTGTAGACACGGACAACGACGGAACAGGAGACAACGCTGACACTGATGACGATGGTGACTACGTAGCCGATGCTAATGACGCCTTCCCACTTGATGCCTCTGAATCCGTAGATACGGATGGGGACGGAACTGGAGATAACGCAGATACTGACGATGACGGTGACAGTGTTACTGATGCCAATGATGCCTTCCCCCTTGATGCAACTGAATCGATTGATACTGACGGAGATGGAACTGGCGATGATGTCGATACCGATGATGATGGAGACAATGTCGCTGATTCCAATGACGCTTTCCCACTTGATGCTACTGAATCTGTAGACACGGATGGGGACGGAACTGGAGACAACGCAGATACTGACGACGATGGAGACAATGTCGCTGATGCCAATGATGCCTTCCCGCTTGATTCAACTGAATCAGTAGATACCGATCACGATGGTATTGGTAATAATGCAGATACTGATGATGACGGTGACAATGTCGCTGATTCCAGCGATGCTTTCCCACTTGATACAACAGAATGGAACGATGTAAACGGTGATGGAGAGGGTGACAACACAAACCCACTCAGTTCCTTTGAAGAGTTACAAGAAGCCCCAGCTGTTCCACTTCTTGGGTTCCTTGCAGTGATTGGTTTGATGTATCTCATGTATCAAAAACAACCTGGTTTATCGCCTGAAGAAAAGGAACTATCACCCCTTCCTGCTGAAGAAGAGTGAATATTCCTCTGAGAGCATACGTAAGGACTTGAAATTGTCCGGACGGAACTTGCGAGATTCCCGGTACGAGCACCTTGTTTATCTGATAGCGTGCGTAGGGACTTGGAGGTGTCCGAAAGGAAACTTCAGTTCTCGTTATGATACTTAATATCTATAAACTTTAGAGTTTTATTGACGCTATGAGCCACACGCTAAAGACAATTTTTCTCAGTTTCCTGATGATCGTTCTCGGACTCTCAGCAGCCACTAATTCTATGAATGAATCAACCGAAACCACAACCCTTGGAGAGCCATCAGCCCCTCAAGAGGTCATTCTACCAGCCAATTTATTGAATGAAGCTGGGCATCAAGAAGGTTCCATCTTTACAGATACAACGCTTTCCGCAGGACAATCTCACACCTGCGCCATTCGTGACAACGGTTTAGTATCCTGTTGGGGGTCGGGAAGCTCAGGAAAACTGGGCACTGGTGGTCAGGGAGACGAAATGACACCCGCCTCGACCAACAGCCTTGGAACGGGTCGTACCGCTGTCGCCATCTCTTCTGGACATTCCCATACCTGCGCCATTCTTGACAACGGTGCTGTCTCCTGTTGGGGATATAGTAGTAGCCAAACAGCGTCCAATAATACGTACCAATACTCTCCTGAGCTAACCAACAGCCTTGGAACGGGTCGTACCGCAGTCGCTCTCTCTTCTGGTGACTATCATACCTGCGCCATCCTGAACATTGGTGCAGTATCCTGTTGGGGGCAAAACAGCAAAGGCCAACTGGGCAGCGGAGGCACATCGAACAGTAACATACCCACCTTGACCTACTCCTTCGGAACGGGTCGTACCGCGGTCGCTCTCTCTTCTGGTGACAAATATACCTGCGCAATTCTTGATAATGGTTCTGTAAGTTGTTGGGGTTGGAATGCCAATGGCCAACTGGGCACCGGAGATACATCGAATGAGAATCCATCCCCCGCCTTGACCAGCAGCCTTGGAATAGGTCGTACAGCGGTCGCACTCTCTACTGGAGGTTCCCACACCTGCGCCATTCTTGATGATGGTTCTGTAAGTTGTTGGGGAAAGAATTGGTATGGTCAACTCGGAGATGGGACAACTACGGACCGGCTCACACCGACTCAAACATCGAGTCTTGGAACTGGAAGAACTGCAGTTGCAATCTCTACTGGAGGGAGCCATACCTGCGTCATTCTTGACAACGGTGAGGTCTCCTGCTGGGGAACGGGAAATCGAGGCCAACTGGGTCACGGAGGTACATCACATCAATCCTCGCCCACCTTGACCAGCAGTCTTGGAACGGGTCGTACTGCGGTCGCTCTCTCTTCTGGAACTACCCACACCTGCGCCGTTCTTGACAACGGTTCAGTATCCTGTTGGGGGAATGGACTCTCTGGTCAACTGGGCAGCGGAGGCACATCAAACCAATTGACACCCACTTTGACCAGTGATCTTGGAACAGCAACAAATCCGCGAACCGCTGCACTTTCTGAACGTGATTTTGACAATGATGGCACATTGAACATATTCGAATCAACCCATCCATCTCCAGATTCTTGTCATGCTGGACAATATGGACGATATCTCTGTGTTGATGCACCATTAGGGAAATATGTCCCTGCTTCAGGTGCGATGTATGCTACCGATGCAAGTGCAGGTTATTATGTTCCGACAATTGGACAATCTACTCAAACTGCTTGTGCAATAGGAACATTCCAAGTAGATACTGGACAGGATTCTTGTGACGATGCAGATGCTGGTTCATTCGTAAATCAGACTGGACAAACAAGTCAAACTGATTGTGCTACAGGAACCTATCAGTCATTGACTGCTCAATCATCTTGTGATGCTGCTGATATCGGTTCATATGTTTCAGCAGTTGGCCAATCAACACAAACTGCATGTCCAAATGGACAATCAACCATTACAACAGGCAGTAATTCTTCAACACAATGTATTTCCGACTTCGATAACGATTCTATCGTGGATATCCTTGATTCCGATGATGACAATGATGGCGTTTCTGATTTAACTGATCAATGTCTTACTGCTGATTTCAATTTAACAAGCGACAATGATAATGATGGCTGTGATGATTCTGATGAAGATACTGATGATGATAATGACGGTGTGCTTGATGTTGATGATGACCTTCCTCTTGATGCAACTGAAGCGATTGATACTGATGATGATGGGACTGGTAACAACGCTGACATGGACGATGATGGTGACAATGTAACTGACCTTGATGACGACTTCCCGCTCGATTCAACTGAATCCGTTGATACGGATGGAGACGGAACTGGCGATAACGCAGATACTGATGATGACGATGATTCAGTCCTCGATATTAATGATGCCTTCCCACTTGATTCAACAGAATCAGTTGATACTGATGGAGATGGAACAGGCGATAACGCAGATACAGATGATGATAATGACGGTGTGCTTGATGTTGATGATGACCTTCCCCTTGATGCAACTGAATCCGTAGATACCGATGGAGATGGAATGGGCGATAACGCTGACATGGACGATGACGGTGACAACGTGGACGATTCTGAAGACGCATTCCCGCTTGATTCAACTGAATCAGTTGATACGGATGGAGATGGAACAGGCGATAACGCAGATACTGATGATGACGACGATTCAGTCCTCGATATTGATGATGCCTTCCCGCTTGATTCAACTGAATCCGTAGATACCGATAATGATGGAATGGGCGATAACGCAGATACTGATGCTGATAATGATGGCGTGATTGATATCAATGACGCATTCCCACTTGATGTTTCTGAAACAGTTGATACGGATGGAGATGGAACTGGTGATAACGCCGACATGGACGATGATGGTGACAATGTCGCTGATGTTAATGATGCCTTCCCACTTGATGCTTCTGAATCAGTCGATACGGATGGAGATGGAACTGGCGATAACGCAGATACTAATAGTGACGAACTGCAAAAGGGAGATGATGGTTTGTTACCTGGTTTTGAACTATGGATTACTTTACTGGCAATCATTGCATCTTTATTCTTCAATAGAACCAGAAGAATAATTTAGAAACAATCGAATTCGCGCTGAAACATTTGCTGAGAATAGTTTCGTAATCAACTGTATGCAAGGAGACCTTTGTAGTCACATGTGTATACATGGTTACGGAAGAAATTGGAATTATCCGTAAGGACGGTTCGAGTTTTCCGGTACGGGCATTCGATACTTACGTACGATTGTCCGGA
>CALBIL010000049.1 GCA_937892945.1 uncultured euryarchaeote | reverse complement strand
TTTTCCCAAACGAAGGCGATCTCTTCAGACTGTGAGTCTGTCGGTTTCAGGAGAACATCATCAAGACGGTTTTCATCACCACGTCCAGAGCCTGCAATATCCAATGAGTATGCTGCATCTTCTCCAGCAGTAAAACCGCCGTTGCGATAAGCAGCCATTGTTGCATCAATGTTGGTCCCAGGAATTGATTGTTCACTCCATCGAAGAATATCTTCATTGTCGTCAAGCACAACCCATGTTAGCAATTCATCTCCACCGTTTGAATCCGATAAGAAGAGACTTGGAACGGTTGTTGCAGTAGCCGAGACTTCAGCATCGGTAAAGATTGAAACTAATGATAACAATTGGGCTTCATCGTAACCCTGTTCGAGCGTAATTTGTAAATCAGAACCAACCGTAGCATCCGTTGTCTTTTCATCGACCAGTGTGCCCGTGTAGCCTTGAACTGCAGCGAGTGTCACAATGGAAAGAGTCAGCAACATGATGACCGCCAACCGATTGACTGATTCGGCTGAGCCTGAACCTTTGAGTCCACGCTTAACGTCGTTCAAGAGTGGCGTTCGTCCGAGAAGTAATTGCATGATTTGAGGCCCTTTAGCACCTATTCTTCCAAGTAACAGTGCGCCACCGATCCAAAGAGCAAATGGTCCAATAATGCCGATGAGCCCTTCGATGAAGAAATTGGAAATGATACCGTCTTCACTGCCGTTCATTTCAAGCCATGTGTCGATGACAGCAAGCATACCAAACAAGAACGACAGCCAATGGAGCCAACGCTTTGGTTCCGCTTTCGCCGAAGTTTTCCGTACACCTTCTTCAATTTCAAGAGAAATGAAATCACGAGCTCTGCTGCGGCCGAACAACATAGCAAGGCCGAGTGTTGTGACTGCTGTGAAAATGGTAGAGCCGACGCTTAAGGTCGGATTGATATCGAAATCACCGGTTCTGAATTCCATAAACCCGACCGCTGAAAGAACAATCGGAACAGCGAATAATGCAAGTAAATACCCTGCTAGCCATGCCACAGATGACATGACAAACAGTTCTAACAGCACCATACTTTGCAAACTTTTAGCATCCGCGCCAATCACGCGATGTATGCTCACTTCTCTGCGCCGTTGTTCAAGTGAGAGCACTAAGCCATAGATCAAGACCGAAATCGAAAGAATGACAATAGGAATCATAATGATGTAATCGAAAATTTGAATCAGACCCAAAAAGATGTTGAGGAAGATAATGGTTCCACTGACGATGTCGGTGTAATACAGTTCCACGCCTTCATCAGTATAATTCCCGGCCTGAACGCGAGTTCCAAGGTCTTCAAGCCAATCTGCTGCATCTGCAGTCGATGTTGTTGGCAATTGTCCCTGATCAATGGTAACACCGAGGTACATGTGGTCATTATCCATCAAAGCAGCACGCTGGGATTCTTCAAGAACTTCCCAAGTCGTAAAGATTGGATTTGGACCAAGGGTTGGATTGCCGAAGTCCCATGGGTCATAGATTCCAAGAACGGTCAAATTGGTCGCTGTCATTTCCATTCGACAGTA
>CALBIL010000048.1 GCA_937892945.1 uncultured euryarchaeote | reverse complement strand
ATGCTGCTGGTGCTTTCAACCTCGCTTGCAACATTACTTGGTTCACAAGCCAAACAATGCCAACAATTCTTGCAAAGGCAAGCCGAGAGGCAATGTCCGTTGCATTGGAAGCTGCAATCACAACTGCAGATACCATGCCACATCTCGTTGGACGAGCACACAGCAGCGCCCTAGGCGTTGCCGGACAGCTTGACAGCGACGCACTCGATGAAGAACTGACCAACATGTTGGGCGCTGCAGCATCTGCAGCAGCATCCGCAGTTACAAGTTCATCAGACAGCACTTCTGAGGCACCAACTGAAGCCGAAGAAGAGGATGAAGAGGAAGAAGAGGAAAGCTTCGGCGGACTCGGAGATCTATTCGGTTGAAATAATGAGGTGAAAAAATATGGAATACGTATACGCTGCTATGCTACTGCACGCTGCTGAAAAAGACATTGACGAAAAGACCGTGAGCGCCATTCTAAAGGCTGCTGGCGTGAAAGCCGACGACTCCCGTGTGAAGGCACTTGTTGCTTCTCTCGCTGGTGTTGATATCGCTGACGCAATGGCGCAAGCCGTTGCTGCTCCAGCTGCTGCCGCACCTGCTGCTGGTGGTTCTTCAGACGCCCCTGCCCCTGTTGAAGAGGAAGAGGAAGAAGAAGAAGCCGGTTTCGACGGTCTTGGTTCCCTTTTCGGTTGAAACAGGTATCGAGCGCCGCCGAGCGCACACTTGAGACGCGACATGCTCGCGCGAAGTGAAGCACGGTAGTTCTACTCGGTCCTCCCAGGAATAACCTCGCCTGAAAGGGTGGGACTTGGGGATCGCCGTGCATACAAGCGAATCAAACGACGAGTTTGATCGAAACAATTCACTATGGCCGTAAGGCTGTTCAAATTCGAATCACTCCATCGGAGTGTTGATGACAACCTCACGATTGGCCTCATCATGGTGCGACGCGCTACACAAGATTTCGAAGTCAGTGTATCGCCTGTTCAATCCATCAAAGTGTTTCGACTTCTTGCTGAAGAAGCCGGATGGGCGATGGAACGTCATGAAGGTTCGAGGATGGTCGACCGTTTTGCCATCATTATGCCAATGACTCAGACCACACGAATGTTAGGTCTACGAATCCTTGATGGCCCACTACGCGGACTTGAAGTGACCAGCTGGGCTGAAACGCGTGGTTCATCTGGAGCACTCAACATGATCTCTTGGGTTTTACCAGGAGGTCTTGAACACCCATTGACTCAATCCATGCTTCAGCATTGGGTTTCTCGATTACCTCGCTGTCCTTGGCGTTGGGGTTTTGGTGAGCGTTCAAAGATTGGATACATGTTACCCGTATGGCGGAAATCTCGGAAAAATTTTGCGAAATTAGGCTTCGCTGTTGGAAAAAACGATTGGCCAAATACTCCGAAAAACCCTTGGATTTCGGAAGAATCCGAGTAATACGTCAAGCATATTGCTAAATGCTACCCAATAGACCCTTGTCTGGAGTAGTCTCTATGAGTTCCCTGTCTCGTCGTAATTTCACTGCGCCACTGTTTCTTGTTTTTCTCATGGTCACCATGTCGTGGTCATCTGTTCTCGACAATCGCCACGACGCACAAACCGAGACATCGCTTTCCGATATCGTCATATCCCATGTCGGCTGGGGGTCACCCACATCAATCGACAGCACAGATACCGTTGGCAAAGAATCCTCATTAGCGATAGATTCCAATGATAATCTGCATGTGACCTACCTTGACTCCACTTGGCGCAATCTTGAGTACATGACCCATGATGGCTCTTCTTGGAGTACACCGGTCACACTCGACAGCACAGATGACGTCGGCTATCAGTCTTCATTAGCGATTGATTCCAATGATCACCTGCACGTGACCTATCGTGACTCCACCAATGACAATCTTGAGTACATGACCTATGACGGTTCCTCTTGGAGCACACCAATCTCACTCGACAGCACAGATAACGTCGGCAGAGAATCCTCATTAGCGATTGATTCCAATGATAACTTGCACGTAACCTATCTTGACTACACCAATGAGAATCTTGAGTACATGACCTATGATGGCTCTTCATGGAGCACTCCGGTCTCACTCGACAGCATCGATGGCGTCGGCTATCAATCCTCATTAGCGATTGATTCCAATGATAACCTGCATGTGACCTATCTTGACG
>CALBIL010000047.1 GCA_937892945.1 uncultured euryarchaeote | reverse complement strand
GGATTAGACATTGATGCCTTGTTTGAAGGCGGTGGTGAAGATTTCCCTGTAGATTTCAATTCTGAACTAACCATGGGATATTCAATTACCGACTCTACTTCTGAGTGGCGTCTTGGCTCACCGGATTCAATCTATGTAGACCTCTCTGCCGAAGATGAAGTGTATTGGGATTGCGACGACTGTGGAAATGTTATTGGAAGTTATACTGGTGCTGTTGAATACAGTTTTTCCGTAAGTGGAATCCCTACAGAGGATTTCGGACTTGATGCTGGTGAATTTGACCTTGAAATTTCTGATTCTTTGACCGAATCCGGAACTTTTGATATTGAAGCCGAGGGAGAATATGATTTCCAAATGGGCGATGCAATGACTGTTGACATCGGCGATGGAAATGGCGTTACGACTCAGGTTCAATCCTGTGAATCTTGCCCACCTGGCAACCCCTTGATGTTCATCATGATGGCCCACGTCTTAGTTGGCTCAGGAGAAGCATTCGCTGAACAAATTGGCGAAGACCTCGGAGAAGACCTTATCGATGGAATTGAATCTGTGTTCAGCGGCGACGATGGTGACAATTCTGAATATAATCCAAACGAAGGAATGTGGATGTGCGACAATGGGGAATACATTTACGAATCGTTTGTCAACGATGGCTACGAAGATTGTTACGACGGGTCTGACGAAATGGAGATGCACGGCTCTGTACACCTTTGGGGAGACAATGCCTCTATATCGGTGACCATCGATGAAGAACTCCTCTCTTTTGCTGTAGATTCCGAATTCCAATGCGATGATGGTACTGGTACCGTAATTTTTTGGGACCAAGTCCAAGATTCGTCGAACGATTGTGCGAATGGTGAAGATGAAGATGATTCTATGTCCACAAAAATGTTCACATGCAACGATGGAAGTCAAATCGATTGGACTGCAATCAACAATTACCAGGCAGACTGCCCTACCGCTGAAGACGAAGGGGCGACCGCCCACTATACTGTTGAAGCCGTTCTCTTTGACGCTGAAGGCACACCACTTTCTCAGCACCAACAAACATTCTGCGATGCAAACGGTTGTGACCAAGACGCTGACTGGTTTTATGGGAGTATGAGTTTCGAAACAGGTACGCCCGTTCCGACCAATTACGGCAGCCACGAGTTCTGCGTGAGCGGATCGGTAACCGATACTGCAAGCGGCGCAGTAGTAATGGAATTTTCCAGCATGTGTGAAAGCAGTTGGACTGGTCCATCACTTGGATGGTAC
>CALBIL010000046.1 GCA_937892945.1 uncultured euryarchaeote | reverse complement strand
CTTGCTTACGTCATGGACGGACTCAAGGAAGAGCGCGAACGTGGTATTACCATCGACGTTGCTCACAAAGAATTTTTCACACCAAACTACTACTGGACTGTTATTGACGCTCCAGGTCACCGGGATTTCGTCAAGAACATGATTACTGGTGCTTCACAAGCTGACGCAGCGGTTCTCCTCTGTGCTGCTAACGACGGTGTCAACGCCCAAACCAAGGAACACGCTTTCCTTGCAAAGGTACTTGGTGTTAAGCAAATCATCGTTCACGTCAACAAAATGGATATTTCCGGTGTTGAGTGGTCCGAAGAAAAGTACAAGACTGCATGTGCTGAAGTTGGTAACCTCCTCAAAATGGCAGGATTCAAGCCGGATGATATCCCAATGATCCCTGCTTCTTCTTTGCTCGGCGACAACGTTTACAAGAAGTCAGAAAACTGTTCATGGTACAAGGGTCCTACACTCTTCGAAGCTATCGACAAACTCACCATGCCAAGCAAGCCAGTCAACAAGCCTCTCCGTTTGCCAATTCAGGATGTCTACAAGATTTCCGGTATCGGAACAGTGCCAGTCGGTAAGATTGAAACTGGAACTTTGAATGTTGGAAAGACTGTTGTCTTTAATCCTTCACAAAAGTCCGCTGAAGTCAAGTCGATCGAAATGCACCACACACTGGTCCCTAAGGCAGAACCTGGTGACAACGTTGGTTTCAACGTCCGTGGCCTTGCACAAGTCGACATCCGCCGTGGTGACGTTGCTGGATACACTGACAACGAACCAATGTTCGTTCGTCACGACGAAACATTCGTTGGACAAATTCAACTTATGGATATTCCAAAGGCAGTTTCCGTTGGATACACACCTGTTTTCCACGCACACACCGCACAAGTTGCAGTTCGTTTCCTCGAACTTCTCGAGAAGACCAACAGAGCTGGTAAGGAAGCTAACCCGTCTTTCCTCAAGACTGGTGACGCATGTCTCATCCGTTTCCAACCAAACAAGCCAATGGCAATTGAGCAAATGGACACGTTCCCTGAACTCTCCCGCTTCGCTATCCGTGACATGGGTAAGACCGTCGCAGCTGGCGTTTGTTTGAAGATTGACAAGAAGTGATTCTCACTTATATTGGAATGAAGAGGAGGTATCACTATGGCAGCAGTAACAATCATCAAGCTTACGGGACAAAATCACCGTGATATCGATACAGTTGCAAGTCAAATCAAAACTATCTGTGATAGTGGCGGTATTTCTCTTCGCGGACCGATCCCATTGCCTACTCGACACCTTGTTGTCCCTGTTCGCAAAGCACCAGATGGTGAAGGCGTTGAAACATACGATCACTGGGAACTGCGTGTCCACAAGCGCTTGCTTGAAATGGACATCACTTCCGGTAAGGGCGAATCAGCTCTTCGTCAAGTGACTCGAATTCAAATTCCAGATACTGTGAGCATTGAACTTTCAATGCGCTCTGTCAACTGATTCGTTCAACGAATTGATTGCATAACTTGTGCCATGCCGTAAGGCTGTTTCAAAAAACAGTTGCACGATTCAACAACCAACTAACACTCTTGGCCGTACATTTGTTCAAAGTTGGGCTGCTTCTGCAACACCCGAATCGATGAGCCATTGGGCGGTTTCAGAATCGACAAAATGGATGTCGCCTTCTTCAAGTGTGAGTTCTTCACCCGTTTTTGTAGCAATGGGTTCTGGGCTTGCCATTAAAACTCGAATGCGATCAAGTTCGGGTTGTTCTACTTCAGTTTCGATGTTCACTTCTTCAGAGAGAATTGGTATCGCCGCTTCGGATGCTGACACTTTTGCACCGATTCCATTTTCTTCCATCTCAAACATTTCAATCGAGGAAGAAGTCTTCTTTGAAGGTGCTAATTCTAATGCTGCTGCATGTTTGACATGTGACTCAGCAGACAGTTCATCATCGGCTACCTCAACTTTCTTGGAAACGTCTTCGCCTAAATCAGCGTGAATGTATCCATCCAAGTCAGGCCATTCTTCATCGACAAACCGTTCTTCTTCATCTCCTGTTGATTCCAATGCTTCCGCAGGCGGTTCTCGGTCTTCAAACGCTAAATCGGGTGGAGCAGAACCGGTGAGATTTGTTTCGATGAAAGAATCGAGCTGAACCGTACCTGGTGCATGACGAGTTTGACCTTGAATCGCTTCACCAGCGATTCCATTTTGCATCGAACTCCAGTCGACTTCCATCTTGAATCGGTCGATTTGGACTTGCATCATGTGGTAAATCGCTTTCTCAGCCGGGTCATGACGTTGCCAATCGAGTGCTGGCAAATCTTGTGTAGTCCCTGGTTGGGTTGAGGTTCGTAACGACTGGGAAGATACATGTTGCATTAATGCAACCAATCGCTTGCGAGCTAACTCTGAAGCGATAAGGCGAATATTTGCTTGACGCTTTTGTAAATTCTGTAAGCGCATACCAGTCATGCCTTTCATCAACATATTTTGAATCTCGGAATCTAAACTTGTGAGTAATTGATGTATCTTCTTCCAAAAATCTTGACGGGGGAGGGGGACGGGAACATGTCGGTTAATTTGCAGTCGATGGGTGGCAAATAACTGCTCTTCGATCTCGCGCGACTGAGCACTGTCAAGGTCGCCGAGGTTGGACATCGTTCACTCCTATGGCCGACATACTTTGAACCCTTCATCGTTGATTTATCAAACATCGAGCGCGCTGGTTGATAATCCATGGCCAAACCTCGCAAAGCGAGGTGTTTTCGCAGTGCTGAATAATTACGGTTTATCAAATGACTTTCAAAGGTCGTCATGTACTGCTTTTTTATTGGTCTTTTTGATGCTAAGTGGGACACTGGGCGCTGCATCTGACGCCTCGTTTTCTTCGACCCTGCTTCCAGAACCGGAACAAGACACAACCGGTCAATTGTTCTTCCACCCTGGATTGAATCAATCAAGCGTGAATACCAGTTTATCTTCAATTCTTGTTGTCCCTTCGAATAACACTTTCTTGAGTGGAACACTTGAAGTTGAACCTCTTTGGAATGTATCGTCGAGTAATGGAACCCAATTCGGGGTTACAGCCTCACACCAATGGAACGGGACGCATGACTTGACCAATGGTATCGGGCACGGTGGAGTACTGACATTAGCCACGAACTCATCGCTCGGAACGATTACCGATTTTGAATCATCAGTTGTTGTCGCACCTGGATGGATGGGAACCGGTAGGGACCACGAAGCATGGTCTATTCAGCAACCAAGTATTGTGCCTTTTTCTTCCAATTCAGGTATGCTTGTCCCGAACAATGGTTCGAATTCAATTGGCTTTTTAGCAACACAAGCTCAAGGCGACCTTGGACCGGAAATGGATGGGTGTCTTCGATCTCCAGAGATAACTACTCCAGCCTTTGTGAACAATTACAGCCTCTCTTTTGAGCATTGGAGTGCCTTGTTGGGTGATGATGCAGCGTGGGTTGAGATTCGACATACAAATGGGACATGGGGTTTGCTTTCACCTTTCGGAGGCTATTCTTCCACCTCAATCTTGAATCACACTCCAACAACTGTATGGAATGGTGAATCAAGTAATTGGAGTCAATCTCAATTTCAACTTGATGACTATGTCACTGATATGCAGACGAGTGTTCAATTCCGACTTTGTTTCCAAACCAGTTCAAGTTCTGGACTACGCGGCGGCTGGTTTGTTGATAATCTCGTAGTGTATAACCAAGGTGATGACTTCGGTGCATGGTTTCACGGGAATACCTCCGGTGATTACGCTGCCAATGCCTATGGCGATCTGGTGTTCCCTCTCAATCTTTCAAACACGACTGGGCTAAATGTCGAATTGGAAGTGTGGGCAAACTGGGACCTTCAAGGTGGGTCCAGTGATTATCTCACTGCATGGCTTTCTCTTGACAATGGTTCGACCTATTCGCCAATCTCGACACATCCTGGCCATCCATCCATGGGGGCAATTTGCAGTGGTCGCTGGTTCAACGGTGGTGATTCAATGGATGAATGGTGTCCTGTACGCTATTCACTCCCGTGGACCACCAACGCCCCACAGAACGCCAGCCACGCCCTTCTTAGATTGAACGTGCAAACGAATTCTCAAATTAACTACGGCGGGACAACATCGGCAGGTTGGGAAGGAATTGCCCTTGATGATTTGAGTGTATGGACCAACCGAGGCACTCCAACTGAAAGCATACGGCGATTGAATAATTTCACCAATCAACCAACTGGGATTAACGGTTCAGTCGATGGGTGGTTAGAAAGCCCCTCTGGCCCGAATGAATGGCAATGGCTTACGCAATTCGAACATAATGTTCCAAACACCATCTCCTACGATTTTGAATCAGGCCAGGAATTGCCCGCAGGGTGGTCATTATGGGCTCAATCAAATCGACGTTGGGAAGTAGGGTCTACAAGTAATTCCTCTGGCTTTGGCCCAGGAGTTTGGCATTCAGGGATGAACGGGGCAGGGATCTACTTGGATGATGAATATCGAAGTGACATGTGGACAGACCTCTACTCACCAGAATATATTCTTCCTGAGAATTCTACTTCTCGATTGACCTTCCGAAGTTGGATTTGTACCGAATCAGATTGGGACGGTGGTACCGTATCTCTTTCGACAGATGGCGGAGATTCATGGTGGTTTATTCCACCAACACTTGGCACATTCCATGACCAAGTTTCAACGGTGAACACCTTCTCTCCCTTCTACAATCAAGGGATTTTTGACGGTTCAACAGTTTTTGGCGGGTGCCATAATGTTCAACGCGGCTTCGACCTCAAAGAATTTGATCTCTCCAATCTCACAGGTTCTACTGTTCGTGCCAAATTCAGTTTTTTTTCTGACCAACTGGTCGAGTTGGATGGATGGTACATCGATGATGCAGGAATTGAAATCGATGTGTATGAACCTGCAGGAACTTGGACTTCAGAGATTTTATCACCCGACCCGATCTTCGGTTGGGGACAATTAGATGGTTTTGTTCATGAACCAGTCAATACAACCGTACTGTTTGACATTCTTGATTCAAATGGCACACCACTTCTTGGCTATCAAAATCAAACACTCCCACTTGATTTGCCATTTGATGTCACCCAGTTCCCCCATCTGTATGTCCGAGTTCATCTGACAAGTCTTGACCGGTTAATTACACCGCATATCGAACGGCTGTCAATCGGGACACTGACCTTCTTTGATGGCTATCATCTCTCACATCTTGGCGAATACAATGGCTCAAATCTCGGCGAGCTTGAAGTCAATGGTGAACACGCAGTCGTATCGAAAGCAACTACAAATCTGGTTTCTTTACTTTGGACTACGAACGCTCTTTGCCCTTTCCAAAAAGCGAAATTCCAAATGATTGCAGGTAATCTCACGACAACCCATGGTCAATACTCAGTTCTTTCCAGTCAATGGGATGGTACATCCCAGCCAACGCTCACACAAACCATCGAACGGCAAGGGCGCCCTCAATTAGCAACGGACTTTTCCTTGACTTGGTTCCCTGGCGAATCACTCACAGGGTTCCTTTTCGAACCCATTTGTTCCCGTGCCCCGGCTCAACCAGTTCTTGAATTGGGTAATGAACAGACTGAACTTTTTTCATGGCCCGAGTCAAATGCCAGTGATGAATTTGGTATCAATCGTAATTTCTTCAGTATTGAAACACCAGACTCGTTGGTCGAATCGAGTACTCAATCACTTCACTTTTCATATGCTGGAGGGGTTACAATTGCTAATTTGACCGTACCTGTCGCTCGCGATGATGGAGTCGGACAAACAGTATCATCCTATGACATCAGTTTCCTAATGGCGGTTGAAACAGATGGGAATTCTGCTTGGATCGGTCACGCACCGATTTCTCAAGGGGATTCATTTGATGCGGTATCATCGATGCAATACCACCGAATTCAAACAACTGGCACGTGTCATAGCCAAACACAACTCACGGCTCATGTCGATGCCTGCGTCATACAAGTACACTTGAATGGTAACTTTACAGTTGCATTTACTCAATTACAATTCATCCCTCACCATCAATCGTTGACGACTCAACTCTCTCACCAAACACTGAACGGAATTCTTCAAACTGCTTATAACCTCTCCCCGACCTTATCGCTTGATATTCCACTCAAAGTCCAAACATCTTGGGGTTCTGTTATGGTCAATTTGAGTTATACTATGCAAACCAAACTGGTTGACCGTATCATACCACCAACGCATACACGTTGGCTTCCTAAACAAACAGTCATTTTTGAAACACAGCATTGGAGAGGCGATGCCCATTCTTTAGAGTGGGATGCTCCTGATTTGTCATCGATTCTTTTCACCCTCTCTTCATCCGATTCATTTACCGATCACTTTGTCATAGTGGAAGCATATGACTTGGGTACTACACCTCAATTTCGTCAATTGTACGGCGTTGGTTTCGCTTCCTTAATTGAAAATCAATCGCAGATACAATGCACTTTGAATACATGTTCAGTGACATGGGCCTTTACCAGTCATTGGTTAATGGATGATGTTGATGACATTCATATTTTTGCAAAAGGCATCGATATCGATGGCTTCTCGACAGGCCCAACCCATCTTTTCCGGCAGACTTTTTTCAATGAAATCGAGAACGATTTAGAAGTTATTAATTTCAATGTCATCGATGATTCGAATCGCATTCTGAGTGATTGGTCAAACCCCCAATGGCCGTTCCACCTCAACGCAAGCCAAAGCATGCAAGCGACTGGCACCGTCAGAATAGAAGGAATACCAGGAGCATTTGTTGGCTTAGGAGATGCACAAATACGAATCGATGCAACTGCAGTACCTCCACTTAATTTGAGCGGTGGACCTGACCAGTGGCCGGATGAACCCATTGTATGGAACTCGTCATGGTATGCAGACGTTGACTCCAATGGCGATTTTTCAGTTTCAATGTATGCCCCTGCACATACGGATACTTTACCAAGTAATACGCGTATCCTGCTTTCACCTCATATTGAGCGTTTAGGCCCACTCTCCGAAAGCACAGTAACAAGTCTAGACCAAACCAATCCATCACAAGACATCCCCTATATTTTTGATAAAGTACAACCGACAACAACCACTTTACTTATCTTAGATTCAGGTGGCTATGCACCAGCTGATGGACATATTTGGACTGCGCAACAAGACGTAGCATTGCGCTTAATGCTCCAAGACCCTGAAGGTTTATCGAACTCTATTCAATTCAGTTATTGGCTTGAAGCAAGCCATGACTCGAATGAAAATGGAGTAATGGAAGAAGAAGAATATGTGAGCCAAACGGTTACCTTCAATTCGGGTTTGACTTCGGCAGAAGTCGACCTTCCACTTCTTTCATGGCAAGAAATACTACCTGTTGGGCGTTCTTCAGGAAAAGCAAGTATCGTAATCTCTGGTTTTGATTTGGCTGGAAATCACCTTCTTGATGGGGGGGGCTTTGGAGAGCAATTTGATTTAGCTACCTTCCAAATCCAAGAACGATACACGACATTAATCGATACTGAAACGCTTTCTTTCGACTTGTATGATTCGTCTCTCCTCATTGGCCACGAACATACTTTTTCATTCTCGGTCACCGATGGTAACGGTCTTTCTTCCCTTGATTACCTCGAATTGGCACTTCTTAGCCGAGAACAAAGCGAAGATTGCTCAATCAAATATTACCCTCGATCCGATTCCATCATATACGACGCATCATGCTTTGAAACACGCCCGAACGTTCAGGTTTTGAAAACACCATTACAGGCTGAATGGCAGATTGAAATCCAATTTCGAATTGCATGGAATGTGGCGAATTCCTCGAATTTGACTGGCACTCCTTCACTGAAAGTTTTTGATGAAGGTCAAGATCTTGGGTTAGGCCTTTCTCGTTTGACAGTCTTTGATTGGGCCCTCTCCACTGAACTGTTCCTTGGTTCAATCGAAATGACCGACCAAACTCAACCATTTGGCACTCTCACAGGCACTGACATCTGGGTTCATGCCGATGATGAGCTCCAGATTCAAACGACTCTGTATCATGTGAATACGACGATACAGGCCCACTCTCTACCGACGTCTGTGTACTTGCAAGCAACTCTTTCAGATGGAGAACGCTCTGTTCAACACAATTCAAGTTTTTCATTCGCAGGAAACCTTTCGATGTCACTTGATTTGAATTCCACGATTCTTAAGCATCGTCTAGCAACATTAAATTTGGAAGTCATCGGAATTTCTCACTTTGTCTCTTTCCGTACCTTTAATATTACTTTTGACCAAGAAGCTCCGATTCTATCGATACCACCGGGAATACTTTCCCATGTCGATTCAGATTCCTTTGAAGAACAAGAAGTGATTGTTAGTGTCAGTGATGAGATCGGTATGAACCTTGATTCGGTTGTCATGCATTGGTACTTCACTCGAGGTGGAATGGAGATTGAAAACTCAGCAGGGTCAGCTTCTCTTGATTATTTGAGCGGTACAGGACCAACCTATACTTTTTCATCGAACGTAAACCTTCAGCCTTCAAATGAGTCCCTCCTTGTCAAAAATGACCAATTGCTGGTTTGGTTTAGTGGTAGCGACTTGTCCGGGAGAATAATTTCAGGATTTGGAACCGAAGGGTTACCACTGACGCCACAATTTAGATGGATGGCCTTTGAGCCACAGTTCGAAGACATTATTGTAACACCTTACCGACCGGTTGTTGGTGAACAACTCTCAATCTTTGTTCGCGTTTCCAACATTGGGGTCCTTACAGGAAACATGACGGTCGAATGTTACGACGACCTCGGGCGACTTTTAGCATCGAATTCGAGTATGATTGAAGGAGGCTCTTGGGTTGATTATGAATGGGAAGTTGAGGCTTGGCAGACTGGTCGTTTGGGCATCACTGTTAAAATTGTGAATTACACGGGTAATGTTCCAATACCAGTGGCTGACGTTCAAGACTATCAACAGCAGGAGAGTCGAATGGTGACTACCCTTGGCTTTGCAGGGCTTGTATTCTTGCTTGCAAGTGGGGTTTTTGTGGCTGCACTCCTTCATCGGCGAGAAAAAAATTATGAATTTACTACACATCAAGTACATTCAGCAATGGATAATCGAACTCTGCCACCACCGCGTCCGAAGGATTTAGTTGATTTATCTCAAGAGGAATAGTCAAAAACAGTTGGTTCTAGCCTCAACAACAAGCCGGGGTTCCCGAGCGGTCAAAGGGGGTGGACTCAAGATCCTCTGCGTAAAGCTTCGCAGGTTCGAATCCTGCCCCCGGCA
>CALBIL010000045.1 GCA_937892945.1 uncultured euryarchaeote | reverse complement strand
ACAAGGACACGCGATTTCCAGTCGCGCGCAATACCAGGCTATGCGATCTCGGCTTATATCCCGCCGACTTAGCATTACCGTTTAACGCTCACCCATGAGAAGTTAGGCAACCTTCATCTGTTTCAATACAAAACAATTCTAAGGGCAACAACTTCCGGAGACTATGAGCGAAGGAGTCCAAGCTCCAAGTGATCTTGATGAAGACCATCAAGTCTTGCCATTTCGCTTACGGGACATGGAGCCTTTCTTTTCATTCTCTGAAGTCCATCCAATGGGAAAGCCGTTGGACACGTTCCAAGTCGAATTACGCTTCCAATCGAAGTTGGCGTTCCGTGAATGGAACTTGGAACACTGGAGCACATTGGCCATAGGTGTGCTAGCATTTCTCCTCGGTTCGATTTCACCAGAAATCCTCAGCGGCGGTGATGCCACCAAATATGGAGTCGACGGTTTAGGAGCAATTGGAGGTTTTGGGTATTTCCAAATGTTGCTTTCTTTTGTTGCCTGGGGATTGTTTACAATGCAGATTTGGCGACTCTTCCCTATTATGCGAATACATGCAATCTCCTTGCTGTTCTTTTGGAACATGACTGTAGTTGCGCAAATATTGTATCACAAAACTCAAATTAATTTCCCAATCGATGCCAGTCTTGGAGGAATGATGGAGGGCACTTTAGCCACGCTTGTCGTGATGTTCTTCATTTACAATTTCGGTAAAGCCGTTGTAGAAACTCGAGATTACCATGTAGAAGAATACCATGTTCACGAAGATGTTCGATTAATGGAATTGGAAATGGCAGAACACTCTCTCCGTGGATGGGGTTTAGTGGTCACGTTATGGTTCGTACTGATCACCATATCGGCATGGTCTGGTGCACATTTCGTCGCAGAACGTGGTGCAGAACGAGTCAGTTCCTTGGCAACACATATCATCGCAGGAAGCATGTCGATTCCCCTTTTCATTGGATTGATATGGTATCCACAACGTATGCTTGGCACAGATGCACAAGTTAAAACTCGGGCTGCAATTAACGCAGAAATGGAGTTGGATGGTGGAAATTCAAATTCCGATGGTAATGATACTCAATGTCCAGAATGTGAGGCTTCTGTGAATATTGTTCGAAACAAAGATGGCGTCATAACTGTCCCTTGCCTTACCGACGGATGCTCTGCAACGAACCAAATTGGTTCAGTATGCGAACACTGTTCAACTGTCCCATCGACTCGGTTTGATTGTCCACAATGTGGAATCAATGCCCCTGTCCTTGACTTTATACCTGACTTGGAGGCGTGGTGATGAATACAAAGAAATTGCGGGAAGATTTTGCGACATTAAGAAATGAAGATGCACCTGCATACTTGGATAATGCTTGTGTGACGTTAAAACCGGACTCTGTTGTGAATGCAATTCATGACTATTATACCAAAACCCCTGGGTGCGGCGGAAGGTCTGTTCACAGATATGGAACCAAAGTATCACGAGCAGTGAGTGAGTCTCGCTCTAAACTACAGCGATTTTTGAATGCTGAATCCGCTAAGGAAGTCGTGTTCACCCGGAATGCAACACATTCACTCAATCAAGTTGCGCATGGCATGTCATGGTCGAAAGGAGATGTGGTACTCACGACCGACCGTGAACATAATTCTAATTTGGTACCGTGGCTCCAACTCGAACACGAACAAGGGATTGACCACCAAGTCGTTGCCTCACATGCAGACAATACGTTTGATATGGAGGCTTTTGAGAAAGCATGTGCCGATGCAGGCTCTCAACTGAAGCTCGTATCAATGAGCCATGTCGGGAATCTTGATGGTGTCAAAACTCCAATCAAAGAAATCAGTAAAGTTGCCCATGACTATGGCGCACTTGTTTGCGTCGATGGAGCACAATCAACTCCGCACATGAACGTCGATGTTCAAGATCTCGATATCGACTTTTTAGCGTTCTCAGTACACAAAATGTGCGGACCCTCTGGGATGGGGGGATTGTGGGGACGCTATGACTTGCTTGATAACTTGAGAACAATTCAAGCTGGTGGGCAAACAGTCGAACATTCAACTTATGATTCATTCAAATGGGCCCAACCACCTGCTCGGTTTGAAGGAGGATTAGGAAACTTCTCAGGAATGATCGGAACAGGTGCTGCAGTCGACTATCTTTCGAACCTTGACATGAATGAGGTCAATGAACATGAAATTCGATTAAACCAAATCATGACAGACGGTATCAAAGATTTACCTGGTATCGAGATTATTGGTCCGTTGGATGCACGAAAACGTGGAGGCATATGCTCCATCCTCATGGGGGACATTCCTGTGCATGACATCGGGATACTCTTGGATGAGGCTGCTGGAGTCATGGTCCGTAGTGGCCAGCATTGTGTTCATTCGTGGTTTAATTCGCGTGGACATTCGAACGGTTCTTTACGAGCCTCTGCCTATCTTTACAACACTGAAGAAGAGGCTCGACTCTTTGCAGAAATATTCTCTGAAGCAGTGCACGCATTTAGTTAACCAATGGGGCGAATACATGAAGGAAGAAGAGAGCGAAATCTGGGTTCCACCTCCGTATCAAGATTCGAATTCTGAAACCTTCATCCCTGAACTACAAAGTGAACCACTTGATGAAAATTTAGCATTTGTCCAGCGTGCACTTTCAATTGGGGTTGCCATCTTGATTCTCGCATCGATGGTATATATTGGATTCATCGTGTTTGGTGAAAACGGATTAGTCACCTATCGACCGGGTGATCAAGCCATCGAGTCTCAAGAAATCTATTCTGATTTGATTGGTTTCAATGGAATCAAACTCGATGGCGACAATGTACGTGTATGCATCGTTGATTCCGGTATTATGCTTGATCATAAAGATCTTGATTCTTTCAATGTCGTATTGTGGAAGGATTTTATCCAATCGAAATCAACGCCCTATGATGACAATGGCCATGGCACAAGTATGGCTGGAATCCTTGTCGCTGATGGATGGATGAAAGGAATTGCACCACAGGTGGATTTACTTGTTGCAAAAGCATTGGGGAAAGATGGCTCAGGTTCTGACGAAGTTGTTGCCGAGGCTATTGATTGGTGTGCAGAGAATGATGCAGACATCATCTCACTCTCCCTTGGAGGGGCTCCAGACCTCTTACCGTTCGACATCGGCACAGGTCGGGGCTCTGATGAGGCAACAAACGATGCTATTGATTTGGGTATATTCGTGGTTGCTGCAGCAGGAAATGACGGAGGGGCGAATGACGATGGAGATGTTTCAAACCCGTGTGGAGAACGCTTGGTGATCTGTGTAGGAGGGGTAACTCAATCTGGTGAACACTGGATTGGTTCATCGACGGGAGACAACAACGGGAGAATCGTACCCTTGCCACTCCTTGCGCCTCGCTCAGATCCACACAAGAAACCAGAGTTAGTCGCTCCAGCAGAAAAAGTAGCTGTCATCAATTATGAAGGCTCATGGTCACTTGTCGATGGAACGAGTGCTGCGACCGTCTATGTTACTGGAGCAATTGCTCTTCTCCTGCAGCAAAACCCAGAACTGGCCGATGCCACTTCATCGTCAAATACGGAACAAGTAAAAGATTGGATCGAGCAATCAGTTACACCCCAAGATGGACAAACGGGTCATGATGACGATTATGGCTACGGTTTGTTGCAAATTCAAGCCCTACTTGATGCTGCAAATGCTTAAGTCGATTTTACTTCTTGGTCATTGCAACCAATGTCCCACCGAAGAGCGGCATAAAGGCAATATGATGCGTTTCATTGGTTGATTGTATGCATTCCATCCATTGGTTGAAACCATCGACTAAGCGCATTCCATCTTTGTCATCTTCTTCCACATTTCCAAGAGGCATGTCGGGTTCAACCGTAAACAATACTCCACTTGGTGAAAGGAAAGGCAGCAAAGATTGAACATACCGTGCACGGTTTTCAGAGATACCATCAACGATGATAGCATCGTGTTGATTTTCCAACGGAGGCGTTCCAACTTCGACGCCGGTCGAAGATGCAGCATGCCAAGCATTCGTTTCAGCGATCAGTGCATCAAGATTACCAACAACAATTTTAGTGTATGAATCGGCATCATGGCGTAGCATCAGACGGCGAATAATGACGGCGAATTTAGCACCGTCTTCAACCAATTGATAACGTTCTGGTGTTACTCCATCTTTTTCAAACAAATCATAAATCCACGCGCTTCGATGGCCAATACCTGCTCCAACTTCTAAGATTGATTGAGGTTTCAAGCGTCCGAAAGCATCACGAAGTCGACGCAAAATAGAGATGGACCATGTACTCAAGGCCATGTGTTGTAACTGAGTGCCGATATTGCTCGCAATTTCAGGTTCATCTCGTGGACGGGAGTCATCGGCAGTGAGTAAATGGGCGAGGACATTCTCTTTTCCAACTTCGGAATCGACACTCCCTTGTTCCGCCATGCCAGTGCCTTTCGGCGAAACTCCTTCAAGGCTCGCTTATGGAGTTGAGCCGGTGCCTTCAAACAGGAGTGGCTTAGCGCATAGACAGGGATGTCCATGAACGACACAGTCGAAGAGGATGATTTCATCGAAGAAGATGAAGTTCTGCTTGAACATGAAGCCGAGGAGGATGGCTTCATCGATGAAGATGAAATATTACTCGAAAATGCGGTACAATGCCCTGATTGTGACGACGTTCGAGGACATATCATTCTCAGAGAGAAGCCAAAAGGTCAAGGGGCAGATTACTTGTTGAAGTGTGAAGAGTGCAGTAAAGTGCACACCGTCCACATACGTCCGCCTCCTGTAGTAAAGATTCCATTTATTCTCACAGAAGGCCCTTCTTCGATTACAAGTATCATTGAGATTGATGCTGACGAAAGACTTGAGCTGGAAGATGTATTCCAAGAAGATGACAAATTGTGGTCTATCAATCAAATCGAAATGAAAGATGGAAGATTCGTCAAACATTGTGATGCAAGCCTCATCGTTCGTGCCTCAGCATTACGATGTGATATGGTTCGCGTCAAACTCACCATGACCCGTGGAGAAGATTCCTCATCGGATGTGCTTGTCGTTCCTGCTGACAAAACATTCACTGCTGGGAATCTCATGGACCTTGGGGGACACACCTGGAGAATTCGGGCAATCCACATGGGTCATGCTCGAACACTTCGTGGCACTGTTGAAGCTTGTGACATCAAGCGGATGTACCTCCATGAGCCACCAGTTGCAGAGTATTTCGCACCTCGAACCCCCCGGGAACGTCGTCAAGCATGGAAGGAAGGTAAACTCGGATTCAATCCCGAACCGGTTCTTCCAAAAGAAATTACTAAGAAAGGTGTAACACCTTCAAACAAGCGTAAAACTAAGCGACCACGAAACTGATCAAGGTCGGTTTGTCCATGGCATGATGAATGCCTTTGCCACTTGAGTCCCAATGGTTGGGTTCTCCTTTAATCGACGAATGCTGTATTCATACCATTGTTCACCGTACGGGATGTACACCCGTGTCCGATGCCCATCCTTTGCCAACTTTCTGCGAAGAGGACCACGGACACCAAGAAGCATTTGAAATTCATACCCTGGACCTTTTGCGGTTCGAGAAGGACCGGCATTTGGACGGGGGTCAAGTATATCTGGACCCATCCCATGAGATTTCAACGCAGACTTTGCATATTCGACAACGGGAATGTCATGCGTTGCAATGGAACAGTATGACCCGGCCGCGAGCATTCGGTCAATACAGGCATTCGTTGCATCCACAATATCTTGATATGAAGTGTAAGCAATTTCTTCCGACTCCAAGTAAATACCTTTACAGATGCGATAATCAGCAGCAGGACCAAGTTCTGTTTCAAGGAAATTAATATCGTCAAGTGTACGGAACAATCGTCCTTGTAAAACAACACCGACATTTGTCAAACCCTGTTTGTGAAGGTCAAGAACAACTTGGATGGTTCTTGTAGTTACACGATAGTCTTCCATATCGAGACGTACAAATAGGTCGTGCTCATTGGCGATTTGGACAAGTTTTTCGATGTTCTTCATGCCCTCTTTCGCATCGATGAGTAGGCCAAAAGCGGTTGGCTTTATCGAAAGATTTGCATCGAGTTCATGGGTATGAATTGCAGTAATAACTGCGAGATACTCATCTAAAAAGTATTGCGCTTCAGCCAAGGTAGTTATCTCTTCGCCGAGGACGTCGATTGTAAAACACGCATCTTCTTTTGAAAGGCGTTGCATGATTGTAACAGCATCAGCCAAGGTTGGGCCGGCGACATAACGTCGAGAGACCCAGCCGACAAACCACTTTGGCATTCGGACAGTCATTGCGACAATTGACTTGGAAAACCAACTCACCATGGACTCACCCAATTACCCGTCAGTAGAGGAGACTCTTGAGGCTTACCTCAAATTGTCTTGCTCAATTCTCATCCAATAGGGCCAAGACTCCTTTTGAAGTCAACAAGGGTGCTTGGAGGAATTCCAGATGGTCACGTATTGCCTGTCTTTGCCATCCCTTGAACGCCTTTTTATCCATGGAGAAAATAATTTTTCCATTCGGATATGCTTTTTTGGTGGCGAGATACGCTGCATCGAGCGATTGCTTCCAATTCCCCCCTGGCTCATTACCCTCAACCTCGGGAGGGATAAATGGGAGTGCATACGTTGCCAACATATGACCAAGTTGGAGACCCGAATGGAGAGCTAAATGATTCGCACGAGGTGCATAATGACCACCACCGAGAGTAATCAAAACAGGTCGTCCAGCATCAATTTCTGAATCCCATGACCCAAAACCTTGCCCCCCATCCAAACCAAGACCACGGTGAATAATATCTGCCAAAAACTCAGCAGCGCCAACATGCCCCCAGGTGGCAGAAGTTGAACCAACCTCGATGAACAGTGATGGAACTTCTAACCATGGTCCATGATGAGTAACTTCGAGTGATGAATCAAACTCCTCACCAAGTTCTGCGCGTTCTGAGTTACGAACAAGTTCTTGCCACCACGATGCAAGCCGTGTCGATGGCGGAGGTGCATCTCCTGCTTTCCCGCCATAGGGAGGAGTTTCATCTGTGTCGAGTTGCATGACGCCAATCGGGTGAAGTGTAAGCGATGGCCGGCCACTTGCTGCTGAATGACGAGACGGAAAAATAATTTCATCGACTGTTTCACCTGTTGACAGTTTCCATCGACGGGCAAGAAAATCTTCTTTCAGGATACTGTTTGGGAGAATCCACATTCGCACGTGGAGACGAGTATATGCTGGATGTCCCTCGACTGAACTCAATTCCTTCCACTCAGCAATTCGCCTCAAAGCATCGGCTTGGTTCGTTGAAGCGATATCACTTGCACTCACTGCAATCAAGATAACATGAACATCGCCCATGCGAAGCGGTAACCGCATCGACATTTCATCTCTCGCACATACGAGTATTGACAAAGTGCCACCGCAACCCCGTACCATGACCGAGTTCAGTGTGGAGCCCTTGCCGTTTCACCCTGCCCAAATTTGGCAGTGGGACGAGGGTTATATCGCAGTGGGCATCGATGGAGAGTTTCTCAAACTGGATTTGAAGTTACAAACATCTGGCGAAGTAAGAAAACCGTTCCCTTGCTCTGTGCAAAGTACCGCATTGCTCGGAAAGGAGATGGTTGTTACTTGGGTCGATCATGAACTTATGCTCGCACGAATGGCCTCGTTTGCACTTGACAAAGGATTCGAAGATGGTCCCGACCGTGGAGAACTTCGTACCCGAACCTCAATTGAAGCAGCAATACATCCAGCCGGAGCAGTTTGGTCCCATGTACTGGATGCAGAACCACTTGCCTTATGCTCGAACGATGAACAATTTGCATTCATTCTCTGGCAAAAAGGGATTTATGCGATGGGGATTGATAAAGCAGAGCACTGGAGAAAACCAGAACCTGAATGGAAAGAATTGGAACGCTTCCCTCACGGAGAGGTAATTGTTTCTGCTTCAATTCAAGGCTCCCTGCTACATGTTTGGTCAAGAGGGGCTGCTCATAATGTGTACCAATGTGAAGACGGCGAATTGGTGAATTCGGAAGTGATTGAATGCGACGGAATTCTGAATTCAGTCTACAGTCATGATGAGAATCATCTTCTCTGTTTTGAGAACGGTGAAGTCATGTGGTATCGACCTGAAACTCCACAAGTACTGTGCAAACTCAAAGGTCCTGCACAACATGCAGTGTGGAGCGTACAACATGATGCATGGCACATTGCTGGATGGCGTGAAGAAGTTCTCTTTTCAGAAACAAAAAACCAACGACATGTTTTCGATGAGATTCCAGTTCAACTTATATCCTATGGAAATTCTATACTTCTTCTTATGAATGATGGGACTTTCGTACAATCCTCATTTAAGGACAATTGATTCAGAGAGATTCAACTGCACCGAAGGGTTATATGGCATTGCACAAGGTTTGCGTATATGGAAAGCAAGATGATTGTGCTCAGTGGAGTTCTCGCTTTGCTCATGGTGGGTTCAGGTTTTTTACTCATGGTCAACGAGACTACCAGTGATGAAGATACCACAACGGATGAAGAGAATCAACAAGACTCTGCCAATACAGTAAATACTCCACCTAGCGTCATCAATGCGGTAGAGTTCATTCATGAATGGAATGGTGAAAATGCAAGTATCAATGGATTTGTTCTCGATGAAGTTCCTTCAACAACAACGGTGACAATGGTGATCATTGATGCAAATACTCTTGAGCAAATTGGTGAACCACGCAACACGACTCCGATGGCAGACGGTTCATGGTTACTCATGACCGAACGTTCACAACCAGGGACTTGGATTTTACAAATCCAAGCCACTGATACTGATGGATTGACAAGCAATGTTTCAATTTCTCAATTAACCATAGTTGCTCCAAAAGAAAATGAGGTACTTCTTTCATTCCTTTGGATTCAACCCGAAGAGGATTCTTCAATTGGGACCCTACAGGGCTTGATGCTGCATAAATTCCCAAGCACTTGCAGTATCGAATATCATCCACAAGGTCAAAGTCCTGCACGTCTCATCGATGGTGATGAAAACATGACGACTGGGGAATACAGCATGGCAGTCAATACTTCGTATCACAATACCGAAGGTGAAATCATCGCATCTTGTGGCTTGTTCTCAGAATCGAGCACCACCATTCAAGTGAATCTACCCGTACCGCCTGAGCCTGAAACAGATGTCGATAATGATGGGATTCTGGACGAGGCAGATCAATGCGACTCAACTCCGGAAGGAGAACCGGTCTATGCAACCGGATGTTCAGATTCAGAAACTGATAGCGACATGGATGGGGTAATGAACGATATTGACCAATGCCCAAATACGCCAACCTCGGAAAGTGTGGATGGAAATGGATGTTCTCAATCCCAAAAAGACGATGATTTAGATACAGTCAACAATGTTCTCGACCTCTGCCCAATGACTCCAATCGGTGAAACTGTCGATGCAGATGGCTGCGCAGATTCGCAAAAAGATGGCGATGCTGATGGCGTGAGCGATGCGGACGATCAATGCCCAAACACTCCTCTAGGCGAAATTGTTGGGGCTGACGGATGTACACTCCCCAACTGGTCTGCTGAAGATTCATGGTATTGCCAAGATGGCAATGGGCCATGGGTTCGAGATGACAACGGAGAAGGCAACACCTACAATGCCAATACCAACGGTGTCAATGCACCGAACGGTGGTGGCTCAGGACCCTGGTTTCAGTGTGAAGTCAGCGTATCTGTATCTTCAACGGAAATGAACGTTAATTCGAATGGAATCCCTAATCACAACTGGGTTTCAGCTTTCGGTCCAGGAGATATACAAACCCACACATGGAGCATCCCCCTGAATCCAGCAAACGATACAATCGGTGGCCATGTCTCGACCAATTGCCCTGCAGCAAATGGGCAATGGGAATGCGCTGCAGACCGTGGCCAAGTTGCCGTTGCAGCCAATGGAGTCCCTATTTTTGGACCAGAAGAAGGACCTGGCGGTGATGCAGTCGCTCTTGATTTCTTTTACTTCACCGAGGATCGTCAACAGATTGACCTCGGATATTGTGGCGCACACGCTGGCCCGACTGGTGTTCATTACCACTGGGATGCAATGTGCCAGTATTGGGAACCAGAAACCGGTGAAACTATGCAAGATTATGACTGGAGTCTGATTGATTCCACCAAACATTCACCGATCATAGGATGGTCATTCGATGGCTATCCAATCTATGGCATGTATACCTGGGATGACGCTGGGGCAGTCAAAGGAATGAAATCTTCCTATGCTGTTGAACGTACCAGCGAGGGCGGTGACCAGGGTTACAATGGAATCGATGATTGGAATTATGTCAGCGCCTCGGGTGATTTAGACCAGTGTAATGGACGATTCGGACCAACACCTGAATACCCTGAAGGTACCTACTACTATGTTTCAACGCCATTGAGTGGCTCAAGTTCGACCGTGGTTGATACCAATGGCGATACTGTTCCAATGATTGGTTTCCCATACTTCTTGCTCTGCTACCATGGCATTGCTGATGACTCCAATGCTGGAGGCGGTCAAGGTGGCGGTGGACCTCCGGGCGGTAACACAGCACAAACACTCTATTCCCACATGCCAGAACTGTTTGATTCAGTCGAAGACAGAGTTGACATACAAGGCTTGCTTTGGAATACGACATGGATCCTTCTGGTCATTATCGGCGCAGCCTTTATCCGAGGACGTCGTACCAATGATTGAGGCTTTACTGTGAACAAGTCACTCCTCGTATTCAGTCTCTCTTTCATGATGTTGACTGCAGGATGTTTAAATCCTGCCGAACCCGATTTCTACCAAGGCGAAGACATCAATCCTGTTCAAGTGTATAGAGAATTTGAATTGCAAGATAATAATGATTCACTCTTCAATTCAACAATACTTGATGGAACTCTTGTTGTTTTTGGTTTCATTTATGTCAATTGCCCTGACGTTTGTCCAACAACAACTACAGACATGAAATGGCTTGAATCGCAACTCACTGAGAGTGAACGTTCCAATGTCAATTTCATTTCGATTACAGTTGACCCTTGGCGCGATGGTCCAATTGCCCTCACTGAATACATGGAGCAATTCAACGTCACTTGGCCACATCTAACAACAACTGTAGAAGCTGAAGAGAATCTCTCCCTTTTGGAGAATGTTTGGACTGATTTTTCAATTGGAGTTGTACTCACCGAGGCAAACAGCAGTACAAGCCTTGGCAGAGGACATACGGTGTACTATGATGTCCAACACACCGACGGTGTCGTATTGGTTGATGAGTATGGGTACCAACGCGTACGCTGGACACATGAGAACTGGAATTCAGAAGGTATCTTGAACGATCTACGTTCAATGATGAACTGAAATTCATTCGTTTGTTTCAGTGTGACCACATCGGCCACACGATTTGCGGTTCGAGTGAACTGCAAGGAAAACACCTGGACCACATTGTGGGCAGAATTCTGCTTTACGAGTGAGTGTGCCATCTTCTCCAACGGAGTACTTGGACCACTTTGCTCCAGCTTTAGGACCGTCTCCCATCACTCGTCACCTCCTTCTTTAGCAGGCGCTGGTGACGCTGAACGGAATTGTTCATGTCGCTTGTGAATGTATTCAGGTTCAACAGTCATTGAGCCAACATCAGCGTAGATGAAAGCCTTGCCTGTGGTCAATGGTTGACCGAAGCGAGTGTGGCATTCTTTGACGACAATACAATCAGGGTTTGATCCAGGTTCAAGGGTTCGGACTAAATCCATAACTGCTTTGCGAGATGGCGTGGCTTGTCCTTCATGTTGCCAGCGGAAATTGATTTCCACACGGTTGAGTAGTTTGTTTTCTTTGCGCGATACTATATCCATACTTTCATCTCCTTCAACGAATGCTTACTTTGAGGGCATATTTGCCCGGTTGCTCAATTTTCAATCGCTTGGCTATTTCCGAGCGATGAGGATTCATGATAATGACATAGCCTTGGTGTTCAGAAGATACACGGGCTGATGGATGGCGAGGACACATATCGACACCGTCTTCGAGAACAAGGTGACATTCTCCGCATGCAAAGGGAATCTTAACCATACTTCACACCTCACACATTTGCATCTTCGCCGAGCCAGTCGTGGCAGCCAAGTCCTAGTTGCTTACTGGTCAAACCAATCTTTGAGCGGCGAGGATCTGAGGTATCTGGGGAAAGGGACACGATACGTGCTCGAACTGAGTCACCGACACCGATTTTTCTCTCGGACTTTCGGCCTTGAATAATACCAGCACCAACGTTTGCTTCAACTTGGTCTTCCATGATTTGAGACTTGTGAAGTAAAGCTTCCATTGGGCCAATTCGAACGAATGCTCCGAACTCGTTGACTTCAGAAACTGCGCCTTCGACCACTTCATAATCATCCATGCAAAACAAAACTGCATCAAATCGAACTCGTTGGTAGATTGCACCATCGCCGTGAATAATTCGTCCCCGGCCAAGAGGTTCGTGGTTTGAAGTGACGAGAACAAATCGGTTCTCTTCATCAAAACGGCCTTCAAAAGCAGTCATTGAAAGACGGTCAATATGGTCGTTCAACGATGCACCCTTGCGCATGTACTCTGCTGGAATGCGGATCGTGTCTTCCTTTGTGACAATTTTATACATTGTATTCACCTCAAACTAATTCTCAATGGCACAAATGAAGAAGGAGTGGGGAATCCCATTCCGTCCTTCACCGGCATGCGCCTCGAGAGAGAAGTCGACCGTAGTCATTCTCGCCACTGAGGACCCCTATTTAATCCACTCGCCCACAAAAGCGTTGACACAAATGTAAATCACAGGCTTATATGCCATTGAGAGCGATAAAAGCAACTGGTAATCGGCTCTTTTTAACTCACACCGCCATAAGCCATAACAACCCCCGAAGGCCCCTACACAATAATGACAAGCAAATCGTTGCATCGAGCGGCCAAAATCGCTTGCGCTATTTTGCCATTATTGCTACTGGTATTGTCGTCCCTTTCGCCGCTTTTGATAAACACAGCCAATAATGCTGCCCAATTCGAAAACCCTACTCTCGTCTACTCCTCGAACGAAAACCAGACATGGTTCGGAGAAACACAACCGTGGGGGCAATATGCTAGAACGCCCACACACAATGGTACCATGCCACCCCATGGACCTGATGGAGGGCCTGGCGAGGGAAGTGTGGACGATGTTACTGAATATGGCGTCGTCGACAGTCCAATCGTCAACTGGGTTGGGCTTGATGATGGAGCAGACGCATATGGTTCAATCATAGCTGATTTCTCTCAAAGTATTACTGCACCTAATGCAGCACTCGAACGTTGCGGTCAAGGTGAACTGTTTGCAGTGTTGGTGTGGAATGATGGTTCAGAGAGCATGTTGAGCATACTTTCTGGCGATGAAGCAAAGATTGCTTGGCAAGTCAGCCTTGGCCAGACCAATGAAATTCGTTCAACACCAATCGTCCACGACATCAACGATGATGGGAAGCCAGAAATTCTCATTGTTTATGATACAACAAGTTCACTCCAAATAGAACTGTGGTCCCCTGAATTAACATGTACCGAATCAGGTTGGCAAAAATCAGGCCATAGTAACGAAAAACTTTGGAGTTACAGTGATGCAGATTACCGAATAGGGATTACAAGCCCCCATCTGCCAACAAGTAATTCCAATCATCTTTCGATTACACAACCACTCCTTGCTGATCTTGAATTGGACGGGACACCGGAATTAGTCATTGCCGTTGTGGAGGAGAATTCAGGTAACCCTACCGTACTGTCTTTCTCTTTGACAACCAGTGTCCCTTCAGAACCGAAATGGGATATCTCTCTTGACAGAGGAACACATCCTTCAGACCCGGCATGGGCTGCTCTTGATAGTTCTACTTCAGCGGTTGTCCTCACGACAATTGATTCGAATTCGGGAAATATGTGGGTTTGGAGAATCGATGGTGCATCTGGTTCACTAGACTGGGAGCGTGTTGCACTGCAAGGAACGGATTCAGATTCGGATTCACCCCGCCTACGCCTACCTGGTCCAGTCATTGTTCAACTGGACACCGATGATGCTCCAGAAATGATTCTTACAATACCAACTGATTCGAACGGTCGTACAACTGGAAACGGGGCACGTTTCGTTGGCATGGAATTAACCTCTACCAGTGAGATTTTCAATTTCCGTGCCCAAAATGGCTACGCTGATGCACAACCACTCCCTATTGACACAACGTATGATGGAATACATGACCGTCTTTGCTGGGTGACTTGGTATTCGGAATCTTCACTTAACTTCAACAGAAAAGGAATGGTTGGATGCCACGATATTAGCCTGACAACTCCTTTGAAAGAATGGACCCGTGATTTGCAACGAGGAACTGGCAACGATAATGATGAGATTGCCGTTTCGTCTCCAATCTGGATGGACCTTGATGGTAATGATGTACCTGAAATCATCGTTGCCTTTGGTCAACGCCTCTGGGCATTTGATGGCGAGACTGGTGCTTCTGCAGACATCAATAACGAGTGGTCATCTCCTTTGGCTATGCCCCACAGAGTGTGGGCTGGACCTGCAATTGCAGACATGGATGGAGATGGGGTTCTCGACATATTGATTGGAGATACACTCGTCTCACAAGCTGCTGCTGACTTTGCACCACTTGCCGACCAAAGAGGAATCAGTTTCAATCCTGCTGAACCAGACCCTGGTCAACAAGTCACTGTTACTGGGCAATTCTCCAACATCGGCACGATTGAAAATGATGATGACCTCGATGTTGTTTTGTTGATGAACGGAAATGAAATTGCTCGAGAGCGCTTTGACGATGTCAAACCGGTTTCACCTTCTGGAGAAGGTGGTCCACTTACCTTTAGTGCAGTTGTGACTGCAGAACTGGGAATCCATAACTTCACGATGATTTTGGACGTCAATGGTAACCTCACTGAAGCCCGTGAAGACAACAACAGAGTGACGAAGGAACTGGCCATTGTCGAGCCGTATGTTGCTCGAATTGACCTTCCGATTGAAACGCCACGCATCTCACCAGGAATGACTGAATCCGTCATCATTGAATTGGTGGCTCTTGGTTCACGTGCTGCTGATTGGAGCCTAACATGGGATGACAGTGCACTACCATCGGGTTGG
Organism: uncultured euryarchaeote; assembly: GCA_937892945.1. Classification (GTDB taxonomy): domain Archaea; phylum Thermoplasmatota; class Poseidoniia; order Poseidoniales; family Poseidoniaceae; genus MGIIa-L1. The sequence goes on along the minus strand of CALBIL010000045.1, from coordinate 6,197 downwards.
ACTTTCAATCTACAAAACGGTGCGAATATACAACCGAGCCTCATACCGAACAGTCCGGTTACAGTTACGTTCAATGTTGGAATCCCGAGTAACGCTTTGGGTGACGACAACAGTTATGTCGACTTCAACTTAACACTCAATGACGATACATCGATTGTAACGACCATCCAATTGCCTCTTGAAGTTCTTCGTACGAGAGGACTTTCAGTTACTGGGCCAAGTGGATTGGGCATGAGCGATGGCTACGGTCAAATCCTGGGAACTGCCCAGGCTTGGATGGTTGTTGAAAACCTAGGCAACGCACAAGAATCGACCACTTCAATGGATTGGACTGCACCGTCATGGGGCGGTTCTCCATCCCTTCATGATGCGAATGGTGATGAAATATTTGCCTTGACCTTAGACCCTAACGAAGATATCGAAGTGTTTGCACATTTAGATGTCCCAAGTAGTGCAACCCTTGGCTCTACAACATCAACTACTCTCACTCTTTGTATCGGAAGTGGGAGTGAAACATTGTGTGAAAATGTAGAGATTCAGTTCACTGCAGTCACTACAACCGTTACGCCATTGCATGCACGCAGCCTCCCGAACTCGACACTCTCATGGCAAATTGATGGGAACCTCCCGTCAAGTGGTGTACTCCAATGGAATACTGCAGATGCACAAATGATTCAACCGAATTGGCAATGGTCCACAAGTGGTGATCTCTCCTTGAACGGTTCGAACCTCGAACTTTCAGGCAGCAGCAATGGTGTGGCTTCGGGAACACTGACCCTCCAACTCCCACAGAATACCGTGCCTTATCGGCATGTATTTTCCACCCCTGACACGAGCGAGGTTCATTCGAATTTGACCTTCTCATTGCAAGTTTTACAAATCTATCGTTCTCAAGCAACTCTGTTAGAACCACTGCCTGCATCTGTTGGTGAGAGCGTTTCTATGAACGTGACTGAACCACAGAATATTCGTTTGAAATTAGAGAACCCTGGAAATGGAATTGATGAGTTCCTTCTTTCTGCTCTGGCCAACCCAATACCAGGCGAATCACATTCGCCTTCGGTCAACTTCAGTTTCATTTCTCTTGAACAGCGCTCACTGGGGCCTTTAGCATACACGATTGCCACGGTCCAAGTTACGTTAGGAGCAGAGGTTCCTGCTCAAACACCCTTTGAATTAATCTTCCATTGGACATCTCTTGGAGATCCAAATGTTGTTGATTCAGTGAGCCTCTTTGTGGAAGCAGAACCCGATCACCGTTGGGACATCAATATCACATCTGGCACAGAATATAGCGTAGCCCCTGATGATTCAGTCACTGTCGAATTCTCTGCGAAGAATACCGGTAATGCAAACGATACATTACGAATTGTCCCATTATTCACGTATGCGTATTCAGGCCTTGACACCTCGACATGGAACGCACCAACATTCACAGGTCAATCATTAGGCGTCAATCAATCCGATGCTTACTCCTTTGAATTCACCGTACCTTCAACCACATGGGCGGATACAGTTGCACACATGCAATTTGGAATCTTTTCAGGAGATATTTGGGTTGAAGATATCAATCTTATGTTTGATGTTGACCATGTATCAGGTTGGAGATTTAATCTTGCGAATACATCACTCACCATTGACCCTGCTGGAGAAAATGTCACACTAACCGTCGACCAACTCGGAAATGCCCCGAGTGCCCCATATTTTGCTAAGGCAGGGGCAGGATGGAACATTTCATATCCAGAAAATGCAGAAGTCGTACAACCATTTGAATCAACCACAGTTACGGTCTTTGTCACCCCACCAGACGATGCTGTGGCTGGAGAGATTGGAATTCTTAAACTTCGAATAAGTGATGCGGATGGTTCAGGTTCAACAGTGCAGGAGATACCAGTACGTGTTGGAGATGCTCCAAATATTGCCATCGGACACAGAGGGATTTGGAAAATAAATGAACAAGGTGGAATGCCTACAGCATGGATCGAGAATACCGGCAATGATGTGGCAGTCCTCCAACTCAGTGTAGCAGGTTTACCAAATGGTTGGACTGTTGAAGGACCAAGTCAGATGGTTGTAGCTCCAAATCAACTGCTTGGAATCCCGCTCAACTTGATTCCAAATGAAGGATGGACTGGACAACGATTCCTAGCCACACTTGAAATTACTCATCCAACTTTAGGACTACAGATACATGATATCGAAATTGAGAAGGGCACGCTTGCCTTTGGCTCAACACCCGTCTATCGTGCAGCATCAGGGACACAAGTTAGCATTCTCCTAAATACAGATGTAAGCACTGATGATTTGACCAGTAATGAGGAGTTTTCAATACATGAGAATTCAATACGGATTGCAATGGGAACTGATCGAAACGAGGTTATCATTCTCTCTTCCACTGATTCGAACGAAACCCTTTCGTTGTACCTCGCAGGATATGAACTTCCAAATGTCGAAGTCGATTGCAACTTGGACAGTTCAGCATTTTCACAACTTGGCCTCATCTCTCTCAGTGGGAATGTAGGAAGTTGCACGGTCTCTGCATCGAATGAACCCGTTCGAGCAACACTGATTCTCGTGAGTAATTCGGGTGAGCAAGTTGAATTGAGAGAGAGTTCAATCTTACTTGGATCTGAAGAAAATGGTAGCTTTGAAGTGAATGTATCGGATTGGATTCCGGCTGCTGGCATGATTGAAGTTCAAGTGATGGTCATTGATTCATATGGGCGTACCCTCGAGACACAAACAATTTCAACAGTTTCCAGAAGCAGTGGGTGGAATCTCGCCATATTCTCTTTTTCAGCAAATGATGGTGAATTGAAGATTAGTATTCAACGTACTGAATATGAACGACTCGCTGACGTGACGTGCAGAATTGAAATCCAAAGTATTGATTCTCAATGGTCAACGACCCGTATTGTGGATGTCGTGGGTTCAGATTATGCACCTGTTGTCATCATTAAAGATACGCAAGGTCTACCTAATAAAGACCGGTTAGAGGCAACACTTTCGTGTGATTCACCGTATGATATTGATGATAACCTGGAAGACAACAAGGCAACAGCCTACTTTTCAATTGAAAGAGAACCGGTCGTAGAACAAAGTGACATTCTCCTCAGTATCGGTGTTGCAAGTCTGTTACTCATCATTGCCTTCTTTGCAGGCGTATTCACACAAAATACGACCAAAAAACCTGTAATAATGAACGAACAGTCCAAAGCGCTCCCAACTATCAAAGCAGATGAAAAAGAACCAGAGGGAGAAGATGAAGAACTTGAAGAAGAATTCTCATTTGTTTTTGATGAGGAAAGTACTGTCGAAGTGTTTGAAAATTTAGCAGAGGAAAGTGTTGTTGAAGAAGATGTCCTTGAGATTAAAGATGAAATCGACGAGAGTGCTTCAGGAAGACTCGCTGCACTCCGTAGAGAGATGAGCGAGAGTCAAGATTAGAATCCAAGATGAAATACGAATGAAGCGGTTATTCAGAGACAAGTGAGAAGCAAGGGCTTATCACAGTCTCACGATGGCGAGTCAACATGGACCTCGACCGATTTGCGGGTGGTACTCCACCGTTCATCACTCTTGATGCCTGTAACGGCAATCGTGCAGAAGAGGTCCTAACTGCCTTAGAATCTCATTCGAATGGTGACCAGGATGAATGGACTCGCCTGGTGGAAAAGGATGGGGTATTGGAACAACGATTGAAGAAGCAAGGTTTGGAAACTCCTGAACAAAGACAGAGCATACCCTGGGATGATGCAGTATTGCTGTTTACGGCATGTACTGAATTATCGAGTGACGATAAGCCAATGTTGATTGCCGATGGCGTCTTAAGAGAAAAAATAGGAAGGTTTCCGTGGGGAGACGGCTCACTCATTAGTTACATGCATGAATTCATACGTCCAAACACTTTACGAACCCAACCAAAATCCAATGAAGGATATGAGACAATAGTCAAATTACTTGAGATTCTATCTCAGCGATGTGGACCATCGAATGTTGGTCACGAACGATACCAAAATGGAACTGCAGGAATGGACATCAAAGGATTCCTAAATAACGAACAAGTAAAGGAATTACGATTGGCCCTTTCTGGACGCTCTTGGAGCGTTACTGCTGAGGAAGCCATAGATGGCGGTATGAGAGATGTGAGTCGAAACTTAATCGCTATTCTAAGAGCCGCTGAACGAAGAGATGTTGGCGTGTTCCTGCGCTCACATTCGTAATCAGAATGTTTGAGAAGTGAGACGCTCAAACATTGAAGCATACAGGTTTGCAGTTTGGTCAATAACCGCTTGCGGTAGTGCAGGAATTGAAGGGTCAGGTGCACCGGAATCACGAGCTTCTTCAAGTAATTCTTGATGGCCTGTTTCGATGTAATGTGTACGAACTGACTCTTTTGACAACTCAATACATTCACCGTTCGAATAGGCTTCAGCATCCCACCAACGGTCTTCATCAAGTGTACCAAATGTGTCCACTAAAACGATTTTACGACCAGGACCGAGAGCGAACTCTTTCTTACCATCAACATGAATTAACCCGTTTTTAGCAGCTTCACGTTCGATGAGCGCATCAATTTTGAGGACAGCATCAAAAATTGTATCAAGTTCGTCCTTGGTTATATTGGAAATTTCTAACGCTTCTTCATTGGTAATATTACGGTCGAATGCTTCAAATTTCGTAGTGACTTCGAGGAAAGGCTTTGCAAGTTTACTCCCGTATTCACAGTCTTCAGAAACACCCAATTGAGCGGCAGTGAGTTCTCCACGTTGGAAACGACGCCATGCAGAACCCGAGAGGTAGTGTCGACAGATGATCTCCAAAGGGACAAATACCCAATCCATATCACGAGGAATCATACCCGGTTCTTTGATAATCTCAACTTTGCGCACTAAACAACGGTCAGTTCCATTCACTTCAACCAAATGGGTACCACAGATGCCTTCATCTTCAATCAATTTAAACCAGTGTGCTGTAGTTCGATTCAAAGATTCACCCTTACGTGGAATCAATGAAGGAATGATCTGGTCGAATACAGAAATTTGATTCGTGAAACGAAATTCGAGAATATCGGGGTCATCTGTTGACCAAACTTGCTTGACTTTACCTTGATAGAGCATCTCTGCCATAGACCACGACCGTCGACAAAGGTCTTTGAACATTTCAGTCAAAGATTTAGGTCAAATAAGACCCAAAGCATCTTCCATACGGTTCAATTCCGGACCCGTAGTCTCGGTTCCAGCGACTGCACCGTGATTCGAGGCACAAACACCTGCTCCAACGTATGGAGAGCCGAAAGCGACTGTCCCCACCATAGGAGGTACGCCAAGAACTTCTTGGATGAGGAGTACTTCGTCAGGAGTGACGTCTGGGTGAAGCAAAACTCCTTGATCGGTCGTAACACCGAGGCTACCGACCACATCTTGGCCAGCAATCGTTGTTGCAACAATTTGAACACCCATGGCTTCAGCCATGATTTCAAGTCCAGCAGTAGGAATAGATGGAGATGCAATTGCACCTTGTTCGTTGACCAAGAGGAGATTACCAGCAGTATTGACACCGCCTTCCATGACGACGACGTCACCAAAAGCAGTCAAAGTATCAATATCGGATTCAGTAGCAATATCTGCAACTGCCATTCCACGGGAATTACCAGCAACTAGAGCGCCGATGAGGTTCGAACCACCAATCGAAACTGGGTGCATTTCAAGTTGCAAAGAAGTTTCGAGAATCTCCAAAACAAGCTTCGGCAATTCAAGAGGATGGAGAAGGACATTTCCAATTGCAGCCAAGTGAATCCCAACTTGATCGCTTCCAAAAATGTCTGCTGTGTCTATTGGCATATGGTCTCCTCCAAGCAGTCGTGTTGCGTAGTGGTTATGGTTCTATTGAATAAGATTGTACGCAAATGTTGCGCAGTACTGGGGTTATGAACGGAATTCGATCGAACGCAAAAAAGGCCGACACTCCAAAGAGTATCGGCCTAGCGCCCACCGAAGTGAGATTTGAGGATAAATTCGAAGAGAAAGAAGAGGGGCACGGTGACTTCCTTTCCCGTGGACTCTCGTACCACAGTAACGGGAGAGACGCAGGCGGGCTTGACTTCTGGGTTCGGGATGGGACCAGGTAAACACCACCGCTATGACCGTGCACCCATCTTCCTTCGAATCGGATTTATGAGTACGACGTAAACGTCG
>CALBIL010000044.1 GCA_937892945.1 uncultured euryarchaeote | reverse complement strand
GTGGCCGAGGAAATTCAAACGGTGGTCGCGGAGGCGGCGGCGGATATCGTGGCGGTGGCGGCGGTGGCGGCGGTGGCGGCGGTGGCCGTGGCGGTGGCGGCGGTGGATACCGTGGCGGTGGTCGGAATTCAGATGGCGGCAGCAGTAATGGCGGCGGTGGCGGTGGATACCGTGGCGAAGCACGAGGCCAGAGTTTCAAACCAACGAAGAGTTCAAGCAAAGGCTACCAAGGTGGCCAGAAGCCACAATCAAGCGGTGGCTATAGCGGCAATAAAGGCGGCTACAGTCGAGATCGGAAGTGAGTTTCACTCTTCTTCCTGAACTTGTTTTTTAGCTGGACTGAAGATTCCGTAGTCTTCAATGATTTCTGCAGCACCGGGTAAAACAGGTAACACATCATCGGTCATTAGACCGGTATTTTTGTAAATTCTATTGGCAAGTTGTTCCTTCTTCACTAAACCAGGTCGTAGGATTGCATAGCGTTGACATATTGAGCGGATGGTTTCCGGCAACCCTCCCATAAGGAGAGGTACTCCGTTAACAGCAACAATTCCAATTCCAATTTGAACATCCAAATCTTTGAACCATTGGCGTTGACCTCGAACAATAAATGCACCCTTGCCGACATATTCTCCAGTTTGAGCGGTTTTGGATACTTGAGCTGGTTTGACCGAGTAGACTGTACCATGTGCCCCGCCGCCTGCCCATGCTCGGCTCCAGCACAGTGCTAAAGTAGCGGCTTCCTCGAGTTTTTCAGGTGTTATGCGCTCATCACCGAGTTTGTCAATCAGTCGGAAAGCGGGAACATCATCGGGAATATGGGCGGGCTTGTGCTGGTCAGCAGCAAAACCTTGGGTTGCTCGTAAACTGCAACTTGGGGCACCGTGTAAGTCGGCGTGGAGGTACATGTCAGAACCAGAAAGGTGCTTCTTGACGATGGCATCGTTTCCTTTTGCATCTTTTCCACCAACCAGTAAATGTCCTCCGCTGATCATACTCCAACGGTGGTTTTCAAACCAAAGACGCTTACTTCGTTTGATTTTGTTGAGCTTACCACTCTCGTTTTGTTTTTCTTCTTTCTTTTTAGCACGTTGTAAGAAAAGAGTCGTTTCTTCAAGTGCTTCAACAGCACCTTTGGTTTTGTCTTTTTGTTTGCGTGCTGCTTCAAAATGACGTTGAGCATTCTGATGTACATTTTCATCCAAACAAAGGGTGGCTTGTGGGCCATTTGGTTGACTCTCGTCGTCAGGTAAAACCGTTACAAAACTACGGTCTGCAGGATTCAGTGAAACAATCCAAGGAATTTCTTTTACATCTTTTTTGACTTGCTTCCAACCCTTCTCTTCAACTGCAGCCGATACTTGAGAAAGCAGACTTTCGATATGTGTCCAATTATTTTGAATCCGATGTCCAAGCATTTGTTGTTTCTCGATTTTGACAGAGAAACCTTCCAGTGCCTTTTCTTGCTGTATTTTCCGACGCTCTAAACGCTCAACATCCGTAGAGTGACCGCGTCCAGGGGCTGCGATATCCATTTTTTCGGCTTCACGTCGGGCTAATGCCATTGCATCATGGGCACCTTTCCATGCATCGACCGATTCACACAATGTTGGAAAGGAGACCTTTGTGAATTGATGATGATTCGGTAAAAGAATCGGTGTTGCTTCACATGCAAATTGTTCAAAGAAGCGATCTCTCTTTCCATTTGGCTCATGACTTGAGGCTTGAGACTCGAGTTCATCATTCGAATTTTCTTTATCCGGTTTGAGGAGGAGATAGCCTTCCTTACTTTGGGCTAAGTCGGCGAGAAGTGTCTTCAATGCACTGTGGACTTTCTGAGTATCAGCCTCTTGTGTGTCGATGTTTGCTTCCATGCCGGCCAACGCACAAACCGCGTTGGCGTGAGTGCCTCCGAGGTTGACTTTACCGCCAAGCGTTGAGACAAGGTCTCTGTCTGAAGATTCGAACATTTCAGCGAGGTGTTCCAATTCAATTTCATGAGGGTCCATTGCAGGCGGTGGTGGTTGATATGTGACACCTTTTTTCAGGGTGCGACCAGCATAAGAGGCATGTGTGAGAGGTAAGATAATCGTGTCTTCAGCATCAGTCAAAATAATATTTCCATCCCGAAACACTTCAACATAGAGATGGTATTGTCCGAATTTCGTATCGAAATTAAAACACAAGACCCGGTCAAAACCAAGTTGTCGGACGCCGATCATTCGTGCATTTTTCAGATGCTTCCGAAGAACCATGGCAAAAGGAGGCGGTATCATGGGCATTGGTCGGTCTCTATTGGAAGTGTAGATTCGAGCGCCACGTACCAGCACCAAATCGAACTGATCCGTGTCTTTTGGATTTATACGGAGTACAATTTGTTCATAGTGCGGCATGTACGCTTTTTTGACATAAGCACCAGCGTATTCATTCAACTCACGGGCAACTGCACGTAAGTCAAAGCCTGACATTGTCGCTTTCATGCATCTCGCCCCGAACATACCTGTAGTCGACGCTTCTTCAATCCTCACTTGAAACGAAGTAGAACTTTCCCAATGTTTTTTCCATCGTGAAGATATTGATGCGCCTCTGCTACGTTTTCGACATCAAATACTGAATCAATCACAGGTGAAAGGGCCCCGCTCATTACCCCTCCCAATATTTTTTGGAGTTGGGCTTGCATCACCGTTTCATCCTTCCATGTGCCCATGTGAACACCAAACACGCCCCGATTACGTGTCATCAATCGAAGTGGATCAAAACCAGGAGTTTTTCTCCATGCTAAATAAGTTCGAAGAAGAGAGCGTTTCGCTGTTGGTGCGGCAGCAGACATTCCGTAAGTATAGAGCCGTCCACCTTCTTTGAGAACTGAAAGAGATCGAGTGAGATGGTCGCCACCGATTGGGTCAAGAATATGGTCGACTCCAGTTCCTTCCGTTTCTTTCTTGATGATGCTTACAAAATCCTCGTTATGTCGGTCAATTGCTCGCCCACCAAGTGACTCGATGATGCTGGATTTCGATCCGGACGCAGTCGCCCAAACCCTTGTGACACCAGCCCATTTACACAATTGGAGAGCAGCAGTACCTACGCCTCCTGCACCACCATGAATCAATACGGACTCATCTTTTGTCATATGGCCCAAATGGTGCAACATATGATGGGCCGTAAGGTAGGTGACCGGCATGGCTGCTGCGACATCTAAATCGATTTCGTCAGGAAGCGCTAACACACGGCTTTGGTCAACAATCACATGGCTTGCTTGACCGCCAGTAGACATGGCAGCGACGACTCGCTGGCCAAGGGTAAATTCAGTATTGCCCTCACCTACAGCATCGATGACGCCGCTGACTTCGTAACCTGGAGTAAACGGATAAGGTGGGCGAGGTTGATAGAACCCGAGCCGCATCAAAAGGTCTGCAAAGTTGATTCCAGCAAAAGCCACCTTGACCCGAACTTCACCGTTTGTAGGCTCTGGCATCGGCATTTCAGCTATTCGAATCGTACTCGGTGAGCCGGCTTTGGTAAATTCAACTCTACGAGGCATAAATCCTCCTAACGGAGGGGGTGTTCTAAGGTTTGGTTCCTTGAACAGTCCACTTGGTGGAATCTTCAACAATTGTACCTGCACGCTGATGCGACATGAGGTGTGAGAGCGTTTGGTCAACAGCAAGACCAGGATGTGCATCGGGGGTGTCTGCATAGGCTGTTTTTGCAATATCTGTGAGCGAGTGTATTCCCGACTTAACTGCAGCATAAACAGCATCATGGCGTGCTTGTCTGTGGGATAAGTAGTGGTCGAATTTCATTGTCGGGAGGGCTATGACTGGTCCATGGCTCGGAAACAAGAGGTGTGGCTTGAGGTTCTTCAAGCGTTCAAGTTGTTCCATGTAGATATTCATGTCTCCAGTATGTGGTGGGATAAGAATGGTGCCAATACCTGCAACCATATCTCCGGCAATAAGTCCAGCGTCACCAAGTAAGCAGATATGCCCGGGATGATGACCAGGTGTGATGAGAACCTGCCATGTCTGATTACCGAGTTCAAGCATCTCGCCTTCGGTGAGTATTCGTTGGCATTCGACGCTACGAGCCGTATATTCGCTGCCCCAAATCGGAACATCAAACGCTTCCCGAAGCAATCCAATATCGCCCACATGGTCGCCATGTGAATGGGTAAACATCATGGCAATGAGTGTCCCTTTATGTCGGTCCACTGCTTTGGCCATATCCTCCATCCCTTCTCGGAGGTGAGATGCAGGGTCAACCAGAATAAATTCACCTTCAGGGTCGCCAACAAGATAGCAGTTGGTATGGTCAGCCGGCGGGAGAGTGTCTGTTCGTACAGGTACGACTTCCACACCATGAGCAAACAAAATCGAACGACGGCCTGGTAATCGTTCACTGATGTCTTGGGCCGCTTTGAGCATATCACGGTCTTTTCGTTCAAGCGTACGTTCGATTTCCATGAGGAGCGTCACGACAGGTGGAGCAACCTTCATTTCATGACTCGCCCATTTCTGCAGAATTTCATTCGGTGATGCCCACAGAATCTCGGTGAATTCAGTTTGAGGTTCCAAGTCGATCTCTGGTACATCTTTGGCAAGACCGGCATGAAGGTGCAAGAAAGCATTATCAAATTGTATTGGGCCAAAAGGAGGGGTGATTCGGTGACTTAACACCTTGAGGGATCGTGTATCATACGGAAATGCTCCTGCCAGTGCAAGTGGTAAGTATCGACTTTTATCAGCAACAATTTCCTTACGAGCTTCAATTGGTAGCGCAACCAATCCGTGTTCGGACGGTGCGAGTCCTAATTCTTCACTCATTTCACGAAGAATACAAGCAATGGCTTTTGCTTCGGGGCCTTCAAAACCTTCCAACTCTTCTACGGCTGCTGCATCAACGCGTGACAACCCGCCACCGGGAAAGGCCCAGTAACCAGGAAATGCTGCCATTGTTTCAGAGCGAAGGCCAAGCAAGACTTCGATACCCCTTTCTCCATTACGCGTCATCGTCATGGTAGCTGTTGGCCGAGGAGGGCGACGCTCTTGCGGACCCAGTGACATGCCTTCAGGAACTTCACTCATACAATTCGCTGTTCGCCATTGCCTTCAAGGCTTTGTTTCTCAACCGCTGGTAAGGCGTGAAAGTCATGTAGGACCCACCGTTGCCATAAGGCATGGCGGCGCAATCGGTTGAAGAAGAACTGCAAGAACTCGCAGCACTTGTTCGTGAAGCCGAAGCCTTGGGAATTGACCCCTGGCCTCCAGAAAAACCTGATCGCCCGTGGGCACGCTGGGCTCTCGGTTCGTTTATGATCGTCCTCATGCTGAGTGCTGTATCGAAGGTTCTCTTTCGATTCGTCTCATTCTGACTTTACCAAGCAGACGTGAATCTCGTTACGACATCTATCGATGACGTACATCAGTTTCAAACCGCACATGAATCACTTCACGGCATCTATCGATGACGTACATCAGTTTCAAACCGTACGTGAATCACTTCACGAGTACAGCCTTTGAGTTCGTCAGCATCATGTGGATTGCTCCACATGTCAACTGTTGTGAATCAAGCTCTGTTTCGGCGACCAGCAATCATTGCAGCGCCAAGCATTGCAAGAACACCCATAGCAGCAGTGAATCCAGGAAGGAGACCTTCTGATTCTGCGACTTCAATATCGGAAAGGTCAATGGTTCCATCGCCAGTTGCGTAGACAGTCAAGGTTCCGCTTTCTGTGTAGTATCCATCAGTCCATGTGACATCAAAGGTGACGTTTCCGCCAGTTCCTGCAGGGAGTTTGAATGAGATGTATCCCATTGCATATCCGAGGCTTGTGTTGGAACTGTTTCCAAGTGGGCTGGTGATATCAACGACCATCTTACCTTGTTCAGGGTCCCAGCATTTCACATAAATGTCATAGGAAGCATTGTCCATGAGCATAATCATGTAATCGCCACTTTCTGGAGCATCTTGCATCCATTGGTCTTCCATCATTGAACCGTTAGCGAAGGTGACTGCGTAGTACCAGTCACAGACTGGGAACATGTTCATTTCTTCATCTTCCCAAGTCCAGTCATCGTCTTCTTCAGTAGGCAGAGTAGCGTTTTCGACCTTTGATAATATGAATTTGAGGGACTCCTGGTCATCAAGTGCACATTCATCAGCATACCAAGCGTTGTTGGTTTCTTCAAATATGAATCCAGTTGCACTAGCGATATTCCAGGTATCGGAGTTGTGTATCCAGACAGTAAAATCTTGACAGTTTTCTGAATCTTCCATTGAATCTTCCATTGAATCATCTGAATGGCCTTCTTCCTCGTCCATAACGATGAACGTGTGTGTGGTGGAGTTGTCGTAAGCAGTTGTTGGGAATTCAATAACAGTTCCAACTCGAATAAAGACAACATCATCGCCTTCGAGCAATCCGTCAATTTCAACCCAGAAGTCAACAGCTGTTCCGTTTTGTCCGTCAAGTGTCATTCCTTCAGAAATGTCATCAATATCGAGGTTCATTGCGTAAAGGGCCATGAGCATGTCAACTTCTGACTCATCGAGTACGGAGTCGTTGTTACCGTACATTGAGTCAGCCATCATTGAGAGGCGTGCAATATCTTCGGCGTTGTCAATGACTGCCAATTCGATAATAACCAATTCCATGGAATCATCGTGCCATTGTTCAAACATTACATTGATGTTCATAAAGTCGATTTCATCGCCTTCGTCTTCAGTGTCGGTGTTGTTCTGATCATCGCCACCTGGAGATTGACTCATGTCAGCCCACATGTAACCAGCAGCTTCGCAAGATGTAGCATCCGTGTAGCCTCCGACGACAACGTGGTTGACCATATCGTAGCAAACCATGTTTGTTTCTCCGCCATCGTCTCCACCGTTGTCGTGGTCTTGGGATTGCATAGCGTAGTAGAAGTCAGGGAATTCAGAGGCGTTGAGCATTGCATTGGCATCTGCATCAAACATCATGAACATTATTCCAAGGTATTCCTTTTCGATTTCAGACATTGGCTCTTCATTCTCTGCACTGATCCAAAGAACAATTTCGTCCATTGAAACGCTGCCGTCTCCGTCAGTATCCATCAATTCCATCATCTGGACTGGAGTTGGTTGGTAGTCGTATTCGTTTTCCATGCGGTCAATAAACTCACCGAATTCATTTGGTCCGAGCAATTGGTCTGAGTTGTCGTCGTAGGATTCGAACATCCATCCAATAATCATCAGGTCCATGGATGTTGAGTTTTCGTCTGACATAGCGGCTAAAATCTCAGTAAGACTGAGATGGTCGTCTCCATTAGTGTCGTACATGTACAAGAATGCATCAGAGTCCATTCCTGAATCAACGCAGTAGGTTCCGTTTGAAGGGGCTGTGTCTCCAACCATGTAATAAGTGTAGTTTCCTCCTTCATCTTCCATCTCTCCTTCTTCCATGAAGATATCTCCGGCCATTACTTGGTAGCAATCATAGCCATAGAGTTCTTTCAATACTTGGATGAATACAGCGAATTCACCGGCGTCAAGAAGTGCATTTTCATCGACATCTTCGTTGTTGAAGAGGTTCGTAAAGAAGGTGGTCATTAGTTCGGAATCATCTGTTTCCTCGATCATTGTCGAAAGAATTTCGGTAAGGCTGATGTTTCCATCTTGGTTTGTATCAACCGTGAACATCCAAAATTCCATTTCGGAGTATTCGTCTTCACCGCCTTCGCCCACGTTCTTCATTGCTTCCATGAAAGAAGAGAATTCATCTATGTTGAGTTCTTGGTCGCCATCGATGTCCTCAGCCATGAAGAGATTGGTAATCATGTTCTTTGATTGGTTGTCTATTGTTTCATTGCTGCTGTCTTCCATTACTGCGATGTATTCATCAATTGAAACATTCCCATCTCCGTTGAGGTCGGCCATCTGGAACATCATTTCTTCTTCCCCTGAATCGGTGTTGTTTCCGCCCATGTCTAGTTCACAAACGCTACCGTTTTCCATGCAGATGTCCATGTGGTCAGAGCCAATGTTCCCTTCATCATCGTTCACAGATGCATCAACGTGGTACCAAACTCCTTCTTCAGCCATAGGTCCGAGTGTCGCATTCCCTTGAAAGAAAAGGGAAAGGTCGAAGCTCGAGTAGTGAGTGTTCCAGGAGGTAGTGTTCGATTCTGCCATCAAATCTTCAGGCCCGAGGGTGACTGAGAAGTTGTTATCATCGTAAATTACGATGGTTGCAGTCATGGTTCCGACCGCACTTCCGTTGTCGAATTGGTTGACATGTATTTCCAGCAGATCATAGTCAATGGAGAGCATTGTGTTTGTAGAAGTGCCTCCGCTGCCGTCTGCAGGGTCTGCGTAGGTCACACCAGCAAAGGTCGTTGTAATCAGTGCAAGAGCCATAAGTATGGCTGCGCCGGGCTTCAAGTTGAGTGATAAAGAATCAGTCATCGATTGCGGTTTGTCATCCAGTATATTAAGAGGGAGGATAATCTAGGAAAAACAGCGTCTTTCGCATTCTTTCACCGGAATTGATACACCGTTGAATTGAAGAGGGAGTGGTCATTGGGCCAAATATAGTCCCTTAGTGTAGCGGTCCATCATGGAGGATTCTGGGTCCTCTGACCTCGGTTCAAATCCGGGAGGGACTACCACCGCTTCTGTTGATGAAAGGGTTTGATACAAGTGTGGCTCTCCGATGGATATGGCGAAGGTTGAGGTCTATACCAATCGAGGGTGTGGTGCTTGTGTCAATGCCAAACGTTTACTGGATTCTAAAAAAATCCAATACCAAGAAATACGTCTCGGTTCATCAAAGCGTACCGATGCTGAGTTTCATATTCGGACCAATGGAAGTAAAACGATTCCTCAAATTTTTATTGATGATGAATGGATCGGTGGTTTTGAAGAATTACAAAAGTATGAGCAAGCAAATGAACTGGACTGGCGTTTAGGTCTGAGTGAGCGCCCTCACATTTCGCTTTTTAAACGGATTCTTCGAACACTTACTGGTCGTATTTACTAAGCAGTCACAATTATCTGTTCAAGGTAAAGCTTGTCACCATCTGCATGGCTTGGCCGTGAGTAATACTTCCAGAATAGTCTCGGGTTTTACCATGGGTTCTGATACGTGCTCGGAATGTACAGACCGTGGTCGTATCTTCTTTTGAATGGTGTTTGTAAAAATGAACGCCAACTTTGTATTTCCCCAATGGTGCCTTTTCAGGCCATACAATGTTCTCGACCGCTTTTTCGCTGGTCGGTCTAACGTTCATATCAACATCAAGTTCACCGCCACAAGCGCTTTTTCTGTTGTTGAAATAAATTCGCTCTCCCGAAGGACAGAAGAGATGAAGGTCGAGGTCGTTGAAATCATCCCAGGCTAAGGAGATTTGAACTTCACCCGTTTTCCCGCCTTCGCGTTCAATACGATCTTGGATATCATTGTTTTCAATTTCAGCCGTCTCCATCATCCTGATACCACTGCCAATTTCTTCCTGTTCGATGAATGCAGCATGCTCGTTCAAGGGTGCTTCATAGTGCTGAATCCATGAATTCCGTAATTCAACAGAGGATTGTTCTTGCTTCAAATCTGTTGCTCCTTCGCCGTTTCCACTGCGATCCACTTCAAACAAATCTTCGACCAAGAGACGAAGTGCAACGATATTTTCATCGCGTGCTTGGTCGCGAGCATCATATTTTTCCCGTTCTTCCATCGATAATTCATCAATTTGACGACTTGCAGATTCATGTACCCTTGATTCGTGATTTCTCCTTGATTCGTGACTTTCCCTTGACTCGTGAGTTTCCCTTGATTCGAGATTTTCCCTTGATTCGTAAGTTTCCCTTGATTCGACAGATTGGTTTTGTTGAACATGTTTCTTTGGTTGCGTGACCTCAAATTCTTGGATTCTACTTCCGGCTGAAGTGAAATGTTTTGGAACTTCAGCGGCTTTAGGTGTATGTTTTTCTCGTTGAGCCGCCGCATCAAGCAATTTACTTTGGAGCAAACGTGAGCGAATTATTCCATAGAGTAATACGCCGATGATTACAATTGCGATGAATGCCAAAGGGATTGACATGCATGCTCTCCATTTGTCCGTTGAATCAATTGTGCAATGCAGCATTGATTTTGTCAAGTGTGTCTTTACCAGGGCGCAACACATGATCTGGTACATCGACAAGAGGCATATCGACTAAGCCTAAATCTTCTGCGAGAGAAGGTTTTGTGTTGTCGAAATACAGAAGGCCTGTGACGTGTTTCTTGTCTACTTCTGCAGCGTGGAGTGCGGTGAGTGCTGCAATTGCACTCTCGGGGTCATGTTCTGCAGAAATTGTTTCGAGACGAATCGTAGAGCCATCATGCAATGTAATGTCCCGATAATGTCCTCCGGGTACATCAATTTCCTCAACTGGATTAAAATGCGGAATGTAATCAGTCATGTGGAGGGTGATTTCATTTTCTTTGACATATCCATATGAGCGCATTGATTCATCGTTGTTGTTGAAGGTCACACAAGGACTGATGACATCGATAAGTGCGAAACCCTTGTGAGACATTGCAGCTTTGATGAGTGATCCGAGTTGTTTCTTAGAACCAGAGAATGAGCGTGCTACAAATGTGCAGCCGAGATTGATCGCAAGTGCGCACAAATCAATAGGTTGCGTCTTATTTGGTGTACCTTTTTTCTTTTTCGAGCCGATATCTGCAGTTGCGGAGTATTGACCTTTTGTCAATCCATAAACACCGTTGTTTTCAATAATATAGACCATGTCCATGTTTCGGCGAATAGCGTGAATCAATTGGCCTATACCAATTGAAGCAGAATCTCCATCACCGGATACGCCGATGTAGAGTAAATCTTTGTTGATTGTATAGGCTCCTGTGGTGACTGACGGCATTCTTCCATGAACGGTATTAAATCCGTGAGATTGACCGAGGTAATACGCAGGTGTTTTTGAGGAACAACCGATTCCAGACATCTTTGCTACACGGTGAGGTTCGATGCCGTTCTCCCAAGCAGCGTTAATGATGACACTTGAGATTTGGTCGTGCCCACAACCAGGGCAAAGGGATGACTTCCCTCCAGTGTAACTGTCCTTCGGTTCGTTCAAGACATTGAGTTTTATTGCGCGTGCTGGACGTTCAGGTGTGTCACTCATTCTACTTCCTCCTTCAAAGTTTCAAGAATACGTTCGGCGTAAATCCCGGCTCTTGGTGGGACTCCGTCACTGTAAGCAACAGAGCGTACCTTTGTAATCAAATGATTTGGCAACTCCTTCCGAAGAATACCATACAATTGTCCATCACGGTTAATTTCCAAAACGATCGTCATTTTATGGCGACTGATGAAGTTTTCAACTTCACTGTGCATTGGAAGGGCGCGGACTCGGCATTGACTGACCTTGATACCTGTCGCTTCGAGGATATCATCAATCTCTTGGATGGTATTTTCCATGCTTCCAAGATAAATAATTCCGATTTCACACTCGGTTTCTTCTCGTAGAAGAGGTGCTGGTAAGATGTCACGTGCTCCTTCGATTTTCCGCTTCAAACGTTGCATGAGTTCGTAATAATCATGAGGCTTTTCAGAGTATACGCCCTTTGAATTGTGCCCGGTTCCACGGTAAAGAATAGGGTCCATGCCTGATCCTGGGAGTGTGCGGTAAGGAATGCCGTCCCCATCAACATCGAGGTATCGTCCAAATTCTTCAAAGGCTTCGAATACATCTCTGTCTCGAACAACTTTACCTCTGTCCATATCTTGGTCTGGGTATTCAAATCCTTCACAAGCCCAGCGGTTCATTCCAAGGTCCAAGTCGCTGAGTCCGAAAATAGGTGTTTGGAACCGTTCAGCATAATCAAAGGCCCGCCATCCAAATTCAAAGCACTCTTCGACAGTTCCAGGGATGAGGACAATATGTTGGGTGTCACCATGGCTTCCTTCATACAGCATTGTAATGTCTGATTGTTGTGTTCGAGTTGGCAAACCGGTCGAAGGTCCAACACGGTTAACGTCCCAGAACACTGAAGGAATTTCGGCAAAATAACCAAGGCCAATAAATTCCTGCATCAGAGAAATACCTGGTCCGGATGTTGCGGTCATGCCTCGGCCACCGGCCCAGCCAGCACCTAATACCATGCCCGCTGCAGCGAGTTCGTCTTCCGCTTGAACCACAGCACATGTTGTGTTTCCGTCATCATCTGTTCGAAGTTGAGGAATGTAATTGATGATTCCTTCTGCGAGAGACGATGAAGGGGTAATTGGGTACCATGAAAGTAATTGTACGCCGCCGAAAAGACATCCAAGGGCAACTGCTTCATTTCCTTCGATGAAAAATTGGGGTTTCTCAATTGCTCGCTTTTCGACAACATATGGGTCGCTTTTCGAATGATTGTCTTTGAAATAATCCCTGCCAAGGCCCAGAGCAGTAATGTTGAGTTCAATCGCTGATGTCTTTCCTTTGAATTGCTTTGCAACCGCAGATTCGAGTTCTGCCTGATCGATGCCAAGCATTTCAGCAAGAACACCAACATAGATGATGTTGGTGACGAGCTTTGCGATTTTAGGATTGATTTTACGGGCCAATGCTGACATTGGAATAGGATAGGATACAACATCGTCACGAGTCATTTCCATTTTTGCATTTTCATTCCAAATGACAACTGAACCCGGTTCGAGACTCTCTAAGTCTTCATGCCAAGTTGCGGGATTCAAAAGAACCTGAATGTGAGTTCGATTCCCCGGTGCTTGATAGCCACGGTCCGAAAGGCGAACGATGTACCACGTTGGTAGGCCTGAGATGTTTGATGGGAACATGTTTTTTCCGCTGACTGGGACTCCCATTTCAAACAGAGATTGTAGCAGAATAAGGTTGGCTGATTGCGAACCAGTTCCGTTGGCTGTTGCGATGTTAATGGTGAAGTCGTTTGCAATGGTTTCCATTGTTTTTCCCTCTGGAGATGAAGCCTATGTGATTCTGCACTTGGCTCTCTTATCGCTGGGTTTAGCATACACCCTTTGAACATGTTGATGCGCAAGTCCGAAAAAACGCCTCCTTTCCGCATTCTTTTCAATTAACCCATTCTTGCTTTTTGGCCGTGATACTCAAAACCTCATCCCTTTTGGAATGTCTATGGCGGACACTGTAGACAAGGCTGAATCTGGTGTGAAAAAAGTTCAGAAGGCCAATCCCTTTGATTCTGAAGAAAATCGAAAGAGTGCTTGGATCAAGGCTGAGAAAATGATCTCGAAAGGAAAGCCTGAAGGGGCTCTTCTTGCCTTGAGGGAGGTCGACTCAAGTGGTTCACATGCAACGACCCTACGTCTTGCTGGAGAAGCAACGCACAAAATGGCTCAACGAAGTAATTCGAAGTCGGATTATCGAAAGGCAGCTTCACTCCTCCGAGACTCGGTCAGCATGAATCCGAAGGACAAAAAGGCAAACGCCTCCTACAATGAAGTTCTCAATGAAATGCAAGACAAGGGAATCAGCGAGAGTATCATTCCGAGATTGGTCAACGATGGCACACCAACCGTTGCAGGTGCTTTTGCCTTTATTGCCAGCATCATCCTTGTGCTGGCTGGACTTGGAATTTTGGCATCGCCGAAAACATACGGTGATGAAGTAACTTTTGAAATGAGTTGGACCAATGCGAACGGTGTTCAAGAATCTGGTACGATCACTATTGAACTGTATGCGGAGGAGGCTCCAATGCATGTTGAAAATTTCAAAGCCTTAGTCAGTGAAGGTTACTATGATGATACCATTTACCATCGAATCATTCAGGGATTCATGCTACAAGGTGGCGATTTCACCAATTTCGATGGTACGGGTGGGCATGCAGTTGTTTGGTCGGGTTATTGTAACGGCCAAATAGCATCCTCTTCGAGTGATTGTGCTGAAACCGCCTGGACTCTTCCAGATGAAGCAGACAATGGAATGCTCCACGAACCCTATGTTCTTTCAATGGCCAAAACAAGTGCAGCCAATACGGGTGGTTCTCAATTCTTTATTGTCTCTCCAGGTTCTACACCGGACCACCTTGATGGTGTTCATACCGTCTTTGCCAAGGTCATCGAAGGCCAAGATATTATCGATAAAATTGATGCTGTAGAAACGGGCGGATCACAAGGAAGCACTCCAGCAGAACCAGTGACTTTGAAAAGAGCCACATTCGGCGATGATGCTGGCGAACCTTGGTACCAATTCTGGTGAGCCAACGATTCTCAACCTGCACTTCATCCAAACTCGATGAAGGGTTTTGTTCATAGACGAGAGCCGTATGGCTTGAACCATGACGCCTCTCGACCCTTACAATGCTCGCCGCAGTCTCTCGGTTGGCGGAGAGTATTTTGCCCTTGATGGGCTTGATGAAAATGGAATCGACACGTCCTCTCTCCCCTATTCGATTCGAATATTGCTTGAAGGTGCCCTTCGAGGTAACGACGGTTTCCTTGTTCGAGATGAAGACATTCTGAACATTGCTGGATGGACGCCAAACGGTGAACGTGGCGAAATACCGTTCCGCCCTTCACGAGTGATTCTCCAAGATTTTACTGGAGTCCCTGCAGTTGTCGATTTAGCAGCACTCCGTGACGCAATGGTCGAAATGGGTGGCGATCCTGAGAAGGTCAATCCTCAAGTTCCAGTCGATTTGGTCATTGACCATTCGGTTCAAGTTGATGTTGATGGAGGACACAGTGATGCTTTACAACTCAATCTTGACATTGAATACCATCGAAACATGGAACGGTATACTTTCCTCAAATGGGGCCAACAATCCTTGGATAACTTCCAAGCAGTCCCCCCTTCACGAGGTATTGTTCATCAAGTCAATTTAGAATATCTTGCAAGTGTAGCCCGTCAAGAAAACGGCATTTGGCTTGCAGACACATTGGTCGGAACCGACTCTCACACCACGATGATCAACGGCCTTGGTGTTCTTGGCTGGGGTGTTGGAGGAATTGAAGCTGAAGCAGTTATGCTCGGCCAACCCATCTACATGCTTGCTCCTGATGTCGTAGGTATGCGCCTCACCGGTGCTCTCAACCCCGGAGTAACAGCAACGGACATGACCTTGCGAATCGTAGAAATTCTTCGCAACCACGGCGTTGTTGGAAAGTTCGTAGAATTCTTTGGACCGGGGATGTCTGTCCTCACCCTAGCCGACCGAGCGACCATCGCCAACATGGCGCCAGAATACGGTGCTACGTGTGGCTTTTTCCCTGTCGATGAACGCACACTTGAATATCTTCGTTTAAGTGGTCGAGAAGATGATGCAATCGCCGGAGTCGAAGCCTATGCTCGTGCTCAAGGTTTGTGGTTTTCACCAGGCGATGCCGAAAAATCATATACCGATACTTTGGAACTTGACCTTACGACAGTTCAGCCAGCACTCGCAGGTCCAAAACGACCACAAGACCGTGTAGACCTTACTCACATGAAGCATCATTTCAAGGAATCACTTACCACTGAACTCGGTCATCACGGGCACGGTCTTTCGACAGAGCAACTCTCGAACGGGGCGATCGTTGAACGCAATGGGGAAACTTACGATCTCAACCACGGAGATGTTGTCATCGCCGCCATCACCTCGTGTACCAATACCTCAAACCCTGGCGTCATGCTTGCTGCGGGTCTTCTTGCACGCAATGCTCGAGCACACGGTCTTGAAGTCAAACCATGGGTCAAAACTTCACTTGCACCAGGTAGCCGAGTTGTAACTGAATACTATGAAGCATCAGGTCTTCAAGAAGATTTGAACGCTCTTGGATTCCACGTCGTTGGTTACGGTTGTACCACATGTATTGGCAACTCTGGACCTCTTCCTGAAGAGATTGAAGCAGCAATTGATGAAGCAGGCCTTATCGCAGGCTCAGTTATTTCCGGAAACCGAAATTTCGAAGGTAGAGTTCATGGTAAAGTTAAGGCGTCCTATCTTGCAAGTCCACCGCTGGTGGTCGCTTATGCGCTAGCAGGATCTTTGGAAGTTGATTTAGCAACTGAGCCACTCGGTTTTTCAACGGACGGTTCACCAGTTATGCTGAGTGATGTGTGGCCAAGTGATGAACAATTGGCTGAAGCACTGAGCGTAATCACACCGGATATGTTCCGTCAACGCTATGCGGATGCTATGAATGAGCCACGTTGGGACAGTATTCCTTCAGAACCCAGCCCTCTCTACCCTTGGCAATCTGATTCAACCTACATCCGATTGCCGACCTTTTTCTCCGACCTTTCTCCTGAACCACAACCGATTACCAGCATTGATGATGCACGAGTTCTGTTGAAATTAGGGGATTCGATTACCACCGATCACATTTCACCTGCTGGAGCCTTCCCTGCTGACGGGCCTGCTGGAAAATGGCTAGTGGAACGGAATGTTGGCAAAGGAGATTTCAATTCCTTTGGCAGCCGTCGAGGAAATCATGAAATTATGATGCGAGGAACATTTGCAAATGTTCGAATTCGTAATCAAATGGCACCTGGGACTGAAGGCGGATATGCGATTGATTTCAAGACAGGCGAAGTTGTTTCTGTCTATGACGCCGCACAATCATATGCAGGTGCAAAGGTTGTTCTCGCTGGAAGTCAGTACGGCACCGGCTCTTCACGAGATTGGGCTGCTAAAGGTACGTACCTTCTCGGTGTTGAGGCAGTCATTGCTACTTCCTTCGAACGAATTCATCGCTCGAACCTTGTTGGGATGGGAGTGCTCCCGCTCACATTTGTTGATGGGGAGTCACACGAAACCCTCGGTTTGGATGGTAACGAATCCTACTCGATTCCTGTTACAGACGATGTTCAACCATTGCAAATGATCACGGTAACTGCCACTCATCCGAACGGCACGAGCTCCACTTTCCAGGCACAAGTTCGGCTCGATACACCCGTCGAGGTAGAATATTATCGAAACGGTGGTATCCTACATACGGTTCTTCGACAACTTGCGAAACAAGATTAGAGAGTAATGAGGCCTGCGTCAACTTGATTACCTTTTGCAAAATGGATTGAGAATAATGGCTGAACTACGAGGACCAGTGCGTTATCGTTTCCGTTCAGATGAACACGATGTTCAAGTTCTGCTTGAGGGCGAATCTCAATGGGTGCAGCAACGAGTTGAAGAACTCGGGTTAGAAGGCGTAGGGTGGACTATGCCAATTTCAACGGGAGTTCAGGCATCCAATACCTCCGGTATCGAGATGCCAGCCGAAGAGGAGCGGGACCCAAACAGCGATGCTCCAATGAACAAAAAACCAGCAGACATGGGTCCAACTCCTGACCCATCACGTATCCCCGTTGTTCGACGCCCTATCGGCAAATTGAATCTCGCTGAGGAACTCGATTTACTCGGGCTCAAAGCACCAATACGCCCTGACCCAATTGAACTGATGGCGACACTGGAAGAGATGGACCCCCCTCAACCAGTCCAAGGCACTATGAGTATAGATCCAATGGCTGAAGCATGGCTCCGTGAATTGCTCCATCTTGTGGTCCGAGAGTATGGAATCACCGCACTTAAAACCGAAGACATCGAAGAAATTGCGAGTAAGCGACTTGGTGGCAGGGAAGGGACCAAACTCGAGGTTTGGCTCGAATCACTTTTCTCTGCTGGAAAACTCGTCAAAGTACACGGTGGAGATGCGACTGGATGGGGACCATCTCCTCGTTGGTTAGCAGGTAAGTTTTGAAAAATATTAAGTATCGTTCTCTAGAGAGGGGAGGAATGCTTCCCAACTTCATTCTCGCAAGGTATTCGTTGCACTGCAGGTTCTTTTAGAGTATGTTGCTAAGAACTTGGAGGCAAAGGAATTAAAGTGCAACAGAGATTGGAGAAGAACAGTGATGTTGATGATTCCCAAGAACCACCACCTCAAGAGCCGCGCCCTAAGCATGTTCCTTGTCATGCTGATGTTACTTTCGACCACCGTTGCAATCGCTTCAACAGCAAGCGCATCCATGGCTCGCTCGTATACAACAAACCGTGACCCACAGGATGTAGCGATTGGCGATTTCAATTGCGATGGTTTCAATGATTTGGCTATGGCAACAGACGGAACTCACACCATCACTATCCTTTGGAATGATGGTAATGGCGATTTTAGCGAACGTCAAGATATTTGGGTTTCAAAGAACACCAGTCGAGATGCTGAATGGGATGAATTCTCAAATGTTCAGTTCATCGAAGTTGGTGAGTTCACTGGCGACTCGGCCACGGACATCGTCATCTATCAACGAAACAACCCTTTCAAGACCGATGATAACGGTGCACCTGCTGCTGAACCCGGTAACGTCACCATTATCGAAAACGGTGGATGTAATGAAAAATCTTGGAGCATAGGCGCTCGTTTCACTCACTTCTACGCTTGGGATCTAGCAGTGGGTGATGCAAATCAAGATGGCAATGATGATGTCTTCATTCTCGATTTGATGTCCGATATCACGACACAACGTGTCGTAACCTACCGCGGCCCAATCACGAGTAACACACAAGGAATGATCACTACACTGGGGTCCTCTCAGCAAAACACCTACCGAAATATGGAAGTCGGCGATTGGGGAGAAACTGAAACTGGACTTTCCGGAACCTGTTCTGATGATGACATCTGGCTTCAACGGAGTGAAGGTCTTGATTACGCCACAAACACAGTCACAAACCCTGGAAATGATGACAACATGTCCATCATCGAATTCAGTTGCTTGACCAACACCTATCCTGCAACCTACACATTCAGTACAACCAACCCCCCTCTGAACACTCACGTCATTAACATGAACACCGTTACATCAGACAATTTCGATATCGGTGACATGGATGGAGACGGCGTTATTGATGTCATGGTGTTAAACGATGCAAACTTAGAAAATGTCACCTACGTGACCTCATCCGCAGTAGGTACTTGGACTTCACCAACTTTGGCTTACTTTGGCCCATATCTCTCTTGGCAGGTTACTGTTGCTGATTTAAACGGCGACCAAGAACCTGATTTCATCAACCCGACGATTGCTTATCAACAAAATTCGAGCGACTCCGCTGGTGGTTCGACTTCTTCGTTCTATCTGAATTTCCCAACGACGGTTCAAGTTACACTTTCAGACGGTAATGGCGGTCATTTGAGCCCATTGTCATACGCTGCAGGTCGCCGACCGAACGTTGTTGATGTTGGCCAACTTGCAGGTTCAAGCAGTTCCGCTGATGATTTAGTGGTCGGACATGCAAATTGGCGATTCTCTGGCTGGAGAGATAATTTCGGCTGGGAAGGACAATACGACACCATCTCTGTCATTGAAATGGACAGCAAAGATTTGTCAATCTCTTCAATTGAAATTTCTCCAGTTGACAAATTTTACGGCGTTGTCGGCGAAGGAACTCGTGACATCAACATCACAGTCACCAACACCGGAATGGATGTTCTCAACGGTCAACAAGCGACCCTCAACGTCGAGTTGAAGGTTGTTGACCAAGCAAACTCCTCTAATACTTCCGTTTACGAAATGGATTGGGATGCTCCAGAGAACAAGGCTTCTTGCAGTGGATGTACTTGGTCATATGAAGAATACGTTGACCAATCGACCTATTGGCACGAAGAAACGAATCACTCCATGGGTGCAACCGATGGAAACAACGATCCAAATGTTTCAGCCAACTACAATAACCCGACCGATTTCATGTGGGCTGGACAATACAAAACCAATTCATCTGGTGATTCATGGTCTGGATACGGCCGGAACTGGGACGATGCAATGGTTCTCGAAGACGTCGATTTGACAGGTTCAGATCGAGCCTTCATGAGTCTTGAATTATTCCAACACCTGGGACACGGCGTTTTAGGAGGTGTGGATGCTGCAGGTAACTACATTCCAGGAGATGTCTGGGACGACATTGCAATGATTGAAATCGGCAGTGTCGAAACAGGATGGTCAACCATCGCTTGTCCTCAAAGCGCTCAACTCGTTGGTGCATGTGCATCAGGAGAATCGATGTGGGGCGGTTTTGACAGAGACCGAATCTATAAGATAAACAATTTTGGGTCTCCCGAATTTATGATTAACGGCGTCTATTCGTTCGGAACCTACTACGGTTGGAACAATTTCACAGAAGAAGGTGTTGGTGCCTTCGACCTTAGCCCTTGGGCTGGAGAAACGGTCGATATTCGCTTCCGTCTTCGAACAGGTTTCGAAGGTTCGATTTCGAATGCTAATGAAAGTCGATGGGAAGGGCGAGATGGATTTGCAGTTGACAACATCAGTATTTGGAAGCAAACGACTGCTTTCGAGCCGAACCCACAAGTTCAACAAGCCAATGTTCCACTCAATAACCTTGGACCTGGACAAGAATACACATCATCGATAACAGCTGATTTACTGAACGATACAATCTATCGAATTTCCGCAACGCTCACAGGTAATGCATGGGATGAACAGCCTCAAAACGATGAGATTGTCGCCTATGTTACTCCTTTTAATCTCTACGACCCAATGGTTGAGTCACTTGAAAGTTTCACAGCCGGTGGATTGTATGCAGAAGGACTCTTTGACATCGAAGTCGTTACGAACAACTGGGGAAACACCGCTGTTGACTTTGATATCAAAGCAACTGTTTACTCCGCAACCCCTTCCGATATCTACTGTGGCACTCCGCCTGCTTTGTGCGAAGAGACCTTCGAAGGTGGAGCAACTGGATACCGATACGAAGAAAGTCAAAACCCTCAAGGTGGAATCCACGGTGAAAGCATATGCCCGGACAAGATATTCAATAACTACGCCTATTGGTTCGGTCATCCTTGTGACACCGGTGCCAATGGCTATGGCGAGATTTGGAATGAAACACTTACGATTCCTAATGTGGATTTGACCTCGATGAACGGTGATTTCGTATCATTAAACTTCGAATATTATGCTGATACTTTCTATCGAATGGAAAACGAGGACCCCGTCAACATCGACTTAGACTCTGTAAATGATTATGCGGTTATTACTCTTGATATTCTTCGTAATGGTGCCGCCTCGAGTGGCCTAATGCTTGGCCAATGGAATGATTATAACCAAGATGGTACTTGTCGGAATGACGATAATGGTGATAACATTGTGAACGAGACCGAGTCGATAGATTATACTGAAATTTCAGGTATTGGCGATCCAACTACAATTGATGCTTCGGGAGATCCTTCCATTCTCTTCTTCAATACCAATGACCTTGTCGCAACGACCAGTATTGACTTAACTCACCTGTTTATCCAGAATAGGACGGGCCCTTCGGGCAACTGGGGTTATGAATGCACATCACTCGCTGGTTCAACTGTAGATATTAACTTCGAATTTCAATCCGATGACGATGGTCGAAACGGAGTCAATGACGGCTTCAAGGGTGTTGCTTTCAATAATATTTCACTTCAAGAATTCACTTTCGTTGAAGACAATTCTTACACGACCTCCCGAACGAATGTAGATGCCGACCAAAGTTCAACTGATATTATCGCAAGCCATGAATTCTTTTCTGGCGTCTATAAGATTGAAGTTGAAACAGTATTTGACAATACAACCGCCGGTAAGACTTGGTTCAATGACAACGAATTGTCGATTTCGAATAATAGAGAAACGGTAATTTTCAATGTTGAATCAGTTGATATCACTCTTTTCCCACCAAACAAACTGAACTGTTTGAATGATCAAACTTTGGAATGTGTGATGCCAATTGACAGTGCTTTAAGCCACGATTGGGCCCTCAAAGCCATGAATGGTGTCCTCACAGGCGATTATGTCTTTAACATGAATATTTATGATATGACGGCAGGTTCAGTTGCTCACACAACAACAGCAGGTCCTTCTCAAACTTTGGAATCTCACCAACTTATTGATGTTGCTTTCACGCCTTGGAACGGCTGGATGGACGGTCACGAATACAACATCAGTTTCGATGCTGAACTTGCAAACGGTAACCCATCGGGTAACGTTCGTTACTTCCATGCAACCTTTGCAGATCAAATCGACGTTGCTATTCTTTCCGATACCTCGACCCGTACTTCTACGATTAAAGAAGACCTCAGCATTCTCGGAATGACCTATACTCAATTCGAAATCAACGATTGGGATACATACTTTATGAGCGGTTGGTTTACTCATTACGACAAGATTATTTTGCCTTGGCAAACCGATGTTGCTGCAAAAGATGAACCAGTTGGCCGTGGCTACTATCAAAAGTTGGGGACAAGTTCGAATCAGAACACTTTGGAAGGATTCATGTTTGCTGGTGGAACTATTCAAGCCCATCTTGGACCTCAAGGAACTCAAGTATACGGCGAAGATTCAACGAGCAGACTACCTTTGGACTTGACGATTCAGACAAAAGATACTGAGGCAGAAGCCATTACCTATTCCGATACCAACTTTGCAGACCCCTACCATCCACTAATGGAGAATGTAGATCTCGCAGCATTCCAAGGATTTGATGCGTCTTCCACAGTTGCTCTTGCTGTAATGGACACCAGTAAACAAAGCGTGATTACAGTTCCAACCGTTTGCGGTGGGGACAGTGAATCAAAGAAGGACGGTACTCTTCAGCGAATTATCCGAAAAGATGGAACACTTGCTGACCAGAAAGACACTCTTCTCGGCGTTTGCAGTTACCAATCCGGTGGAATAATTGTTTCTACCATTGACGTTGCAACTCACTCCGAGCGTGCTGATAGCAGCACATTGCCTCTTCTTGGAAATATGCTCAGCTACCAAGTTACACCTTACCCAACAGGTTTCGGTGTTCTCGGTAACGGCCTCAACTTGGAAATCAATGGAATCATTCCAGATAATGATCCAAGCACCGGTGGATATTCTGAACTCTACATCAAGAGCAATGCTGAATTGACGTTCTCCTTCGTTACAGGAACCACCGAAGCTCTTGAGACGGATTGGATTATCGATGGTCCAACCTCTTGGACTGGTGCAACTATGGCAAGTGGAACCGACCACATTACTGATGCATCCCCAATCGCTACATTCTGTAAGATTGACCTTGCTTCGGCAACCGGCTGCGCTCAAGGTGAACAATGGGACATAACCCTCATTCTCCACGATGCAGCAGGACATTCCCGTGTGATTACCGTAACCGTTGAAACCAACGATGTTTATGCGGATTCATTCCGACCAACTGCCGATGCAGAAATCGATATGCGTGAAGGATATGCAGAACAAGTCGAGTTCATCGGAACCAACACGATTCTTGGAGACGAATGGGACGTTCACCGAATTATTCTCGATGACAGTGGAGCGGTGACCATCTACTTTGATGCAAGTAACTCTTCTGACGAGGATTCACTTGACGGTAGTGGAATTGTACGCTATGAATGGAAAGTTCTGTTTGATGCTCCATACGGTGACGATGATTTCGCTATTACAGGTCATTCGTTTACCCAAACTGCTGCAAGCGATGGATTGTTTGCCTATACCTTTAGCAATGCTACAGTCAAGGCCGATGACCCGACTGCTCCAAGCACGCAGATTCGAATCGAACTCGTTGTTTACGATGGTGCAGATCAGTATTCTGAAATCCATAAAATGTATTTTGAAATTGTACCTGCTGATTTCGGTGACGAAGTTCCAGTGTTTGACTATTCACTTGCAGTCGACCAGGACTGCCCTCAAGCGCCATGTCGAATTCAAGATGACACCATTACCGTCATCGGCACGATCTTGGCTGGAAACGAAGGTGGAGAAGGCGATGTCACAGTTGAAATCGCTTTTTCCTCAGAAACTTTGAATGCTTCTGGACCTGATAAGTTCAAGGCTACAAATGCTGATGAATACCGAAAGGCAGTCAATCTTGGCGATTTGGATACCTTTTCGCTCACCCTTTCTCTTGATGGATTCTATACGAATAAATCTCTTATTCAGACGATTTACATCAAGGTCTACGAAGGAGATGAATTCAATCAACGTAATGCTGTCTACAAGCAAATTGACATTTCATTACCTGCATGTCAGGGTGTTGAAGCCGATCTCGATGCTGAAGCAGCAGGTGGAGAATGGATTCTCGATGAAGACAGTAACTGTGTTTGGTCTGGAGAATGGACTTTCGAGAACGGTGAATGGAAAGCCCCTCAAAGTTCAACTGGAGATGATTCATCTGAAAGTGCCATCGACGGTTTGCTTATGCCAGCCCTCATTGGAATCGTTTTGATTGTCGTTGTCCTCTTGACGCTCATGTTCATGCGTAAGGGTTCAGAAGATGATACCAAAGACTTCTCAGTTGATGCCTCCGGATTCGGTGGCGTTATGGATCAAACAGAACAATACGTTCAGCAATTAATTGCTCAAGGCTATCCGGAAGAAACCGCCCGTGCGTATGCCCAGCAATATGCCGAACAGGCAGCGGCAGCGGCTCCAGCAGCAGCAGCACCGGCAGCAGCACCAGCAATGGATGACGCGGTTTACCAGCAATACTACCAGCACTACTACCAGCAATTTGTTTCACAGGGCCATGATGCGGAAACCGCAGCAACCTATGCGCAACAATATGCGTTACAGAATGCTCAAAGTCAACAGTGACCCAGACGTCACCGGTTTTGAGAGAAGTAGTGAGAGCGTAAGCCATTCTCTTTCGTTACGATATGCCTTTCAACAGTGCCGAATAGCAGCATCTATGAGCCGACTGAATACTCTTGTATTGAGCTTGATTCTTCTGCTGAGTTCCTTATCTGGTTGTATCGGGGATTTGGATGAATCTCAAAATTCAGACAGTGATTCAGGTGACAACTCGAATAATGATCCGAACGATCGTTCGGATAATGATTCTGCGAATAGTACAGACAACCAGTCCGAGGAAAACTTGGTTGGACGTGAAATCGAATGCCCAGATGGTTCGACAACAGTTGTTGTTTGGGGCGAAGAAACCTGTGCCATTCCTGAAGTCTTTGCAGCCTCTGATGTCTCTCAAGACACAGTCAACCTCACACTGAAATGGTACGGTGTCGGTAGTACGGCATGGGGTAATCTCGGGCCAATAGAGATCTATATCATTGGTGAAAATATTTCTGCTGCCGAAGAACTTGAAGATGAGTACTGTGAACGACACAAAGCTTTGGATGACAATTGGAAAGAAGAATGGGACTGTGCCAATGAGAACTATCGAATCTTCACTGATTATGTTGAAGGAGGTGGCGCAGCGGTCAGTGCCTTCATGAAGTCTTATCTTGATTATGATTTCACTATGCTCATTATGTCGGCCAAGTTTCCAGGGCCTGAGGAAGAAGATTACAAACCCGTGATGCTCCATGAATACTTTCATGTTTTCCAGCATGCACATATTCAAGACAAATGCAGTGGCGATTCACGTGATAATTGCATTCGTGATGAGAAGATGGGTGGTAAAAATAAACCCTGGTTCTCGGAAGGTGGTGCAGAGTACATGGCTCAATCTTTGTATGCTCAACAACCCGGTGTTCGTGACAATTATCTTCGCGAGGTCATGGAGATGAAACTTAATTATTCACTTGAAGGTTACACATCACAAGATATTCGTCTTGACAATCTGACTTATGACTCAAATGTAAATGTCTATGATGTCGGCGCTTGGTTCATAGCCTTCCTCATTCACAATGAAGGCGAATCAACTTATCGCGAGGGATTTTACGGAGATCTCGACGAACTCGGTTTTGATGCATCGTTTGAAAAGAATTTCAATGCAACCCGAACCACTTACATCGAGGACTTTGAATTGTTCCTCGAGCAACCACGTGAAGAGGTTATGGCTATCATTCCAGAGCAGTTACCTGTGAATGATTCGTAAATCATTCCTCTTCAAAGGCTTCGAAACTCTCTTCACCTTCTTCGTCAATATATCCCACTTCATCCAAATGTGATTCAAAGTCAGGGAAGTTTGGTTTCCAGTTCATTGGAAGAGGTGTATCGGAATCGATGATTTTAAGCATCCGTTCTTGCCAAGATTTTGGTTTTCTTTGCATGATAAAGATGTAAAGAGGGGAAGTTCGAATCTCTGAATGGATGATTGAATATCCAGTGTTTGCTTCAAAGTTCATTGCTCTGAGCAAGTTAAATGCTGGCCGATTGATACTATGGAACAAACGTTTTGCAGTTCGCATTCCAAACAAAACAGTTCCAAAAATCACCAAACTGGTCATACAAAACGCGCCCCAACCTCGACCTGCTACTTGGTTTGAGAAATAGACGACAATCATTAACACTGGTACAGTTGTTATCAGGAAAAGAAAACTTTCTGAAACTGGACCTTTACCCATTTTAACTTCAATTGCTCCCCAACCGTTGTGATGTTTTTCCCAAGGTTTGAAATGTTCCGATGTTTGGAGGTTTGCCGCAGCAATTACTTGGCTTCGGAGTTGATTGATTTTAGCAAGTTGAGTTGGTCCACCGTCTAATTTATCCTCAATAATTGTATCAAGACGATATTTTGCTTCAAGATAATGACCCATATCGGCTAACAATGCTGCTTGTTCTACCAAAGGTGTCACCTCTTTGGGAAGTTGATGACGAAGGTCTTGCCACCATTGCAAGCCTTCACTAAGTAATCCCAATTCATCTGTGAGTAGTCGACCACCAAGCATCCACATTGCGGTACGGTTTGGGTCAAGAGCAATGATTTTCCGAACTGCAGCTAAGGATTTTGCAGCCTGGAGTAAAGTTGGCTTTTCTCCCTTTTGTGGAAGAGCAGTTTCAGCACACAATTGCCAAGCGTCAACATGTTCCGGATCAATTTGAACGGCTTTGTAGGCTTCTTCATATGCGGTTTCAACATCACCGTCGTCATAGGCTTCTACGGCGTTAAGATAGTGATGTTCAGCACCCATCCTTAATCCCCCTCAATCATCTCGGTCAGGGTTGATGAGCGGCTTTGGTGGGCGGTTATGTGCATGCCCAGGGCCATTACCTTGTGATTTTCTAAAGTTTCGATGTTCTCTTGACTTGCGTTCAGGTGCTCTGTCTTGACCGTATGAGCCGCCGCTTTGAGAGTTGCCACCGTCACCTCTTCGGTCTCGACCATCTCGGCGAGGCGGTCGTCCACCTTCGTGACGAGGAGGTCTTGCACCATCATCTCGTTGTGGTGGTCGCCCACCATCATCGCGTCGAGGAGATCGAGAGCGGTCATCCCGTTGTGGAGGTCGTCCACCGTCATCGCGTCGAGGAGGTCTTCCGCCATCATCGCGTCGAGGTGCTCTTCGTTCATCGCGTTGAGGTGGTCTTCCACCGTTGTCTCTGCGAGGCGGTCGTCCACCATCATCTCGACGTGGGCTTCGTCCGCCGCCACCACCACCGCTGCCGGAGCGAGGTGCTTGGCAGCGATTACATTCTTGACGGAATGCGAAGTTTGAGTTTTGACATTGAGGACAATCCCAATCGTTATCGGTGTAGACTTTCGTTTCTCGACCACGATCATTGCCGCCACGTCGGTCATTACCGCCATATCGGTCATTGCCGCCACGTCGGTCGTTTCCACCATTTCGGTCATTTCCACCACTACGTGGCAGTCCACATGAATTACATTCTGTTCGGAATGCGAAATTATTATTTCGACACTTTGGACAATCCCAATCTCCGCCATTACGGTTGTTTTGCCCACGGTCATTTCGCTCAAAGCGTCCACCTTGACGGTCTTGACTTTGGTATCCTTGGTTTCCACCTCTTCGATCGTCTTGTCGAGGACCACGTCCTCCACCAGCGCCACGAGCTTCTCCACAGCGATTGCATTCAGTTCGGAAAGCGAAATTGTTATTCTGACATTTTGGACAATCCCAATCCCCGCCGTTGCGGTTGTCTTGTCCACGGTCGTTTCGCTCAAAGCGTCCACCTTGACGGTCTCTGCTCTGATATCCTTGGTTTCCACCTCGACGGTCATCTTGTCGAGGACCACGTCCTCCACCAGCGCCACGAGCTTCTCCACAGCGATTGCATTCCTGACGGAATGCGAAATTATTATTCTGACACTTTGGACAATCCCAATCTCCGCCATTGCGGTTGTCTTGTCCACGGTCATTTCGCTCAGAGCGTCCACCTTGACGGTCTTGACTCTGGTATCCTCCTCGGTCATTGCCTCTTTGGCCACGGTCTGAATCACGTTCTCGACGTTCTTCACGTTGTTTTTTGGCACGAATTCCTACATTGATGCCGACCAGTGAGTCGAGATCGAGTTTTCGGTCAACATGTGCTACGTGAGCGAGTGGAGAGTTTGTATTTCCAAGTACTGCATCGACTTTACCGATGTAAATGCCAGTTTCGGCATTGATGATGATGGACTCTAGGGCTGGAGAAGATCCAGTAAACGAAACTAGAAATCCTCCTTCATGACTTTTCGACTCAATTACACCCGCGAACATACCTTCACCTGCTTAATGGGCCGAACCCCCTCTTTTGAGGGTGCCGGTTGAACACATCACTCTTTTCGAGCTCTTCCTGCGAAGGCAGCACCGAGGAAAACAATGCTCAATGTTGCCATCATGGAAACGGCAGGGAGACCTTCTTCCTTCATCTCAAGCGAAGTGTCATCTTCAGTATTGTCATCGACATTGTTGGCATATGGGTCTGGAACATACACACCAAGGGTGGTCATTGTTCCCGACTCATCCGTTGCTGTCAATACAATGTCATAAACGGTCACAGGAGGATTTTGTGAGGAGCATGAAACGATATTGACATCGATCTCCCAACCACTTCCAACCCGCAAGAAATCGTTTGTTGTATAGCCGCATAGGCGAAGTGAGAGTGAGACATCTTCACCATCGGGGTCTAACACATCACCTTGTAAGGTAAACGTAAGACCACTTGCTTCCCATGTTGCGTTTTCTCCATCAAGATTCATTTTTACTGTGATCAGTGGTGGCAGACTTGCCTTTTCAAGGTCAAAGTCAAGCATGAAATCAAGGTCGAGCATGGTTGAACTTTCAGCCTGACCCATGACTATGATTGCACCAGGTGATAATCCATCGAGTGGTAACGAGATTGTTGCAGCCTCTGAGGCAAGCGTAACACTACGCATTTGTCCCATCGTATTCATTTGGTGAGCATGTGCGGAGATTTCCAATTCGTTGACTAAACCAGTTGGCGTGATGGAAAATTCGATACTGTCGCCTGTCTCAGAGATGAGACCACTTGAAGTAAAGACATGACCAAAAGTCCAATTCCGTGAATCGATGGACATTGCACCAAAATGGTCGACAACATAGCATTCAGCGTTGGAGGATGTCGCTTGTGTGTTTGGCATAGATACAATCATGTTTCCATTTCCATCAAGTGAACCGGTCCATCCCGATTCTGTAAAGGTGCATTCAAGCCCCCATCCACTTTCATCGGTCGCCCACATCTCAGTTCGTTCACCAGCAACAGTAATCATTTGCTCACCAGAATTCATTGAGTCGAGCATTGGTATGATTGTCCCATCCTCTGGAGCATTCGAACTCCATTCCGGAACTTCATTTGTTTCTGGAGCCATCGTTGAGAAATCGATAAACAGTTGACGAAGAATCGAAGATTCGGAGGTTCCATAGGTAAGGATTTGATTCACTCTTAGACGGCCATCTGGAAGATACATTGCTTCAGGGCCACTCAAAACGGTATTTTCTGAAACCTCGAGCGTACCATTGGTATTCGTAATCGTGTCTCGAATGGAATAATTAACCATTCGTAATCCTTGCTTAACAGGGAAGTTGAGTTCTAAATGAGCATAGGACATATTTGTGATATTCAACGCTAAAGTGAAATTAGAATCGCCACTGTTCGGAAGTTGATCGAAGCGAACGTTATTTGATTCCCCTTCTGCTAAGAATAACTGAATTTGTAAGTCATCAGTAATTTCTACTGGAACTTCTTTACATCCGTTTGCAGAACTAATTTCCACGCAAGAGCGTTGTTCTGGATGATTTAATGGCACGAGGTCCACTTCCTCTAATCCAATACCATTTTCGACAAAAGACATGTTATTCCAGTCCGGTGTGCCACGGTGAGGGATGCCTTCACGTATCCCAACACGTGTGTCCATAACACCGATGCATTTCGGGCCAATTGCACGTATTGCATCACGTTCATCAGTACTGATGTATTCATTGTTTCCGCCGGCAAGTCCTACAAATAAACCATCGAGATTTGCTCGAACAACTGCGGATTTACTACCGTTGACAAAGGCATCAGCATCCATTTCAGCCACTGCCCAATCATCACCGACGTTGATGATAAAGTTTGCAAAATCGTAATTAAAAAGGTCTTCAAATTTCTTACCTTCACATTCTTCTTCGATGGCTTGCGTTTGTCGTCCATCTGCTGGCAATTGTTCACTTGAATCCAAGGTAACTTGGGCTGTGAAAAGGGGTGAGCATCCCATGAGGATCATCAAGAATATCAAACCAATTGCTGTTGAACTGCGCGAGAGGAAGTGTGGGAATCCATACCGGGTGTGTCCTGCCATACCTAACGGTTATCATCCAGCCTCAAAGAGGTTTTCGACGAAAAGTATCTTCGATGAGTGATTTTTATCACGGGAGAATCTTTTCCATTCTTCGTACAAATAACCATGATGGTACAAGAGTCCAAACCAAAGCCATGACCCAACTTTGCCATGGCACAATGCCTCTGTCTATTTGCGGTAAGCGTGTTTCAAGCAAATGATGGTACACGCCGTTGGGTGAGAGTAAATCCAGTCCACCTTCTAACACGACCCAAGCCGCATCGTTTTCTTGACCAATGGAGACGCCAGATGCATAGGCTACCATGGTTGTCACCAGAGCCCAAAGGAATGTGAAAAGGAACCAAAGACCAACACCAAATGAGATTGCAGTTCCTTGCTCGCGTGTATATGATGAGGCTAAAAGAGTAAACAAAACATACCAAAGTAGAATCAATGCAGTCGAAACGAAATACACCAAGCCATCGACTATTGACGGCCATTCACCCATACGGTATCGGACGATAAGTACGGAAAACACGAGTAGAATCCATGTGGGTATCAAAATCGCTCGCCATGAGCCAAGAATCATCGCAAGAGCTTGTTGAGCACGGGGCATTGGCTGAGAAAGTCGTAGTTCCAACACGCCACTGGCTCGTTCACGACTCACGGAATCGTAGGACAGTAGAACGGCACACATCGTTGCTCCAAACACGACGCCTAAACTCGCATAGAACAGCACTTCCATCGGACTTTCAGGTTGGTGGCCACCAGGAAGAACAATGTTCGGGTCAGAAAAACCCCAAGCCATTCCAGGAATGAACAGCAACAAGATTGGTAGCATAATGTACATCCGTGTAGAGAATAAACGCTCTCGCATGAGGCGTTTTGCAAACACCATGATCCGAGAGAAATCACTCATTCTTCTTCACCTCGGAAATTACGCAGTGGCATGACAGCAGTCGAAGATACTTCGAGTCCTACATCCTCAACCGATTGGCCTGTGGCCGCACAGAGCATCTCAATCACATTTGGTTGTCGGATGGTCCATGAGGTGATTTCTATTCCATCAGCCACTAAAGTTTGTAACAACTTGGGTTCGCTTTTATTGAGTACCGCTCGCCATTCTTCGGAGGATTGCTCCACTTCGATGAGTTCTGCAGATGTAAGATATTTCGAGAAGTCAGGTGCATCACCTTCACCTGAAACCTCAGTCTTTTTCTCGAGATTCAGCTGTTCAGCAACTTCTGTCATGGTACCTTCAGCAAGGATTTGTCCCCGATGCATGAGTGCTAGGCGACCAATGATTCCAACCAACCCTTCGACTTGGTGTGATGAGATCACAATGGAAACTCCTTTGTCTGTTAATTTCCCAAGTAAGACGATAAATGCAGCAGCTGCAACAGGATCTAATCCATTCAATGGCTCGTCAAGTAAGAGTATATTTGGCGAACCCAGTAATGCAGCGGCAAGAGTGAGTCGTTGGCGCATACCTTGACTTAATTCATTCAAGGGGGCATCGATTCGACTTCGCAATCCCACCAGTTTCAAGAGTCCGTCAATCCGTGATTCATTGACTTGGCGCATTTCCCCGATTTCCAGTAAAGCGTCACGGACGGTTTTTCTTCCTTGCCAGCGTACTTGTTCTGGCATGTGTCCAACGATATTTCTCAGATTCACATCTGAAAGTACGGAGCTTGAGTTCTTTTCTGATTGATAAATCGAGCCTTCTTGGAGTGGGAGGATTCCTGCCATCATTCGTAACAGCGTCGTTTTTCCAGCACCGTTTGGACCTACAAGACCCAAAATTGTACCTTTATGTAGTGAAAGGTTTGCTGAAAAAATACCTTGGCCATTGATTTTACGCCAAGGCTTGAACGCCAATGGTGCGTACAAAGAGTGTCGATATGTAGCATCTTTGAGCCGTAATACAACCTCCTCCATACTTCGGCGACACCGTCAGGGTTTGACAAACTACCGTTTGAACACGGTTCAAACCCCAAGACTCTTGATGAGCACCTCTCTTCCAAAGTCGGGTTGAAGATGATTGGATATTTTGTTCCGACTCTTTTACTCATTTTGGCAATCGTATTTGTCGTTGTTCTTGAACGTCGTAACTCAAAAGAAGACGAACTCTTTGACTGGAGAAGTAGATTCGGCCCGATGGGATTTGAAGCCCTTATCGCCACCCTTGTATTGATGTGGTTTTTCCCGGGTGGTATACTCCTCATAGGCCCAGTGATGCTCATTCTTTCTGCACTCAGTCCGGCTGGTCGATTGGCTTGGGCTGAATACAAGAGGCCGCGTATTTTGGTGAGTATTTGTTTGATACTCATGGTTGTTACTGGCGGTATTACACCAACATCTTCTCCAACTTCGCCTTCTGAATGGGGTCAACCCTTGTTTACAGAGAACCCAAATGCACCTTTTTATCCAGCAGGTGAACAATATACTTGGTTGATGTTACCTGAATCCGGAGGCATCGATGTAGAGATTGTTCAATCGTTATCACTACGGTTACCTTACCAATATGGGCCGCTGGGTGCAGAATCTTCAGCCTTCATGCTTGCATCTCTGTTTAACATGGAGCAAGGTCGTCTGAACCAAGCTGTTGAACTCCTGGACCAACAGTTGTCGGCTTTCCGGCTCGATGCAGATGAAATGATATTGGAACCTATGTTGGTAGAAAGTACGCATCGTTACTCTTCAACAGAAGCCTCTGTCGATCAAGTTGTCAGTATCCGAATGTATGAATTGCGAAGTCTCTCGATTGGTGCAAACGAAGATGGACTGAAAGTTGGTGAAGTACTTTGTTTGGGCACGAGTAATTGGGGCGGTGAACTCGACGTTTTGGTCATCGTTCGCCCTATCGGCCACCCCGGACTCTCGAACGATCGCTTTGCAGAATCATTGGCGTTTGATTGGCTTTCTTCATGAGCAGCACCTCTTTTATTGCAGAAAAAAGGCCGTTTAAAAAGGAGATTTAGGGCGCCCTAAACTTCATATACCGCAGGATTTAGGGCGCCCTAAACCGGTAGGTCCTAGCATGAAGATAAGAACAGTAAAATCCATGTTGCTCGTATTTTTAATCGCTACAGCATTCCTTGGGGGCTGTATCGGTGGCACAGATGAAAATCAAACCACGAATGGAGAAGGTTTTGTCATTGCTTACAGTCTGAAAGATGATTATACCAACGCTGATGAAAATCCACAAATCCTTGCTGATTATCTCACAGAACATACCGGTGCATCTGTTACGTTGTATCCTGTAGATTCAGAGGGTGCTGTAATCGAAGCACTTCGTTTTGGTAATGTGGATATTGGTTTTCTGGATGGAGGAGCCGCTTGGGTCGGTTGGAAAGAATACGGCTTAGCCTCGATGGCTGCGGACCAGAACTCCGATGGCCGAACCTATTACAACGCACATGCGGTCGTTAAGAATGGTTCCGATATGGCACAGGCTTACCTCGATAACGACTCAACCACTGACCCCTTTGCAATGATGAAAGGAAAGACTTCTTGTCACACAGGATGGCTCAAATCGGCAGGAATGTTGCTTCCTATGGGCCACTTGATCTCTCAAGGTTATGCTCCAGTTGTTGGACCAGAAGATGACATTGAATC
Source organism: uncultured euryarchaeote (assembly GCA_937892945.1). GTDB lineage: Archaea > Thermoplasmatota > Poseidoniia > Poseidoniales > Poseidoniaceae > MGIIa-L1. The sequence continues at coordinate 68,265 of CALBIL010000044.1, read as the reverse complement.
TCTTCGAGATACGATTCATTCATTCTTCAATGAAGATGCAAGTATTCCTGATTCAGGAACGCCATACTATTCATATTCTGGAGCGGTTAAATGCCTCTCTGAAGGTGTCGGAGACGTTGCCTTTGTCAAGGATTCTACGGTAACATCTTATTGCGGCAATACCGATATGGGGAAGAATGAAGATTGGTGTCTTCCTGAATCCGAATATATTCTGTTGCCTTCATATGGTGCAGCTCCATCTCATCCAGTTATGTTTAACCCAGATCATCTTGACCATGAAAAAAGTACAGTTCTTCTCAACGCCTTGCTCTCATTGAATAATGAAATGTATGTGGAAAATTACACGATTGGAGATGAGTCTTTCACTGGATGCTACAATACTGATTCACATATGGTCGATAATCAATCTCCACAAAACCAGTGCGGAGATCAAATCCTCGAAAATGTCCTGAACACACCGGGATTAGCTGAAACAACCAACGAAGAGCATCTTGGCAGTTACAGCAGTCTCATTAGTGCAATTCCGGGAATTTCAACTTATTTTGATTCTAAGTTCGGAATTCAAGAATGGTGAGTAAAGGCACTTTAGTACTGCGGAGGCGTGCATGAATGTATCAAAAATTGATTCTCTTTTTCATCACTCCATTTGTTTCAAAAAGTAAAGACGGCTGGACAGCATGAGGGGAATCTATGGTGGACTCGGTACTTTCTCTCAAGAACTTGAGTGTAGGCTATGATGAGCCGTTGATTTCTAAGATCAATGCTGAAGTATTTCCGGGTGAAATTATAGCGATTCTTGGACCATCAGGGATTGGAAAAACAACCTTGATCCGCACGATTTCAGGGCTTGTCCGACCCCTTTCAGGTTCTTTTGACTTGAAGGTCGAGAAGCGCGGTGGGCTCGGATATATCCCTCAGCGTTTGGGATTGGTGCGTCATGCAACTGTTGCGCACAATGTTTCACTTGGTGCTCGAACTCGAATTGGCTTTTCTCTTAACATGTGGAAAGAGCGTTCCCAGCGAACAATGGAAGCACTGAAAATGCTCGGAATTGCTGAAAAATCGAACGAACCAGTTCGACGACTATCTGGTGGACAACAACGCCGTGTCGCCACTGCTCGAACGTTGGCTCAGAGACCACAATTGATGTTAGCAGATGAATTCCTAGGTGAACTTGACCATTTGAATGTTGAAATTGTGTTCAAAGCAGTGCAGGCATTGGTTGAGGATGGAACTGCGGTGATCATGGTTGAGCATCATGATGACAATGCCCAACTCTTCGCTACCCGGATTTGGAATATTAAAGGCGACACACTTGAAGACTTTTCAATCGAAGAGTGGAATATCCATACACTTGGGGGTGAAGAGGAATGAAGTATCGCCTTTTCGGAATAATCTTCATTTTGTTATTCTTGGCTTGGCATACCCTGAATGGATTGATTGAAGGTGATTGGGGTCGACTCGAAGGTGGATTTGAAAACCTCTCTCTCTTTTTTTCTGAAAGTATGTGGCCTCCGGATTGGAGTGTTCTTGAAGCACGTTCATATCCAGTATGTGAATCCGATATCGAATTTTTCTGTTCAGTTGGTTATCTTGGCATGATGGAAACAATCAAGATTGCCTTTGTTGCTACCATTCTTGGTTTCATAGGCGCTTTGCTCTTCTCATCGCTTGCCGCACGCAATCTTGTGCCCCTTTATGTCGCTATCCCAGTACGTATTTTACTTTCAGGGATTCGAAGTCTTCCAAGTCTTATCTGGGCGATTTTATTTGTCATTGTCATTGGCTTCGGTCCTCTTTCAGGAGTATTGGCAATGACCTTCTACACGGTCGGCTATCTTGGTAAATTACAATATGAAACCTTTGAAGGAATGGCCAGTGACTCTCTGGAAGCCAGTCGAGCAATGGGCCTTTCACGAGGCAGTATTCTTCTCAATGTGGTCATTCCAGAAAACAGTAATCATCTCTTGAGTCAATTGATGTTTATGTTCGAATACAATGTGCGGCATGGAACTGTTATTGGAATTGTTGGCGCTGGTGGGATTGGCTATTACATCAGTACCTATCTCAAGTTCCTCCAATATGAGAAAGTCTTCGCTCTCCTCATTTTGATCTTTGTTGTCGTTGTCATCATCGATTTACTCTCAATGATGATTCGTTCATTTGTGAACGATGAAGGAGATGTACGGCGCCCGACGTGGTTGAATTTTATTCTTACACCCAAAGAAGAGTGAACCTCTCTTTACCAGATTCACTCGGCAGCAATATGAAGTGAGCCTTGCTTGTAAAACACTTGAATCCGGTTTGGGACCTTGCGAGTTAATGCCGCAACTGCTTGATAGACTTCATCTTCTTTGACTTTGAAAGACTTGGCTGCTTTAGGAGTCGACCAAGCGACGTTCTCGAAATCTGATTGACGAATCCATTCAAAGATACGCGCTTCCAGTTCAGTTAATTCCTCCGCCATGAATACCGCAGAGCGATTCCCCTCAAAACAGCACCGCTTGGTTTGAGGCTGAAATGTGAAGGGTTCAGCGAAGTGCAACCATTCTTCTGCAACACTCTTCAGCGTCAATGAAACCGTCCAGCAAAGTATTGAGCGCTTTTGTAAATGGGATTTCAATTCCTAAATCTTCAGCCCTTTCACCAAACATGCGAGCGGCCCGAACGCCTTCAGCAACCATATGCATTTCTTCAAGCGCTTGTTCAATCGTAAGTCCAGTTCCTAACTTTTCACCCATGGAACGGTTTCGTCCATGAGGTGAGGTTGCTGTAACATACAAGTCGCCAAGCCCTGCTGGGCCAAAAGCAACTTCTGCTTTTGCTCCAAGTTGAGGTAGTAGAATACAACCTTCTTTGAAGCCAGCCATGAAAATAGCTGCTTTGAGATTGTCCCCACCAAGAGTTCCAATTTGCTTCAAACCGTCGACAAGTCCGCATGCAAGGGCGACGACATTCTTGAAGGCCCCCCACAGTTCTGCTCCAGCGGGATCTGCTGCAGGATGCAATATGAAGGTTTGAGTGGTCAACGTTGTCGCCAAGTGTTGTGCTACTGAGACATCTTCACTTGCAACCAGAGCCGTTGTCATTACACCACTTGCAGCTTCAGGGGCAATTGTTGGCCCCGTAACTACAGCAAGCGGATTGCTTTTGCCAGCATCTGCTAATTTCTGTTGAATCGCTTCTGAAATCAATTTGTTACCATCAGCCAATCCTTTGGCTAAATCCAAGATCACATGGCCAGGACGAAGGTGAGGTATTACTTGGTCGACCACTCCTAAGATGACGGATGAAGGTACGGCTAAAACAACAATTTCAACACCTTCCAATGCTTCTTCAAGATGCATGGTCGCTTCAAGCCCTTCAACCGGATGGTCGGGGAGATATTTTGTGTTGACAGAATTCATGGTGATGGATTCGTAGACTTCCTGTTCTACTGTCCATCCTTTGACATGGTGGTTATCTGCTAACCACATGCGAGCAATTGCAGTTCCCCAATTTCCTAAACCTAAAATCGCAATGTGTGCCATAGAGAACAAGCGTAACGCCGCCCACTTCACTTATGTTAATTGCCACTCATCAGAGGTGCAAGGATGCGGTTTCCGATGGGTCTGAGAGTTTGCAGACTTCAAAATAAATCGTCATCATCATCAGTATCGAGGTCGAATATATTGTCATCTTCTTTCTTCGCCGCCTTCTTTGCAGGCGCTTTCTTTGCAGCACCCTTCTTTGCAGGTGCTTTCGCTTCAATAGGCTTTTCTTCTTCAGCAGGTTGTTGTTCAACATCCTCGTTTTCTTCTTCATCGAGTTTGGCGCTTTCTTCCTCACGAGCAGCTAATGCTGCCGGTGTGGTTCCGGTTTGAGCAGCAAGTGCTCGACGACGGTCTTCACGTGCTTTGCGTTCAAGTTGTCGGTGGCGTGACTTTTCGATGCTTTGTAACATATACATAGCATCGTGTTCCAAGAGTGGTGAATCTGAAATGAGAGTAATATCGAGCCATCCACCGTCTTCAACAATGAACTCAGCAAGTGGTTCGAAATTCAAATCCGACTTCTTGATTTGTGTGTAATGCATGGCGTTACCGGAGCGATGTTCTACACCAGAGAAGTGGCAGTAGAATTCCTTTGTTCCGATTGTTTCACGAACTTCATCAAACAATTCGCCATAGTCTTCCGAAGTTCGCATCTTACCATGGCCACGTGCGTGTATGTGAGCGATATTGAGTACAGGGATTGTACCTTCAACGTGATTGACAACTTCCAATACTTCTTCCAAGCTCCCCCATAATTCTTGGCGGCCTGATGTTTCAACACCAATTTTTGACGGTGTTCCATCTTTAATCCAAGGGAATACTGGGAATTCATCTTCATCATCATGCCAAATTTCATGAACACGATCGACGATGCCAGCGAAAACATTGGCAACTTGTTCATTTGCAGCACTTCCAGGGCTCATCCCTCCATAGTGGCCGGCGTGAAGGGTGATATGCCGAGCATTAATGGTTCGAGCAGCCTGCAGCGTAGTTTCAATTTTGGTCATTGAGCGTCCACGTTCGACTCGGTTGCCAAGAAGTTCAGAATAGTAAGGTCCGTGAATATTCATCTCGAACTCAGTTTTGTTTGCAAGAACGCCGGCTTGCCAATACTGTTCAAAGTGTTGCGGAGCAACCATGCGAACGGTTTGGACTTCCATTGTTTCGAGTCCAAGAGAGATAATATCGTCCATTCCTTCAACGATTGTACGTCCTTTACACGACAAAGGAACGCCTGCAGGTCCGAGTTTAATTGGCATAATTCACAACTCCGCAGGAACGACCCAAGGGTCTTCCTATGATAACCCCTTTCCGTTGGCTGTCCGCCGAAATTGTCTTTTTTGGACGACTCATCGTTAATCAATTGCATACGACCATTGATGAACTCCTGCCGCGGAGGGTGGTTCATGGACGAACAAGTCGAAGCCGCAGTGACCGCTTTCCAGAACGGAATGCCTGTGTGTTTATTTGATTCTGAAAAAAGAGAAGGAGAGACAGATTTATTGTTTCCTGCCCAAAGTGCTGTCCCAGCAACAATGCGACAATTACGGATGGATTGTGGGGGCCTTTTGTTTCTCGCCATTGGGCATGAAATCGGAGAATTATTTTCTCTACCGTTCCTTCAAGATCTCCATACGCAGAAGTCTCTCACCGATCAATTCCCAGTACTCACTCACCTTGTCACGAATGATTTACAATATGACGCTCGTTCCGCTTTTACCTTGTCGATGAATCATCGAGACACCTATACCGGTATCACTGACCATGACCGAGCGCTTACAACTCGTCGATTTGCGGAATTATCTGCTGAGTTGACAGAGGCAGGGATTTCTGGAATAGATGCCCAATCTGCTCTCGGTAAGGAATTCCGGACTCCTGGCCACATCCCGATCTGCCGTGAAACTGAAGGAGGCCTTACACGAAGACAGGGCCACACTGAATTGGCCGTTGGGCTTTCACGCCTTGCAGGTCTCACGCCTGTTGTGATTGGAGCAGAGATGTTGCAAAGTGATGGTGATGATGCCCTTTCAGTTGCTGATGCACGCCTTTGGGCGCAAGAGCGAGGCATTCCATTCATCGAAGGTGCTCAGTTAATTGAAGCCTTGAATACAAGATAGCTGGAACATCGGCATGCCGGTAAAACCTTGAGGGACTATACTTTCACAACAACAGGTGAGCAGATGAAGCGGGTCATGGCGGTCGGGGTTTTTGACTTACTTCATGCAGGTCATTTGCACTATATGGAACAAGCAAAATCGCTTGGCGACCATCTTACAGTCGTCGTTGCCCATGACGATACTGTGCGAATGCGCAAGCATGAACCTGTCACCGGTCAAGAACTTCGTCGTAGAATGGTTGAAGGATTGAAACCAGTTGATGAAGCGATTATTGGAAATCCACCTAATGTGCCAATCTTTGACATCTTGCCTCATGTCAAACCTAATATCATTGCTTTAGGATATGATCAAGAACATGCTGAAGATCGAATCCGTACCAAATTAGATCAACTCGGATTTGGCCATATCCAAGTAACTCGTGTCGAAGGATTGTCTGATGATTTGGACGGTACGCGTAAAATCATTGCTCGAATTCTTCAACTATCTACCCAATCGGATTCGGAGGAGGATGCTTGATGTTCACTGGCATTATTCAAGGAACTGCGACAGTGCTTAGCATTGTAGATAAACAGAGTATCCATACTTTACAACTCGAATTACCAAATACATCTCTCTTGGAAACAGGCGCAAGTGTTTCAATTGATGGTGTGTGTCTTACTGCAGTGACCATTCAAGGTTCAGTTGTCGACTTTGATGTCATTTCAGAAACACTTACTCGAACCACTCTTGGCCATCTCACCGTTGGCCAGCAAGTAAACGTCGAACGCTCTTTGAAATTTGGAGATGAAATTGGCGGCCATTTACTTTCAGGCCACATCATGGATACAGGTATTCTCCATTCTAAAAAAGAACACGGTGAAAGTATTGATTACACTGTACTTGTTCCTTCCAGTATCACGAAATATGTGATGGAGAAAGGATACATTGCCGTTGATGGTATTTCGTTAACCATCGGAAAAGTTCACGAAGGTACATTTTCATTACATCTTATTCCTGAAACACTTCGTTTGACAACGCTTGTCGACAAAGAAATCGGCGATGCCGTCAATCTTGAAATCGATTCTACAACACAGACTATCGTAGCGACAGTGGAACGTGTTCTTGAAGGAAAAAGGAGTTAATGATATGCCAAATATTGCCCTCGTCTGTGGTTCGTTCCACCGTGCTGAAATCGAACGCATGCTCGCTTGGGCTCGTGAAGAAGCAATACAACACGGTCTCGAGATTGTCGATGTGGTCTGGGTGCCTGGTGCAATGGAAGTCCCCCTTGCCCTTGACCGTCAGTTATCTGATGACGAGATCGATGGAGCGGCATGCCTCGGTATCATTGAAAAGGGACAGACTCAACATGGCTTGGCAATGGGTCAAGCCGTCATCAAGACCATCATTGAGTTGCAATTGGTTCATGAAAAACCAATCGGTTTGGGAATCATCGGTCCCGGTGCCGAACCAGAACACATTGAACCACGCCTCGAAGCGCATGCGCGAGCTGCTGTTGCAGCAATCGCATCAATGCTCCAATGAATCAAGCATTGAGGTTACAACATGCAAGCATCGAAGTTTCAGCAATTACGTGCAAACCCCTTGTTTCGCTCCTTCATTGTCTTCTCAATTTTCCGGGCGTTCTACGGTGTTGGAATTCTTGCAGTCACCTATTTTCTTTCCACTTCCGCCGAAGCACCTTGGCCCGTTTCACTCGGCTTTCTTTTGTGTTCAATGGTCTTTTCTCGTTGGCTGTTTAAACAAATTAAAGGTCGGAAAAACTCGATTGATACATCCGAATCCATCGAATAAGTTCTAACGTTTCGATGTCAATGTTCAAGTGATGAATGCTCGTAACAAGGTTGTAGGAGATACATATCATGTCAAAAGTTCACAATGTCATCATCATCGGTTCAGGTCCTGCAGGATACACTGCTGGACTGTATGCAGCCCGAGCCATGCTTGAACCACTTATGTTCGCAGGCTATATGTCCGGAGGTCAGTTGATGCTTACTTCGGACATAGAGAACTTCCCCGGATATCCAAAGGGTATTGGCGGTCCTGAGATGATGATGGAATTGAGAGAGCAGTCCGAACGGTTTGGACTTGAAGTCCGTGACCAAAATGTCGAATCAGTTGACCTCTCAGAGCAACCTTACAAAGTCATTGTAGAAGGTGAGACCTTCCTCACTCAAGCCATCATTGTTTCAACTGGGGCAGAATCAATTTGGCTCAATGCCCCTGGTGAAGAAGCACAGAAAGGGAGAGGAATTTCGACCTGTGCCACTTGTGACGGTGCTTTTTTCAAAAATGAAGAAGTGATGGTTATTGGTGGTGGCGATTCTGCTTGTGAAGAGGCTACCTTCCTCACGCGCTTTGCTTCCAAAGTAACACTCGTCCACCGGCGAGATACTTTCCGTGCCTCAACCATCATGTATGAACGAGCAGCCAAGCATGAGAAAATTGAAATCAAAACCTTTCGCCAAGTGAAGGAATGGCTTTCAGATGAAAAAGGTTTGACTGGTGCGGTACTTGAAGATCCAAGAGATGGAAAAACCGAAAATATCAATGTCACGGGCGCTTTTATCGCTATCGGCCATAAACCAATCACAGGGTTCCTTGAAGGGCAAGTCGAGGTCGATGAAGAAGGCTATATTCTTCACAAGAAACACACGATGACCTCGGTTGAAGGTGTTTTTGCAGCCGGAGATGTCGTTGATACCCGTTACAAACAAGCAATTACTGCAGCTGGCATGGGTTGTCAAGCCGCTATGGATGTCGAAAAGTGGCTTGAAGATCAACATTGACCTCTCAATGAGTTTATGTCCGAGCCCTGCTTGGGCAGTTTGGGATTGCTTGTGGATATTGATGTTCAACGTTATGCGCGTCACATCACCTTGCCCCAAGTTGGGCTTGATGGACAACGGCTGCTTTGTCAATCGAGCGTTTTAGTTATCGGAGCAGGAGGTCTTGGCAGTCCAGTGCTTCTCTATCTCGCAGCGGCTGGAATAGGCCATATTGGGATTGTAGATGATGACACAGTCGACCTCTCGAATCTTCAACGCCAAGTGATTCATTCGACTTCCACCATAGGGGAACCAAAAGTAGAATCTGCTCGTAATCGTCTCCTTGAATTGAATCCCGAATTAAAGATCTCTACTTTTGGAATCCGTTTGACTCCAGAACGTATTGACTCAATCTTTCGTGAAGGCTGGGATGTTGTGATTGATGGGACGGATAATCTTCCAACACGTTACCTCATTGACGATGCATGCTTCTTGAATGATATACCTTGGGTGTATGGTTCTATATATCGATTCGAAGGTCAAGTAAGCGTTTTCAATTTTAAGAATGGGCCCTGTTACCGAGACCTCTTCTCAGAACCACCTCCACCACAATCTGTTCCTTCGTGTGAGCAAGGTGGTGTTCTCGGTGTTTTGCCCGGTGTGATTGGTTCCTTACAAGCAAATGAAGCCATCAAAATTATTCTTGGACTCGGGGAAGTACTCAACGGTCGACTCCTCATCTATGATGCTGAATTAATGACCTTCGAAACACTTCGGTTCACGCATAATTCTGAACGTGAAGTTATTTCTGATTTAGCGTTGAGTACTGTCATGTTTGATGATGAAGCTTGGTGCATGAGGGTGACTCGAATGGGTGACATTGATGAAGGAGAAACTTCTGCGTCAAAAACAATGTTCAATTCGATTTCAATGACTGATTTTGTCGAGCGGAGGAACACAGGCTGGATGCCCTTCATTCTCGATGTTCGTTCTGAACACGAATATCAACAAGCCCACGTTGCTTCAAGTGATTTGCAAATTAATCACGAGGCAGTACTCTCTATGGCCGATTCGATCCCCAAAGACCGAGAAGTAGTCGTCCTTTGTCGAAGTGGAATGCGTTCACAAATGGCTGCGATGATGTTGATACAAGCAGGATATGAAGGCTCTTCGCTGTATAATCTCGAAGGTGGCATCATGGCTTGGCAATCGATTGCTCCAGACGAAATTATTCGGAATTGATTCGGCTTTACTTCTCGAACCCGCGAATTAAACATTCATCTCCTTTGTCAAGGGTGAGGTTCAAGTCTCTACTGCCCTCCCTGTAGATGAAGGGAGGGAGTTTATGGCCAAAGTCATCGTTGCAGACGAAAATGAAGGTCGTCGTTCCCTTCTTGCCAATACGCTTGAGCGTGAAGGCTTCGATATCACTCGTGCTGCCACTCTTCGACAGGCTGAAGGCACAGCCCTTGTCATTATGCCAGAAGTGGTTTTGTTTGATGGTGAATGGAAAAATGGTGATGCCATCGATGCCACACAACGTTTGATGTCGGACCCGGAATTTGCTTTCAAATGCCGTGTGGTCATTCTTACACGAAATGTTTCGCAAGAATATCGAGTGAGTGCGGCTCAATCGGGTGTTTCAGAAGTCATTTCAAAACCAGTTGATACGAAGGTCTTAATTGATCAATTACACAAACATACCCGGAAGCAATTTGTTGCTCCTCCAGCAGATGTTGCGACGGGACAGGGTGGTGGGGGAAGTTTCGATGTTTCAATGACCATGGGCGACAGTACATGGGCCCTTCCAATGCTGAAAGGGCTTGTCGGGCCAGAAAAAATCAATACGAACTTCATCGATGAAATCCTTTCGCAAATGGGGGCGGAAGGCTTGGAAGTGAACACTGAAATTGATTCCTCTGCTATGTCTTCCATGCTTCGTTTAGCCCTCAATAAGTTAGTAGAACAAGCAAGTGCTGATGGTGAACTCATTGCTCCAAATCAAATCAATGCAGGGGATATGGCGCAAGAACATGCTCCATCTGGGCCATCTTCTCCAAGTCAAGCCAAACGTGGAGTGCCTCTCGGTGGTAGTATTGCACAGAACATGAATCTGGGGATCTCTTCCTCAATGGGAGGAATCCTTGAAGCACAAGCTCAAGGACTTGCAGATGAAGTCGAAGGGGTGATGGATTCTATCCTTGATGAACAACCTGACCTCATTGCTTTACATGGCTTTGATACAATGGTTCCTATCGATCCCCAGGTTCTTGAATTGACACGATTAACAACAGAAGTTGTTTCAGATCTTATGTGGAATCTGGGCCGCCCTGGTGCTGTTTCGGATCTTACACTCCTTACCCAAATTGAAGATGCTGCACAAATGTTGAGCGATGTATTGGTGGCTTTGCCTGAGGCTGAAGAAGAGGAATGAACATGTCGAAGTATTCAATTCCTCGACCCAATGAATTGAGACTCGTCGATCGAAAGTCAGACCTGGATGAACTTAAAAAAAGTCAACCAAAGATCTATCGTTGGCGAGCATTAATTGGTGTCTTTATACTTCTACTCTGTGGAGTCTGCGGCTTTTTACTGTTTAGAGATGCAGTGAATATCCTGTTTTGGTTTGAAGATTTAGGGCCACTGGGCCCAATTGTGTTCACGCTTGCACTTTCATTGGCAGTCGTCATCATGCTACCAACTCCTCTCATCAAAGTTGCAGGAGGGGCGATTTTTCCGTTTTGGATTGCTGCCGCTGCCAATTTTGTAGCATCCCTTCTTGGAGGTTTTATTGCGTTTATTCTCGGCAGATGGCTTTTCCGAGAGAGTATTCAACGTTCGATCATGAATGACAAGAGATTACAGAACATTGAAACAGCCCTCACTGTCGATGCTATGAAAATTTCAGTCTTGGTTCGTTTATCGCCTTTGATACCTGATGAATGGCTTAATTATTTGATGTCCGCAACGCCAGTCAGCCTTCGTGTGTACATGATTTCAAATTGTTCAGGCCTTGTCTATTCATTGGCATATGCCTATTATGGTCACGCTTTAGGTCGCTTCGCCCTTAATTCTTCAGGGATTGAAGGCATGCGGTCAACGCCAATGGGTAATGGAATGCTTGTTCTTGGAATACTCGCATCAATACTTGCGACCGTAGTGGTGACGCGTGTATCGATGAAGGCGCTTCAAGATGCGGTTCCTGAAGAAGAATGAAACTCTTATTTGGACGCACACATCGTGTGTTTTAGCCGTCGCGTTTGTATGGGGGAGGCCTATGGCCAAACCATGAGCCAAGGAGATTTACCGGCTATCCATGGAACCGATTGGACTCCGAAGGAGCCATTGGTTTTCTCTCAACCTTTACATGCAGATGCTGCACGAAGGGAAATTTTACGTTTTGCTGCTCAACGGCATGACGGGCATCTTTTCCTTATGGCGAATGTTTGGGATGTTTTGATTGAGAATGAATCCAAACAATTTGAGGGCCCTTCATGGCACCAATTCAGTCAACGGTTTGTCGACGCAGTTCAACGAGGCTTGGTTGCGCAGGTCGATGCTAAAATGAAAGATGATGCAGATGTCGAAGTCATTCCTCGCCGTAATTTAACACTGTTTTTAGATCGTAGATCTCAACACTTTTTACTTGATTTGAGGCTCGTATTCCGCCGTTTAGCTCACTACATGTCGGTTACCATTGACCAACGTATCGAATGGCAAACCATGATGACCCGAACGAGAATGTTGGATGGTGAATTAAAATCTATTTTTTCGGAGGGACTTGAAACTCCAGATGGTTCTTCATTTGGTGGTAAAGGATTCCGTTCAACTTGGCAAGAAGGAGTTGTCGCAGTGGCCACGGCTCTTGACCGCCAACCTGACGCTCCTCGTGATGCTCGCCCCGGAAAAGGCTACGACGGTGACCTTGTTGCTCCAATGATTCGAGATATAGGTCTTGGATTAGCAATGGGAGATACTCCATTGGATGTCATGGCTGCTAATTTAGGGAAAGTCGGTTCAAACCAAAACGGAGGGTGGGATGATGCAGGTGGTCGCGACTTACACGTTGGAGCATGGCATGTTGGTGTTTTACCTCCAACAGCTCCTCTACCTATTGCGAGTGTTACAATGACAGGTCTTGCTTTTGCTGCCTGGCATCAAAAACTGAACCGTTTCCAAGTGGCGTGCATTGGAGAAGGCGCTTCGTCTTCTGGAGAGTTTTGGGAAGCAATGAATCTTGCTGGAGCACGAGGCCTTCCGATCACTTATATCCTTCAAAACAATCAAATCGCTTTAGATACTTCTCCAATCAAGCAATCCGGTGTTGAGGTTTGGGCCGATAAGGCCGATGCAATGGGTTTCCCTGCATGGACTATTGATGGTTCTGATCCTGCTGCGTGGTATGCAAGTACGGCATGTGCTCGTGAATTTGCTTTGAACGGTGGCGGTCCAACACTCATTCATGTCGAAACAATGCGAGGTTGCGGTCATGCACATCATCATGACGATTTGTATCTCGGAAACGAATCAGGAACACCACCTGGCTATGTCGATCGTGATTTACTCGCCTACTGGGAAGCAAAAGATCCAATACCAACTCATCGGCAATTACTTCTTGACCTCGGTCTTGAAGAATCGGTCTTGTTGGACATGGAAGCCGAAGAACAGCGTGACGTCGAATCCGCTCGCGAAGAACTTGAACAAATGGCATGGCCTGAGCCAGAAACGGTTACTAAAGGCGTGACGTTGTTGAATGATGCTGAATCACATCAAGAACGTTTTACTCGTTTATCAGGCCGTCAAGATGAGGAATTGATTCCGTCACCTCTTGAGATTGGCGAAACGACACTGACCTATGCCGAAAAAGGCGGCTGGACCTATGCCCGTTCAATTCAGCAAGCAATGGTAGATATCGCAACACGCCATGGTGATGATTGCATTTTTATTGGCGAAGATATGGAGGTTGCCGGTGCCTTTGGAATGAACATGGCTTTGAAAAACACAGGGCATTCAGAAAAGCTTCTCGACATGCCGTTGTGTGAAGCAGCGATTGTTCATACTGGCGTAGGAGCAGCACTTTCAGGTATGCGCCCGATGGTTGAGATTCAATTTGGTGGATTTGCAGCACTTGGATTCAATGCATTGGTCAACAATGCAGCTATGCTTCGATGGCGCTGGGGTGCTGATTGTCCAATGACGATTCGTATTCCTCTGGGTGGCCGTACACGCTCTGGGCCCTTCCATGCGAACATGATTGAATCATGGTTTGCGAATGACCCAGGATTGGTTGTTGTTGCAGCAGGAACGCCTCAAGATGCATATGACCTTCTTATGGAAGGTGCTGAGTTGGATGATCCTGTATTGTTCTTGGAACACATTGGTTTGTATGGTCTACGTGGTGGACTCACTGGGTGGGGTCAAAATATCAACCAAGTGGTGGATACAGAACCGGTCAAACAAGCCATTGCTAAAGGTGAGAGGTACAAACTTGGTAAAGCCGCAGTCGTCCGTGGTGGCCGTGATGTGACGTTGGTCACATGGGGTTCCATGCTTCATGTTGCTCAACAAGCTGCAGAACATCTTGCTTCTGAGGATGTTGAAGTCGAAATCGTTGATTTACGAACACTCCTCCCGTTCGATGCACAAACATGCATTGATTCCGTTCAAAGAACCGGTCGTTTGGTCGTTCTTCAAGAAGGGCAATGGTGTGGTGGACTGGGGCACAGTATCCAAAGTAGAATCTTGGAATCATGCTTCTATTCACTTGAAGCAGCCCCTCTTGTTATCGGTGCTTTAGATACGCCAGTTCCTTTCTCTCCACCTCTTGAAAATTTCACTCTACCTTCGCTCGAACATGTAATCAAAGTATTACGTTTGACGGTTCAATCTTGAGATTCGACTTTGTCATCTCCAAGTTTCATACGAACAAAAATTTCGGCAGCAATCAATGCCCCAATCACAGTAGTAGAACTATAGAAGAGAATACTTGAGGCTTCTTCGGCGAACATATTTGGTCCAAAGGTCCGAGCCGGATTCATTGAAGCGCCGGTGAGAGGCCCAAACATAAAGGCCAGTAAAGCGACTACAAACCCGACAAAAACAGCAATAGATATATGAGTTTGAGAACGGAGAACGATCCAATATATACTTGCCATAAGTGAAAAGGTAATGAATACTTCAATCAACCCACCCGTATAAATTGAAACGTCAGCGGCCCTTCTGGTTGGTCCAACGCCCTGAAGGAAAAAAGCAGCAACGCTCGCTCCACTTAATTGAGCCAGAATGTAAGGAACTAAAGCCCTTTTTTCGAGGTGCCCGGTTCGGAAAAAAGCGATTGAAACCGCTGGATTGATGTGTGCCCCACTGATTGGTTGAAAAATCAAGATCGCTGCAGTAACTGCAATTCCAAAGGAAAGTGAAACCATGGTATGAGATGCGCCCATGGCAATACTTCCACAACCAACACCGACCATGAGTGCTGTGCCAAAAAATTCAGCCAACCCCCTGCGCCACATGTTTACCGCTTCAGCCTTCATGTTATGTTCTTTACCAAACCGATTCCTTTCCAAAGAATCGCAAGGCAAGCGTGAAGAAGTGATGACTGTTGGTCGACAGCATGGGGTCCGAGGAGAAAGTCATGGGGATTCCTCAACTTATCCACTTTCAAACAATGATCACCACTGGAGCTTTATTCCTCGGCATCATTGCCGTAAGCTTTCTTTCCGATTCCAGTGACATAGGCAGCAGCCTGGTTATTACATTGGTTATCGCTTGTTTAGCACTTGGTTTACTGGTCTTCTCAGCCGACTTTTTCATTGAAGGCGCCAAAGGATTAGCCCGCAGAGGAGGTTTGCCTGAAGTGGTCATCGGCTTGACGATTGTCTCGATTGGAACTTCGTTGCCTGAAATCTTAGTGACGACAACAGCAGCCGCTGACGTGGCTTCACAGCCAAGTGTTGCTGATTTTGCGATTGGTGGGATCCTTGGTTCGATCTTTGTTCAAATCACTCTCATCTTGGGAATTGTTGTAATCAACAAAGGATTCAAAATTCGAGAATCATGGTTGAAGCGTGATGGCCTCATCATGCTGTTAGCCGTTTTGATCCTCGCCTTTTTCTTGCTCACAGAGCGGACCTTGCAACGTTGGGAATCTGGAATTCTCGTTCTCTTGTATGTTATTTACATCGTATGGCTCTTAATGCATCGCAAAGTAATACAAAAGGAAGAAGATGAAAACCGAGAGGAAGTCGAAGTGAGTGGTTCTAATTGGAGTACTGCAGCCTACACAACCATGGTCATCGGAGGCCTTGCTTTTGCAGTATTTGCTGCTCACCACCTTGTGGAATACGCAAGTCTCATTGCTACTAAACTGCATGTGCCTCACGCTATTGTCGGAACAACTGTTTCTGGAATTGGGACCTCTTTACCAGAGTTGACGATTGCTTTGATGGCAGCAAAGAAAAGCCAAGGTGTCGCGATTGGTACGCTTATTGGCTCTAATATTACTGACCCTCTGCTTTCCGTTGGTTTGGCTGGTTTAGTCCATCCTCTCGCCATCACCTCTGATGGGTTCGAATTAATTGCCTACATCATCATTCCGTTCACTATTGCAGGATGTATGGCTGCCTTATTGCTGATGCGAACTTCGTATGAGATCAAAAAATGGGAAGGCTACACATTGATTCTCATGTATATCTTATTCATCATTACCCTTGAGGCATACAACCGTTCTTGGATTACCTTCTGAAAACAATGAAGACATAAAGGGCGACTTCTTCGCCTCTTCATGGTGAACTTCCAACTCGACGAAATGCAAGAGATGTTGAAAGAACTTGCACACGAATTCGCCGTCGATGAAATACGCCCGAATGCTGAGCATTGGGATACAGATTCTGTTTATCCAAAAGAAGCCATTCAAGCGGCTCATGAAATTGGGTTGCTCAATCTCCATATTCCTGAAAATTATGGCGGCCCAGGATTAGGTTCAATGGAAGAAGTCCTTGTCAATGAAGAATTGGCTTGGGGTGACCCTGGTTTTGCCACTGCAGCATATGCAACTTCTCTTGCTTGTGCGCCAATCATTACCGGTGCTACCGAAGAACAGAAGCAGAAATGGCTTCGAATGGTTGCAGAAGACGGAGCCTTAGCTTCCTATGCCGTAACTGAGCCTGGAGCAGGTTCTGACGTTGCCGCATGCAAAACAAGTGCAATCCGAGATGGTGATGACTACATCATCAACGGCTCTAAGATGTGGATTACTGGCGCAGGCTATGCAGATTTCTTCTTCGTATTAGCAAAAACTGATGTCGATGCTGGATACAAAGGCATGTCGGGTTTCATTGTTGAGAAAGATGCAGAAGGTTTCTCGCTTGGAAAGAAAGAAATTAACATGGGACAACGTTGTTCAGATACCCGTTCGATTCAGTTCGATGATGTTCGTGTACCAGCAGATCAATTGATTGGTGGTTCGGAATCCGGTGGCTGGATGAACGCTATGAAAGCCTTTGATATGAGCCGTCCAAACATTGCCGCCCACGCCACTGGTCTGGCCCGTGCTGCTTACGAGCATGCCCTCCAATATTCGGGTGAACGCTCGACTTTTGGTAAACCTCTTCACCGCCATCAAGCCATCCAATTCATGCTGGCTGATATGAAAACAAAAATCGAAGCCTCACGCTTGCTAACATGGAGGTCCGCTGCAGATTCCGATGCAGGACTTCCGAACACTGAATCGGCTGCTCATGCCAAACGGTTCGCAGCAGATACTGCTATGGAAGTTTCCACAGATGCTGTGCAAGTCTATGGAGGGTACGGATATTCCGAAGAATATCCAGTCGCCCGTCTTATGCGAGCTGCAAAGGTGATGCAGATTTATGAAGGGTCATCTCAAGTCCAGAGAATGATAATTGGTCGTGAAATTACCAAAGACCTGTGATTATGAGTCGTTTAATTTGTCGGACATGAGTTCCCAGAAATTGATTAACTCTTGTTGCTCTGTCTCTTTTTTTTCTGTAGCTGCTTCCTGTTCTTGCTGTGCCAGTTCAAGACCACGCATCTCTTCTTCCCAAACTTGCTGCCGGTGTAACATTTCATCGGTTGAAACTTGCAATTCGTCTCTTTCAAATGCTCCATACATGTCCATTTCTTGATTCTCATTCATGCCTATATCCTCATCGTCTTGGGGTCCAGGAAAGTCCCAGTCTTCTTCACCCATCATTGCTGTGGTGACAATCATCATGTCTTGAAAGATGACAATTTCCTTTAACATCTCACGCGTACATATGAGGAATTGTGCCAGCATAGGGATTTGTAGAGCTGTTTTGATGTCGTTGTAAAGTGCTAGTACCAAAGAAACGATTCGATCACCAATGGGTAGATCTGGATTCTTTGAATGTATACAGAGGCTCACTGAGTATTGATTCTCGGAAATCACATCATTTTGCCATCGTCCTGCAGTTACTGCAACGGACCATTGTGATTGTGATTTAGGGGTTTGGAAGAGTTCGGAACTCACGCCTTGAAAATTAGAATCGATTTGGTACCAGCGATGCGATTCACCTTGAACTCGAACCCTGATACACTCATTTGTCAACATGAACACCTGAACATTCGGAGTACCTTTAGCAACAGATTGCAACATATCAAGTGAACGAAGTTCAGGTTCCGACATTCGGTATTTTCCTTTCGACATACACACCGAACATTTCGAGTATATATCAAGAGCAAAGAACAAAACCCTCGGGCCTCGAATTTAAATTATGGCCAAGCCTTGTCCTGCAGTGATACTCGCAGCAGGAGCCAGTCAACGGCTTGGTCAACCAAAATCCTTGGTGACGGTAGGGGATTCTACATTGGTGGGTCTTGCCTATCGAAAGTTGGTTGAAGCAGGTTGTTCCCCCATCTTGATTGTCACGCGGAGTGAACTTTCAGTTCCAATTATGCAAGCAACCGTCGGTTCGACAGTCATCGTAAATCAGACACCCGAAGACGGACGGACTGGAAGTATCCAGTGTGGCATTTTATCGCTGGCCGGAGACAAAGGGCGAATGCCAAGGCGAGTCGTTATTGCTCCAGTTGACCGACCTGGGTGGTCCATTAGCCATGTCAAATCTTTGCTTTTAGAAGAAAGAAGTTCGACGCTTGCATCCAATGGGCGAAGGGGCCATCCGTTACTTCTTGATGCAGAGGCCATACAATCGGTCCTTGCAGCACCCGCCCAATCGCCTTTACGTGAATTGGTTTCCTTTGCTGAAGTGGCTGTGAATGCTCCTCTTCTTGGTTTGAATATCGATCATCCTGATGATTTAATTCTACTCAGACAACATGAATTATCGTTGCTCGACATGGCCTGAAACCTATAGGGAAAAGGGTATGTGTCACCTCTTCGACCGGTAAACATGACTGCGACGGTGATGGCTTGGTCCCTCGCTCGTCTTGCCGCAGGTCAACGCGTAGTTCTTGCCAGTGTTGTCGAAACAGCGGGTAGCGTGCCAGGTAAAGTCGGTGCCCGTTTAGCGATGACTTCTGATGAACAATGGGTTGGTACAGTGGGCGGTGCAGGATTAGAATTGAAAATCCTCCAACGCTGCAAAGGGCATCTACAAAAACAGCACCGGCCTTTTGGAGAAGTTGTACGGTACGGCTTGAATAAAGGTGCGAAGGGCTATGAAGTGACGCCGCTTGATTCTCTTTGCGGCGGTCAAGTCACGCTTGCAATTGAGGTGATGATTCCTATGCCACATGTATTGTTGATGGGTGGTGGCCATTGCGGTCAAGCAATTGCCAAGTCGCTGGATGCATTAGGTTGGCAACATTCAGTTCATGACACGCGAACAGAGTTTTCGAATGAACTCATGTACCCGAATGCACAACAACGTTCCTCAGTTTCAATTGACGTCTTTCTTCAATCGGAAACACTCGAAACTCTCCGTCGGTTTTCAGATGTTTTGCTTCTTGGCCATGACTGGTCAGAAGACCAGGAACGTTTGTTAGGACTTCTTCATCGTTTCCATAATGCAAAAGCCGTACCAGATGGTCAACAAGGTCCTCGGGTTGGTGTAATCGGAAGCCGTTCAAAATGGCAGGCCTTTGAGAAAAATTGTCTGGAACAAGGCATCGAACAATCCATACTTGATGCAGTGGTCTGTCCAATTGGTCTGAACATCGGTGCAGAATCACCCGAAGAAATTGCTGTAGCAGTTGTTGCTCAAATTATGGCTTCCTTCAAGGGTATCGATGCCGAAGCACCGACTTGGCGAACTTAATTCACTTTTGAGTAAATATCCGTTCTCGAAAATATCGGAGTTCTTCAATTGACTCGAGAATATCATCTAAGGCAAGATGAGCACCTTTCTTTTCGTATCGTCCAGCTTCTGGATACCAACGACGAGCTAATTCTTTGACGGTTGAAACATCGATCATTCGGTAATGAAGATAGTCGACTAGAAGAGGCATTTCCTTTTCCATGAATTTTTTGTCATTCCAAACACTGTTTCCACAGAGAGGTGCACAACCCTCTGGCACCCATTTCTTGAGAAAAGCCAGTGTTTTTGCTTCCGCCTGTTCGCATGAAACGCTTACTGTACGGACACGTTCAACCAATCCACTCTGATGATGATGCGTCGTATTCCATTCATCCATTCCCGCCAAGAGTTCTTCTGAGACAGTAACTGCAAGATTCGGGCCAGTTGCAAGAATATTGAGTTCTCCATCGGTCACAACCGTTGCAATTTCAATGATGGATTCTTTTTCAATATCCAGTCCAGTCATTTCAAGGTCAATCCAAACCAAGCGTTCATCGCTTTCACCCATGTTTTCGCCAACCGGTTGGGGTTTTTGAATTGGGCGTAGGGTTATGAAGTTCTCATTGGAGGGACTGCTATGGCGGAAGAGACTGTACTGGTGGCCTCAGAAGGCTCTCTCGAGACTCCATCTTTGATGGAACCCAGAACGCTCATCGCTGTGAGTGTCCTTACCTTTTTACTTATTTTCTCATTTTTTGCTCTTGCATTAACGGATGATTCCTCTTCCGCTTCGTCCTCACCTGAAATGAACGAGAATGATGACTGGCGAGCCTTTTCCGTTGTCGCCCCAATCGATACTGGAATCAATGTCTATCATGACCATTTCCGAACCAATGAAACATATCCTTCTTGGCTGTTGGACGGCCTTGGCGTGAACAAGGTGTGTGATTTAACCTTCGAGGGAAGTTGGCAAGAACGGTATGATGCCGATAAAGAATCGTGTTGGAATACATTGACTTCAAGCGATATCGTTTACTTCCCAGGAACGAAAATTATCGGTTCTTCACCCGACGGTGACAGCGAAATACTGATTTTAGATGACCCAAGTGATGGTCATGGTTCAGCCGTAACTGGTTCAGTTTTGAATGCCAACCCACAAGCAGTCATTTTCTTCGTCGAAGGGTTCAGTACTGAAGCAGTGCTTGCTGCGGCTAACCAACCTCTCGTCGATGTAATTTCAACGTCCTTTGGAGCACCAGGTTCAGTGCCGGTATCTGGAATCGAACGAGGAACTGAAATTGCAGTTGTCGAACAAGGAAAGATGCATACTGGTGCTGCCGATAACAGCCCTTCTCCCGCCGTTCAGGATTCTACAGCAGGACCACCTTGGTCCATCGGTATTGCTGGATATGCCGAAGAAGGAGATGACCAAAAGGAAATAATGTCAGGTTCGTATCCAGATATTTCTGCTGACTGGACGCAAAACCTTCCAAACCACGATGATATTGACGGGTACCATGAGACTTCAGGTACCTCCTTTGCAACCCCTCGAACCGCAGGAATTCTTTCTTTTGTCTTGGAATCTCTTCGATTCGAATTCAATGACGCTGGTGCCGGTGCTTCTCCTGAATTACGTCTCGGCATGCTCGTGAACGGAACCGATGCTGATGGTAATCCTTTCACCGTCTCAAATGCTGATGTCCGTGAAGCCCTCAACCGTTCGGCATGGTATCCGGATATTGGATGGGACCCTACCTCGGGGACAATGCCAATCTCACCTGTTGCACCTTGCACTCAAACAGGTTGGGGTTTGGTCAATCTTTCGAATATTGAGCCTATGATTGCTCATCTCAATCAATCAGCGGACCTTGGAGAAAGACCAGGTGATGTTGTGGCATGCATGAACGCAAATCAAGACATGCGTGAAGCATACTGGAATGCTTATCCCTCATCCCCCGACGTAACAAAAGAACCGTTTGTTACAGGTTCTCAAGGTGCTGAGCGTCGATTCGTTTAATCAGACTGCAACCCAATCGATCACTATTTGCCCGTTTAGGTTGAAACCAATCACCGGCTTGTACCCATCGTGTGGTGTTGTGTCGATTGATTTGAGAATTGCTTCTAGTTTACCAGGCGGAAGGCGGATTTCAAACCCTTTTGATGTTTCAACAGTGTCAGGGATTTGAACAAGAACCTCTTCAACGAGTTCCGGTTGCTTTTCTGTTTGCTTCGTAACCGGTTCTGGAATTCCTTGGAATTCTTCTTCAACCACTTCCGGAGTTTCTTCGGTCAGTTCTTCAACGACTTCCACAACCTCTGATTGCACTTTGATCTTTTTCTGCCCCTTCTCTAAGAGGGAGGCTTGCTGAACGTTTGGTGTGAGACTTTGTGCAGGAACTTGTTCAATTTCGTAGACGACATCATCATCTTCTAATCGTTGCATGGTAAGGAATCCCCATCCTAATGCAATCAATCCTACACCGACAAACGAAAGCGCCTGCATAGTATCGCTCTCAACCTCCATGCTGAAAGCAACAAAGGAAAGAATTGAACCATAGCCTCCGAAGATACGCCTCCAGCGAGCCTCATATTCGGGTGCATATCCTTGAATTCCAACTGCGATGAGAATTACTGTCGTAAGAATCCAAGCCAAAGACCATTGGTCTATTTCACCAAACACAAAGAATATTCCAGCAAGTGCACTGAGTACACCTGCCATTCCTAAGCGGTCAAGGAAATCAAGGAATTGATTATCATCTTCCCATTCAAAGAATTCAAGTTCGTACATCTTGTCATTTTGTAAGGAGAACCAAGAGATAACCAGTCCTTCAAGAACAAGGAAAATCCCAATAGGTATGCCCATATCGAGCGTATCGATTTCCAATTGAATGATGAGATTTGCTAATGCCACCGCATGTATTGCAGGAACAAAGAACAAAGCGTTTGAATAACCCTTTACGAGAATATCTCGCGTAAGTAAAACAGCCCCAACCAGTGTTCCAATGCCAAGCAATGCATCGAAACTCAAAATGAATGAGAGATAGGTTAGGATGTAAAGAGTATTGAGAACCTCCTCTTTCTTTTCTGAAGACATCTCTTTTCCAGTTTCAGTTGATGTATATTTGAAAAGTAGATCTTTATTGTCCATGATGACAAAGGTGAGTGCAGAACAGGCTGTAAGCAGTACACTCCAAGAGAATGCACGCTCGATTGTATCGAATGTCTCTTCAACTCCCATACCAATAAGAAGGCTGATTGCTAATCCCAGATGAAGTACAGGAATTGTTTCGACATTGCCTGATGTCCATGAATTGATAATGAGGTAAGCACACATGATTGCTGGAATCCAACCAACGCTTGAAGTTGCAGCAAGTACGCCGACAAGAGCCCAACCCCATACACCATACCAAGGTAACATTTCACGTCCCTTCTCGCTTAGTTTAACGAATTTATTATCCATGATGAGGGCATACGTCATTTGCAAAGTGATGAGAATACCACCCAATCGGGTGAGAGAGAGGAATCCAAATTCTGCAAAATCATAGTTGGTAGAATCGATTGCTTCGATCATAAATCTCGAGATTCCAGCTGATTCCAGCCAATGGTCGTTGAGTAAGAAGAATGCAATTGGAGAAACCATCAATGGCCATATGTGGCGATGTTGAACGCATCGAACGGTGATTAATCCAAGCATCGAAATCAACAACAATCCACCTGAGTTGTCAAGGCATGCCAAACCTACGAGCCCAAACATTGCCCAAGCATCTGCATTCACCGAAAGATGGTCATCATCTATCCCGCGTTTGGTGATGAGCCAATTGACATAAAGCGGGGCGCTCAAAAGTATGACATCGAGAAGAAGAGCGACTGGAAGGATACGAGTGTCAATATAATCGACATGCGTTTGCATTTTCTCGCGAATCATAGAGAATGCGACACCGATAGGTAATGCGATTGTGAACAAAACCCATACCCCTGCAGAACGAACAGTAGAGGAGATGATGTCCATATTTTTAATTTCAAGAACCAAAGCAGTCACTGGGACGAGGAGAAGCAAGATCCACGGTTCACTTGCAAATGATTCAGTGCCCATCGAATCGAATTCAGCACCCCATGGATTTACCATTGTGATGAGACTAAAACTCATCATGAAAAATGGAATAAGGAGAGATAACCGAGTTAATTGACTCCAACTGTTCTTCTTGACCCAGTCACCGTCTTCTTGTATCCCAACACTGTTTTGAGCGTTCCACGAATGTGTGTTAGGATTGTAAACTGGGGCCTGAGCCGCAAATCGCTTGGTCCAGTTGAATA
Source organism: uncultured euryarchaeote (assembly GCA_937892945.1). Lineage (GTDB taxonomy): Archaea > Thermoplasmatota > Poseidoniia > Poseidoniales > Poseidoniaceae > MGIIa-L1. The sequence goes on along the minus strand of CALBIL010000044.1, from coordinate 44,290 downwards.
ATAACCCCAAATCCAATTCAATATTGCGAGCAGGATAAAGCATCCAATAACTCACTGCACCCAAGATGAAAATTTGATAATTGAAATATTCAGGTAATATTTCCAATGTTCCCAAGAATTCGGGAAGATCGAATCGATCGAGTACAGCAAGAAGAACCATTGAGGCGTTCGCAATTAAAGCTACCATTGTGGCCTGCATCTTCTTTTCCCACGAACTTTCAGTTGTCAAGCGACTGAAAGAGTTCTGGGCAAGGTAAAGCATGTAGCCAATGAAAATCCACGGCATAAACCAGTCTTCTGCTTGCAGAATTGTTCGTGAAAGAACAATCGAGGCAAGCATAGCGAGGTGTGTCCAACCAGAGATTTTGTCCTTCTGTCGAGCGAATTCGGATATGCCAAATAACGCGAGAGGAATGAGCACCTGCATGCCATCAAAACCAAATGTTTCTCGAAGTGGAATTTCGTTTATATTTGCAAATACATCCGTCAAAAAGTAAGATGCTGCTAAAGCAGCAACTGTGAAATCTGCAACCCAACGTCGTGTTGCTTTGGCAAAAAAGAGCATGTAAGGTATCATCAAGAGTGTGATAATCCACGGTAATGTACTCCCCTCATTTGGCAACATCACTAAGGCAGCCGCTAATCCAATTGGCATCCATGGTACTCGACGCTGTTGAACTGCTGGAAAATAGAATATCAATACAGCAATCCAAAGAGCGACACTTAATCCAAAGATGTGATCAATTCCTAACTCAGATGATTTGATTGGACCAAGATGGAGGTTCAATCCTTCAATACGTGCAATATACATGGCGAGTACGATTTCTCCAACCAGTACAATTGATGCTTTTTGTATTAATTCCGAACGAAGTTCCTGTCGAGAGGCGTAATAACCTTGGATAGCGATAATAAAAATCAGCAAAGACATTGCGCCACCTGCGCCGTCGGTATCGGCACCTGTGTTGAACACTTCAAAGAGAATTGGAGTGAGTCCAGAGACCACTGCCACAACTACAAAATTCAGTGCCTTATTTGAGCGCAGTGCCATTTCCATAGCAGCAAAACACAGTAGTATGAGGGAGAGTCCCATTTCGTATGAAATCGTATTTTCTGTCCATGTCATCCAAGGGCCCATTCCGGCTGCAACCAAGACTAATATCGGCGCATATGCAGCAACAGCACGGCCGAAGCCAGTTGCACCTTTGAAGCGCTTCAAGAGTTGAACTTCAGCGAATATCAATGCCAACATGGCTGCAGTTTGAACATAGATTCCCTTTGCATTTGGGTGCCATTCTACAAATTCACCGGTAACAAAATCGGTCCAGCCCCCAGCATTGAAGTGTTCAGCATCGCCAAAGAGGTCAGTCCATCCTTGCCCAGTGACAAAACCAATTAAAAAGCGCGAACCCCAAATCGTTCCAATCGTTGCGAAAAAGAATCCTATGCCGAGCATGTAGTCTTGCACTTCATACAGGACAAAATCATTCTTTTTACTCTGAGCATAAATCCATCCAATGGCAATACTCGCAGATAAAAATCCACCAACGAACAATATTAAGAAATCATCATTTGTTGCATCTTCGGCAAATGCAATTTGGAATAAACCGCCCCATATCGCTGCTAAAGCAATACACATCATAATCAGTTGTGAAAACTTCATCAGTGAACGATTTGCTTCAGAAATCGATTCACCAGGTGGCCGAACCATCATTGGCATTTCGATTTGTTCTGAATCGACATAAATCGCACTCGAAGGGGCTTTTTGGCTGGATTTGGCCAACAAGCCTTGGGTTGGAACATTCATTCTTCGAGGTGCCGAACGCCTTGGTGCTGCCATAACAATCAAACGAACTATTTCCTATTAGGCTTTAATGATTGACCCGTCATTTGAGATGAGATGTATACTCTTGAATACGATTTCGTTGTTCAATTTCCTTTACACTTTATTTCAATGGGTTCAAAAGTCGGGGATGGTTGGACTGATTTGGTGAAATGATGTTTGCATCACGAAAAATAATTACTTTGCTCTGTTTGGGCATTATGGTTCTTCCAACTTTGGCTATGGCCGTACCGGTCTCCGTTGAACAGGATGCCATTGAACAAGAAGACTGGTGGATTGAAACAACACTCGATCGAAACGGTAATGGAATCGGTGACATGATTGAAGTTCACAAAGACAGCCCTCTTTTCCTCGATGAAGACAACACTCTTCCACTCATTATCGACTTTGACCATACGCCAGGTGCAGAAGAAATCGCCTTACTCGAACGCGAAGTTGATTTTCAACATCAATGGACTTTGGAAGGGATTGATGCTTTAGCAGGTCGAGTTCCAGTTGAATACATTCTCGACACTTCTCGTCTTCCTGGTGTCGTCATGCTTGAATTGGACGGTATTCTCTCCGTTAACAACGGCGACGCAGCTGTTCTTCATGGCGTCGATACCGTTTGGGCTGATACTGGATACGATGGGGCAGGTTCAGCAGTCGCTATTATCGATACTGGAATCGACGGTTCTCACGCAAGTCTTGATGACCTTGATGATGACAATTCGACCAATGACCCCAAGGTTATCGCCTTCTATGACCCAGTGAACAACCCAACTCTTACCAACGGAACTGAAGTGTTCCCATATGATGACCAAGGACACGGTTCACACTGTGCAGGTACAACTGCCGGTACGGGTGCTCCAAATTATGAGCATGTTGGTATGGCACCACAAGCCTTCCTTGTTGGTGTGAAAGTCCTCGATGCTGGAGGTTCGGGCTCCTTTGCTACTGTGATGGCTGGAATGGAGTGGACGGTTGAAAATCGTTACAAATTCAACATCCGTGGTGCTTCGATGAGTCTTGGTGGCCCAGGTCTTGCTGAGTGGACTTCTTCTGATGATGACAGTGTTAATCGCTACGCGAATGAAATGATGGCTGCTGGAATTGCAATCTTCATCGCAGCAGGGAACAACGCAGTTTCGGCTCAAATTGGAACGCCAGGCTCGGCAGAAGATGCCATCACTGTCGGAGCATTGGACAAGAATTCAGCTATTGCTGTCTATTCAAGTCAAGGCCCAACAGAGGAAGGTCGAGTTAAACCAAATATTGCCTATGTTGGCAGCAATGTCATGTCTGTAGCCTTCAATTCTGGAGACCAATACACTGCCATGTCAGGTACCTCAATGGCGACTCCAGGTGCAGCAGGTGTTGCAGCGTTGATGTTCCAAGCCAATCCTGACCTTTCACCTTTTGACATCAAAAATATCATGCAAGAAACTGCAACCTATCGCTTGTGTGTGTACATGGCTGCAAACGAACCTTGTGTGGAAGATTTAATTCCTAAAAACCGTCAAAACAACGTCTACGGTCACGGAGAAGTCCGAGCACTTGATGCTGTTTATGAAGCAGCAGAGCGGGATTATGCATTTGATTCATCATTAGATGTTTCACTGATGACTGAAAATGGCAATGACAACCGTATCCATATGTCCCCTGAAGATTCTTTGTCGTATGCTGCACTTGGTGATGTTGATACCATCCAATGGCGCAGCAATCATTTGCGAGACGACTGGTCAAATATTCACAGCTTCGACCACGGAGATACCAGTGGTACCTTGACGGCTATTGACATCATCCACCAACTCGAACACTTGCCAGGAATCGATATTGAAGGGAACCATACCATCTCACTTCGTGGTATCAAAGCCAACGATACTGGTGGGCACACCTCGTCTCCATTGATCTCTGTAAACATCATGCTGATGGATACTGATTCAGCCTTTGAAGCGAAAACGCAAGCCACTGGGATGTCTTCGACTACGATGTTTATGGGACTTGGGGCATTCATTGTTCTTTTCATCCTCGTTCTCTTTGTTGTTAATTTCATTTCCGATAAAGAAGAGGGTACTCTTGCAGGAATTGATTTCAATACATTGCGTGATGATGACACAACTGCGGGTAGTTCCGATGCCATTCTCGTTGAAGTGAAAGAGACCAAATCATAACATCAGTAGATTCGGAATATGTCAAAACCCGAATCGCTCATTTTCTTCTTATTCCGGAGATGAACTCAAAAGCCAGAACACATCGCTTGATGTATGCGCTGGCCAAAAGACCCGACAGGTCCCGGCCACCCTCGAACCAATCGAATTTATCGTTTAGTTCGTCGATTTTCAAGGTCATTAGTGAGTATTTGGTTTCGTGAAATCAATATCGTTGATGATGAAAATATACCGCCAGAAGGGGGAGTCATTTTCATTTCTTGGCACCCGAGTGGATTGATTGACCCAATGCTCATGCATGCATCCCTTCCCGGTAAACTTTTGATGATTGCCAAACACACACTGTTCAAGATACCAATTTTAGGGCGAATGATTCGCAGTGCAGGTGCGGTTCCAATCGAACGCTCTCAAGACAGTTCAGACCAACACGGGGCAAAAGACCGAAATACAAAGCAATTGGATAGCGTCGCTTCAGTTGTTGCAAACGGTGGGCGTTTGATTATTTTCCCTGAAGGGACAACGCATACTGATTCATCCGTGAAGCGTGCGCGCTCAGGTGCTGCACGAATCCTTCTTGCAGCACGTAGAAAAGCTCAATTGAGTGGCAAACCTTTGCCTCAATTAGTTCCAATTGGGCTTCATTATTCAGAATCTCAAACCTTTCGAGAACGGGCTGCTGTTGTTGTCGAACGCGTCATGCAATTTGATGCCGCTCCCGAACTGATTGAAAATGAAGAGGAACAAGACCGTCTTGACCGTGCATGGGTTACTTCTGTTACAGATACAATTGGTATCGAATTGAAACGTGCCAGCCTCTCCAAAACGACATGGAGAGAGCGAACACTCATCTGGAAAAGTCGAAGTTTGGCTTATGCTGAGAAAACTCGTCAATCCGGTGGCAAACTGATCAAACCTACATATGCTGAATCAGTCATGGGTGCAAGACGAATCCGTGCAGGTTGGGAATATTTTGCGAAGACCGAACCCACTTCAACATCGAAACTCGTCGAAGACTGTGAATCTCATTTTGAGCAACTTGAACAACGAAATTTGACTCCACTCGATGTCGACGCACGTCCAGACCGTCTCACTCGATGGGCCTCGATGAAATTATTGATCTCATGGTCTTGGTCTGCGGTTTGGATGCTTGGACTCATTACCTGGAGTGCTGTTTTTGGGAATCTCGTACCGTATCGTGCCAACGCTCTTGCAGTATCTGTTATGAAAAAACGGGGTGCTGATCAATCCATCATAGGCACACTCAAAGTAGTTTCAGCGATTGTTTTCTTTCCACTTTGGTGGATTATTAGTTCTGGAACAATCACTTGGTTGCTCCTTGCCGAGGGGAGCTCCGTTAACGAATTCTTGCAACTCCATTGGTTGTTAGCCCTCCTCACCCGTTTGCCATCGGTTTTGGTATTTGTGATTCTGTTCATGTGGTGGCCGACATCAGCCAAACTCCATTTGAGATTATACGCCCGTTTAGTGGTCAAATCGCGACAAATTAAACGTTGGAAGGCATGGAAAGTGGATGAGCACAATTGGGACGAATTAGTTCATCGGCAACGACATCTTGCTGGACGCTTAGTTGGGCTTGGTGAAGGACTTATTTTACCAGGAGATGAAGATTGGATTGACCCTCCTGCGGGCAAAGATGATGTTGATTCCGTCAAGAAAAGAATGCCAGCCCAGAGTTGAACACAGTCGGGAGGTTGTACTCTCCCAACCAAGAGCATACCCTAGGTTGATATGCGGGGTCCACTACCTCGCCTTTGGCGACTGATTATGGTAGGCAGCGAACACATCGAAATGATCCCTTCTCCAGCTCAGAATATCTGGTCTGCGGAGGTGAATGGCAGGCCTGTTGAAGTCTTAGCCCCCTCGAATGCAATCCTTCTGGATGTGCTCCGCGACAAAGTTGGAACTCTGGGCGTAAAACGTGGATGCGACCTTGGTACATGCGGTTGTTGTACCGTGATGATTGATGGAGCACCTCGCCTTTCTTGTCTCTGTTTAGCAGGTCAAGTCGAAGGCACAGCGATTACAACGGTCGAAGGTTTAGCAGATGGCGCCCACTTGGCACCAATCCAATCTTGTTTTGCAGAGTATGGCGGTTCACAATGTGGCTTTTGTACGCCAGGTTTCTTAATCAGTGCTCAAGCGTTGTTGAATGAAAACAATACGCCGACGGACCAAGAAATCGCTTGCGCAATCGACGGCAATCTTTGCCGTTGTACCGGTTATCAACAAATTATTGAATCTATTCAAGGTGCTGCGGCGATTCATCGTGGAGAAGTCGAAGCGGCTGCTCCGGCAAGCGATGCGCACCCAGACCCACATCCAGATGGGCCAGAAGAACCCAATATGCCTCCAGGCCATGCACGGTGATTTCCATGTCAGAAGGATACCGTCAACAGCCAGGTGGCCCCGGCCAAACTACCCGTAAAGATGGCAAGCGCGTTGCAGGAAAGCAAGCGTTCCCTCCACCAGGTTCAGGAGGTTCAAAACCAACGATGTCAACTCGAGATCTTGATTTCATCCCGGAATCCGTTGGCGGTAAAGAGCCGCAACCAGCAGGCTCTCATATTCACGACCGTGTTCGAACCGGTACCAGTGTTGGCCGTGAAATGCCTTTGGTTGATTCAAATGCAAAAGTAACGGGCCAGGCATGGTACGGAGATGACGTCCGTCTACCGAATGAAGTGATCGGCAAAATTTTGCGTTCACCTCATCATTATGCCAGAATAAAGTCGATTGACACCTCACGTGTCGAAGCACTTCCAGGCGTTCTTGCCGTAGCAACAGGTGCGGACGCACCTCACCGTTTCGGTGTGCTTCCGGTGACAAAAGACGAGCATGCTATGTCTGTTGAGAAGGTCCGTCACGTTGGAGATTTGGTTGCATGCGTTGCTGCAATTGATGAAGCGACCGCTCTGGAAGCGCTCAATCTCTTTGACGTCGAATGGGAACTTCTTGAGCCGGTATTTGACCCTAAAAAGGGGCTCGAAGATGCAGATGAACCAATTCACTGGAGAGGGAAGTACCACTTGGCAAAAACCAATGTCCAAAAGAGAGTATTCCAAGAATTCGGAGACCGTTCATTGGTCGAAAAACCACACGCTGAATCCCATGGGAAATGGAGTATGGCCGGTGTACATCACGGTTTCACCGAACCGCATGCAGTGGTTGCTCACTGGGACCCGAACGGGCGATTACAACTCTATACGCCTCAGCAAGTGCCTCATTATACACACCGCGCTCTTTCGACAGTACTCGATGTCCCTATGCACCAAATCAATGTCATACGTACCTTTGTTGGCGGTGGCTTTGGTGGTAAATCCGACCCGTTCCCCCACGAGATGTGTGCAGCGATTTTATCACGGAAATCAGGCCGGCCTGTTCGGATTACCTTTGACCGAGAAGAAGTATATTGGATTAACCGAGGACGTCATCCAAGCCACATTGAAGTCAAAATGACTGCTGATGAAGATGCACGGATTTCAGGCTTTGATATCGATGCACTCATTGATGGTGGTGGTTTTGCATCGTTTGGTCACGTCACATCGTATTACAACGGAGTTTTAGCAACAGCGCCCTATGAATTGGGTTCGTTCCACTATACAGGGGCTCGAGTCTGGACAAATAAGCCAGCCTCAGGTGCCATGCGTGGCCACGGAGCAGTGAACACACGCTGTGCTGTTGAAGTAGGGCTGGATGAAATGGCGGAAACCATGCAAGTTGACCCGATTGATTTGCGATTAGCAAACCTTCTTCCACCTCACAGCCGAACCATCAGTGGATTCAGAATTACTTCAAACGGTATGCGTGAAGCTCTGGAAAAGGTTCGAGAAGGCTCGAACTGGGATGAAAAGTTCCGTAAAATGCCTCTCGGTAAGGGAATTGGTATTGGATGTGGTTTCTTCATCTCCGGTTCAGGCCTACCAATTCATTGGGATCCAAACCGATTTCCGCACGCAACGGTTCACATGCAAGTCGACATGGATGGTGGCGTAACGGTGCACACCGGTGCTGCTGATATTGGCCAAGGTTCGACAACTGCAGTTGCTCAGGTTGTTTCAGAAGTCCTCGCACTCCCGATTGAAATGATTCACGTGCGAAGTCACGAAAGTGACACATCACCGGTTGATTTGGGGTCATACTCGAGCCGTGTTACCTTCATGAATGCGAATGCGGCCATACGTGCAGCGCTCGAAATCCGTGAACAACTTCTCAATGCTGCATGGGAGATTCTTGGTTATCATCCGAATAATTTAATCTTGAACGATCGCCGTATTTACTACAAACACGACCCTGCAATTGGTGTCTCATACCTCAAAGCCCTTCACAAAGCACAAGAAGACAAAGGTGCATTGATTGCAAGTGGTGCTTATCGTTCACCGCCAATGGGTGGAGTTCACAAAGGAGCAGCAGCAGGTTTAGCTCCAGCTTATTCGTTTTCAGCCTATGTTGCAGAAGTCGATGTCGACATTGAAACTGGAATGATTAAGTGCACCAATGTATGGGCGGCACACGATTGCGGAAAGGCCCTCAATCCTTTGGCAGTCAAAGGCCAAATCATTGGTTCTTGCCACATGGGTCTTGGCCAAGTTCTCTCTGAAAAGATGGTGTATGGCCGAACCGGCCATCTGCAAAATGCGAATCTTCTTGATTACAAAATCCCATCTGTCCATGAAATGCCGCATGTCGAACCAATCATCATTGAATCATGCGACCCCGAAGGTCCATTCGGTGCTAAGGAAGCGGGTGAAGGCCCTCTCCTCCCAATACTCCCTGCGGTAGTCAATGCTGTTTACGATGCGATTGGAATCCGTCTCCGTACTTTACCACTCACGCCTGACGTTGTATTCAAGGGAATTGAGAAGGCTCTCAAGGCGTCTGAATATGACGACCCAACCGACCTACCTTCGCCGACACTTTCGTTCAGTTCGATGCAACCAAAGTTAGTTGCTCGAGCACAAGAACATAAAATTCGAGACAAGGCACGTCAACGAACTGAAGATACAAGCCCCTATGTGAATGGTGTCTTGTTCGGCTTTGACCCTACAATTCCATTGGAAGATCAAGTGGAAGGCTGGCGAACTGCCACAGAACCTGATCCCGAACAACTTGCTGAACTTGGACTTGCAGGCCGTGCTTGGCTCAAGAAAGAACAGCGACAAATGGAAGGTGAAAATTAATGTTAATGCCACCGTTCACACTTCATAACCCTACGACCGTCGAAGAAGCCTGTTCTCTTGCTGGAATATTGCTTGAAAAAGGCGAAGCATTTGATTGGGTTGCAGGAGGGACCGACCTTCTTCCAAATTACAAATGGCACCTTAACCCGAAACCACATGTGATTTCACTTGCTCGAATCGAAGGTGTTGACACGCTCTCTCTTCATGAGATTGGATGCATGGCCCGGCTGGCAGATTTGACACTTGAAAACGGCATACACCCCTTGATTGTCGAAGCTGCGAGTAAAGTCGCTTCATCTCTCATTCGGCGTAACGCTACTCTTGGAGGCAATCTTTGTCTCGATACTCGATGCTTCTGGTATAACCAGGGCGAACTCTGGCGCCGTTCCATTGATTGGTGCCATAAAGCCGATTGTGGAACTGGTGCCGATTGCCGTGTTATTCCGAATCAAAACACATTATGTGTTGCGACCTACCAAGGAGATATTGCTCCAACATTGATGGTATTGGGCGCGGAAGTTCATCTGATTGGACCCAACGGTTTACGAACACTCCCTCTTGCAGAGTTTTACCAACTCGATGGCATGACGAAAAATGTCCTCAAAGAAGGAGAGTTCCTGCTAAAAGTGACTCTTTCCGAAGAAGCCGCTGGACGCGTGGGTTCGTATCAGAAATTACGAGTACGGGATTCATGGGATTTCCCTGAAGCAGGAGTTGCAGCATCATGGATTCCTGGCGATGTGACTTCTCTTCAAATTGCGACTACGGCTCTGGAATCTATTCCTCGGTGCCACCCAGAAGAAGTGGCGGCTGTGCTTGAAGAAGGCTGGAATGGGATGGATTCGGTCAAAGCACTTGCATCCGGAGTGCGAAAGAGCGTCCAACCCGTCAATAATACATCCTTGCCCCCTCGTTATCGCAGATCGATGGTTCGCGTCTTAACGAAGAGAGCGGTTCAAAAAATGCTAGAATGAAGTGATGCCATGAAACAATCTTTCCTCGTGATTCTGTTGACTCTTCTGCTCGGGTGTTCAATAATGAGCAGTATTCCGGTTCAGGCCCAAGGCCCGATTGATGGTTCATCTTGGACACTTGGTTGGGCGACGGATATGGATTCGAAATATATTGTGGAAATGGATCTCGATTGGGATGCAGATGGGGAAATAACCGCCTATGTTGAAAACAATCGAATGTCGCCGCTTGAAATTGAACTCACGTATGAGTTTGAGGACTGGGTTCCGTTTTCATTCAATGGGCCAGATTCTTTTTCAGTTGCGGCGAACGGTAATGATACCTTCACCATTACTTTCGGTTCCATCGATGATGACGATGCCCGTGAATACAATCCTGATAATACCTCCACTTTGATTCTAATCGCTGAAGAGAAAGTTGGCGATACTACGGCAAGTACGCAAGAAATCGAAGGAGATGTTGGTGTTCCGCGAATCTTTGATTTACGTCCGGAAGTGACACTCTCTGAAGAGACATTATACGCAGGCTCATGGATCGAACTCTCAGCGAAACTTACCAATAACGGAAATGCCCGAGATGCAGTTAAACAAGCGAGTGTCCAATTCCGTAGTTGCCCCCACCTCTCTATGCCTGGGGTGGACGACCTTGCAAATACGCTGGTGGAGACGACCGATGCACAGAATGGGAAGGATACCTATGTCACGCTTCGTCTTGAAGCATCTGAGAGTCAGCCGAATCGAGTCTGTGAAATTACATTGGCTTTGACCTCTGAAGGTGATGAGGCTTCTCGCAGCACAACTTTTGAACTCGAAGTGATGTCAGTTGATGAGCAAGACTCTTCTTCAACTTCGGCTGAAACTGGTGATTCCAATGATGGTGACAGTTTATCACAAGAGTCGAATAGCTTGCCTTGGGTTGGTGGTGTTGAACTTTTGATACTGTTCAGCATGGTCGCCCTTCGAAGAGGCTGCATGACTCAAGACTGAATCGCTGTTTTTGTGATATTTTTAGCGATTCTGCTCTCAATTCCGCATCTCGAATCATTTCTTACTGAATTGATTTCCGTCCCCTATTAACTTGTGGCTTTCACTCATGCATGAAAAAGCATTAAGTGTGGAGCGAGGTTCCGACGGTTGTTATACTGTTCAAGAGTACGGCAAGCGCACAAGGAGGGAGAAATATAGCAGACAAAGAATCTACAAAAATAGCCATGGAGACTTGGCTTAAAGTAGGGCTTGTTTCTTCACTTTTCCTTTCGGTTCTTGTGATCAGTGTTGTGAGCTGGGACAAGAACACAGTTCTTTCACCTTACAACAATGCTGCTGACGAATATTCTATGCAGCAGTTGACCGAAATGCGTAATGTTGTTGAAGGAAATGATTTCAGTATCGCCAACACAATGTCGACGCCGATGTTAGTGAATGATTGGAACGACCCTCACCGAACCATGTTGATTATCGCTGGGCCTGAAAAGCCCTTTGATGCTGCTGAAGCATCTGCACTCCATGATTTCGTTACCAAGAAAGGTGGGAAAGTCATTCTTGCAGCAAGTTCGACCAACGCTCAACTTGTCGCATCAGAATTCGGTGTCAAGTATTTCGACGCACCTGTCTATGATGACCAACGCTACTACGATGTAGAAGATGACTTAGGTGTTCTCCAGCCTGCCGATTACCGACGTCTTTGGTCAGCAGCAAGTGTCAATCAAAACATCAGTGAGATGGGCCCAGAGAAGTTGATTCCATGTTCCGAACAAGCCGTCGCACTTGCCCAAATCGACAATTGTCGAATGCCAGTTCTCTTCCACCGCCCAACAGCGATCCAAGTTCTTGATGAGCAATCCGACTCCAATCGAGAAATTAGCATTCTTGCAGCAGCATCGACTTCTGCCCGTGTTGCCAAATTCCCCGATAACATCGACAGTGACCAAAACCCTACATTGGGTGAAGGTATGACAGGACTCATCATTCGTATTGATTACCCTGTTTCCGGTGTTCTTGATGTCATCAAGAATAATGACTACGGTGAAATCGATGTGACGGGTTCTATTGTATTCGTCTCCGACCACTCGGTTCTTGCAAACCATCTCTGGGATGCTGATTTGGCTGAAGAAAATGGATACCTACAATGCGACTCTCCGACCTATCTCGAAAACGGACACAACTGCTGGGATACCGACCCTAATGGCCTCTCCTCTTTGCAAGGCAATATTGAATGGAATGGTAACAGCCAATACTTCTCGGCTTTGATTTATGACATGATGGAATTCGACAATCCTGAATTGTCCACCACTATTACTCGCTCACCTTCTGAATTCTATGTGGTCTTTGACGAAAGTCGACACGTTTCGAGCCCTCTCATCTCTCCATTTACCGAAGCAATGGGTGCAGTAGTCCTTCTTACAAGCGATGTTGTCCTCAAGTGGCTCATTATTCTCAATCTCTTTGCTTTGCTTGCCATTGCAATTATGGTCGTACCTGAGAAAGAAAACTGGCGGCATGTGTTTGACCTAACTCGTTTCAGAGAACGCCCTGCTAAATTAGACCCCTCTCAATACCAAGCTCGAACTCGGGACGCATTACTTTCGAAAGTTCGGCAGTTCAACGACTTGACGCGTGATGAATTCATGCGTAAATCCCCTGCGGAGATCATGCAAATGGTCCGAGACCCGCGCTTGGTAGAGCTCATCAGCTCCACCCGTTCCTACTCCAACGAAGAACTGCGGGAAGTTATTCCGCAAATCCGACGTTGGGGAAATTGATAATTGGAGGAAAATAGACATGCAACCCCCCGCACCCCCAGCAGCCCCGCCCGCGCCAGCGCCAGCAGCGCCTGTGGCCCCAGCAGCACCTGTAATGCCTGCACCAGCAGCGCCAATGCCAGCGGCACCTATGCCCGCAGCACCAGCGCCTATGGCCGCAGCACCTGCAATGCCAGCACCGGCCCCAGCACCTGCAGCACCGGCCGCTCCGGCCCAGCCGAAGCACCAAACTAGCCCAGAAAACAAAGAGAAGTTGAAGGCCGTCGGTTCGATTGCAAGCGCAATCGCAGCTGAAGTCCAGAAAGTAATTATTGGTAAAGCACACGTTATCGATAATGTTCTAATCAACATTCTTTCCAACGGTAACCTTCTGTTCGAAGATTACCCAGGTCTGGCTAAGACATTGATGACCAATACCTTTGCTGATGCACTCGGTTGCGATTTCAAGCGTGTTCAATTTACGCCTGACTTGCTTCCTGCTGACATCACTGGTACCAACATCTATGATGCAAAGAAAGGTGAATTTACTTTCAAACCAGGACCATTGTTCTGTAACCTTCTCCTTGCTGACGAGATTAACCGTGCTCCTCCAAAGACCCAAGCTGCTTTGCTTGAGGCTATGCAAGAGAAGCAAGTTACCATTGGTACTGTGACGCACAAGCTCCCGGCACCATTTATTGTTATGGCAACTCAAAACCCTGTCGAACAAGAAGGTACTTACCCACTCCCTGAAGCACAACTTGACCGTTTCATGTTCAAGATGTCCGTCGGATACCCTGACCGTGCTGACGAAGACGAAATTCTCCGCCGCCGTATTTCACGTGGACAAGACGCTGTCGAAGTCGATGTGATTACGAGCCCAGAGATGGTCATCAACATGCAACAAGCATGTGAATTCGTCTACGTTGACCCAGCGCTCCGAATGTACATGGTTGAAGTCGTTTCTCGAACACGTGAAGATCCTCGTGTTTTGGTCGGCGCTTCTCCTCGTGGTTCCCAAGCTTTGCTCAAGACTTCTCGTGCTGCAGCAGCACTCCGCGGTCGTGACTTCGTCACCCCTGACGATATCAAAACAATCGCAGAACTTGCACTCGCACACCGAATTATTCTCAAGCCTGAGCATCAAATCAAGGGTCTCGAGTCCGGTGAAGTGATTCAAGCAATTCTACGAGAAGTCCGAGTCCCTACAGTTTGATTGTAGAACGAAACTGATTTTGAGGTGAATGTGATGTGGAGTCGTAAATCTGCTATGTTAGGAAGCTTGGCTATTGCCATGTATTTACTTGGTTTAACCTTGCGAAATTCCCAACTGGTTACGATTGCTGTCGTTATCTTCGTGTTCCTAACTTGGGCTGCCTTGTTTGGCGGCCACGCAGACGTTGCCGCTACTGGCCGTCGTGCAGAAGAATGGACCGGAGAAGAAGGTGCAGCCCTGAACAGTGTGAGTGCTATGCGCAAACTGTCCAGTGCTCGTATTTTTGAAGACGGTGAACTTAACATTACACTGAGGATGCAGAATCATTCCTCGCTTGCCAAAATTCTCGAAGTTCGAGATCGAGTCCCTGAAGTAATGCGTATCAAAGACGGTGCGAATTACATCTTGATGGAACTCGGTCCTCGCCGTGAAACATTTATTGAATACACCGTTGAATGTCCTCTTCGAGGTTTCTATAGTGTTGGTCCTGTGGCTGTCAGGATTCAAGACCCCTTCGGATTATTTCACAAGGAAAAAGAGTTGCATGTCTACAATGACTTCCTTGTGTTCCCGAAAATGGAAGACCTCTCCGATACATTCGTCAAATCTCGTGTTCCAAAGATTTTCACAGGTGCTGTCAACATACGTCAACCAGGTCCCGGTTCAGAGTTTTATTCTCTTCGTGAATATTTCGAAGGTGATTCGTTCCGAGCAATTAACTGGTCTGCTTATGCCCGCTCTGGTAGACTCATGGTGAATGAGCGAGAACGTGATGCTGTTTCAGACATCATCATTATCGTTGATTCTCGTTCAGTTGCTGAAACTGGACCCGTCTCTCGTAACGCACTGGTTTACTCAACCCGAGCAGCCGCATCGCTTGCGAAGTTCTTCCTTGGTCGTCGTGACTCCGTCGGCGTTGTCGTCTACGGCGATGAAGTTGTCAGTGTTGATCGTGATACAGGAAAGAAACAACTCTATGTTATCTTAACCAAACTTTCTGGTGCCGTGGCACGAGGAAACATTCCACTTCAGGTGGTCGTGAATCGTATTTTGCCACACATCAACAAAGGAAGTCCAATTATCTTCTTGTCAAATCTCGAAGATGACCCAACCATTGTGAACGCTCTGCGTGATTTCCGTGCTCGTGATTTCGATGTCACGGTGCTCTCACCTTCGTCACTTGAGTTTGAGTTTGATGCCCGTCGTATCGACCGAACTGGGTATGAGATTATGAAGACCGAGCGCGATGTTCTCATTAGTGAACTTCGTGGTCTTGGCGTTAATATTATGGATTGGGAGCCGGATATGTTGCTCTCAACAGCACTTGCAGGCGCAAGAGGATTCTGAGGTGACAATATGACTGTATCCAAACCTTCTAGCGACACGTCTCATTTGTACGATGGAAAGACCGTTCGTTCATCTGCCCCTTCTCGAAAGAAGATTGCTGGTCAAATCGGAACTGGAAGTGAAATTCCAAAAGATGCAATCCCTGAAGTAGAAATTCCAAGCTTCATCGAGAGTCTTCTTGGTGGTCCTTTGGTCCCTAAGACGAAGTTCTTACCACCTGCAAAGATGGTTCAAAACCTTCAACTCGGTGTTTACGGAGTTCTTGTCGCTTTATCCCTCATGACGTACATGATTTCGCCTGCAGAAGGCACAATTTGGTACATGATTACTGGTAGTCTTGGAATTGCAACCGTTCTTCAATTACTTCTTATTGCTGCTGCAACAGGTACTGGATTCTGGGGTACTTTCCAACGAGATGGACGTTTCACGCTCATCAGTAATTTGATGTTCATTCTTGCAATCTTGCGTTTTGCTTCCTCAAAGATTATGCTTTCAAACGATATGTTTGGTCTCCAAGATAAGCCGTTTTTACTTTCGGCTCTTGTTGTTGTTTATTCAGTTCTTTTGATTATGTATTTCGAACTCACCAACGGCGTAATTCGTTATTCAATGCTTGATACGAGTATCCGAACCAATGAAGTATATGTCATGAATCCACAAAAAATCGTCGGCAAATACCACCGTTCACTTCTCATTAATCCACTCATTGCTACTGTTTTGGCAACCATTGTTCTGTCAGCGAATACGATTCTCCCCTTCTTCGTTGGAATCTTTTCCGAAGATACAGCCCTTCGTATGGAAGAGTCAGTTGAACTGATTTCGGTCTATGGTGTGGCACTTGGAACTTTCTTTGTGTTCTGTGTTGTTGGCGGTTTGTTTGCATTAAACCTTCCAACACACTTGCAAAGCTTCCGTGAGAAGCGTGCCGAAGATTGAAATTAAGCCTCAAGGGCGAGTTTCAAATGATCTGCTAATACTTTGAGCATCGATTGCACATCCTTGTTTTTTGAGATAAGCCGAATCGCATGTTCAGTAATCGAAAGTACTTCCACTTCGAGAAGTTCTTTGAGTTGATTTGTTAATTGAATCTCTGAATCTTCAGGCAGTTTGTTCCCGACTAAAGAAAACATGACTCCGAATTCCGAGATTTCGGGCTGGCCGAAGTGTTCCCTCACAATTGCTTTGGCAACGGTGAGGTCATGCTGTGATACAATCCACGAGATATGCCCTGGAACTGTTTCTAAATTCCAGCAAGGAATACCCTTTTCAGCAAATTCGATCAAGACTCGGCCAAGTTTCTCACTTTGTACTTCAAGTGATAGCGAATCTACACTCATCCGTGCAATGCTTGGTAAACATCCAATTGCCTTTACTCTTCGAGTTTGATGTAAATCCGGCCCAATAATCGATGATGCCCTTTCTTTGTGAATTCCTCGTAAATCTCGAACCTCAAGAGGGATGCCAATACTTCGGAGGGGTTCGACCGTTGCAGGGTGAAGTACTGGTGTATCCAGTCGAGCAAGTTCGACCGCTTCACCATAGCCAAGGTAAGGGATTGGTTTGGATTGAATACCCCAGCGAGGGTTCAACGGCAATACACCTTCGACATCCTTCCAGAGTATGACTTTGTCAGCATTCACCAAATGAGCGATAGAAGTTGCAGTATGGTCACTTCCTCCACGCCCAAGCAGAGCGAGTTCACCATCAGAACCTTCTCCAAACCATCCAGTAATCACTGGAGTGCCATAGAGTGCAGACCTGTCTAATTCCTCCATGGATGCTTCAATATCGACAACAGGGGCTCGATTGATTCCCTTGAGTTTCAAACCTATGTCTTCAGCACCGACTGGATGAGCTTGGATTCCAAACTCTTGTAAATGGTGTGCGACAACCAGAGCCGACAAACGTTCTCCAGCAGCAAGTAACCGGTTTGTAGCATTCCAGTCGTCAGGACTTCGGGATAACTCTTCCAGTGAATGTTCGATGCCTTTCAGTACCGCATTGAATACATTCGCATTCTCGGTGTCGATTAACCCTGGTGCGAATCGTAAATGCTGACGTGAAAGATCACTAACCAACCGACTTGCGTATCGTGGCTCTTGACTGGCACGCATCAAGCGGTCGGTTGTTCCCCATAATGCAGAAACAACCAGAACGGATTGACCTGGCCAGTGCTGTATCACTTCAGCAATACGGTTGAGGTCAGAAATATCTCGAAGGCAAGAACCTCCGAATTTATGAACTGTAATGGTTTTACTCATCGAGAAAACCCCCACGTAATACGAGGTCGCAGAGGACAAGTTTGGCCATTGCTTCTACAACTGAAACTGCACGTGGGCCCAGTACAGGATCATGGCGTCCGCCGACAACCAAGGGTTCGATCGTATCTGTTGCGAGATTCAATGTTCGTTGTTCTGAAGCAATGCTCGATGGCGGCTTGAAAGCAACTGATACATGAATCGGAGAGCCTGTGGCAAGGCCAGCCAGGACGCCATCGGGTTTCTCTCCCATCAAGGTTGGAAGTTCGTTTGTCCCACCCCACACATCGTTGTGCTCTATGCCAGACATTTCCACAACATCGAACCCTCGTCCAAAAGTAACGCCTCGTGCGGCAGGAATCGCCATCATAGCACGGGCAAGAGCAGGTTCAAGTCCATCAAACCAAGGTTCACCAACTCCAAGGGGTACGCCAGTGACACGGAGGTCGACGCGGCTCCCAATCGAATTACGATTCATTCGATGTTGCTCAACCGTTTCAATCATCGTCAGGGCGGCAACAGGATCTCTGCACCGCATTTCTTGGCAGGCTTCACTTTCCCATCTTGGGGGGCAGAGTTCCATCGGTTGTGCTTTTACCTGTCCTATGGCTCCAACTTGTGCCTCACATTCAATGCCAATGTTGTCGAGAAGTGGTGAAAGAACGGCCGCAGCAGCCACTAAAGCAGCGGTTAAGCGAGCACTTGAACTTCCCCCGCCTCGTAAGTCAGCCTCACCATTGGTTCGCTTATGCATCACCATATCTTGGTGGCCAGGACGAGGGTGGTCGGGTAAGAAACTGTAATCTCGAGATTTAGCATCTGTGTTAGCAATGGTGATTTCAATGTCATCACCCGTTGTTTTGCCATCCACTACACCGGTTTGAATTTCGACATGGTCGGGTTCCTTCCGCTTACTGGCGTACCGTCCCCCAGGGCGTCGAGATGCCATCGCCTGTTCAAGAGCAGAATAATCGAGAACAATTCCAGCTGGTACACCCTTGAGTATTACCCCCACGTGGGGTCCATGGCTTGTCCCGAAAAGGGTGAGCCGGATGCGTTCTCCGAGGTGCATATGCATTGGATTCAGTTTCACGAGCCACCTTTACTTGAAGAAGGTGTGTCTCACATTGTTTCTTCTCTTTCAATACTTATGAAGGATGTTTCAATCACTTTTACTACATCTTTGTTGGATTCAAACAATTTCCGCAGACGGTCACAACTTTGTTTGCTTATTCTTGGTGCAACTGCGATGATGGCATTACCGGAACCACTCATCCCTGCTGCACGTGCACCATTGACCATTGCATCGTTGGTAATCCTACGACCTTGGACATCATTCATGACGGCAACTGTCCCTCGGCCATTCCATGTTAGTGCAACCAGTTCATTCATTTCTTGCAATGCTTCAAGTGAATTCTGAAATGCCTTTTGGTGGGGTATGAAATCTTCTAATTCAGGTCTCTTGGTTCGTTCTCCACGGCACACAACCATGACAAGCCATTGTTCCATATTGGGGCCATCACCTTCAAACAAGACGCCTTCAGCAATGTTGTTTGCTTGTGGGTCGATGAGTTTCCATCCAGGTTGGAGGCAAGCCCACGCATCATCGATTGAGCCGGTAAGTGATACATTCGAATCCAGTTGTGCTTGGGCCGCCATTGCTACATATTCTTCATCGCTTACTTCAGATTGAGTCGCATCCGCAAGCGCTCGAAGAGCACCTATGGCTGTTGCAGCACTTGACTTGAGTCCTTGGCGTGGCGGGATTTGACTAATGATCGCCCAGTGCAACTCTTCTTTGGCAAGGTCGTTTGGAAGTTTGAATCCACCAGCAAGCCAAGCATCGATTATGGCTGGAAGTAATTCATCAGGGTCGTCGACATCACGTTTGCTTGGACGGTCGAGTAAACGAACAGCAATAGGCAAGTCGAGGCCAATACTTGCTCCATAGCCAATGCCTGCGGCATGAAGTAAACTACACGCACCATTTGCCTTTCCAGAACCTAAGACCGCCATTGTATCACCTTTCAGTGACAATACTTGAGATTGAGGCTCCTATATGCCTCGCACCTACGTCGCACCATCCGAGGACAACATCACCTTCTTTCAATGCAGTAATTGATTTGGTTTTACCGTCAAGGGCCACGACTCGTACTGTCTCTGCTTGTTGCAAGAACATACTCCCTTCTTTATCATTTTCATCAACCCATTTTATCAAAAGCATTGGCCGTATTTCAATTTTAAGTCTGCCAATCGTGGCATTGCGGAGCATATCTTCTGTATTCACCAAGAGGATCTCATCACCAGTTTGAAGTTCTGAGAGATATTTCGTGTTTCCATTCGGCATGCGCACATACGCATGTGGTGGACCCGCATTCACGCGAAAAGGTCGTGTTGGTACAAATTCAGATTCAACCGTTTCTCCATGTACGAAGAGAAAACTTGAAGCATTCGAACCAAGTAAAAGCCCTTCGCCTTGGTTCAATAAGCGAGTCATGTCGACACAATAACGTTCAGCAGTTCCACCCGATTCTACCGATGTGATGGTAAGTTTGCCCATGCCGACTTTAGCAGGAAAAGAAGCCTCTTCCTTTGTTTCTGCTTGACGTAACTCCAAGCGTTGGGATTTGACGATGAAGGCGGCCTCAAGCATTGCAACAGAGGGTCTAACCACTATGGCCTCTACACCTCGTTGTAATGCAAAGCCAGCTCCTTGGGCTTGCTCAGGAGTGGAAAGAACAGCAGCGATTTTGGTAGGTGTTCCCTCACAGGCAGCTAAGAGATTCTCAATTGGAATCATCGACCAGTCAGAGAATTCGAGAACTAACCATTCGACACTCCCCACCAATGAACGTGCATAGTTTTGTGACGCTTCTCCATCAAGCGTCACGACACTCCCTACAAGTTGGTTGTTACACATGACGTGACTTCCATCTGTAAAAAAGTCTTTTTCCGAATCAGTTGGTTTTGAGAGGAGCATGCGGTTGGCTCCTTCAAATACCCGGATGGTACTTTCTATAGAAAGGCGACTATCAATCCAAACCTCCATACAGATCCCTCAAAGTCCACAGGTATTCATCGCTTCATTCACAGTCGAATCTTGGTGTACGAGCATCATCAATGCTTTTGCAATTGCTTCGACGTTCGGATGAGCAAACACTTGCCGACCCATGCAGATTCCAGATGCACCTGCATCAAGTGCGTCACGCACCATTGTCAAAATTGCTTTCGAATCGCCAGTAGCAGGTCCACCCGCAACTAATACGGGGATTGGTACAGCGGAAGTAATTTTCTTGAAACTTTCTTTGTCACCTGTCCATGTTGTTTTAGCAGCATCACATCCCAATTCAAAGGCAAGTCGAACGGCATGTGCGTTTGCGTTCGTATCGTCTCCCTCCATGACTGAGAGATGTTCGCCGCGAGCATATACCATCCCAAACATTGGCAACTGATGATGCAGTGCTGCTCGACTCATTTGGCCCATGCGTTCAATCATCACAGCTTCATTGGGGCTACCCATGTTGACTTGACAAGAGACGCCGAGCCCACCTCTGGGTAGAACTTCATCAGCATTACCTACCAATACCTTGTTGGCACTGTCTGGACCTGCATGTCGTGTTGATACTGAGAAATGAACAACCATGTCGGTTGAAGAGTCTCGGCAGAGGTGGCTATAGTGACTTACCAAACCTTTTTGCGCAACAATCGCATCAACGCCAGCTCGAACCAGTGAACGAATCACATGCTCGGTATCCGTGAGTCCATCCACTGGAAAATCGGATGCGCCATGGTCAATTGGGATCCACACGCCTCGTCCATTTGGAAGTAATGAGTCCAAACGAGATGCCTTGTCCATGGTTCGCCCAAAACCCGCTTGTTCTCAAGGTTTTGCCCGTGTTATTCGAAATCAATTTGCTCACTCGACCACTTCATCATGGCTAATTCAGCCCGGTTAAGGTGTTCTTGTAAGGTTGAACGAGGTATTTTCATCAATTCAGAGAGTTGTCGTAATTTGATTTGTTTGGGGTGGTCGTAGTATCCTGAAGCAGCGGCTACTTTGACGCACTTTCTCTGACGTGCAGTGAGGATACCTTCGATAAGGCTCGTATTGTCTTCCATCTCCACAACTTTGACGACATCTGGTGGTAGCAATTCTCTACAGATTTTCAAGAACTGAGAGATTCCTTCTGGTACACCCCGTACTGTAATATTTATTCCATCTCCACCATAGGTGTACGGTGGGAGAATATGAATATTCGAGAAATGTATGGCAGCGATCGAAAGTGGATGGGAATTCCAAACGACAAGATAGCCGGACTTGCCTGCATCAAATTCCGATTCAACTGTTATAAAAGGAACCTCATTCAAGTCTTTAGGGCCCTTTCCTTCACAGAAATGAGGAAAAATCAACTGACGAATCCCCTTATCGCCAATATCAAGGTGGCCAACGACCTCTAAAGACTTGGCAATTTCGGCAATAGGGGCATATTCTGACCTTGCAACCGTCTCAGCCGTCCACTTTAGATGAATTTCCTGCACGAACTTCCCACTTGATAATATCATATAAATTACAGGTAAATATTTATTGAAAGATGAAAAAATATCAACTCTGTAGAATTAATTCTAAATTTTTAGAGTCGATTTCCACCGATGATACCAAAGGCTATCACCTCGTGTGAGTTCTAATGGCGGACAATGAGTGGGTGGCAATGCTGACAGAATCTGTCCCTTGGATACTGACGACTATCCTTGCTACAGGTTTTGTTTGGGGGCTGTGGGTGATTCTCACACGTCAAGATTTAACCGTATCAACTCGTCAAGGGATGAACCCTGAAGGTCTTCGCTATGGGTCTGGTTCTCAAGGGTTCGGAAGTGCAAAAATCGAGATCGATAAGAAATTGGCAATTGTAGCAACTCGACGCCGGCGCCAAGAGTCAATTTCAAATCAATTGGCCATCGAAACCACAGAACGTCAAGCCAGGGAACAACTTGAACAGACCCGTGCACGGCAAGAAGCCGAGCAGCAACAAATGTATGCCGATGCTCAAGAAGCAGCAAGCGAGGAGGCGCGTTTAGCGTCTGAAGCCGCTCAACATGTACGTGACCAAGAAGATGCAGCGCGACGTCGTGAAGAAGAAGAGGCTCGCCTCTCTGCTGAGCGTGAGAATCAACGTCAAGCTGACTTTTTGGCTGCTGAAGAGGCTCGTCTCGCAGAAATTGCAGCAGCCCAACAGCAACAAGTCTCTTCCACAAATGCGAATTCAAAAGCAATTAAAGAACTCCAAGCACGATTAGAACGAGAAGGTGCTAAATCCTCGGATGTTCAAGTTTCACTTATGTGGAACAATTACAATGACCTTGATTTGCACATTGTCTGTCCATCAGGCGAGCGTCTTCACGGCGGAAACAAAACTTCAGCCTGTGGCGGAATTCTTGACGTGGATGCGAATGTTCGAGCAGAAACCCGTAAGCCTGTCGAGAATGTCTTTTGGCCAGAAGGAACAGCCCCTGGCGGACAATACCATGTGTATGTGCATTATTACAAAAAGCACAAGAAGCGCCGTTCCAAGGATCCAACAAGTTTCCAAATCCTTGTAAACAGTGGTGGAGACACAACAGAATATACTGCAGAACTCAGTAAGGGTGAACCTATTATGCAAGTCTGTTCCTTTGTTGTAGCTTCAAAGTCAGAACGAGAGCGAGTAAAGCGTGAACTTGAATCGGAACTTGAAGCCCTCAAGAACAAGTTTACCGATGCAGATGCAGATGGTAGTGCTCAACTTTCAGTTGAAGAACTTGCAAAGGCTACTGGTATGACCATTGAAGATGCTGAAATCATTCACAAGAAGGCCGACAAAGATGGCGATGGATCTGTTTCACTTGATGAATATCTTTCTGCTTCCGATGTTCCAAGCGCTCCTGATTTGGAATCCTTGAGCAATGACGACTGATCAATTCAAATTGATTTGTATTGAACTTGATGAATCAGTCATTTGATTCATTTGACGATACATTTGAATGAGTCTCTTCGAGTCTCACGAGAGAATATCTTCGAGATTGTTGCCTTCACATGCTTTGCGAATCGAACGAGCAATTCGACGTCCTGTTGACATACGTTGTTCATTGATGTCAGAGTACGGAGAGCCACCGACGAAGGGGTTTGAACCAGCGACAATACGTGCACTGATTTCAAACACTTTGAATTCGAGTGCATCAGTGACAATCGTTTCGAGGCAGAAAGGTCCAATCATTCCGCGGCTTCCTTCTTCCAATTCAAAAGATTCAGCCACAGTGCCTTCAGCCATTTCAAAAGCCCTTGGGAGTAGAGATTCGCGGATGACGACCGGTTGGTTGCCTGTGACGACGAAAGAAGGTTCAACTCCCATTTCACGTAAGTCACGAAGTGATCCTAATTTGTAGAATTCATCGACATTTGACTCGTCTCTTCGGTCCATTGAAAGCAATTCCAATCGGCCAAGATTCTTTCCAGCATGCGAGCCCTTACCACGGACTTGGAATCCATCGGTTGCTGTAGGGTCAAAGAAAAAGTGGAGGTAATATCGGCATCCAAGGACGTATTCTTGAATTGTAAACTCTTCTTCAATATCGACATTTCTTCGGAAATCACGGTAATTTCGAGCGATGAAATAGCCTCTGCCACCCTTTGCTCCCGCATATTTTACAATAACTGGACCTTCGATATCATGAGGGTCTTCGAGAACTTTCGGCATTGTACAGCCACCGCCTTCTAGCCACTGACGTTGACGCTCTCGGCTACTTTCCCAATGGAGAATTCCACGGTTTCCAAATGTCGGGACTTTGAGTTCTCGGTAATTTGACGAACCAAGATATTCAACTAAAGACCCGTGAGGGATAATCACTACATTTCTCTCTCGGAACCATTCAGCATGGTCAAGCATCTCACGATAGTTTTCGAGCATCAACCACTCGTCGGGTTCAGCTCCAGGGAATGCTTTGTAGAAACGGCGTCGGTTTTCACCTACAGCAATTCCAAGCGTGCGGAAGCCTTCAACACGAGCTCCATGCAGTATTTGCAGAGAAGAATGTGAGGCTACAACACCGATTGTAATGTTGTCTCGGTCGTAGTTGGCGAGCCACCCCGCCAGTGTATCTGAATCTACGCCCATGTCGAGGGGTTCAGTATTTGCGATATGAGTGTTATGATTGGAATATCTTCCCGTAAGTCTTTTTTTGGCATTCTCAAGGCACTCTGTAACCGTCTTCAAATCGTGTTTTTGCCACAACAACGACAAACCCCCCCCTCAAACGAATAATATGGCATGGTTACAGCTCGTATTCCGTCTCCTTCTCTCAGGTGGATTGATTGTCGGTGCGAGTGAAATCGCAAAGAAGAACGATGTCTTCGGAGCTTTTGTCGCTTCTTTGCCATTGATCTCCATTTTCGCAATAGTTTGGTTATACAATGATACAGGTGATACCGAACAGATTGCAATCTTTAGTAAAGACATTTTTTGGTTGGTCATTCCATCTTTGGTGTTCTTTCTCGCCTTGCCACTTTTTCTGCAGAGAGGTATGGAATTTTGGCCAGCACTCGGAGTATCAATGTTTCTTACTCTTCTCGCCTATGCATTCGGTTTGAAAATTGCAAGTGGCTCAACCTCTTGAATACCAGAGTACACTCAGAATCCCCATAGAATGACTGAAGAGTTCAAGGGCTTGACTCCTATCGAAAAACATGACCGACGACGCACCATCACATCGCATGACTTACGGAGGCTACTTGCAATTGGATGAGTTACTGACTCTCCAAGACGGTCCTCAAGGTTACAGCCCGGCTCCATCCAACGATGAACAACACTTCATCATCGTTCATCAAGCGTTTGAATTATGGTTCAAACTCATTTTACGTGAATTAAAAGAAACGCATGCGTTGCTTAATCAAGAACATGTCCCTGAAGAAAAATTACCTCAAATGGTTCATCATTTGGACCGTGTCACTGAAATCTTCCGACTTCTTTCGAATCAATGGAAAGTTATGGAGACACTCACGCCTCAAGGCTTCTTGGCTTTCCGAGATAAACTCGGCACTTCATCAGGATTCGAATCTTGGCAAATGAGAGAATTAGAAGTACTTCTTGGACTTGATAATGCACAACGGATGGGAGGGATGGACCCTCTACTGCACATGAAAAAACTTGCCAAGGAAGGTAAAGTCACTGAATCAGTATTGGCTGATTTCGAAGCAACATCAAATCAACCTTCGCTTCGTGAAGCCCTCTCTTCTTGGCTTGCACGGACTCCGATTAATGGTTCATTAGCAGGCTCGGAGGGTGATTCAAAAGCCATTGAAAGTTTTGTCGATGGTCATGTTGAAGCGATGCGTACGCATGGTGAAGAGGTTATTGCACATATTGTTGCCATTGGCCACGGTGAAGAAGCACCAGTCCGTGCTCGCATTGAAGCCGGTACTGAACAAGCAGCTGAGTTTCTACGGCCAGATGGAATAATTTCCCGTTCAAGGGCAGGTTTGCTGTTTATCGAATCGTATCGGGAATTACCTTTACTTTCTTGGCCTCGAAAACTTATCGATTCATTTGTCGGGCTTGAACAATCAATGCTACTCTTCCGTTCTGCACATGCTCGAATGGTCGAACGAATGATTGGTCGTCGAATGGGTACAGGTGGCTCAAGCGGTGTAGATTATCTTGATGCTACGACCAAATACCGAGTTTTTGTTGATCTCTGGGCTGTACGAACAATGCTTGTGAAGCGTGAAGCACTACCGAATGTTGAACAAGCCGAATTCTATGGCTTTGCTGCAAATGATTGATTCAATCTAGGTGTGGGTCGATGTCGATTGGAATGAGTTCGTGTTCATACTCATACAAAGCAATCTGGAGAGGGTCGAGGACGAAGCGGACTGATGCTTCTTCTAGACCGTAGAGTGAGACGAGTTCGTCCATAAACGCTTCACGCAAGACTTCTTCGTTTGCATAAAGCGGAGCGCCCATTCCAATTTGGAGTGCGCGTGCGCCAATAATCCGTGCTCGTTCAAATCGTGTGTGGAGTCGTGCTGGTTTGACCATTAAGATACACCTGCGAGTACACCCGCATTCTGCCGACTTACCTACTGTTCTTGAACCTAACCCTCGGTTCAATCGGATTCTGCAACCTATTCTTCTTCATCCGTGGCTTGTTTAGAGAGGTTCCAACGCATGTACATTGCGGGTGCTAAAGCAGCAAGAAGAATGCCAGTCCAGAGGCTCGCTCTTTGACCAGGTGACATGCCTTGAGTGCCCATCATTTGTCCTGTATCTGAAGTATCATACAAATCGAATCCACCCGCCGAGTTCGTTGAATCATTCACTAATTGGTACGTGCCTGCTCGTTCTAAAATGACGACTAAACTTCCATTGAAATTTTCAAGTAAGCCAGAAACATTTCCAGACCCGTTTGAAGCATTGAATTGCATCATGTCAGTGGCGAGTGTTGGATGTGTGCGATTTCGGGTTGGGTGTTCTATTGCCTCAGTTCGCCATACACTGACTCGATCACCTTGCGATGCTTGCCAAGTAAGGCTTCCATTGTGGAGTTCTATTTCTGAGAAACCGGTATATGCTGTTGAACGCTGGCTAAGTGCATTCGAGAGTTCAAGACCTTGACTTGAACCAGTAAGCAAACCTTGGCCATCGATGACAAGACTTGGCAAACGCAATAATCGATGCTCATATTGAAACCGTAGTTTCGAAGCACTGAGGAATGAAGCATCGGAAGGAGAGGGGTGATGTTGAAGAACGAAGGTATCCGTGCGATTCAGTGTCTCTATATCTTCTTCAATCAATTCGCAAGGTTGACACCAATCTGCCCCATAGTATTCGACCAAATGCTCCACTCGTTCACCTGTGCATGAGGTTGAATTCATGCACGATGAATCGAAAATAATCACGTCATACTGGACGGCGAAAAGAGGTTCTTCTGCCGAGACGTGCATCGATAGAGGCCATGGACTTGCCATGACCAATACCAAAATTAGTATTGACAAAATCTGCACCTTGGTTCTCGCCACAGTCACTGGGTATAGGAATGTGTTCAAAAGGGAACTGCACTCACCACTACCTATGGGGCAAGCATGGTGGCGGCGACCGTCGGCTCTTCCACTTGCCCTTCTCGTAATGGCGCTGTGTATCATCATCGCAGGCGGTACAATTCGTATCAATGATGCAGGTGAATCGTGTCCTGATTGGCCGCAATGCTTTGGCACATGGGGCTTTGATGTCTCCGCCGATGAACAAGGTGTATATTGGGAAGAGAACCCCGATGAAATCGATTCACGCGGCATTGATCACCGATATACAACGTTTGAAATCTTTTCTGAATGGTTCCATAGAGCCTTAGTTGGCATCATTGCTATTCCTGTTCTTTTGAATGCAGTACTTGCTTGGAAAATGATGGAAAAATATGGTAAAACCGTGTACCGTTCAACCCTTTTTTCTGGTGTTTTGCTGATTGCACAAGCTTTGGTTGGTGCGTTGACAGTTTCGATGGATAATATCGATTGGTCGGTTGCCTTACACCTCTCTCTCGCCAGTATATTCACTTCAAGTTTCTTGTTTCAATATTTTGCAATGCGAAAAGCAGAGGGTTCTGAGTTGGCATTATATTCTATGTCTGCTGCCTACGTAACATCAAATCGTCGTCGTGTAGATGCCATGATGGGTTCAGTGTTTACTCTGTTAATTCTTGGGGCATGGGTTTCATCAACTGCTGGTGGGCAATATAATCAAGGTTGTTCAGTTGGATTCCCAAACGGCTGGCCGAAATGTAACGGTAACTTACTTCCATCCTTCGATGGGCCTGGAGTTTTGGTTCAAATGATTCACCGATTTGGTGCAGTTCTTGTTGGACTGGTTTTGGTTTCAGGGTCGGCACGTCTTCGAAGTGAAGCGAGGTTGCACAACGTCACTCCGTTGTTCGGGCGTATTACCGACTTCGCAGCAGGGTTATGGATACTCAATGTTCTTGTCGGCGGCTCATACATCGTTCTTGCTGATATGGAAGATTTCCCAGAATGGGTTTCACTTCTTCACTTGATTTTTGGAATTAGTTGTTTCCTTGTAGCAATGTCAGCATCTTTCTTCTTACGCTTAAGCACCGACCAGGATTCACTTGAGGAGGAATAGGCATGTCGGATGAGGTTCAAGAGGGTTTGACGCCACATCCTGGTTGGTTCAAGGTATTCACGCAATTGATGAAACTTCGCGTGATAGTCTTGCTCCAAGTCACTGCAGTTTGCGCTATCCTCATTCACGACCTTCTCGCTCGTCATGGATTACTTGATGTTGATCGCTCTTGGATGGACACCTTCTCAACTGTCCTTCTTACTGTGGTCGCCGGCACCCTCTCGGCAGGCGGCTCAAATTCGATTAACATGTGGTATGATGCGGATATCGACCCCCATATGCGCCGAACCATGAATCGACCAGTGCCTCAAGGGCATATATCTGCTCGAGGCGCCCTCATCTTTGGATTAATCATTGCGATATCTGGTTCTTCAATGTTCTTTTTGGTTCATTGGAAGGCTGCTTTTTGGTCGTTTTTCTCTGTTGCTTTCTATGTTCTTGTGTATTCGATGTGGTTGAAACGACGCACCCCTCAAAATATTGTGATTGGAGGCATTGCAGGTTCGACTCCTCCGTTGATCGGTTGGGCTGCTGCAGCCGCTTCATCGATTGATTCCTCGAACCCTTTGGATTTGGGTTCCCCCATTCCATGGATGTTGTTTATGTTGATTTTCTTGTGGACCCCACCTCATTTCTGGGCGTTAGCTCTGTATCGTTCCGGTGAGTACGGTAAAGTCAACATTCCAATGATGAATGAAGTGAAAGGGCCTGAACATACGGTGTTTCTATCGAAAATCTATTGTGTGCTTCTATTGATGCTCGGGGCTGTACCTTTCTTTTGGCCTGAAAGTGGTTTGCCTCTCTTGTGGGCACTTCTTGCAGGTGGTTTGACAATCTGGTATGCTAAATCCGTTTGGGAAATCGACCCGCTCGAAGAATTGGATGAAAATGGGCGTATGCCAAAAGCAGCTCGTTCCTTTTTCCGTTCCTTGTATTACTTGGGGTGGATGCATGTTGCACTTGTGGCTGTCTGTGCGATTCCTCCAGAATGGCTTGGGATTCTCGGGCCGTTGAATTGAGTGCATCGGTTTTGCCGCTGTTTTGAGGACGGAGCCAACCGTCATGTTCATGACTGCCTCGACGGTCGCCGGGTTACTGCGGCAGTCGCATAGCCTGGCCATTGCGCTGGATTGCTAATCCAGTGGTGTTTCACCTCGGGAGTTCGAATCTCCCCTGCCGCGCCATCAATTCTTAATCAAAGAAATCTTCGAATTCGTCCGCAGTCTCACGAGCGCCTGACCTTCGGTTTCGTGCATTCACGACACGCTTCAATCGCTTTCGCTTCTTAATGAGCAGAGGTAAAGAAATCATACTTATGACTAAGGTGATCAAGGCTACCACGCCCGTTGTTTGGAATTCATCAACCGCCATATAATCCGAGAGAGTGCCGAGCCATTCGACTCCAAGCGGTGGTTCCGGTTCTGGTGTTGGGAGCGGGATGAGATGCTGATTGAAGTCCCACCATTGGTCCTCGATAACCACACGAATTGAATTGACTGGATAGTTTACTTGCATCAGTTGATTGCCTACAGAATCGACAGGTGCAAGAACATAGTAGAATGTGCGCCAAGGCCGAATGTTTTCTTCGTCAATACCACTGGTGTTGTAGTAGCCGATTTCACCAGGCACTCCTGTTATGCCGATTTCCAGCGGCTGAAGGAACGTCAAATCAATTCCATCAGGCAGTTGGTCAGTCCGATACAAGTTCCATGTGACGTTCCCTGTAACTTCTTGTTCAGGCCAAACCCATGTCATGTTCAAATCATAGCACATGGACCAGTCGTTTTCAATCTTGTAACATTCAGTATCATTGGTAAAGGTCGTTGTTACTTGAATCATGGATACTGACTTTTCTGGTGCAACTGCATCACCACAAAAGGCTAAACTTTGCCCAGCATCATCACTTGATATTTCGATATGTGAAAGGTCAGAGTTTCCTTCGCGGTCGGCAGGCATTATTGCGTATGATGCGCAAGTACCAGTTGCGAGTGGTGATGGATCGATCCAAGACGTGGTGTCTGGGGTTACAGAAGCAACGAGGGTATCTTCTGTAAGTTGTTCCCAAATGTTAGCGTTAAAGTTTGGGTAAGGTGGTGGGAACACAGTTCCAGCGCCATTTTCTACAATGAGTTTGTATATGTTCCATGAGCCAATATAGGGGTTCTCTGTATCTCCAGTTGGTGCCCATCCGAGTTCTATACTTCCTGCTTCAAGTTGTGTAAATTCAAGAGGACCACTCGTGATATTTGCAGGAGGTGCGTTGCCGATGATCAGTAAGACACCGTTCTTATTGAGCGTGACATCAAAAGAATGGTCGAAATTCTTTGAATAGTCTTCAAGGTAGGTCCATATGTTATCTTCGAGAGTCGGCAAGAAACGAATATCAACCGATTCAAGCGGTATATTTGATGGTAAGAGTGCTGAAGAGTTGAGGTGAATATCCATCCGGTCCATGCCAGTGTTATTTGAATTGTCTTCACTTGCTAATATTTTGTAAGAGAGCAGCATCAGAGGTTGTCTTCCTTCACCAATCCCGTATTGAGTTCCAAGTACGGGTAATATTGATTCATGTTCGAGGTAAGATAAGGAGCGTGTAACTGCTTGTCCGGTAAAGAAGGGTTCGTTATCAAGAGAGACATAATTGTACAGTGTAATGTCTTCGTGAACCGATTCAAGTTCGCCAAAGGCATCGGTCACGCGAAGCGTAATGGTGTGGTCACCAAGTCCGAGTATCGAGCCTGAAATGTTAAGCATTTGTCCATACCCAATGCTAATGATTCCGGAAACCCACCATGAATAGTTGAGTGGTTGAGCGGCTGTTGACCCGGTTCGAGCAACCATTTCTATATACTCTCCAGTGGTATATGTGCCCTGGGAATTACTTTGTATGATCGCAGCGTTGATGCTACCGGCAATGATTTCAGTTTGTTCACTCAGGCTGTTATCGCCGGTTTTAGTGTCGAATCCTTCAGCGAAGGATGTTGGTATGTTGATCGTCAACGTGCGCTCAGCACCAATTGTTGAAAGGTTGAACATACATGTGCGAGATTCAGCAGGTTTGAGATGAGTGAGTGTGCACTGACTTTCTTCATCCACATCTCCAATTGAGTCATACACTTGGAACGAAACAGTAACCGCACTGACCGAGAGATTGCCTCTATTGGTAATGGTTGAATGTACCATCTCTTCTCCATAGTAATATTCGCTTGAAGTCGGGTCATGGCCAGGGACCATTGAAGTCGCTTGCAAGTCGAGGGAATTGTCGAAGACAACAATCATCTCTGATTTGTCGTTGTTCGGGTTTAGGTCCGCATAAGGTGTTCCACTACTATCGAACAATCCCCAGATGAGGGTAAAGGTCCCTTGAGATGAATGAGTGAGTGTTGGCATCGTACGGGTAAAGGGAGATACTCCGCCCCATGATGGAAGGTTGGTTACGTTTGTATATGATTCGGAAAGGAAAACTGTTTTGTTCTCATTCCAAAGTTGCCAACCAAGTTGAGCAACAAAGTTACAAGTGCCACATGCGGTGACTGAACCTTTGATTTCCATGGTGTAATTGGAATCTGTATTGAGGATGGATTTCCCGTTATAGACGGCCAAGTCAGCTAAGATGCTTGTTGGGTCATATGTAGAGTCAACAACAAGGTCTACAAATGAACGTGTGAGATTTATATGAAAGGTGTGAGAGTCGTCGGACGGGTCTTGGTCAAGTAAGTCAAAAGCATATACGATGGTAAAAGTACCTTCATCTCCCGAAGGATTCCAAGAATTTGAGGCAGTGGCATTCTGAGTTGTGCCTGGGTAAATAGTCGGCAAGGAGAAACTTCCGCGGTCATCAAAGTTTGATTTACAAATCCCAGTTTCAACTTCACCTTCACAGACATACCACTTCAAGGCGCGATTTGCAATAGATTGCAACCCTTGGTTTGAAATCGAGATGTTGAACTCAATCGAGTCCCATGATGACCCCCATGAATCTTCCAGGGGCTCGATGGTTGCTTGAATCGACAAATCACCCGATTCTGCTGCGGCGGCAATTGGGAGACTTAGCAGCCCGGTAAAAGATGCAAAAAGGAGGATAAATACCAACGAAAGACTTTCGCTTTTCCGACTCGAATCACTTGGAGCATAGCGCGACATTGAGAGGAGCCTCACAGCGGTGCTTCAAAGACTCATCGCCCCCGAAGGGGGCATATTTGCGATAATGTGATGATTTACATCCACTCCATGCGGCAACCTCTTGAATCGTCGAATACCACCAATGTTCATGCGCGGTGGTGAAGTTTGTTGTCTGAAAAGAGACGACAATGCTCTCACGGCTGTGATTGAATTCCTTTCAGCCTTTGCATTATTTCTTATGATCCTCACCGCATTTTTGTCCCTTGCACAACTTCAAATGGGTTCCAATGACCCGAATGTTGACCGAATCGACCGTTTTGCAGTTCAAGGCTTAGACCGATTGACATCGGATGGAGGTTGGTTTGTCCCAATGGGTGCAAGTGGGTTGGATTACGCAAATTCGACCTCTGAATGGCACCTTCTTGATGCGGTTGAATTAGACAATGGCCGGGTGCAAACTGGATTGGTGAAAGACGGGGTTCTTGATCAACAACGCATCGAAGCACTTCGGAATGTTTCTGAAGAACACATGGCGTTAGGTCTCGGTATTGATATTGGATATACGCTGTTTTTATCGATTGAAGTCATTGAATCCAACACCTCTTCTCGTATTGGGGAGAAATTATTTTCAGGAGGTACAGACCGTTCTACAGCTGCCTCCTCTTCAACTGCGAATCGTCAATTCGCCCAAGATGGAGAACTTCTCCAAGTGGTTCTCGAAGTTCACAAAGGCGGGAGGAAGAATAATGACCTCTATTTGACCGAGATTATGATTCGTCCAATATCCTCCGGGCCTGAGTGGATTGAAATCTATAATCCGAATGACTTCGCGCTTGCTTTACGTGGTTGGTCGTTGAATCACACCTCCTCTTCAAGCGCGAATAATCTGTTATTCAAAGAAGGTGTAATCACCGGTCATTCAACTCTTCTTTTGACAGGGGATGCGAGTTCTCAAGCATCGGGAAATGCATCCCAAGTTCTTGACTTGTCACAGAACTCTTTCCTCGGTGTTGGTTCAATTAACCTTCTTACGGATGGCCGCGGTGTTCTCTCACTCCGTTATACTCAGGTGGATGAGGCATATCCCTACGACAGAATGAGCGTGGAATGGGGGGGAAGCACTGGATTGTTCACTTCATTAGGTCAATCACTTGGTGCTGAACGTAATTCAAGTGGTTTTGGTGTAACTTGGAGTACGCAGCAAACACCTACGCCAGGAGATTATCCTTGAGACCCTCCTCCTTTTGATTTGAACTCTATTTAGCGGATGCTTCATGAACCTATGGCCGCTGGTCTGTACGGTTCCCATGCAGTCTACTTCAATTTACACCCGTGACCGTTGCGTAACGGGTATCCATGGATTGGATGAAATCCTTCGGGGTGGCATCCCGCATGGTTCAACTGTACTTGCTGCTGGAACCTGTGGTTCAGGGAAAACCACGCTTGCCATGGAATTCTTAGTACGTGGGGCTTTGGCGGAATTCCCAGAATCATGTGCCCATTTTACAGCAACCGAACCTTCGATCAAATTACTTGAAAATATTCGGCAATATGCCTTTTTCGACATGAAAATGGTCGATTCAGGTAAAATCAATGTTTTCGATATGGACGTGTTGTATTCATGGCTTGGATTGGATAAAGCATCGTTCGACCTTGATGACGTCCACGCACTCATTAAGGCAATCATCAACATCGTTCATGAAATTGGAGCAACACGTTTAGTGATTGACTCAGTTACGACCTTGTGTTACAAAATTAAATCCGAACAACTGATTCGTGATTTCCTCTTTACCCTTGGAAAGAAATTGGCATCACTCGGTTGCACAACGATCCTCATCTCTGAAATCACATCGGCAACAGAAAACGCCCACTGGTCATCATTCGGTGTTGAAGAAGCGATTGCAGATGGCATCATTGTCATGGGGGACGTTGAACGTATGGGCCACCTTCTCAGATTCTTACAGGTCGTTAAAATGCGTGGAACAGCTCACAGTCGTGCTAAACATGCAATTGAATTGACTCCATTAGGCGTCATGCTCACTCCTATGCTCAAGTGGGGCGCTCAACACGATAAAACCAATAAAGTGGGGAACTGATACATGCATTCTAACATTGTACTTGACGACCGAATTGCTGAACAACTTGCAATTGATATCAGCCTTAGTAGTGCGATCCAAGTTCGCTTCGGTAATTCGAACGCTTTCAACGTAACCGCCAGTACACTGATTCCATTGATGCGAGACCACGATATGGGCGGAGTATACATTTGTGCTAGCGTAGGTGCAGTAGAACGTATTGAAGAATTCAAAGCCATTGGACTTTCAGATGAAGATATTTCACGTATTCAATTTATTGATTTGGTCTCATCAGGAATATTGGGTGGTACTGATGTTACCTACACCAATATTCATTTTGTCGACAGCCCAATTATGCTCGAATCAGTTCTTCTTCGGACCTTGTACATTCTTCGCATGACGACATCTGTACGTAATTTCGTATTTTTGGACAGCGTCAATGCCTTAGCCATCTACAATGACGAACGCATGCTTGCTGAATACCTTCACACTTTCATCAATACCTTCCGTCAGAGAGAAGTTCTTTCAGTTATTCTCAACGTACCCGACCAAACCCCTCCTTTGGTTCTCTCCAATCTCGATTTATACTGTACTGACTTGATCGACAGAGGGCAAGTTCTCATTAATTGAGGTGTTTTTATATGGCGCGAAAAATTGATTTTGACCCGGAAGATGAAGAGTTCTTTGGAAAAGTAGGTTCGTTCGGCGTTCCGAAATTCGACAATGAAATGCACGGTGGTGTACCACGTGGTTTCATCATGGTGGCGTTTACTGATACTGGTTCAGGAAGTGAATTATTCGCAAAGCAATTCACCTCACCTGCCGAAGAATCAGATAATACGCTCTACATTTCAACCAATGAAGGACAACAAGAAATCATTCGTATTTTCCAAAAGTACGATTGGCCACTTGACATCAGCGTTCGAACCATCGGTGAAGAATACAACTCGACGGTTTTGGAACGTGAACTTTTAGCTAGCCGTTACCGATTGGAAGGTTTCCGACTCGATGACATCCGACGACTCGCTCAAACACGTTTTGTCGATGATAACACACAAGATTATTTGACCGAAGTCACCAATGAAGTCATGGCTTTGGGTCCTTACTTTAGAGCCGTTATTGACAGCCTTGATTTCTTTTTACAAAGAGAAGACCCCGCCCGTGTTATTGCAATGGTGCGTATGCTTCAAGCACATGCCCAATTGAACCGAGGATTGATACTCATTTCGGTCTCAACCCACGGTTTGGACCCTCTTGTAAAGCAAGAGTTGTCTTCGATAGCTGATATGGTTCTTTCTTTCCAAGTTCGAACTATCGGTACTGATTTTGAAACTTCAATGATTGTCTCGAAGTTCCGAAACGCTCCTGAAAATTTGAAAGTTCTCGTATTCCGTGTGACTCCAGAAGAAGGAATCACCCCAGAAACCGTTGAACGTATCGCTTGAAGCGCAAAACGGTTCGGGCTCAAAATCGGTTCACTGGCTGGTGCTTTTTGGCGACATCTCCAAAGAGGTCGGATGTGCCGAACCATCATGGGCGACCGAGCGGCAACAGGCGGTTTCGATCCTTCCGGCATTGATATCGATGCATGGGAGAAATTGGAACGGCAGCTTGAGGAAACCATTCCAAATTATGACCGTGTCAATCGTTTGATGACATTTGGTCAAGACAAACATTGGCGAAGAAATGTTCGAAACCATGCTTCGGCGGGGATGAAAGTTCTCGAAGTTGGCTGTGGGCCTGGTTCATTCGCTGAAGACCTCACTGACCTCGATGTGACTTGTCTCGACCCTTCCTCGGAGATGTTGAACGTAGCAAAGAAGCGTGTTGACGCCGCTCGTGAATCTCGTGGCGAACTACCAGCGCACTATATCGAGGCAATTGCAGAATCAATACCTTGCAAAGACAATACTTTTGACATGGTATTCTGTCTCTTTTCATTCCGTGATTTCCAAGATAAAAAGAAAGGATTGAGTGAGATCTACCGTGTTCTCAAACCCGGCGGCAGGCTCGTTATTTGCGATGCAGGAAAGGCCAATTGGGTTCACGGTCTTGGTGGTCGAATCTGGATGGCAACGGTTGTTCAATGGATTGCTCGCTATGTCACGAAAGAGAAAAATCATCCTTGGAAGGGCCTTGCAAATACATACACTCAATACGGTACAAACGGCTACTATCGTGCCATGATGAAGGATGTTGGATTCGATGATGTACAGGGCCGTTTATTGTGGCCTTTTTTGATGTCAAGCCGGTTTCGAGCGACCAAGCCTGAGCAGGAATGACACTCGCATTGCGTTGGAGAAGTCCATACTTTCCGCCCATTAGCCTCATAAACCCCTTCTCATTCACCGGACCACTGGTGGTTTACTTGGGTATGAAAGATGTTCTCCGAAAAATCAAAGAGGCTGAGCAGTCTGCCGAAAAGCGACTTTCCTCTGCTCAAACAGAGTCAAGCAAAATTGTTGCTGACGCTCGTAGAGAAGCATCGGCACTTGTGACTGGTGCTACTGAAGATTCACTGACCAATACTCAAAAAACTCTCGACGCTGCCCGAAGCAAGGCAGGAAAAGAAGCAGATAGCGTCCAAAAAGACGGCGCTTCAATCGTCGAAAAGATTCAATCATCAGCATCGAGTCGAAAAGAAAAGGCAGTCAAGAACCTTCTCGGCGCCGTTACTTCACAATGAGGCGATATCATGTTTGCTACTTCTGAGATGTCCCGTCTTACAGTAGCAGCTCCTGTCGGTAAGATGGAAGAGATCCTCCGCCTCTGCAGCGAACTTTCATGTGTTCACATCGAAGAATACGGTCGTTTTGAAGATGGAATTGGCGTTGGGGCATCAATGGATTCCGATGAAGCAAATGCCATTAGCAACTTGTTAGTCAAGGTTCAAGCAGTTTCTTCTTCAGTACAGGCATCAAATACAGATGGTCCGGTCCCACACGCTGAAGCGATCAAGATGGTTTCTTCTTTCGAAGCGAAAGTCGTAGCAGCATTGGCATATATCGATACCATCCGTGATGCTCAAGCCACTATCGCTACTTCTCAAGAGCAATACCATGTTCTCAATCGTTTGGCTCCACTTGACCTACCACTCGAGTTAATGGGCGGATTTGAAGGCATTGAGGTATTTGTCGGAGAAGCACGAAGCACCTCGAAAGCCACAGAAATTTTTTCCGACATACTCTCAGAGATTGAATTACATGCTGCAGGCGGCCTCATCGCAGTAGCATGTCGATCTGCACATTCTGCTGAGGTCCAAATCTGCATGGCAGAGTTGGGTTCAAAACCTGTTCAAATCCCATCCGGGGAAGGTTCACCGGCTGAGAAGGCAAAGGCCCTTCTCGTTGAAATCAAACGTTTAGAGTCGAAAGTCGTGAGCACCCAAGAAGCCCTTGACGCATGGACTCTTCGCAATGGGCGGAATCTCGTCACTGCGGAAGAACATCTCGTCCGGGAAATGGCAATCTATACCGCACCTACACTGGTTGCAGTGAGTAACCAAGCATTTGCTTTGGATGGTTGGGTTCCAGCTGACCAAGCAGAATCAGTTGAAAGCCGTTTATCCGAGATAGCTTCTCACGTTAGCATCGAGGCCTATGTCGGAGGGCATCATCACGAACACCACGATGAGCCGAAAACTTCGGAATTAGAAGAACTCATCATGCTCTCGAATTATCTGGTCAAGACCGACCAATCTATTTTCCAATTCTTCAAGGCAATTGATTTGGATGATTCAGGCCTCGTAGATGGTTACGAATTCCAAAATGCACTAAAGAATGCTGAAATCGCCAATCTCCCTCCATGGGAAATGGGTAAACTGATGGCAGCAGTTGATCTTGATGGTGACGGTAAAATCAATTTGCCCGAACTCGACATTACACTCACTCGTATCCGAAACACTCCGGCCCATGATGACGGCCACTACGATGTCGAGCCTCCTATTCAATTCACCAATGGCTCAACTTCCGAACCGTTTGAACTGATGGTTGACTTAGTCGGTCGGCCAAAGTACGGAACATTCGACCCAACCATGCTCATGATGATGACTTTCCCATTCATCTATGGAATGATTTTAGGCGATTGGGGCTATGGAATCGTCCTTCTACTTCTGGGCGCATGGCTTGGAAGCAAAGCCTTCGCCGTTGACCCAATGGCACAAAAAGGAATCACTATCCTCCGATGGATGGGGGTTTGGTGTATCATTTGGGGCATTATCTTCGCTGAAGGTTTCGGCTTTGTATGGGATAATACCGGTCAAATGGGCAGCGACTCTCCATTCAACGGATTCTATGAATGGACCTATGCCAACATCCACGTCCCTGGAGCAATTGCAGACCTCTTGAACCTTGGAGGCCTCCACATGCCGTTCCACAGAGC
The DNA here is from genome assembly GCA_937892945.1 of uncultured euryarchaeote. Classification (GTDB taxonomy): domain Archaea; phylum Thermoplasmatota; class Poseidoniia; order Poseidoniales; family Poseidoniaceae; genus MGIIa-L1. The sequence goes on along the minus strand of CALBIL010000044.1, from coordinate 4,830 downwards.
ATCTGCAGGTCACGGATTACAAGAATACGTGATTCTCTCCATTTACTTGGGTGCAATTCACATCTTCCTTGGATTCATGCTTGGACTTGTCAATGTTTTCAACGCACACGGAGCAGCAGCAGCATTCTTTGAAAAGGGTTCTTGGATTCTTATTCTCATCGGCGGTTTCATGCAATGCCGAAACATGGCTTCGGGCTACAACGACCTGTTTGAATTCCAAATCTGGACCGTCTTACTCATTGTTGGTATCATTAGTCTCATCATTGGCCTTGCTGTCTTTGAGAAGTTCGGATGGGCAGGCGGCCTCATTATGGGTCCAATCGAAACCTTCGGTCTTCTTGCAAACACGCTCTCTTATCTGCGAATTATGGCAGTTGGTGTTGCTGGAGTCAAGATTGCAGAAGTGTCCATCACCATGGGCTTTGAACCGATGATTGACGCATTTACCAGTGGCGGAATCATGGGGGTCCTTGTCGGTCTCATTTGCTTTATCTTATTCATCGGCATCCAAGTCTTTGCCATCGCTTTGGGAATCCTTTCCCCTACTATTCACGCTGCCCGTCTCCACTTTGTGGAATGGATGGGCAAGTTCTACGACGGGTCCGGCCGTGCTTTTGCACCGCTCGGTGGCCGTAATCTCCATGTGGAGAATTCATACGTGGAGAGCAAATCATAGTCCAACGGACAAAAAACGGAGGTAGTAAATATGAACGTAAATACCCTAAAAATGAGCCTAAGAACACTGATCCTTTTGGCAGCCATCACCATGGTTGCTCAAGGTGTCGCAGCAGAATTGACCGAAAAAGAAACAGCAGAATTCACCCAATCCGACGGATCGGGATACTCTGCTATCGGTGCTGGAATTGCCCTCGGACTTGCAGCAATTGGTGCAGGTCTCTCTCAAGCAGCCATTGGCAGCGCAGCTGTCGGTATGCTTGCAGAAGATGGAAGCAAGTTCGGTGTCGCACTTATTTTCACTGCTTTGCCAGAATCCATCGTGATTCTCGGTGCTTTGCCACTCTTCCTTTGAGGGAGAAGACAAACATTCTGGGGCAACTCAGTAAAGTGAAAAAAAACACAAAGAGGAATATATATGACGCTTGAAACACTCGCAAAAGATATCGCTAAATCTGCTGAGGCTGAAGCCTCGGCTATGGTCAAAGCGGCTAATGAAGAGGCAAAGGCAATTCTTGCTGAAGCCAATGAAAAGGCCGATACCATTCGCTCGGAAGCATCTGCTCGTACTGAACGTGAAGCAACTCAAATTGCTCGTGAAGTTGTAGCCAGTGCTCGCCAAGCAAACCAAAAAGAAATTCTCGTTGCTCGACGCAAGGTTCTCGATGAGACCTTCCAATTGACCAGCGACGAACTTGGAAATCCGAAACTTTCAGGCAGAGCTAGTTTGCTCAAGTCCTTGATGGCAAAGGCTGACAAGATTGGTGGTAATGATTACACAATTCGACCTGTAGAACTTGACCGTAAGTCACTTTCAGAAATTGCTGGTAAGCGCACGATTGGTGAACCAATCGTTGGGCTCGGTGGCTTTGTTCTTGAATCGCCAGATGGTTCAGTATCCTATGATATGCGCTTTGATACCCTCCTTGAATCTACATGGGGCGGAAAACTCGCTGAAATTAATTCAATACTTTTTGACTGAGGGATAGATGATGGTAATGCTTGGAAATACACCTTATGTTGCTGCCCGTGCTAAGTCACGTCGGCAGAAGCTTGCGGACCGTTCTAGGCTACGTCAACTGATTAACCAATCTCCCGAACAACTGACCGTTGCGGTCAGCGAAATGGGATACCGTGCAGAGATTGATCTCTATGCAGGGCAAATGACTGGTGGCGATTTAGTTGAAGCCGCATTAACCCATAACTTGGAACATGAACTCGAACAGATGCTTTCGATGTGTAACGGGAAAATTCGTGCCATTGTTGAAACCTATACCTCACGGTTTGAGTATCACAATGCCAAGGTTGTTCTTCGAGCTGTAGTGAATGATGTGGAACTTGAAAAAGTATCACATTCCATTCTTCCTGAATTGAATGACATTAACACGCCATGGCTGAAAATCATTGAAAATGCTGATGATTTGCGCTCTGCAGTTGTTCAGATGCGACGTAAATCGTTTGGTCCTGCACTCAATGCAGTTCCGGAAGATTCCCGACTTTCAGATTACGAAGATGCACTTGATGTCCATTATTTCAAGAAAGCCTTGTCTTCAATGACTGGTAAAGGCGCAGATGTCCGTTTCTTGAAAGAACTCCTTGGCGCCGAAATCGATCACCGCAACCTCTTGAACATTCTTGAGGCTGAAGCAGTTGGTATTTCCTCGGAGAACGTTGTCTCAATGCTTGTCTCTGGTGGTCGCCTCATACCTTCCCGCGCTTTCTCTTCGATTGCAGCAGGTGGTAAAGACGCCGCTATGGATTTGTTACGAAGTTCAGGCCGATTTGATTTCCCTGCGTTTGAAGCAGCACTTGCTTCTTCGAAGGAAATGAACAGCCTTGACCCCGTCGTTACTTGGTTCAAGGAACGAGAATATGCAATCATGAAGCGAATGAGTTTCCTTCATCCAGTATCCGCACTACCCGTTGTTCACTACATGGCCATGAAGGTCCAAGAAGTGAATGATTTGCGCTTTATCGTTCGTGGGCGCCTTGCCGGACTCTCTGTTGAAGTGCTCGAAGCACATATTTTGTGAGGTGATTATGTATGGATATCGCAGTCGTAGGAACACCAGAATTCACTCTTGGATTCCAACTTGCAGGTATAGACAACCTGCATAACCCTGAAGGAACAGAGGCAACAATCTCTACCTTCAAAAAACTACTCAATACAAAAAATGTAGGGATTGTCGTGGTTGACTCCACAATCCTTACTACGCTGCCAGAGCGTCTTCGTGACCAACTCTCGGCATCCATCTCTCCGACCGTGCTTGGCATTGGAACGGAAGAAGACACCACCTTGCGAGATACAATTCGTAAGGCAATTGGAGTCGACCTGTGGAAGTGAAATTCCAAAAAAAATGGAGGAAATATAAATGAGAAATGAAGGAGTAATTTATCGAATATCCGGTCCTGTTGTAACTGCAACTGGCATGAACGCTGCAATGTATGACGTGGTTCGTGTTGGCGATGAAGGTTTAATGGGCGAAGTAATTGAACTGCACGGCGATAAGGCTGTCATCCAAGTGTACGAGGATACCTCTGGTATGCGTCCGGGTGAACCTGTATTGAACACTCAAGAAACTCTTTCTGTTTCTTTGGGTCCTGGTCTCTTGACTCAGATTTATGACGGTATCCAACGTCCTCTTCCTACCTTGGAAGAAAAGATGGGTGTTTTCATTACTCGTGGTGTTGATGCAGACGCATTCGACATGGAAAGGACTTGGAACTTCGAACCTCAAGTCGCTGTTGGCGATTCAGTGGTCGGTGGCCAAGTTATTGGCCACGTCCAAGAAACTGAAACTATTGTTCACAAGGTCATGGTACTTCCAACCGTAAGCGGTGTCGTGAAGTCTATTGAATCCGGAGAATTCAATGTTACACAAACAGTTTGTGTGCTTGAAGATGGTACTGAAATGCAGATGATGCAGAAGTGGCCTGTCCGAACACCTCGACCTTACCAACAGAAGTACGCTCCTGAAACTCCTCTTATCACCGGTATGCGTATTCTGGATTTCCTCTTCCCTCTTGCAAAAGGTGGCGCAGCTGGAATCCCTGGTCCATTCGGTTCAGGTAAGACTGTTACACAACAATCACTCGCAAAGTATTCCGATGCACAACTCGTTGTTTACATCGGATGCGGTGAGCGTGGAAACGAGATGACTGAAGTGTTGGAAGAATTCCCTCACTTGATTGATCCAAACACCGGCAAACCGTTGATGAATCGAACCGTCATGATTGCAAACACTTCCAACATGCCTGTGGCTGCTCGTGAAGCATCTGTGTACACTGGAATTACGATTGCAGAATACTTCCGAGACATGGGATATGACGTCGCTTTGATGGCAGATTCCACCTCTCGTTGGGCAGAAGCAATGCGTGAAATTTCATCTCGTCTTGAAGAAATGCCTGGTGAAGAAGGATATCCTGCTTACCTGTCTTCTCGTATCGCAGAATTCTACGAACGGGCTGGTCGTGTTGAAACACTCAACGGCGACGATGGCTCAGTCACTGTTATCGGTGCTGTATCCCCACCTGGTGGAGACATTTCCGAACCAGTTTCACAAGGAACTCTTCGTATTGTCAAGGTTTTCTGGGGATTGGACGCAGGTCTTGCACGACAACGTCACTTCCCTGCAATTAACTGGTTGAACTCCTATTCTTTGTATCCACAAAGTCTTGACCAATGGTTCCGCGATAACATCGCACAGGACTTCCCAGAAGTTCGAACACAAATCAGTGGTCTTTTACAGGTTGAAGCGGAATTGCAAGAAATCGTCCAATTGGTCGGTTCCGATGCATTACCAACCGATCAACAATTGACGCTTGAAGTCGCTCGAATGATTCGTGAATACTTCTTGCAACAGAATGGTTTCCACGAAGTTGATGCATACTGTGACATCCACTTGCAATACCAAATGGCAAAAGCAATTCTAACGTTCCAAGATTCCGCAAAGTCTGCTATGGCTGGCGGTGCTCTACTTGACGACGTAGTAAACGTCCCAGCACGATCTGACCTTATGCGTGGTCGTTTCGAAAAGGGATACATCGACAACATTGAAAGCATGGTCAAGAACATGACCAGCGAAATCGCCGATACGGTAGAGGAAAACTGAGGAGAGGAATATCATGACTGGAAAAGAATACCGAACCATTACT
>CALBIL010000043.1 GCA_937892945.1 uncultured euryarchaeote | reverse complement strand
GTGATTTCGGATGTATCTGATTCAATCGAGATGGTAGAGCGCATTTCGATGGGTAGCGTCTAGAAAGACCCACGCAAAGCCCTTTCAAACAGTTATTCCATTCGAATGGTTGTTCGGATAGACCCATTCGAATGGTCCGATTTGATTATTCGTTGCACAAACTTGCTTTCTAAACACTTTACAAACTCGTTCAGTTAGCGAGTTCAATAATTGCTGCAAATGCATTATTTGTAGAGTATATCTCGATGACGCCAGTTAAATCTGAACCGCAGGGAGCACCAATATTGCACCATGTTTCACCCCAAGACAGGACTGTACCGTTAGCCATCAACGCCGCAAAGGCTTTTTGATTCGAATATATTTTAGTTACGTTGATCAATTCGCCACTACCAATGCCGCCGGCGTAAGAAGTGCTTCCACCTAAAGAAGCATATCCCCATGTAACGACTGTTCCATCATCCTTAAGCGCTGCAAATGCCCCATAAGACGTACCATAGACGTGTGTGACACCAGAACTCAACTCCGAACTCACGGAACTGCTGTTACCTCCCGATGCATGGTCTCCCCATGTTACAACTGAGCCATCCGATTTCAGGGCTGCAAATGCGGCCCCGTTTGAAAAGATGTTAACAACATCAGAACGCGTATCGGGATAAGCCGGACTACTGGAGTGCATGTAGCCATTTCCCCATGCAACGACTGACCCATCCGACTTTAGCGCCGCAAATCCTCCAACAGATGGTATGATGGTCGAAACGCCTGAAGTTAAACCGGAACTGACTGATGAACTGTCACCACCATAGAGATAACTGCCCCATTCCCAAACAGAACCATCGTACTTCAAGGCTGCAAAGGCACTTGCGGTTGAATAAATTTCGGTGACCAACCACAATTCATCGTCCACAGAACTGCTGTTCCCTCCGTTCGTTTGATCGCCCCATGTAACGACAGTCGCATCAGATTTCAAGGCTGCAAATGCGGTGTTCGTCGAATAGATTTTGGAAACGTTAGAACTCAACTCTGAACTCACAGAACTGCTGTTCCCTCCGTACGTTTGATTGCCCCATGTAACGACTGAACCATCGGATTTCAAGGCTGCAAATGCGGTTCTGGTCGAATAGATTTTGGAAACTCCAGAACTCAACTCAGAACTTACAGAACTACTGTTGCTTCCACAGCTGGTATGACCCCACGTGACGACTGAACCATCGGATTTCAAGGCTGCAAATGCATATTGGTTAGACGAAATATCAATAACATCTGAACTCAAATCAGCGCTCACAGAACTGCTGTCCCCTCCATGGCCCCACCAGCCCCATGTAATCACGGACCCATCGGATTTTAATGCCGCAAATGCTGTGTCAGTGGAGAAGATTTGTAAAACGCCTGATTCCAAACCAATCGGAAGGCTTCCTCCGTTATTCGCATGCCCCCATGTTGCGACAGAACCTCCGTGACAACCGGCCGTATCAACAGATTCGTTTTCAGGAGTAAGTTGGCAATTATCGATACTGTTCATGACGCCATCACCATCATCATCTTCGCGTTGCCATTGAGTACAACCGTCTGCATCAAAGGTTTCTCCAATAGGGGTGTTCGGGCAGAGGTCAACATTGTTCATCACCCCATCTCCGTCATCATCAATTTGTGATTGCGAGCAACCTATAGTTGTTGAATTTATATCGTATTGCGTAATCATGAAAAATCGCCTGCCATCCCAAAAGTATGCATCACTACCGTCTGCGCTTTCTCCAACCGGAGTTAGTGGACAAAGGTCAATTTCGTCCATCACCCCATCACCATCATCATCGAGTTGGAATGGTGAGCACCCGTCTGCATCTACAGTTTGTTCAGCGTATGTTCCAGGACAGAGGTCAAATAATGTCACCACGCCATCACCATCAGAATCGCGAATCTCAGAGTCTATGCAGCCTTGGGAGTTAGAATACTCACCTGTGCCTTGAGGTGTTTCAGGACAAGTGTCGTATCTGTTCAAAACGGAGTCACCATCATCGTCATGTTGTTCCCAAGAGCAGCCGTCCGCATCTGCGATTTCATCAACGGGTGTTGGGCCGTAGGCGGGCCATCCGCTGGAGAGATAACAAAGATCAACATCGTCCATGACGCCATCGTTATCGCTGTCAATCTGCGACCAGGAACATCCAACATTGGGATACTCAACTTCAATTTGAGCATCAATCATAGTGAGTGGACAGGCGTCAATGTTGTTCATCACGCCATCTTCATCATCATCGAGTTGTGATGGTGAGCACCCGTCTGCATTCACTGTTTCTTCAGCGGGGGTGTAGGTACAGAGATCGGCATCGTTCATCACACCATCTCCATCATCATCAATTTGTGATTGAGAACATCCACTCAACACGGTAGGCACGCCCCCCACGCTTTCTCCAGCCGGAGTGAGGGGGCATATGTCAATCTCATTGATCACACCATCCTGGTCATCATCGAGTTGAGTTTCGTCTACGCATCCATCTTTTTGATCAACCACGGTATTCGCAGGAGTGTTAGGACAGTCATCGTTTTCGTTCATTACACCATCACCATCATCATCACTGAGGGATTCGTCTTCGCCACCAAGACAACCAGCTAGGCTTGCGGTTAGCATAATTAGTGCTAGAAAGATTGTCTTTGCTTTGTTCATAACCGCTCCAATTCGTGCGAGGATATAATGTTTCAAGATATCAGCCAGTCATTGGTGCTAGTTGCATTCGTATGGGGGCCCCTTGTAAACAGGGGTATTCGGAAGGGTACCCTTTCAAACGGGGGCATTCGGAAGGGGTCCCCTCTCGAAATCATTGA
>CALBIL010000042.1 GCA_937892945.1 uncultured euryarchaeote | reverse complement strand
GATTGGGTAACGGAGGTACATCACAACAAAACTCACCAACGCTCACCAGCAGCCTTGGAACCGGCCGTACGGCCGTAGCGATTTCTGCTGGAGACATCCACACCTGTGCCATACTTGACAACGGTTCAGTCTCATGTTGGGGGGAGGGAAGTAAAGGACGATTGGGTAACGGAGGTACATCACAACAAAACTCACCAACGCTCACCAGCAGCCTAGGAACCGGCCGTACGGCCGTAGCGATTTCTGGTGGAACCAAACACACCTGCGCCATTCTTGACAGCGGTTCAGTCTCATGTTGGGGGAATGGAGCCATTGGCATACTGGGTGACGGGGGAACATCAGATCAACACTCACCAACGCTCACCAGCAGCCTTGGAACTGGCCGAACGGCAGTTGCGCTCGATACTGGATTCGCCCACACCTGTGCCATTCTTGACGACGCTTCCATGAAGTGTTGGGGAAATGACAACAACAAGCAGTTAGGCAATGGAGCCACAGGCAGCACCGGCGACCCACCCGTTTTGGTATCAGGCAGCCATACGTGGGACTCCACGATGATTTCAGGTTCATCAAGTACCGTTTACCTTGTACAGAATGCGCTTATGAGTTCACTTTCTCCAACGTTAGACGCTGGCTTCGGTGCACCCACTTCATGCAACCAAACGGGGCTACCTTCTGGCCTTTTACTTAGCACCACATGCGTGCTCTCAGGAACACCTACAACGGTGGGCAGTACGACGCTGACAATTATCCCCTCGAATGCAGAAGGTAATGGTTCTGCAGCCATTTTTATCGTCAATGTGAATGCTTCAGGTGGTTCAATCACCATCAACACAACCTCCACCGAAGGTGGCGTAGGCAGTGCCATCTCAGACATCACCATGTCGTATACACACACCGCCAGCATTCCAAATTGGGTCTCAGGTGTGACCAACAGCACAATCGAACCTGTCGATACCTTTGACAACATTTCACCACACCCATTTTCAACCGATTCTGGCCGACAAGGAGACATCGCTATAGTGTATGCAGTCAAGCGAGGTAGTGCAACCTCAGCCAATCTCACCTTGCTCTACAAGTGGAACGGGGCATGGACAGAGAGTACCATTGACAGCAGTGTCGATACGGAGGTTCCATCGGTTGCTATCGACCGACAGGGAGCACTTCACATTGGGTACGTCGATAAGGACAATGCCAAGTTGAAGTACGCCACCAATGCAACCGGATCTTGGGTCATATCGACGTTGGGTGAAGCTGGACATAATACTGCGGACAACCAAACGGGAATTTCAGTTAATCTCGTTACGAATGCCGTTCATATCATGACCGTGATCGGGTCTAACTCAGCTGTGGGTGTGAAGCATTATACAAACGAAACAGGTACTTGGCTCAATACAAACATCACTAACTCATCAAACCAAGAGGGGCATGGGGTTGAGGTCGATATTGACCCCGATGGCAATCTGCACGTTGTTTTCAGAAGAGTAATTTCGCAGCCAGGAGTGAGCCAAAACCCAGACGATTTAATACTAGCCAGTCGAATAAACGGGGTTTGGCAGAATCAGACCATCACAACCAACCATCTATCATCGGGTGGATTTAAAGATAGTTTTGACATGGCCATTGATTCAAAAGGAGAAATACACATCACATACACACATTGGTTAAACAGTGGAAAGGTTCTATATTATGGAGTATTAACAAGCGTTAGCCCAAGTAATAATTGGGTTCATACCAGGATGACAAACATAGGATATCACCCAACTTTGACCATTGATCTAAACGATGATGTGCACTTTTCCTATCACGCTGGTGGTCTGCAAAAGAATCAGAAATACAATAGAACTACATCAGGAACGTGGGGGTTGGAAAGCGAAACGAGTGCTACCGCTGGCAGCATTAAAGGTGCTTGGTTTGGCGATATGACTGTAGATTCGAATAATGATGTGTTTATCGTAGCTTATGGAGGTAGTTCTTGTAGCCAATGTGAATTAAGACTAACCAGAATTCAAGGTTCTGAAAGAGGTCAAGCGACCAATCCGATTTTCGAGGTATCACCACCACTCCCAGATGGACTGAACATGAACTGGCACAACGGTACCATCTCTGGAACACCGACTGAAACCCACGCGAACACTACACACACCGTCACTGTGACTGCCTTTGGCGCAACCACAACTGAAACATTCACACTTCTGGTCATTGAAGCACCTAACATTTCATATGGCCAATCATCGTACACGTTCACCGAGAACACCGCTCTTAGCGGAGTGACGCTCACCAACACCGGTGGTGCACCGTCAGGAACACCGCTCTATGCGAGAGATGGAGCGTTACCAACAGGAATTGTATTCAACGATATGACTGGAGAAATCTATGGAATTCCATATGAAACTTGGTCTTCTACATTCACAGTTTGGGCGAACAATTCTGCGGGCAGCAATTCGACAACAATTACCATCAACGTTCAAGATGAAGCTCCTGACATTGCGTACGCAGGTTCACCGTTTACATTTACCAAGAACGGTCTTGTGAGCGGTGCAACGCCAACCAACGTTGGTGG
>CALBIL010000041.1 GCA_937892945.1 uncultured euryarchaeote | reverse complement strand
CACTTCCCTTCGCCATGGTTCTGCGACGAGTCATCCTCATAATAGCCCACCTCTACCAGTTGACATGAGCGAGTTGCATGAAGCAACAATTGAGTGGAGCGGGGATGCTGAACTCGCCCCCCTTTTTCTCGCAGCCTCCCAGCGTTCAAACTGTGAAGCAAGTTCGTTTGAGAAAAACGGTGAAGTCAACATTACGGTGAAAATACAACACTCAAGCCTCCAATCTTTGCGCGATATTGTCGACGCTTTGCTGATTGATTTTGCAGAGATCGAAGAAACAATTTAAAGTTTCAAATCCAAGATGACCGGGGCATGGTCAGAAACATCGAGGCCGCCTTGACGGTCGATACTGACATTTTCAACCAGTGCTGCTGCTGCTGCATTGAGGAGGAAATAATCGATTCTCCAGCCGCGATTAAGCGCTCTTGCTTGTCCGCGGTTTGACCACCATGAGTATATTTTTTCACCATCGCCGACATAGTCTCGGAAGGCATCGGACCAACCGTCTTCAAGAAGATTAGAAAACCATTCTCGTTCATGTGGAAGAAAACCACTTGATTTCGCATTGCTTTTCGCATTCCAAATATCGTCTTCTGTATGAGCGACGTTAAGGTCGCCGCAGACAATAACCGGTTGTTTCGATGCGAGGTATGGGGTAAGGAATGCGCGCCATTCATCCATCCAGGCGTCTTTGAATTCTTGTCGTTCTTGTTTATTCGACCCGCTTGGCAAATAGGTGTTAATACAGGTGAATCCTTGATGTTCTGTCACTAAAATTCGGCCTTCTGTATCGCCTTCATCAACGGTGCCTGCCATCCCTGTTTCAATTCTCTCAAAGCCTGAACGAGAAAGGGTTGCTACGCCCGAATAGCCTTTCTTTTCTGCACAATGAAGGTGAGTTTGATAGCTTTCTGGCCAATCCCAATCCTTTGGCAATTGTTCAGGAAGTGCGCGCACTTCCTGGAGCATGATGATGTCCGCATCGAAGGCGTCAAAATAAGCGTCGATTCCTTTTCGAATTGCGGCACGGATGCCGTTGACGTTCCATGAGACGAAGCGCATGATTCGCCCATTGGCTGGAGGTGGATAAGTGTTCAACGTTTGGCTGCTGCAATACTTCTTCCTGCTAGTCGGCCTGAAACGATTGCTCCGTCGGCGAGTATGTGTTCTCCTTCGACCCAAGTGCCGGCAAAAAGCACTCCACTGTCCGCCATCGCTTGTTGTGCTATACGTGAAGTTCCTGCATCATGGAGCGTGATTTTGGATTGTTCTGATTGTTGAATGACGTGGTCTTGCCAACCGTTGGCCCTCCTATCGAGGAAAGATTTGAGAGCTGCGAGACGCTCATCTGCTGAAGTATATCGCGTTTCACCGGGGTCTGATTCAAGGCCACCAATTGCAACAGCGGAGAGGTGGCTTCCTTCTCGGCCGAGACGGGGTTGAATTGCTCGGTAATCCAATATAATATGCTGATTCAGTACATCGATTACTGCATGTTTTCCCGAAAGCGATTTTGAATCCAACCCCACTTCAACAAAACTTGCCGTGGTTCGTTCGAGGGAAGAAAACAAATCTTTCGCCCGTTGCTGATCTATTGTGCGTGTGAGTTTTCTGGCAGTGGATGGGCCGCATGCAAGGACAATGACATCGGTCTCGATTTCTCGACCGTCAGCAAGAATCGCTTTACCCGGTTCTATACGTTGTACTTCTGGGCCACATTCAATGAAAACGCCTACTTCATCCAAGGCAGCCGCAAGGCGGCCAATCATTCCCGCCCAACCTTCATTGGAAACCATGAGATTGTTTTTTTGTAACGCCGTGTATCGGGGATGGTTTGTTTCCCCACCCCATGCTGAAAGGAGTTGGCACCCCTTGACCAAGAGATCTTCGTTGTTTGCATCGCGCAAAGTTTGCTTATTGATTATTGAAGTTTTAATATCGTCCGAGGGTCGAACTATTCCCTGCCCAATGATTTCAGTCCGATCCAGGCGAACCGCAGATGCGGCGAGTTTGACCCGACTTAATTTTCGAACAAGATCGTGAAAGGGACCCTTCTTGAGAAAAAGATGGGGTCCAAATCCTACTGGAAAGTCATCGAGGTTCTGCGTTGTACCGCGCCCGCCGATTCTCGAAGAGCGTTCGAGTACCACGACGTGGTGCCCCAATGTCGTCGCCTCAAGAGCGCAAGCAAGGCCTGCAAGTCCAGCACCAACCACCAAGACTCGCACCATGCCCCCCCGTTATCCTCCTGCTCCATCAACCCATTCTTCCTCCATTTTAGTGCGGCATGTTCAAGGTTATTCGACCAACACAGGAAAAAATACAGGTGAAAGCATGGAAGAAAAACCACTCGTCATCGATGTCGTCGACAACGGCGGACAATGGACGCACAGAGAATGGAGAATGCTTCGGTATCTCAAGGTCGATACGAAAATTATTGAGAACAATACCCCGGTTGAAGAGTTACGAGAGGTCGATGGAATCATCCTCTCCGGTGGAGCGGCAAGAGTCGGCCTCACAGGGGAACTTGGAAATTGCGGAGCTTACCTCGAACTCGATGTTCCTGTTCTCGGAATTTGCGCCGGCCATCAATTCATGGCTCGCTTTTACGGAGGTGATGCGCGCGAGTCTCCCGAACCTGAGTTTGGAGCCATGCAAATTAAATTGGAAAATGGGGGAGGAGTGATTTTTGCCAACACAACTCAATCTCAAACCGTTTGGGAATCGCACAATGATGAAGTCCACGTTGTTCCTGATGGTTTTTTCATAACTGCAGGCAGCCCCTCATGTAAAGTTCAAGGAATGGAGAATAAAGAGGGGACGCGATTTGGATTACAATTCCATCCCGAAGTCAATGATTCTGAGTTTGGAAAGGAAATGTTTGAAAATTTTGTTGAAGTCTGTCGGAAAGCAAAAGAGAAAAAAAACATCTGATAGTGCTCAATTCTGTTTTTATGCTGGCAAAAACTTCATAACGCCTCGTTTCATAGATAACCTATGAGCCCTCGTAGTTCCATACCTAGCTTGCTGATGACCGCCCTTCTTCTTGCGTCTCTTGCGCCCTTAACCGGCGTTGCTGCTGCACCTGCTGAAGCCTCAGAGTTTTACTATGGTGTAGAATACGATTGGAACAGTGTCGATACCGACCTTGAGAATTTAACCGGTCTTGATTTGCCGGAAATTCTCGGCGAAGTGATGGGTGCTGCGGATGATGCGGGGTTCAATTTGATCATCGGACAGTTGCAAACTGGCTCCTCAAACGTCTATGTTCATCACACCGAAGACATCACTCCTCAGACGATTCAAGACAGTAATGGAAACGATGTTTCCGTTTGGAGTCGAACCGATGACGTCACACTACGGCACGGAATTCTTGCAGACTCAATTTTCCAAACAGACTGGTCCGAAGCAACGTTCGGTGCAGACCCTACGAGTTTCGATGTCGATATTGTCCAAAGCCTTGAACAGGTTTTGACTGTCGATATGACCTACACAGAATACCTCGACGATTCTTACAACCTTATTGGCGCCGACATGGTGTTCAGCATGGAGATGTCTGCTGCTATCGGATTAGACATTGATGCCTTGTTTGAAGGCGGTGGTGAAGATTTCCCTGTAGATT
>CALBIL010000040.1 GCA_937892945.1 uncultured euryarchaeote | reverse complement strand
CAGGAATACCCGATGCGTTAAGCGTACTTACCGTCTACACGATTTCTGCTACCAACACTGGTGGTACCGTTACGGCTACGGTCAATATCACTGTAAATGCTGTAACCCCGGTCTTGTCTTACACGCCAGATAGTCTAGTACTGACCAACAATTCTGCAATGAACACCCTTTCACCAACAACGCTCGGCGGAGATATTGTGTCATGGTCGATTGACCCTGCACTTTCTTCTGGCCTCATGTTTAACACGGCGAATGGTGAGATTTCAGGAATACCCGATGCGTTAAGCGTACTTACCGTCTACACGATTTCTGCTACCAATACTGGTGGTACCGTTACGGCTACAGTCAATATTACCGTAAATGCTGAGATTGCCGTAATCTCGTATTCATCAAGCAATCTCACACTGACTCGAAGTTTGAGCATGCCTACCCTTTCACCCACGGTTGCAGGTGGGGCCGTAGTTTCATGGGAGATCAATCCTCAGCTTCCATCTGGTTTGCAGTTTGGTAGTTCGAACGGAAGCGTTTGGGGTGCTTCATCGGTGAACATGTCGCAGATACAGTACACCGTTTGGGCCAACAATTCAGGTGGTTCAGCAGTGGCTTTGTTGAATCTCACAGTCGTTGAACCCGTTGCAATAATTGGTTATTCACCAGATTCTCTCACGCTTATCCGTACTCAGTCAATGACGTCAATTATGCCAGTAATGAGCGGTGGGCAGGTCGAAACTTGGGAGGTGGAGCCAACCCTTCCTCTCGGACTTTCGTTTTCCAATGGCGTTCTTTCTGGAACGCCAGAAGTGAACATGACCTTGACTTCATTCACCATATGGGCAAATAACAGCGGTGGAGCATCATTTGCAAACATCACTCTTTTGATTCATGAACCGATTCCTGAAGTCACCTATTCTCCAGAGAACATTGTTCTTACACGCGGTCAGAATATTACCGAGATTGCCCCGTCTCTTGGTGAAGGAATGGTTGCCATTTGGGAAATTAGCCCTTCACTCCCCGACGGTTTGGTGTTTGAAAATGGAGGCATTTCGGGTACACCTGTGGTGAATTTCACCATGACACAGTACACCGTCATCGCTCAGAACTCCGGTGGTTCATACACCGTTACATTCAACCTCACTGTTGTCGAACCCGTTGCAATCTTATCGATTGAATCCAACCCACCGGTGCTTCTTCGTGACAATTCCTCACTCGCTCTCAACATCACCAACGATGGTGGTATGGTTGATGTGTGGGAGATTTCTCCTTCACTCCCTGATGGTTTGGTAATGGAGAACGGTTCTGTTTCGGGTATTTCTTCGGTGAATCAATCTGAAACAATTTTCACCATTTGGGGAAATAACTCTGGTGGTTCTGATTCAGTAACCTTCACGCTCACGGTGCAAGAACCGGAGATTCCCATCGTCGAACAGTTGCCAGAGCAAGAACCCGAAGTATCAATTAATTTGTTCATCCTGTCGATGATTTTCTTTGTGCCGTTCGTGGCTCTCATTATCGTGTTTAAGAAACACTACGAGTTGATGTATTGATTGAAGATGCGAGAGACAAGAAGAAACAACGAGAAATATACTCGAATTCCTGTTCACACGGGCTATACTTTTGACCGAAAGTCATAGAGGTTGACGCTTCATCGGTTGGGGTAAGGGCGACACAAATGATTACCTTGGACGATTTGAAAACCAACCGTGATACTCAAATCACTGTGGCTTGTATCGCTTTTTTCCTCATTGCTTTCCCGCTTTACTTCAGCATGCAAGGTGGAGCCTCATCTGGCAGTGGTGCACTGGGCGGAGTTGCCGATTACAACGTCAATGGCGAACTCACCTATATCCAAATCGCTGATGGGATTGAATACATCGCAGACGGTGACACATTGATGATCGATGACCTTCATACCGATTCAGTTGACGGTGCAGAAGACATGAACATCGTTGGTGTTCGAGTTGTGATGTCCTATGGTGAAGATGAATCTGGTGGAGATGG
>CALBIL010000039.1 GCA_937892945.1 uncultured euryarchaeote | reverse complement strand
AAATTGGGTCTTGAATCAACAACAAACGTCTTGGTACCATTATGTGGTAAGACACTCGACATACATTGGCTAGCCCAACAAGGCCATAAAGTGACTGGCATTGAATTCGTGGAGAAAGCGGTTGCGCAATTTTTCCAAGAATGGTCGAAAACGCCCATTCGACAAACAACAGGCAGTGGCGAGAAATACTCTGCTGAACAGATCGATATCTATCAGGCTGATTTCTTTAATGTCAAACCCGATGAAGCGCCTTTTTCTGCTTGGTATGACCGAGCCGCCTTGGTTGCACTGCCACCATCTTTACGACCAGAATACATTGAACAATTACTTGCGCTCACCACACCCGATGCAAAGGGGTTGATGGTTACTTTTGATTATCCGAAAAATGAAATGCAAGGCCCGCCATTTGCACTTTCTGACAAAGATGTAGAAGAGTTCTTTGGACACTCATTCAAAATTAACCGTTTACAATTCATTGATTTAACTGAAGAAGAAGACAGAGAATTAAGTCGTTGTAGCCTCTCAGTGTTTATGCTGACCCGTAGTCTGTAAGCCGGAAAGGATTAGTTGCGACCTCAATAGTTGGGCCAATACCAAGTACTATGAACCTTGAAAACCACTCATGGTACTTACTCCTGGTGTTCGATTACAGCCACCTCCTCTTGCTTTAATTGTTGTAGGAACTCTTGTGTTCTTGCTTGGCTGTATTTGGCCTGCAATCATGTTTGACGACTTTCAAAATGAAAGAGACGCTTCATCTTGGCCGACGACCAATGCCACTGTCGTAGAGATGGACATTGAGATCTATGAATACCAGTGTGGTGACTCTCAAAACCCGGGTACATGCCTAGAATACATCGTAGAATACCATCTCCAATACACAATCAATGGGACCATCTTTGATGTTGAGGAATCAGAAAAGGTCTCTCATTTTGAGTCCCGTGTCTGGGAGGTTGATTACCCAGTCAATTCGACACGTGACATTGCATACAATCCCGAGAATCCAAGCGAGATTGATGTTGACCCGCAGCATTATACCCCATTTATTGGGCCCCTCGTTCAATTCGTAGGAACTTCACTCCTCGCCGTACTGTTTATTCTCGGCGCGATAAAAGGACTCGTTACGACTTTAGATGAGCATGAAGAATCAATAAAACAGGAGAAGGGAATGCTACCTCAATCAAGTGAGGAAATTACCTTTGCCTATGTTAAAACCGTCTGGGGAGTTCGTACGTATCAGCATCTAACCGTCGAGGCATTAGTACAGAAACTGACATCATTCAGTTGTACTGAACAACAAATAGATGCGTTTTTCAAAGCATGTCAAACAACTGAAAAGGACGGTACAGCATACAAGAATACTCTCAATTTAGAGTGGTTGAATGAAGTCAATACAATGGCTGAACAACACTCCTCAATTGAAAAATACAACTTGGTTCAAAAAGCAAATACCGCTCGAGTTGTTTTCCTTGGGATTTCAATACTCTTTTTACCAATCGCCCTTATATTCGCCTTTCCAATTTGGCTCACATATCATGCATTACCATGGTACGGCTGGATACCAGTATGGGGGACTTTGACCCCAATTGGTCTCATCTTTATCACCAGACAAATAGTTCGAGAACTTAAAACAAGAACCGACCAAGGGTTGGGGGCATTACTCATGGACTTCCTCGACAATAAAGATGACTGAACGCTGTGGACTCGAGCTTTTTGCCTTCGGAAATGCTATAATAACCTCCACAGGATATTGAATTCTACAGGAGTCGGAAGCCGTAGTCTTGAAGTCCTCAGCCCGTTTCGCCCAAATTACAGGTGAGCAGATGTCAACGTACAATGTCCCAGCCGATGTCCCAAATGATTTGATTGACACCTACATTCAAAATATGAATGCGGCAACTGCGGGCACAGGGAAGATGAATCTTTTTGCTTGTGACCAAAAAATCGAACACCTCAACGATGATTTCTACGATGGTGGGAAGAAAATCCCTGCCACATCCAACGACCCTGGCCATTTGTTCGAAATCGGGCAACGCTGCCATGATGCTGGAACAATCGGCGTATTGGCAGGTCAACTTGGGCTTATTTCGCACTATGCTCGTGATTATCCCGATCTACCTTATTTGGTTAAATTGAACTCGAAATCACACATGGTTAACACCGACCAACGTGACCCAATTTCTCAAGCAATGTGGGACATGGATGATGTCATGGCACTTACACATAACGGCATCAACGTAGTAGGAATTGGCTATACCATTTACATCGGAAGTGAATTTGAACATGAAATGCTTTCAGAAGCTGCACAATTTATTCGACAAGCACACGAACTTGGCATGATTGCTGTTGTGTGGATGTATCCCCGTGGCAAGGCTGTTAGCGATGAGAAGGACCCACAACTCATCTCTGGGGCTGCCGGTGTTGCTGCATGTATCGGTGCAGACTTTGCGAAAGTTAACTATCCTCGTGCGTTCGATGGAATGACTCAACCAGAATCACTGGCAGTTGCTGCTGAGGCTGCTGGCCGAACTGGAATCATTTGTTCTGGTGGTGGCTCACTTCCTGCTCGAGCGTTTTTGGAACGCCTTCACGCTCAAATGAGTGTTGGAAACTGCATGGGCGCTGCTACCGGCCGTAACATTCACCAAAGAGACACTGAATCGGCTGTCCGTATGACTGCTGCATGCCACGCCATCATCTGTCAAGGCGCATCTGTTGACAAAGCAATGGCGATTTTTGAAGGCAACTGAGTTGCCATTCTGATTTTGTGTTACAAAATCGTTACCGCATCTGTTATACTCGACCATTCATAGGGAAGGTTGATGCGCGTTAATGCTTTACTGGCGACCTTCATGCTCCTCATCGTTATGTTTTCAACGGCACAGATAAACGATTTTAAAACGCAAGAAGTTGAAGATAATCCGTTTTTATCGGCGTCCATCAAGAATTCGACGATTTCCAAGACCGTGAATCCAAATTTAGGCTCGACTGATGGCGGTGAAGAAATCACCATCACGGGAACTGGCTTCCTTGACATGGCATACAAGAACGTCACGCATGATGGTGAGGCCTACACGTGGACCACCAGCACGGTGAACTACGTCACTTCGAGCGGATGGGACCCTTCCATCGGAGTTGATTCAAATGGAACAGTTCACATTGTCCATGTCATTTTGGATAGCGATGAATTATGGCACAGCACCTATGATGGTTCCACATGGAGTCATGCGAAAATCAGGAATTGTGATTGTAGAAATATTGACCTCGTTATTGACAGCAATGACAATGTTCATATCGCTCATTACAACAATGGTTACCTACTCTATTCCATGTATGATGGAACATCATGGACAAATAATTGGAGTAAGTCGAATGTTGAGAACGACCAAATTTCCATAGCCCTTGATGCGAATGATCGGCCACATATCTCCTACTCAAGGGATGGATACATCTGCAATGCCGCGCTGTTATCCTATCATGACGGATCTTCATGGACAACGGTCACTTTGGATGACACAAGCACCTACATTGGTTGTGACTCTTCCATTGCCATTGACTCAAACGGCTTTGTCCATGTCGCCTACAGACACCATGGCAACATGGACATGTTGATTGCTTCAAACATCAGTGGTACATGGCAACGGTACACGGTGGATAACGGCAATGGTGTGGGCTATCACAGCGCTATGGCTGTTGACTCGAACGATGGACTTCATCTTGTTTACGCCTCCAATGCTGCCGGAAATACTGCCTACTTTGCAGACGGTGCCTCCGGTTCGGCTTGGATTGTTTCAAACCAGGGGAACTCAAGAGACACATTTAGCATGTACATTGACCAATTCGACATCGTTCACATTTCGGAATACAATGGCGGCTCAAACCTTGGTTACAGTATGGTGGCCCCAGGGACCTCACGCCAATCGATGACTGTCGACAACGTTGGAGACGTAGGCTATGGAAATGACATTGTTGTTGATGACAATAACATGGTTCACATTGCATATTACGACACAACCAACAAGAATTTGAAGTATGCGAATCGTTCTACAGGTATGATTCAAACGCACGAAGTACGGGTGGACTTTGGTTCATACGGTTCAGTCATTGGAACGGTGGTTAACGACACCACAATTGTCCTGACAACACCTGGCCACACTTCCGAACAATTTAGTGCAACTGCAGGTACAGTCACTCCTTCCATTTGGGATGTTGATGGGGTTGAGCACCAAATCAACAACGCATTCCGATTCTACCTCCCGGACGACTTTGACAGCGATGGCATCAATGATGAATACGACGATTGCCCTCTCGTTGCTGGTCCAGTCACAAACGATGCAGTTGGTTGCCCAGATGCTGACAGCGATGGCTACAGCGACGGTGTCGATGTGTTCCCAAACGATGCCACACAATGGTTGGACACCGATGGCGATGGGTATGGCGACAATTCGAACGAAAACAACGGGGATGCCTTTCCACTCGATTCAAGTCAATGGGATGACGTTGACTTGGACGGCTACGGTGATAACCCATTTGGGAATCAGTCCGATGACTGCCCGTCTGTGGCCGGAAACTCCACCTTGGATGCTTTAGGATGCCCTGATGACGATGGAGATGGTGTCTCAAACATGAGTGATGCTTTCCCGTTTAACGCACTGGAACACCTTGACAGCGATGACGATGGCGTTGGCGATAACAGCGACATGTACCCACTGGATGCTACCGAATCAATGGACTCTGACGGCGATGGCGTGGGTGATAATGCTGATGCTTTCCCGAATGACTCGACTGAAACAATGGACAGTGATGGCGATGGAATCGGTGACAACAGTGACAGCCATCCTTTCATTGACAATAACCTCGATGCAGACGCAGACGGATACCTGAACACAGTCGATGCATTCCCTGATGATTCCACTCAATGGAACGACACCGACGCAGATGGCTATGGAGACAACCCGCTGGGTAACAACTCCGATGCTTTCCTCAATGAACCAACACAATGGGTGGACACCGATGGCGATGGATACGGCGACAATTGGGGCAACAGCTCTTGGAACACCTCGCGTTTGTTTATCTGGCCAGGACAATTTGTTGATGGCGCACTTCTTGCCGATCACTGTCCTTTGGAATTCGGTAATTCAACCGGTGATGGATTCTATGGTTGTCTTGATGATGATGGCGATGGTATCGCTAACATCTATGACCAAACCCCACAGGGAGAAATGAACGATTCGAATTCGACCAATACCAATGATTCCGATAGTGACGGTGTTCTCGATTCCGAAGACGCATGTCCAAACAGCGCTCTTGGGACCTACGTAGACGATGTTGGATGCATCATTGACAGTGATGGCGATGGTATTGATGACCTCACGGATATTTGTCCAAACACGACACTTGGCGCGCAAGTGACCGTTGAAGGCTGTGAATTGTCCATTCAAGGGGATGAAGAAGAACAATCCTTCATCGATTCTCTTCTGTCTGGAGGCTCAGATTCTGTTCGAACGACGGTTGGATTTGGAGCGATCATGGTGGCGTTCTTCGCACTGTTGCAAACAAACTTTGTGGCTGCCATGTTACCAGATGCATTCAGATGGATGCAAGTGCTTCGACGTTCAAACCAACTCTCCAAGGAAGAACGAGGAGAACTTACCTATCTCCAATCGTTAGTCCAAGCCTACTATGCAGACATGCCGGCACTCGCTGAAGAATTATTGCAATTAAATGCAGACCTGACCGCACGTTACACCAATAATGAGATTACAAAGGAAACTCGTGAAAAGCTAAACACGCTGATTGAGGGTCTCTTATCGACCAGTCCAGAACAGATGGAAAGAATCGCTTACAACGATGCATACTTCGGGCTCATTGGTACAACAGATGCTGCTGAGCGAACTGAACTCTTACAGCAAGAACTTGCCATGAGAGATGTACCTGAGGAAACTGTAAACGAAGTCAAAAGAGAATCGGACGACAATGCCCCTGCCACCAGTATGCAAGGAAACGTAAATTCAGAAGATGGACACGAATATCTTGAGCACCCTGCAGGAAGCGGAGTTTGGTTCGTACGTGACCGGGACTCTGGTAACTGGAAGAAGTGGGTTTGAATGGTTGGGTTGAGTTACTGCCATCAGAATAGAATCTAAGGTTACGGCTTTTCCAGCCAGCGCCATTACATCCCAATCATGGGATGAAGGCTCCACCATGCTTACACTGATTCAAGGCATAGCAACGGTGCATCGAAGTGCACGGTAAGTCAGTGAACACGGTCGTTCACGTTAGCGAGAGTCTCGTACTCACGTACCAACAGTGTAGTCGTCAAGGTAAGCAAGTTGAGCATCGGTCAGTACGTCAATACTGAAACCGAGCGTCTCAAGTTTGGTGGTTGCCAAGTCTTGGTCTTGCTGCTTTGTGATATCATAGACTTCTTTGCCCATTGAAGCGCCTTCCTTTGCCAAGCGGCAAAGTGAGAGGAATTGGTTTGCAAAGGACATATCCATCACTTCTGATGGGTGGCCTTCTGCTGCTGCGAGATTGACTAAACGACCACGTGCAAGCAAGAAGATACGTCGACCGTCTGGCATGAGGAATTCCTCATTGTTCGGACGGATGGTTCGAACGGAGGTTGCTCGCTCTTCCAGATCGGTGATCTTGATTTCACAATCATAGTGACCTGTGTTGGCGATGATTGCACCGTCTTTCATTGAATCAAAGTGAGGACCAAAGATGACATCTTCCATTCCAGTAGCGGTGCAGAAGATATCTCCGATCTTAGCAGCCTCTTCCATAGTCATGACGCTGTAGCCTTCCATAACTGCTCGAAGCGCAGGGAGAGGGTCTACTTCTGTTATGACGACATTTGCACCCATTCCACGGGCACGCATTGCCAATCCACTTCCACAGTGGCCGTATCCTGAAACAACGAATGTTTTTCCAGCGATGAGAACCGAGGTCGCACGTAGAATTCCGTCAATGGTTGATTGACCAGTTCCGTAAACATTGTCAAAGTCCCACTTCGTGACTGCATCGTTGACAGCAAGGACTGGATAGCGAAGGTCACCAGCAGCAGCCATTGCACGAAGTCGGTGAACACCTGTTGTTGTTTCTTCAGTTCCACCGATAACGCCAGCAGCGTATTCAGATTTGTCACCGTGAACACGGACAATCAAATCTGCACCATCGTCAAGAGTGAGCGTAGGCTTGAATTCGAGAGTTCGGTCAATGCACCAATAGAAATCGTCATTGGATTGCCCGTGCCAAGCGTGGACGGAGTATCCTTCAGAAGCAATCCAGGCGGCTACATCATCTTGTGTTGAAAGTGGGTTACATCCAGACCATGAAATTTCAGCACCTGCTGCACCGATGGTTTCGATCAGAACTGCTGTTTCTTTGGTGACGTGAAGGCAACCAGCGACGCGCATTCCTGCAAGAGGTTTGGTACGTTCAGCTTCTTCCTTGAGTTTTGCCATGACAGGCATGCGAGCTCGTGCCCAGTCGACACGAAGTGCACCTTGTTCAGCCAAACTCATGTCGCGGACGGTATAGTTCTCAGTCTTATCCAAGTTATCCATGGCGTGCCCAAATGCTTCCCCTTATTGAATCCCCCGTTAGTGGATAGAGATTCCTCGGAGAGGTTTTTGAACGAGGATTTGAGTTCAACGAATTCGGCTTGTGCTGTTGCCAGTCGTTACGTTGCCATCGTTATCGATGATAATCGGCGTTCCTTCTTGCCATCCAGGACAATTTGAAGAAACCCATATACGAGTAGCCCATTCACAAATATCATAGCCCCCGGAAAGAATTCCAGAGCGCTTGATGTATCCGACCTTGACGATATCCTTGTCCTTAGAAAGAACGTTACCAAGCTGTTGACTTGTAGTACCATGACGCATGGTACTGTTGATATGTTCCAAAATCTCAGCAGTATTGCGTGGTCGATCTCCTAAGAATTTCTTGATCTTTTCTCTGATTCTGGTTGTTTTCATGTATTGCTCCTCCTGTCATGAGGCCGTTTCCCGCAAAGGAGTTCGGCCACTAAGACAGATGACCGAGGGTGCTCATATAACCCTTGCCGTAGAAATCAGTTGATAGTTACAATTGATATACCGTTTGAGTGTTTTTTTCACACCTCTCGCCTTGTATGTAAGTAAAAAGAAACTTTCTCCAGTGGAAATGCGTAACTAAATGTAACTATATTGCGGCACAGACTGTAGGTTTTATCAACAAGCGACTCTAGCGTAGGAACAAGGTGTCTTTTGATGTCAGGAGAACGGATTCGAAGTGGCCATCAACGCCGAGTCCTAAACTGGCTTATGGACGGAGGAGGCACGGTTACTGAGATCGCAGAGTCACTCCAATTACGAATGCCCCACGCCTCCTTAGCCCTGCGCCAACTACGTGAACGGCAAGAAGTCAGCCGAGATGAACAAGGAAGCATTCGCGGCGCAATCCACCGCCTCAATGAAGCAGGTCGGGCACGTTTAGCAAATGATGCGTTGGCGCGTACACGCACCCTCCTTACTCAAATCCCTGCGCAAGCAGAAGCAATTGTTCTCGGCCAAGATGGACCTCACCTCTTACTTGGTTATGTGAAAACTCCTCGCTCGCGATTGCTTTCATTGCCAAATCAGGGATTATCGAGTCAAGTAGAGACCCCTTCTGTCTCCACTGGAAGCCAAGGGGGGCGTTGGGCGGTTCAACGCAATGAGCCCATCAGGTGGTATACACTGACGGATTTGCAAGTGACTGATGCACCACGTACACAAAACTCACCAGGCACTCTCGAGGAGTGGACTGAAGAAATCGACCGCATCGGAATACTCCACGCAACTCTACTCGACACCAGCCGAGAATGGTTACTCAGTCCGGGCACATGGTATAGAGAACCTGAAACTCCACCGGCTTTGCCAAATACATTGGTGCAGGGAGAATATGTAATTGGTACAGCAACAGGTACTGAAATCGCAGTATCCCCCAAGCATGGCATTCATGCGCACCTTCGCCTACCAGTAAACAGAGCCATGGTACTCAATGCAGTACGGAAAAACGCCCTTGTGTTTGAAGAACGGCCTCAACAACGAATCACCCGGTATTTACCCCATGAGGCCCTTTACTACTGGTTAAGAGCCAGGCATCCACGCCTGAGTGAAGAAAAACTGACTCGGAAAAATAAAGAATTACGAACCTACTTGCTCCAGCCAGATGGAAGTTCTCCATCGATTGCCCTCCAAAGACAATTGCTCGGAGATTTTGGGATTGTAGAATGGCGAGAAGGGGGTACAATCACAAATATCAATTTCTCAGGCATATCAAATGCTGGGGCTTTGGCATTGGTTGAATGGTATTTCCAAAACTCGACGCAAGAGTGCGCTGTTGAATGGCCATATTCGCTTGAAGAGAACCGCCGTATTCTCGAGAGGATACTGTCGTCTGGCCGCTGCCGGCTGCTCATCACATCCCATGGAGATTATTCACCTCTCATTTCAGCTACCTCCGTTATCCGAACTCAAAAGACATTGATGAAGGCAGCCATAAATCTCGGCCGTGGCAAGATATTACCACTTTCATTACTTCAATCTACAGCAGGGCCGTCTCAACAGAATATGCATGAAGAAGTGCCTTCTTCAGCCAATGAACTGGTTCAAGCTTGGGACCACAATGAAGGCATGAGAAAAGAACGATTCACTGGAACTGAACCGGATACGAACCGCCAAAAAGCGATTTGGCATGCGCTCTCAAACTATCCGGAAGGAGATGAGAACTGGGCAAACCTCAATGAAAGCACCTATCCGTTAGCCGCTTGGATTGCTACACCCCTTGAACACCGAACTTCACGTTGGATACGATTGCGTACCATTCTTCCGAATGGATGGGCCGATCTGCTACCAATCGAACTCTGTGAAACTGCTACCCTCATCAGCGCAATGCCGAAAGGTTCCGAAGAATGGAGCCTTCATGCATTGGAAAAAACGCGTCAACGGTTTACCAATAATGTCGAGTCTATACTCAGATACGAATCTTTCTTTCAAGATGAGGTACTTGGCCCTTGGATGGCGACTGCTGTTCTACTCGCTTCGGGGCAACTGCCTGAAGAATTTCATCCACTCCTTGAACAGGCCTGCAGCCTATGGGTTGATGCCCCTCGCCAACCAAAGCAAGTTTTGGAATCCTTATTTCCAATCGGCCTACCGCTGTCGAATCATGTTGAGGAGTGTTTGATACAATGCAAAGCTGCAGCAAAGGTACATCCGCATGATTCCATACTTTCTCTTTGGAGTACGTTGCTGGAGAACATGGAATCAAATGAGCCCATAACACCAGAATTTCTTCGAAAGGTTATGACCAAACTCCCATCTGATTGGTGGAGAGCATGGGCGGGAGACTGGTTACAGGTTCAACTCACATCATCATCAGGCCGCCGATGGTTGTCAGCAACTCCGTTGCCATGGCCTGCGCTGTTAACACGACCTGCGGGTGAGCGGGGAGGGTTGCCTGCGTGGCCAATCCCATATCCAGCAGGGCGGGTTGGCCTAGATGAGGTGCTCCATATTCTGCTTCTCGAAGACAAAAAAGGAAAACCGGCATTGCTAGATGTCTACGATATGCTCGCTACTTCAGAACGTCAAGAACCTGTCCATTATGGCCGCACGCACCCTCTTGTAGGTTGGTTGGCACGATCAGTGGATTCTTGGCCCCCTATGGGCTTGGAAGTACTCAGCCAAGGTGAGCCTGAGATTGGTGCATTGCTCTATGCCCGTTCCTTTGCATCGAAATTAGAATAATTCGATGACTTGAAAAGGGGTAGGCCGCAGGATTCGATTGCCGTACCCGCAACATCTGGCAGAGCTACTGTGAAAATTGCTGTGAAGTCCGATACCAATGGTACGGTCCGCTATCGAAGACTGAAGTGACCCCTCGGGGAATGACTTTCGGTGCAAGGCGGTAAACCAACCGGTAGGTAATGGGTCCTCGTGCGACGACAGGATGAACACGAGACAACCAACCAACTGGACAGCATAAACCCTGACGCTGGGTCAGGCCCTCGAGCTTCGCTATGAAAAGGGCCGTTACGCGTCGGGGTACAGCTCCTCGTTCAATTCTCTTGCATTCCAAATCGCACTGCTTGGGCACCAAACAAGCGATGCAATCAAAGAGCGGTTCAATTCACCACGACTTATGCCCTCTGCTCGGCGTTTTCGCTGTTGCCTTGTTGGAGGCACATTTGACCGACTTCATGCCGGCCATCGATTACTACTCAATGCTGCAAGTAAAAATGCGGAGGCCGTAGAAATTCATATCACATCAGATGTGATGGCGGAAGAAAAATCTCCATTTGTCCAATCCTTTGATGACCGAATGGATGAATTGCACAATTGGGCCAATCGGATTCAGGGCTGTAAAATTTCAGTGCATCAACTCAATGATGACTATGGCCCTGCTCGACACCACTCTACAGCAGATGCAATTGTGGCAACACCAGAAACGATTGGCATGTGCGCATTCATCAATGAAGAACGAATAAAGAATGGACTCGCGTCTTTACATGTCATTGAAGTCATGCACTTGGATGCAGTTGAAGGTGGAATCATCAGTTCCTCTGCGATTCGAAACGGCCATATGGACAGAGAAGGGCATCCTTGGATGCCCCGTAAATTACGTGAAAGTAAATTGAAAATGGCATCAGCTCTTGACCAAGAACTGAAGACACCCATGGGAATTTTATTCGAAGGGCCTGAAAATGACCCTGAAATCGGAATGACTGCAGCATTAGATGGATTGCCATCGCCTCATGGAGCGATAATCACAGTTGGAGATGTCACTACAAAAACTATGCTTGATATGGGACTCACTCCAGATATTGCCCTCATTGATGGGCAAACAAAACGTACCGAATTGGAACCAAGTCTCAAAGTAAACCCCAATCGGTTCCACCACCAGATTCATGCTGAAAACCCAGCAGGTTTCCTTACTCCATCTCTCAATCAAGCAATTTCTACTGCATTACTCGCTGAAGAAACACTCGTATTGGAAGTCGAAGGTGAAGAAGATTTAGCACCTCTCATCATTCATTGTTTCGCTCCTATTGGAACATTAGTCTTGTATGGACAACCGAAAACTGGCGTTGTTGTTCAATACACAACACTGGAAGTCAAACAACGGTGTCGGTTCCTTCTTTCACTTTTCGAGGTGGTTTAGTGTCGGAGAAAAACCCGCTCGTTAGCGTCACAGTATGTGTGCGGGACGGGGTAGATTGGATCGATGGATGTCTCGAATCCCTTGTCGCTCAGACCTATCGGCCATTGGAAATCATTGGAATTGATGATGGTTCAAGTGATGGTTCAAAAGAAAAATTACTTGCATGGCATCAGAAGGAGAGTGACATCCCAATCCGAATATCAACTCAAGGTGCCAAGGGACTCTCCGCAGGTCGACAGTTAGCGGTCGAGCAAGCACAAGGGAAATGGGTTGCCATCACTGATATCGATGTGCGGCCCGAACCCGATTGGATTTCAAATATGGTTCTTGAAACTCGACCAATAGATCTTCAAGAAAAGGTTGTTGCCATTACTGGCCGTACTGTTTTTGAACATGCGGGTGATATCGTAAGTCGTGTACGTTCTGTTGAAATCGCAACCAAATACCGTTCACGCCCACGGCGAACCAGTCTCGCGAATGGTCCCTGCTCAATGTTTGAACGAGAGAAATTGTTAGAGATTGGTGGTTTCAATCCGGCTTGGTATCATGCTGAAGATATGGAGGTGAGCCTACGACTTATTGCAAATGGTGGCACAATCGTTTACGCACCTGATGCAGTCGTACATCATGTCCCTGAAACTGAATCATCACGCTTCTTAGCAAAACGTCGACGTGATGCTCGGGCTCATATGCGAATTATGCGCCAATTCCCACGAGGGAAACGCCAGGGGCCTGAATTAGATTTTATCGGGAGTTCCACATTTGTTCTTACCGTATTTCCCCTTTGGGTCATGGTTCTCGCAACAGGAATTCCGTTTCTCTTTTCATTTCTCACGCAACCAGATTGGTCTTGGGAACTCGCAAAGTCTTGGTGGCAGACTCGGCTTCTATTGGTAACATTAGGGTTGATGTTGATTCATGAATTCGTTCTTTGGCGAGGCCCGCTTGGCGTTGTAAACCGTGGTGCCATCAAACAAGGAAAGTGGTCACTGTTAACAATTTACAAAATTCGAAACCTTACTCTTCGATGGAGCATAGCATTATGGCAAGGATTGTTTTTGGGAATCACAGATGCAATACGAGGGGCAAACGGCCATCGTAAACTGTTTGCAAAGAACAAGAAGTAACTTCAATCCAAGTTATCGTTGCCTTCAGGTGCATTCGCTGCCATCAGAAGTGCAAGTCCAAAGGCAATGAGAGAAACACTCATCGAATAGACACCAATGTCGATCCAACCGGTATACATAATTCCGTAGAAAAAGTAAAACACGATTCCAAGTAAAAGAGACCAAGCTCCGAAGAGTTTGTTCCAACCACCATTGTCTGGGTCAACCAGTGCCGGCCATGTATCATTGGCGAACATTCCTTTGAACCAAGCAGCAAGTCCTAATTCACCATTGTTGATTGTTCGGAAACCAATACCGGAAATTCCCGCACAGAGGCCGATGAAAATGACATCAGAAAGAACAAATTGAATTGAACTGGATTTTGGTTCAAAGGCAGCATTGGTGGCTTCGAAAGTAAACAAACCGCCCCAAGAAAGGTGGTAGTTCGGGTGAATATTACCTGTGATATTGAGAATTGCAAGGAATATTCCGAGCATACCAAGGCAGGCATACCAGTTTGCCATACTTCGTGAAGGGTTCATTAGCATCGAAACTACGCTGTTGGTAGGGTCGCTCTCTTCTGTGCTCATGAACTCGCCACCTGCCTTTTGGATATAAGAACACCGAAGCCTCAAGATTGCTGATTTTCCCAATCTCACGGCTCAAAGTCGTGTTTGATGCCGGTAAGGACGAGTGAATACTTCTTCCATTTCGGATTCAGATTCAATCATAATTGCCTGAGGGTCGACGTTTTGTGGAATACAGGAGTTAATCTGTTTTGTTCGGCCATATCGACCTTTGCTGATTGTTCGAGCCGTGATCAAACCAAGCATATCAAGATTAGAAATCAATCCAGAAACTCTACGTTGTGTCAATGCATTATGCCCGATATAACGGCATGCTTGTTGGTAGACATCATACACTTCACCAGTTTGAATATTACGAAGGCCATTCTTTTCATTCAGGAGAACAGAAGCGAGAACCAACTTTTGCTGACTTGGCAAAGAAGAGATGACCGGAATCATTTGATCTCGCTCGATTTGATGTTGTGCCATTCGAACATGACGTTGACCAACTGTTGTATCTCCACTTTGCTCGGCTTTTTCTGTTGAGACCCGTAGTAAATCGAGTGCACAACGTGCGTCACCATGTTCTTGTGCAGCGAGAGCTGCACACAAGGCAATAACGCCATCATCAAGAACTTCCTTTTTCAAAGAACCTTCAGAACGTTGTCGCAGAATATCTTGCAATTGTTCTGCATCATATGGATTGAACACGACATCCAATTGCCCAAGTCTTGAACGGACACGGGGGTCGAGGAAATCTGTGAACTTCAGGTCATTTGAGATTCCAATTACACAGGTTCGAGCCGATTTGAGCGAAGCGTTAAGACTCGTCAAATTGTAGAGGAGGTCATCGCCTGCTTTACGAACAAGATGGTCGATTTCATCCAAAACGAGAATAAAAACTCCGCCTTTTTTGTCCATACGACGGACGAGTTCTCCAAAAACTCGGTCAGTTGGCCAGCCAGTGAATGGAATCTCATCGATTTCATGTTCTTCACGTAACGAATTACCGAGATGACTCAAGACTCGGTATTGGGTATCGATCTGCCGGCAATTCACCATAATGGAACGGACACTTCGATTCTTTTCAGCACCCTTCTCTTCAAGCTGATTACAAACATATTTTGTCACAGCAGTTTTTCCAGCACCAGTCACACCGTACAATGTCATATTCGATGGTATTTGCCCGTTCAAGGCTTCGACCAAATTGAAAGCGATTGCTTCAATTTCTTTATCCCTATGAGGAAGGTGTTGAGGTAAGTGGTCATGTCGAAGGATCTCCTTGTTAATGAACAGAGTTTGACGAGAAAGAAAATCGTCGAAAATGTTTCTGTTCATGTTGGTTGCCTCTTTCTCAATTGCAATATCGAACGGATGCTGGGGACGGCATTGCGCGATAATGTGCGTTAGTCCGAGTCCCCCTCATAAGCATGACCTTTCGAAGCAGATGGTGGCAAGGTTTTGATTCACTTGAAGAAATATTTAATACATTATAAAGGGTCTATATTTAAATACGGTTTTTTGTAAAAATAACATAAACTCTCGCCGTATTCCGGCTATTTACATCAAGTGAATTAGTATCGAATATTAGCGTTCGAGAACCCAGCCTCGCGAATCGTGAATTAACCGAAGGCCGTCCTCAGCATGATGCACGTTCTTTGGATGGACTGGATAGGTATCGGTAACCGTTGGTTTGGCATTAAAACCCGGTTGATCGATGAAAGTGTGGGTGATGATAAGAGGTATATGTGCTGCTCGTTGAGCGAGTGATTGAATATCTGATGGTTTGTGATGATGGTCAGATTCGACCCATTCAGGCAAACCCATCTCGAGAATAGCCATATCAGCAGAGAGGATTTCATCGTGTAAGGTATCACAAGGTCCTGAATCTCCACTGTGGACAAAACTACCAAATTGACCTGCGTTGAAATGATAGCCATATGGGTCAACAGATTCATCGTGAAGAACACGGAATCGTTTCCAAGTCAAGCCAGAGGAGAGAGCACCCTCTGATTCAGTTCGCCACTCGACTGTTGCAAATATTTCCTCAAGACTTCCGGGATACGCCAATTCACAGAGATGCCACAAATGTTCTTTGACGCCTTCCGCAGCGACAACAGTCAGCGGTTTTTGCATTTCTCGATCTGAAATATACCGGCGTTCAAGTAAAAAGAAGGGGAATCCAAAAACATGGTCTCCATGAATATGTGTTATGAAAATCGTTTCGATTTCACACAGAGGCACACCTGCCCGACGTAAGCTCGACATGGCAGTTGGAGGACAATCGATTACATGTTTGCTATCAATCATCGCAAAGGAATGGAAACGCCCGTAAGGGAGGAAGGCATTGCCCGTTCCGAGCATCTGAACCTCCTGCGCCATGGTGGTCGCTGAAGGTGATTGCTCTTTTCTTCATCGGTTCGTTTAAACACATCTTGATAGGTACATTCTTCAAATGTGAATCATGCCAGAGGGTCCCGAAATCCGGCGTGCCGCAGATCGTTTGGGTAAGGCTTTGATTGGTCGTAGGATTGTACACTGCAACCTTCCGTACACGACATTTATTGGCCGTGAGCACTTGATTCAAAATCAAATTGTTGTTGATGTGACAAGTCAGGCGAAGGCCATGTTGATTCGCTTTGAAAACGGGTGGACGATGTACAGCCATAACCAACTCTACGGTCGCTGGACGGTCAATTTGGTATCCACTGTGTCTCGAATGAAACGAACTCTGCGGGCCGAACTCTGTACACAAAAACATGCGGTTCGCTTATGGTCCGCTACCGATATTGATTTGTTGCCTACTGCGGAAGAACCACTGCATGCGTTCTTGGCCAAACTTGGACCTGATGTGCTGAACGAGAACGTAACAGTAGGCGACCTGTATACTCAACTTTCATCAAAGAAATGCTTCCGTAAAAAAGGTGCAACCTTGATGTTAGAACAACGTAGTTTCGCTGGCTTAGGGAACTATTTGAGATCTGAAATTCTATTTTCAGCAGGTGTTCATCCTGACGACCGACCGTGTGATCTGCCAGAGACGACGCTGAAGAAATGGGCTCATGCCATCAAAAGCGTCACAGTACAAGCGTATCAAACCGGTGGAATCACCGTTCCCGAGGATGTGGCCAAAGCAGGGAAACAACGAGGCGAAGCGAGGCGGTCATGGCGACATTATGCGTTCTGTCGTAATGAGCGACCGTGTCTCAAATGTGGAACATTAATCGTACGACTTAGGTATGGCGGTCGCAGACTTGACCACTGCCCAACATGTCAAGCGCCTCACCGGTGAATCATTGCTCATCAGGGCGTAAGGTGCGACCGTTCGCCAATGCATCTTGAACCATCAAAAAGGTCTTATGGTCGAAGCTGCGTTGTTCATCGCTTCTTTTTGCAACATTCTTCATGGCCATCGAAAGACGATGATTGCCCATAAACGCAGGGGAATGACGGTCGAGGTAAGCCCAATACAAACGAGAAATAGGACATGTTTTTTTCGGATGGAACTCGCATTTTTTGCAGTGGTTGCTCATCCGGTTGATGTAGGCAGAGCCCGCAATATAGGGTTTGGTCATCATCGCTGAACCAAGCGCAAAGGTTCCCATTCCCAACACGTTTGGTTCCACAACCCAATCATAAGCGTCAATGAACGCGACGTGAAACCAATCGGTAAGCTCCCTTGGATGAACATCGATGAGATGCGCAATGTTGCTCAACACCATGAGCCTCGGAATGTGATGGGTCCATCCTTCATCCATGACAGAAGCGACCGATTCATCCAAACATGCGAGACCGCTTTTCTGCCCCCAATAGGCTTGTGGGAGCGAGAAAGTTTGTTCGAGGTGGTTCGGATGAAGTTCATTGTCCAGAGGAGCCGATTCAAACCAATTTGCATCTCGTCGTGAAAGCGAACGGTTGACCTCAAGAGTCCGGAAACCATCCGTGACTGCATGGATGTGATGGACATACTCACGCCAAATTAACTGTCGAAGAAAGCCTTCCACATTGTTAAGTTCAGCCGTGCTTTCAAGCGCAAAGTGAATCGCCTGTACGGGCATGATTCGATGAAGGTTGATCAATGAGGCCAGGCGGGTGTGAAACAGGCCACGGCTTTCGGTTGACATCGCATCTTCATAGGTGCCAAAATGAGTCAAGCATTGTACAGCAAAGTTTCGTGCTTGTTCGATGTCAGCACTCGATGTTGGAAGTTGACTCAAATCAACACGACCGGGGTTTTCTGAAAATACACGACCGATGACTGTCGCCACTTCTTCATCAATTTCATCGACTTCGTAGATGGGGGTAGAGGGGGCTGGAGGGTCGCCTTTCCAGGGATGGCGATTCGCTTCATCAAAACTATATTTCCCACCCATTGGCTGACCATCTTGCATAAGCCATCCAGTTTTTTTCCGAACAGACCGGTAGAATGGGTCCATTCGGAATGGAGGTTGTTCCCCAACTGCATCGGTAAACCATGCTCGGGGAGTTAGCCAACCGCAATGCGGGTGGACGATGAGGTCACCTTGTTCCACAAGCGATTGAACTTCGACGCGGGTGGAGCGTTCGGCATGTGCGATGCAATGAATCGCTCCCAAGTCGCCACGCAGCGAAGACAGCGTTTGTGAATAGCCGCCTTTCGAAACAACATAACGGACTTGATAACCACTTACTTGAGCCTCTAATGCAAAATGCCGGAGGTTTGAGAGTACGAAAGCTAGTTTTTGTTTGTGGAATGGTCGTGAACGTCCTTTCGATTCAGATTCAATGAGGAGTATTCCGATGGACCCGATTCGCTCTTGAATTCCCTTCAAGAGTTCGAGGTTGAGCTGATCGTAACTCACCCACACCCATGCATCAACAGGTTCCGAGGGAGCAAGGATTCGTTGCGCAAAGCCGCTCTGGGAAGAGGTTGAACTAAGATCAATCATACAATCAAACCTGGAGATGGACAACGACGGCGTTTGCAACTGCTTCAGCTGAGAGCAACGCACCT
The DNA here is from genome assembly GCA_937892945.1 of uncultured euryarchaeote. Taxonomy (GTDB): domain Archaea; phylum Thermoplasmatota; class Poseidoniia; order Poseidoniales; family Poseidoniaceae; genus MGIIa-L1. The sequence continues at coordinate 137,138 of CALBIL010000039.1, read as the reverse complement.
TCTACGCTCCCGTGCAGCATCTGGTCACCACATTCGAAACCATGGCCTTGGGGTGTGGCGAGGAGAGGGCGTTCACTCCCAACCTCAGGAAGGGCATGTTCGATATGTTGAACGGCTAATAAGCGCCAATTCAATGATGTATCAGGGAACCATAATTTGACTTCATTTCGAACTGCTTCCTCTATTTCAGCAGCCTCTTTGAGCCCGAGTGAATCTGCACGCTCCCCAACCACTGTGACGGTTACTAATGACCGCCCAGCTGGTGCATATTCCGGTTGAACATCTGAAGGTACGGCAAGGTGGGCAATCAGGCCATCATTTATTTTGACATCTCCATTGAGTAAGACATGCCTGCTGTTGAGAGGTGATTGTTCAGCATCAAAGTGTAATGTCCATACATGCCGCTTTTCATTCGATTGATTGGTATTGAAAGCACGAACGACTGCATCAAACGATTTTGATTGACCATTGATGTCAAGGGTGGTGTCATCGACAAACGAAACAGTGGAGTTCAAGTGAATGCGGTCTTTCCCCAGCCGTTGAGCAAGTTGATTTGGTGCAGCAACAATGCCTTCACGCGGTAGCACCATGTTCCCTTTTGACATCATTCGGAATACAAAACGGAACATTCGTTCATTTGTCCTTAGGTCATCTTCGAGAAAAATTCCAGTGAAAAGTGGATGGAAAAAACGGTCGATTATACTTTGCGAGAACCCTTGCTGTTTCAGGTAAGAAAGGGTGTCCTTGTTCTCACCTTCGAACACTTGTTCTGTTTTGCCTTTTCTTACGGCAAAACGTAGGCGAGCGACACGCAATAAATCAACAGGGGAAGCAAACCGATTCATTCCACTCATAGCACCCTGAATTGGTCTTCGGAAAGGATCTGCCATTCGCCAAAACTTAGCCTTGTTCTTTTTCTTTTGAACAATCATCGCTCCTGGTTCAAACGCTTGGACATTGAGTGCTTCAAAATCAAACACTCTTTGTGAAGTGGGATACGCTGTTTGCATGACGTGGAAACCGTAGTCAAGCAAGAAACCATCGACTTTTTCAGTTTTCATTCGACCCCCAACATGGTGTTCACGTTCAAAGACATGAACATCTATTCCTGCTTCTTTGAGAAGAAGTGCGCACTGTAAACCAGCCAATCCTGCTCCGATTACAGCAACTGAATGTTCCATCGAACTCCCTCAAATATTCAGTTTTGTTTTGAACTCTTCCAAAAACGGCCCCATTGATTGTATAAGAAGTGCATCAGGATGAGTTCGAATGACTAATCCATCAAGATACATCAATGCCCGAATAATTGGGAAGGCTTCTTCACCAAAATGAGCACCTGCATGTTCAACTGCTGCCCGAACTGTTCGCATCATAATTCGAGTCAAACTTTGTTCTCCAACAGGTTTGAGTTCAAAATCATGATAAATCTCTTCCATTGTAGCATAATACTTCTCCAATTTCTTTTTGTTTGGGGGTAATTCAGTCATCGTAAGTAAAGCTGTGAACGCTTCATGACGTTCTTGACGTGAGAGATGGTCGAAAAAGGTAAACAATGAATGGGCTACATGTTGTGGTGCATGACAAATAGCACCGTTGTCAATAAAAACAAATTTGCCATCGGAATCAATAATGCAATTCCCTGGATGCAAGTCTCCATGGAATGTTCCGATGCCAAACAGATATGCACCGTGTATCCTGAAAAATTGTAACAAGAAATCCCAACTCAAAGAATTGGTTTCAATACCTTCTTCAAGCGACATACCGTCAATGAACTCAGAAACAAGAATATCTTGATTCGACAGTTCGGGATAGTAGATCGGAAATCGTAATAACGACATATCGAAGTTATCAGACACGGATGTTTGAATTTCCATTAACTCAGCAGCCCCTTTGATTTCGTTACGAAGGTCAAGTTCCCGCAAGGTGTAATCAGCAACATGATTGATGAGTGCCATTGGGTTACCGACTTTACGTAACTTCGGAGCAAAAATAAGGAAAATTCGTAACCATCGTCGCATACGTACAACTTCTTTTTTGAATTCGACTGCATTGGCTTGCTTGATGAATTTGATCACTACTTCTTCACCTGTTTTCAAGCGACCACGGTGTACTTGGCCAACCGAAGCTGCTGCAAGTGGTTCATCATCGATGAAATCAAACGCGTCAGCAAAACCTGCAGGTGCTTTTAATGCAATTGTTTCATGCAGGTTTTCAGATTCAATCGATGCAGCGTGTTGGTACAGTTGTTGTAATTGACGGCACTTCTCTACACCGAGTAAGTCTGGACGTAAGGCAAAAATCTGAGCAAGTTTTACTGCGATTAGACCTTGGCGCTGAATCCAATCAAGATCTGCGGGCTTCTTACGGAGTATTTGGCGCATAAACCGAAAAAAAGTAAGCATTCGCATACCTTTGGCTGTAAAGCAGAACTTATCAAAGAGTGTTTTTCAATCCGTCTCTTCATCAGGGTCATCGTCGATGAAAATCAGGGTATAGCGCCATGTTGGGCCGTCAGCATCTTCAAAAGATTCACGGCGGATTCTCACATTCCCTGTGAGTGGATATCGCGCCATCAAGGCACCTTCTATAATTCCATCATCGAGTTCCCAAAGAGGGAGTGCGTTCTGAGTATACATGTCTTCAGGATGAGCGAGTTTTACCACAATGTGGAAGAAGGGGTCGCTGTCGTAATCCAACTCACCCAAACCTGCATGCTCCCACCAATCCATAAGTTCGCTAAGAAATTCGACATGGCCTTCGATTTTTCTCAAACTAAAGGTCAACTCTTCACCGATGCGCTGACCGATTTGGCGAAGCATCGTATTCATATCAATACCAAGTTGTTTGAGACTTTGCACAGTTCCGCCTTGGAGTGCTTTTCGTGCCTGATTTATTTCACGAGTCGATGCCAAGAAGGATTTAGGGTTGAAAGGTGTATCAGTATCAGGTAATTCAGCATTCACTCCAAGAGCGTCTCGGAATTGGTCGAGAAATGAGCCCTGGCCAATTGTTAATCGAAGTGGGTCGACGATTCGTTCTTCAGTGAATCGCTTTTTCGCACTTTCAAAATCAACAGCCTTACTCCAGATGGCCGAGACAAAATCAGAGTGTGAAGAACTAAACACATCGGAATGGATTACCAGAGCCGCATCATCACGCCCACGACCAACAGGGTTTTCTTCTACGTGAAGAAATTGAATGACTTGATTCGTATCTTGAAGAACACCAAGCGAACTAATTTCATCAGTGTGACGGATTTCAATCGAATCATCAAGTTGGTCATAAAATCGAACTGTACGGCGGTCCAGTTGAGCAATAACAGTCACAACAACACCTCTTTGAGCTGCTGAATTTACTTCCTCGAGTCCTGATGATCGGCAGAGATGTAAGATCCCGAAACGGCCTAAAAGAAGGATAAGTCGTTCTTCTGCTTCATCGGCAAAATTAGCAATTTTTTTGTGAATATGTTCTCGTCCTTTTAGAACCGCAAAACGTGCATTCGTTTCATCAGAGTTCACTTGTTCCTCTTTTTCATAATCGGGTTTTGCACCAGACATGAGTTCTTCAAAGGATTGGCTTGTTCGGTCTATTCGCTCTCTTTGGTCTTTTATCAAACGCTTGAACAACACAGGTAATGAAGGGCAAGAAAAACGCATTGGACGGTCTGCTGTGACACTTACCAATCCGATTTCAGTTAATCTGGAAAGAGAATTGTATGCATCCAATCGATTTGTCCCAAGTTTTTTGGCCAATTCGCTGGCCTTCAACTCCTTTGAGGATGAAAGAATTTCAACAGAGCGTGCTTCACGTTCAGAAAGACCAGCATCTTGGAATAATTCTGCCCAATTCATTCAATTTTCCCCCCAGATGAAAGTGCACTGAATGCGTCAAGAATCCGAGCAACATGCCGCCGTGGACGAAACAGCCAATCATAGCAGTAGTGAACCGTTCGGTCTGGCCCGATAAGGAATGAAGATTTTGTAGGGAATATTCCAAGATGAAGTTGAACCCCATAGGCGTTAGCAACTTCACGTTCAGGATCACTCAAAAGTGAGAAAGGAAGGGCGTGTTGGGATTTAAACCTCCGATGGTCTTCGAGTGAATCTTGACTGATACCAATAATTTCGACTGGCGGTGTGAGTGATTGGAACAAATCATACTGTTCTTTGAATGTAAGGCATCCGCGTTTGCAGGTGGGTGAGCCGTCTTTTGCGTAAAAAAACAAAACCTTCCATTTACCGTCGTAATCTGCTAATGATACCGTTTCCTCTGTTGAGGATGTTAAGGTGAAATTTGGTGCTTTTTCACCTACGAGTTGACTTCCCATAACTACTCCTCCATGGTATTGCATGTAAATTGATACTATGCTTGATCTGGGATTAAGTGCCCCATACGCTTTGCTTTCGTAGAGAGATAGTCGTTATTTGTTTGGCATCGACCGGTTATGTGAGGGAGACGTTCATCGACTGCGATTCCATTCGAACGGAGACCTTCCACTTTAAGCGGATTATTGGTCATGAGGCGGACACGTTCAACTCCGACCTTCTTCAACATGACTGCACAGAAGTCATATTCTCTCGCATCAGCAGGTAAATTCAGAGCAAGGTTGGCATCAAGAGTGTCGAGTCCTCGATCTTGCAGTGCATAAGCACGGATTTTTGCTTCAAGACCAATCCCCCTACCTTCTTGACGCATGTAGAGTATCGCTCCACATCCTTCTTCCTGAATACGAGCCATCGATGCTTGAAGTTGAGGTCCACAATCACACTTAAGAGAACCAAATGCATCACCAGTAAGGCATTCCGAGTGTACACGCACAAGCGGGGCCTTGGTTAGATCTGCAAGTCCAACAGACAGGAGGGCATGCTCTGCGCCTTGAGAATCAACAAAAACTCGTATTCTGAAATTTCCATGCTCTGTAGGCAATACTGCATCTGATTGAATGTTCTGTGCAAGGATGTGATACTGCTTCATATTCGTTCATTTGGCAATCCGGATATAAAGCAATGTATCAAACCTTGAACTTTCAGAAACACTTCTTTATAAATCCAATCTCCAGCTCTAGATTCATGCACACCATAGAATGTGATGTAGGCGTTGCGGCAATTGTTCGCAAGGCTCGTAGTATTCTACTGGTCAAAGAAGCTCATGGTCGATACAAGGATTCCTGGGGGCTTCCAAAAGGGTATGTCAATCAGGACGAGTTACCAAGCCACGCTGCCCTAAGAGAACTTTCAGAGGAATGTAATGTCGATGGTAAAATCATTGGAGTACAAGCAATTCGTGAACGACTTCTAAAAGAAGTTCCTGCAATATTTATTGCTTATCTTGTCGAGTTGCCAGGAGACCAAATACCCCTGCCAGGTGATGAAGTATCGGAAACTCGATTTGTTCACGCAGATGAATTCGAAGAACTCGATTGGATCAGTGATGCAATGCACTCGATGGCGGCATCTGCTGTGAATTCAAATCAGACTCTACAAACGATCGATTACCAACCCCAACAAGGGCACCCTTACATGTTGCACACGCTTTCAAAATCTTGGGGGGGAAGGGCATGAATCCAAGAATGGTCGATCGTGTTCGCTCCTGCAATGAAAATCCACTGCATTCTGAAGGAAAATACATCCTCTACTGGATGATTGCTAACCGACGATTCAACCATAATGCAGCATTAGAATATGCTGCTGAAATGGCAATTCAACATAATGTTCCTTTGCTTGTGTTAGAAGAAATTTCAACCAGTCACAAGTTCTCAAATGACCGTATTTGCACCTTCATGGTTCAAGGCATGCTCGAAAACATACGCATTTTCAAAGACAATAACATTCGCTACATCCCTTGGGTTGAAACCCCTTTAAGCGGTCATAAAGGAAAACTCCACGACCTCTCTCAAGAGGCTGTAATGATCATTACAGATGATTTCCCAACCTACTATCCCTTGAAGGCCGTTCAAAATGCGAGCCGTTCGACCAATCGTCGAATGGTGGCTGTAGATTCAAATGGTGTATTTCCGATGAGTTGGACCGACCGTGCGTACCCAACTGCACATGGTTTCCGTCGTTTTGTCCATCTGCGATTTGTTGAATGCATGGACACTTGGCCTCAATTCAATCCGATTCCAAAGGGTAAAGATCTGTGGATGAGCGATGAATTATTTGAACAATTATCTCCGGATTGGGATGCCAAAGTCACTCCATTCGAATGGTTATGGCGAGTTGGAGAGAATGGCAGTTCGGGGCGTGAAGCGTTATCAACAATCGATATTGACCATTCTATCCCTCCAGTATCTCAATCACGAGGCGGTCGTAGCACTGCGGTTCGCATGTTGCATGAATTTCTATCAAACCGTTTGCACCGATATGCAGATGACCGCAATGCGGTGAGTAAGCCTGCAACAAGTGGGCTTTCTCCATGGCTTCATTTCGGGCACATATCAACCATTGAGATCGTTCAGGAAATACTTCAATCAAACAGTTGGGACCCTGAAACCATTCAAATGCCTCGAAAAGGTTCTCGTGAGGGATGGTGGAATCTCGACCGAGCGGTTGAAGGTTTTCTTGACCAAATAATCACTTGGCGGGAACTTGGATTCAACAATGCCTATCATCTCCCAAAACACGACACATATGAATCTCTTCCAAACTGGGCGCAAACCACTTTGATGGAACACGCAAGTGATGAACGTATCCAATATACCTTTGAGCAAATCAAGGAGGCCGATACGCATGACGAAATTTGGAATGCTGCCCAACGCCAATTAATACGAGATGGTATCATTCATAATTACTTGAGAATGCTTTGGGGTAAGCGAATCCTTGAATGGGCTCCTACTCCGCAAATTGCCGCTGAATGGATGATTGAACTGAATGACAGTTTCGCACTTGATGGACGTGACCCCAATTCCTACACAGGGATTTTCTGGGTTCTTGGACGTCACGATAGAGCATGGGGCCCGGAGCGAGCAATTTTTGGGAAAATTCGCTATATGTCTTCTGCCAATACTCGACGCAAGTTCGATCTCAAACCCTACTTGCAAGAGTTTCGCTACTGAGGTGAACAAATGGAATATAAACACACGACACAAGTTGTAACCAATGTTGAAGATACATTTGACTGGCATGAGCGCAAGGGCGCTTTTCGTCGATTGATGCCGCCTTGGGAGAAGGCCGAACAAGTAGGGGAACTCTCATCCTTGGAAAACGGCTCGCGTTTAACATTCCAAATTCCACTTGGACCCATTAAAATGAAATGGATTGCTGAACATTCGGGCTATAATCCACCTCATGCTTTTGAGGATACAATGATCAGTGGACCGTTCAAAACATGGCATCATGTCCACTCCTTTGTCGAAACAGAAGATGGCGCATGTCGAGTAGAAGATAATGTCCAATACACACTCCCAATGGGAGTTCTTGGCCGTATTTTTGGCGGAGGGAGCATAAAACGTCGATTGAAGCGAATGTTTACGGCACGTCAAATACGTTTGGAAAAGGATACAAAACGTTACCAAGATTTTGCACATATGGACCGAAAGCGAATCCTCATTGCGGGGTCGTCTGGACTCATTGGACGGCAATTGATTGCCTTTTTCGATACCGCTGGCCATGAAGTATGGCGATTGGTACGAAATGACCCTGGTAAAAATCAGATTAAATGGAAGCCGAGTGAAGGGGAAATTAATCCAAAAGACTTGGAAGGCTTTGATGCCGTAATCCATCTGGGTGGAGCCGGAATTGGCGATAAGCGTTGGACACAAAAACGAATGAAGCTACTCGAAGACAGCCGAACACAAAGTACTGAACTGCTTGCCAAGACAATTGCTCAACTCGAAAAGAAACCTGAGGTATTCATCGTTTCAAGTGCCATAGGATTCTATGGGAATCGTGGAGATGAAGAACTCACTGAAGAATCAAAACGTGGTGAAGGATTCCTACCCGATGTATGTGATGCATGGGAACAAGCTGCTCAACCGGCTCGAGATGCTGGAATTCGCACCATTCATTGCCGCACCAGTCTTGTCCTCGACGCAACAGGCGGAGCGCTCCAAAAAATGCTCTTACCGGCACAACTTGGCGCAGGTGGCCCAATCGGGTGGGGTAAGCAATGGTATTCGTGGATGGCAATGGATGACCAAGTCTACGGAATTGATTATGTGATGATGACAAAGGAATGCGAGGGAATCTACAATTTCAGTTCACCGAATCCTCTTCGACAAAAGACATTCGCCAAAGTGTTAGGGAAAGTCTTGTGGAGACCTTCATTCATCCCAGTTCCTCCAATCGGCATCTGGTTTTTACTCGGGAAGATGGGTGTTACACTCGCAACAGATAGTGCGAGAGTATTACCAAATCGACTCTTGGAAAGTGGCTATGAATTTCAATATCAAACGCTCGAACCTGCACTTCGAGATGCTTTAGGTAAGTGGAAGAATTAATCATTTTTCAGCGTCTTTCTTTCCTTGCTGATAGGCTTCAATGGCTGCTCGAGCGATGGCTAATGGATCGTTAACTATTTGCTGGTCTATCTTCGTTGAACCGAACAGTGCATCACCAACCAAGACCGAGTCAGCCATTGTGAGTGTTTTTCCATCGTTTTGCGATTGTTCTTCGAAGACCGACTCCATTTTCTCTTTCACCACTTTCATATCTTCAAGTTCTGAAGACTTTTCATCCAGTTCAGTGTTCAAGACCACCACTTTTTTGTTAGCTTCTACAAGTTCACCTTTCAGACGTTGAGTTTCTTGCCGTGCTTGTTGCATTTCCATCTCTAAGATTTGAATTACAGCATCCATTCGAGCAGGTTCATCTGATTCAATAATTGGTTCATCATCTGCGTCTTGATTTTCAACCGAAGCAACACCGGTCATTTGGGATGTAAAAAGGGAGTCGGATTCATCGAAGATTGGTCTATCGAAATATGGAAAGAGGGAGTAACAAACATAGACAACCATGAATGCATAATACGCTAAGAGAGCAGTTAAGACATATTCGTAAAAAATTGGTAAATCAAATAAGTCAGTGGATATTTTATACGTATCTTTGAAACCACCATCAAATAATTCATATGCAACAGCAGCTAGTGTCCCCAAAGTCACTAAAACTGAGGTAAACAAGAGTAATGGAGATGTAAATTGTTCTACAACGGTTGGGTAAAGAGGTTCAATCGGCATAGGTAAATCAACTCGACCTTCTGAAACGCATTGCGGATCGAGAGCGAGCATTGGTATAAGGGCAGTTTCGGCTTTTCTTTTATTGAATTGTAATTCAAGCGAACGTATTTGTCGATAGCCTCTTCCCAAAAGACCGAGTGATAACAAAGATGCTACAGCAAAAAAGCCTATCCAAATCCAAGGTCCATCGGCCATGAATGGATGGTCAGATGAATATCCATCGAACATTGTGGGACCATCTGTATCAAAATACATTCCATTTAGATTGTATTCACAATCACTTGCTTGGTGTGATGAAACTGAACGGCATTGCTCCCTCTCTTCTTCGGCAAAATCAAATTGTGCATCTTTCCAAGCCCAATGCAAATCCGCTGAAACAATGAGCATAAAAAAGACGACGAATACGCAAAAAATCGAATTGATTCTCCCCGGCAATTCTCGCTTATTAGCAATGAGGCTGTAGATTGGAATTTCGGTTTCCTTTTCCCCCTCTGTTTCTGCTCTTTTGAAGATGCTATACACCAAATACGCAACAACTCCAATGAAAAGCAAGGCTTGAAGAGAAAGGTTCGCTGAATCCATAGAATCAAATGTTCGTGCAAGACGGCCCTTTTGATGATTCCTATGAGTTCTATAAAAAAAATGATTTTATTAGACATTAGTCAAGATTTGGTGAAAGAAGTGTCGAAAAAGCTACTTGCATTTTTCGATAAAAATTGAGCGTTAAACGCCGACTTAACACGTCACCATTACGTCGTACTGCTTCATCCAAAATTGCATTGTAAGCCATGCACATCAAACGAGGTGAACGGCGAGCATCTTTATCGAGCAACGGTAAAAGTCCGAGCGCATTCTTACGATGTGCATGAATGTGATCGATATAGTGGCGCATGAAATTTTGCCACGCTTTGGTTCCTGCAAGAGAAGAATCGTGAAGGTCGGAATGGCTGATATCGAACTTTGCAAGTTCTTCAGAGGGAATGTAGATGCGATTGCGGGACAAATCTTCTTGAATGTCTCTGAGTACATTGACCAGTTGAAGAAATATGCCCATTTCAACGGCATGACGGCGAGTATTTGGATCAGAGTAACCGTAAATTTCGATGAGACAAAGACCAACTGTTGAGGCCACACGGTAGCAATAGCGGCGTAAATCTTCAAAACGTTCGTAGGTGGTTTCGAACAAGTCGTCTTCCATGCCGTTGATGAGTTCGTGAAGATGAACAATTTCAATTGGATAACGATCCAGAGTATCTGCGAGAGCCATGAATACCGGGTCTGTCATTTTCACACCTGCTTCTATACCATCTAAGTTTTCACGGAATGAAAGTAAGGCACGAAGACGAATAAAATGTTCCTCTTTCGAGTATAAGGCGTTAAATGTTCTTTCTTCAAGCAATTCTTGACAATGCTTTTCAGTTAACAAATCCAAATGACTCAAATCTCCATCTGGTAACCAATCACCATCGACAATGTCATCGACTCGGCGGCAAAAAGCATAGAGTGCATTGACTGATTTTCTTTTTGACTCCGGAAGGTGTCTGAAAGATCGGAAAAACGAGGAAGATGCTCTCCTCGCTATGTGTTCACATTCAGTATAAGCAAGTTCCACATGTTCAACAAAACTCAAATCAGTTTCATCGCTAAGAAGGAAGATAGACGGCATATGATTCACCCAACGAATACTTTTCACGCCTATTCATATATGAACTACGGTTTTTTCTCAAAGACAATAATGAGGTGACTTCAAGCCAATTGAGTCCAATCAACATCAGCTTCGGCCATCTCGACATCTTCAACATCCATTTGAGCGAGTTGGAGTTTCCCAGAGAGTTCATCATTGACTGCATGCCAATAAGAATACGCCTCGATTACCCAAATCCCAGATTCCCGTGTCCCGTTCCCTGAACCTTTGACACCACCAAACGGCAAATGTGCTTCTGCTCCGGTTGTGGAATTATTGATTCCAGTCATTCCAGCCTTGATTCCGGTTTTGTAACGGTAGGCTTCCAATCGGTCATTGGTATAGATTGCTGAAGACAAACCGTAAGGGCTTGCATTGGCAAGGTGAAGTGCATGTTCGAAATCATTCGCCTTACAGATTGTCACTGCTGGGCCAAAGACCTCTTCATTGAAACATTCCATGCCTTCGGTGACTTCGGTGAACACGTGAGGCCACATGAAGACGCCATCTTCAGCAGTTCCGAGGAAGTTTGCGGGTTTGTTGTCACTGGTAATGCGACCTTGTCCAAAGATTTGCTTAGCACCTGATGCGTTACACATTTCAACACCTTTGAGGAAATCTTTTGCATACTTTTCAGACAACATTGGTCCATACAAGACGCCATCGTGAGCAAGTGAATCTCCAATAGTAGTCGATTCGACTTTTGCCATGAACTTGGTCATGAACTCGTCATAGATATCCTTGTGAAGAATCAAATTTCCAAGAGAAGTACATCGTTGTCCAGCTGTTCCAAAAGCACCCCAATAGGCGCCTTCTACTGCGTTGTCGAGATCTGCGCTTGGCATAACAACCAATGGATTCTTACCACCGAGTTCAAGAGAACATGAGACTAAATTCCTTCCGCAAACTTCTCCAATCATCTTTCCAACTTCGGTAGAACCTGTGAAGGAAATCTTGTTCACTCGGCCTTCATCGACAGCATCGACTAAAAATTGGCCAGCGCCACTGCCTTTACCGTGAACCAAATTGATGACACCATCTGGCAATCCTGCTTCGTGCATAATACGAGCCAGAGCAAAGGAGAGGAGTGGTGCATCTTGAGGACTCTTCCAAACACATGTGTTCCCACACATAATCGCTGGAATCATTTTCCAAAAAGGCACAGCGGCTGGGAAGTTACAAGCATTGATAATTCCACAAACCCCAAGAGGACGGCGGTAGGTGAACAATTCTTTATCCGGTAATTCTGAGTTCACGGTTTGTCCGTAAAGACGTCGGCCTTCAGATTGGAAAAACAAACAGGTATCAATTGCTTCCTGGACCGAACCTGCTGATTCTTTCAGAGTTTTACCAATTTCACGTGTTTCGAGCGCCACAATTGCATCTTTGTGATCCATGAGCAAACGGCCCATGTTACCGATGATTTGTCCACGGGTCGGCGCAGGTGTAGCTGCCCAAGAAGGGAAAGCAGCATGTGCGGCATCCAAAGCAGTATGAACATCGTCTCGGGTTGAGAGAGGGAATTCACCGAGTGTATCGTTGAGAATCGCTGGATTAATGGAAGTAAAGGTAGCACCATCACTGGCTAAACTCATTTGACCGTTGATAATATTGTAACCTTTTACGGAAGGTTTACCATTTGGATTTTCTATTTCTAAGAATTCGAGACCTGTTTCAAGAACGTGAACCATATCAGGTCCAATGGAACGCCCTTCTTGAAATTGATGGAAAGATTCAAACGGAAAAATTCTCAAGAATTACCATCGTTTTTTATCTTAAGGTTAAAAGGGGGCCGGCGGAAACGAACAGAGAAGAGGCGGTCTGGCCACCATTAAATAGGCTCGACAGTTCAACAATGGAAGTGAAAATATGGCGAAAGATCAAAAAACAATGTCGTTGCGTGTCTCGAAAGCTATTCCGTCTGATGTAGGTCATGGTAGAGCCCGGATTTCAGGGGAAAATGATCTCGGATTGAAACCCGGAGATATTGTTGAAATCAAGGGTGAAAAGCGCTCGACTGCTGCTATTTATTGGCGCAGCCGGCCTGAAGATGCCAAGATGGAAATCATTCGCGTCGACGGTATTATTCGTAAAAATGCAGGTGTAAGTCTTGGCGACCGTGTGACTGTAAGCAAAGTTGATGCAAAGGAATGTACCAAACTCATCCTTTCCCCAGTCATGGCCAACAAACAGAAAGTCAAGTTCGGTCCTGGCATAGAAGGGTTTGCTCGACGGGGGCTTTCAAAGCGCCCAGTTGTTCAAGGAGATAGAATTTTCATCCCAGGTATGACCTTGTTTGCAGAGGCCTTACCGTTTGCCGTGATTCAAACCACGCCAAAAGGAATTGTAAAAGTCACGAACGATACGGATATCGTCATCAAAGACGAAGCTGTGGACGATGTCGATGCCGGTCAAACTGAAGGTATTACCTACGAAGACATCGGTGGAATCGGACAACAATTACAAAAAGTACGTGAGATGATTGAACTCCCCCTCAAACATCCAGAATTATTCCGTCGACTCGGTATTGATCCGCCAAAGGGAGTTCTTCTTCACGGCCCACCTGGAACGGGTAAAACAATGATTGCCAAAGCAGTAGCTACAGAAGTCAATGCCCATTTCAAGAGTATTAACGGTCCCGAAATCATCTCCAAATACTATGGAGAATCCGAAAAACAACTTCGAGAAATTTTTGATGAAGCAGCAGAAAATGCCCCTGCAATCATATTTATTGACGAAATTGACTCTATTTGCCCTAAGCGTGAGGAAGTGAGTGGAGAAGTTGAACGAAGAGTTGTCGCTCAAATGCTTACACTCATGGACGGCATGGAAGGGCGAGACAATGTTGTCGTCATCGGTGCAACCAATCGCAGAGATGCTCTCGATCCTGCACTGCGTCGACCTGGTCGCTTTGACCGTGAAATTGAAATTGGAGTCCCTGACCGTGATGGACGCAATGAAATCATGGATGTGCACACTCGTCAAATGCCAATTTCTGATGACTTTGAAATTGATTGGGTACTCGACAACACCTATGGATTTGTAGGGGCTGATTTAGCTGCTCTGGTACGTGAATCCGCAATGAAGGCTTTGCGCCGTTATCTCCCTGAAATAGATTTGGAAGAAGAGACTGTACCTCCGGAAGTTCTCGAAAAGATGGAAGTACGTATGGATGATTTCCGTGAAGCGATTAAGGACATCGAACCTTCCGCATTGAGGGAGATTTATGTTGAGATACCTAAAGTCACTTGGGATGAAGTTGGAGGATTAGAAGAAGTCAAAGATCGTCTAAAGGAATCCGTTGAATGGCCACTTACAAAACCAGAGTTGTTTGAACACTTTGGCATAAAGCCTCCGCGTGGAATTGTTCTGTTCGGAGCACCGGGGACTGGAAAGACATTACTTGCCAAAGCAATTGCTAACGAAGCTCAGGCCAATTTCATTAGTATAAAAGGCCCGGAGATGATTTCGAAATGGGTTGGCGAATCGGAACGTGGCATTCGTGAAATATTCAAGAAAGCAAAACAATCAGCACCTGCCATCATCTTCTTGGATGAATTCGAATCTATTGCCGGTCGGCGTTCTTCATCTGGAACAGAAGGCAGTGATGTTGGTAACCGAGTCGTCAATCAATTGCTCGCTAGCATGGATGGTGTAGAATCGCTCGATGGCGTCATCGTTGTCGCTGCGACCAATCGCCCCGAAATGTTGGACCCTGCTCTCATGCGCAGCGGTCGATTTGAACGAGTTCTTCACGTTCCTCCCCCAGATGCAGGAGCACGTGAAACGATTTTCAAGATTCACAGTGAAGGTATGCCATTATCGAAATTTTCACTCAAGGATATTATGGTCGGACTCGACGGATTCACAGGTGCTGATATTGAAGCAGTATGCCGAGAAGCTGCACTCATTTGTATGCGAGCAAACAAGAAGAAAGTCACCAAGTCACATTTCGAAGAAGCCGTCAAGCGTGTTCGCCCGACAGTAACTGCAGAAATGCTCACTTACTATCAAAAGATGGAAACTTTGTTGACATCTGGCCTCTCCAATATCAAACGAGACCGAGATACTGGATATGGCATGGAGTCAATGTGAGGCGGTTTCTTGAATCGACGCATTGATGTGCTGCATCGATGTGGTTGACCTGTTACTGGGAGTGATTTGTATGGCTGTCTTTGCACGTGAAATCATCGACCGTGAAGTCATTGATTCACACAGTCAACTTCTCGGAATCCTTAGCGATATTATATTTGATAAACAATCGGGTTCAATCTCAGGAATTCGAGTTAAGATCGAAGAAAATATTGACCCGTCTGCACTTCCTTGGGAGATGGTTGACGGGATGATGGAAATCCCGGTTGATGAGGTTGCTCGTATTGCTTCAAAAGTTCATTTGAAACGCTAATAAGGCACTGTTTTACGCGGATTTATTGGCACATTGAATGAGCATCTCCCTTCCATCAAATAACAACCTTCTAAACCCAATGGAACTCGTGGGTATGTCGGAACAGTGCTCTAGAAGGTGACCTCATGCTCGACAACGCAAACCTCAATTACCGAAGAATCGGCCTACAAGCCGCGTTCTGGATCGTAATGTTTCTTTTGCTAACGAGTATTTTGCTTAACTTTGTGAATCTGTCCAATACTAACCAATTGTCGGCTTACGATGATGATTGGAATGACATGTCAGCATTTCGACAAGACATCAAAGACATGGGCATCAAAACAAGTTCATTGGTGAGCAGCCCACTCTTGCTAGCAGATATAGAAGACCCTCGTAATACAACTTACATTCTTGCTGGCGTAGAACGCGATACACTTTCACTCCCTCAATTTGACAGTGATGGGTTCATCACCATTGCAGCAGAAGACGGTTACTCTCCTTCGGAAATTGATGCAATCGTCGAGTTTGTTGATGCAGGAGGTACTGCTCTGGTTCTTGATGATTATGGATTTGCTGGAAGTATCGCTCAAGCCTATGGTGTGCGTTACACTGGTTACCAACTTTACGATACAACCTATGTCGAAGAACTCGATTACAACTATATTTGGATGTGTATGCAAGCGACACCTTGTGGAATGAACGGGAGTAGTGTCGACCCTGCAACCCTCTCTGTCCATGACCGTTGGAGTGGAATAAATGGCGAAGGCGCTCACCCTTGTAGAGCATTGAACGGAAGAGCCATGCCTCTCGAAGATGCTGGTTTGTGCTCCCAGCACTGGGTGAATGGTGAAATCCAGTATAACGCAACATACCAGTTACTGCTGAACAATATCACTGCCTTGGAACTCATCCCTGGTGTAAGCGGTGCTCTTTCTGAAGTTTCTATTCGAGCTGTGACCAGTAATGAAGCAACCGTCGATGTCAATGGAGATGGAGAGATCTGGGTAGGAAATGAACAAACTTCTGAAACTCCCGATTTGTGGGGCCAATTTAATTTGAGCATCGAAGCATGTGCACAAAAATCTTGCGACCCCGATGAAGGTGGCCGTATTGTGTTCATGGCTGATGGTTCTGCTCTGATTAATGCCATTTACGACTATGAAGGTTTCAACGACCCAAACGACCCTTTGTATGGGACGAATGATTGCGTCACAAGCAATGAGAAATGTATACCTGCAAATGATAATCGGAAATGGGCAATGGATTTCATTGCTGAAGCCCTAATGTCAACGAATATCGGTGAAGAAGGACAACCCGCAGAAAATGCCATGGTAATTTTTGATGAATCTCGTCACCCCCAAAATGCCTTATTAGCAGATTCTTACAATACTGTTTACTTTCTTTTGGTCTATTTCACTGGCGAAGGATTAGCCATGATGTTGCTCTTCCTCGTACTCTTTATTGCCTTTGAAGCAGTTCTCATCAAGAAGCGAGACCCGGAACCATGGCGTCACGTGTTTAGTATCATTTACTATGGCTTTGGAGATGCGAACCGGTACACATACTACGCTAAAACCGATAAAATCCGACAAGTATTCCTCTCTAAAGTTCGAAACCAAAATGGTTTGAGCCGTGAAGAATTCCATGCAATGCCTGCTCGAGAGTTAGTATCTCTCATCAACGACCCGGTGTTGGCAAAGTTCGCAATTGAACCAACCAAATATTCACTCGAGCAGACGGTGGCAGTCGTCAAACGAATCAAAGCGTGGGGACGCACCTGAGGTGAGACTATGTGGACACGTAAGGCTTCATTCACATTCACAGGTGGTATCGCGCTGATTCTTATCGGCATGATGATTGCAAATCTGCAAATGATGATTCTTGGAATTGCGTTCATTGCATTTATCGTCGTCAATTCTTGGATCTCTGGCCATGGTGATGTTGAAGTTCAGAGAACTCTTTCAGCAGATAATCTCTACAAGGGTGATGATTTGTATGTTGAACTCTTGGTCACGAACCGTTCAAATCGAAATACCCAACTCTTGGAAGTCTACGACAATATCCCTCACGAAATGAAACTACGGAGTGGGCTCAATCAAATGCGTTTGAATCTACGCCCGGGGGAAAGTGCGCGGATTCGATATGTCCTGCGCTGCCCTTTGAGAGGACATTATTCCATTGGGCCAGTTTCACTTCGCTCACGAAATACATTCAATCTTGGCGTCGATGAAATGTATGTCGACCACCATAGTGATATCGTTATCTTCCCACAAATCAAAGAAGTTGAGGAAGCATTCCTTCGGTCTCGAACTCCGAAAATGTATACTGGTGCTACAACTTTGAGAACACCTGGTCAAGGTTCAGAGTTTTACTCGCTCCGAGAATATGTCCCAGGCGACCCATTCAAGAACATCAATTGGAAAGCATATGCTCGAACTGGTGAGTTGATGGTGAACGAAAAATGTCGTGATGCGGTAACGGACTTGTATATCCTCTTGGACAGTCGAGACATTGCACGTATTGGAACGGTACTCAAAAATCCACTTGAAATGGGAACCGTCTCAGCAGCGAGTCTTGCAGCTTTCTTCCTCAAACGGCGTGATTCGGTGGCTTTAGCCATATTTGATGACAGTCTTTCGTACCTCCCGCCAGATACTGGTGACAAACAATATTTCAAAATCCTCAGTGCACTTGCTGGCGTATCTCCAAAAGGAAAGATGCCATTACAAGCTGTAACGAATTCCCTCAGCGGTCGTTTTAGTAGAGGAAGTCCAGTGTTCATCATCTCTTCTTGTGAAGGAGATGGAACGGTGCCTGCAGCCGTACGAGATCTTGTTGGGCGTGGTCACGAAGTAACTGTTCTCTCGCCTTCAAGTATTGATTTTGAACGTTTAGTAAGTCGTATACCTCGTATGTCCTATGAAGTTCTCAAACTTGAACGCCAAAACCGATTGACAACATTAGCTGGCTCTGGTGCAATGGTCATTGATTGGATGCCGGACATGGATTTGTCACAAGCATTGATGCAAGTGAGGGGGTACTGAAATGGCTGAAGATGTGGGACTGCAAGGTGATGTGACACTTACTGGGGCGATTCACCCTCGTACATTGCATCTGAAGATGCTTCGAAAGCAATGGCAAATTATTACTTTACAGGTTATTGCAACTGTAGCATTGATTGGAATGTACCTTGAAGTTGTATCCACGTATGTTGTCGGGTCAATTGACCACACAATGCTTTTCGATACAATTGAAGTACTCATCGGAGATCAATTACCAATCGGAGATTGGCTCACTGGTGAAGGACGAACTGGTTTAGCTCGTTTCTTCGTTCCTTTGGTTCTTGGATCAATTCTTGGTGGAGGAATGGCTCTGCTTGCTTTCCAAACACCCGTAGTTCAACAACGCGTGAAGTTAGGTTTCATCATCACGTTAATTGTCGCATTAGTCGGTCAACTTTTGCTTTCGTGGATCACTGGGATGTTGTTTAGTTTCGATTTGCGTTTACCGAACTCAAGTGAACTTAGCACTTTAGAATGGCCTCTGCTGATGATTTTGTCGTTGATGATTCTCTTCCTTTACCTTTTACCTGTCATCATGGGTGTTCGAGGAATATGGGGCCTTTCTCGCCGTTCAATTGCTTGGGCTATTGGGTTCACACTTTTGTTCCTTGGCATCCACGCCATACTTGCATTCCCACTAATCAATGGTCAACTCGGAGACTATGGTGATTCAGTCAGTGTCATTGGAGCACAATTTAGTGAACCTACTGTTGGCATACTTGGTTTGATGTTGGTGACGAAAGAGCAATTCGCTCTCATCATGATTGCAATTCTCATCATGGTGTTCCAAGAGTCATCATACGGTGTAATCCGTTATTTGGAATATGCATATCGTCTTCCAGAATCATGTAAGCGAGACCCTGAATATGTTCGACAGATGGATAATGTTCTCAATACTCACCTCAAACACACTTTTGGTTTCCTTGGATTAACTGGAATTGCAACAATGGTGGCCCTCGGGTTCCATAGTGTTCTTTTAGACATTGTCAAAGATTCAACGGGCAGTCAATGGGCAGGTCAAATTTCTGAATCCATTGAATTATCACTCACGTACGGATTGGTTATTTCTGCAGCGATGTTCTTGAGCATCATGGCATTACTGAGATTCTTCGTCCCATGGGAACGGATATGGGGATTGATTTATGCTCGAAGGGCACAAGATGGCGGTTCACCAAGTAAAGAAATCGTTGAGATTTAGTTACGAATCCGACTGGAGGATTTGGACCATGCGTCCGAATAATTCTGCACAGAGTAGCAGAAACATTGGCAATCCACACCAGGCAACGAATGTACCGAATACTCCATCAATCGTTTCGAGAACTTTTGAGTGAAGAACGATTGAACCAATCACAACCAAAACCAAAAGAAGGCGTTCTACAAAAAGTGGATATCGCTTTCCAGGCGTTTCTTCTCGTAAAAGAAGAGTATTTGTTTCAGATGACATGGGTCCACCTCAGAAATCAAGGCCTGATAATCGGGCTTCAAGGGCTGCTAAAGCAGGATCAACTGCTTGTTCTACTGCAGGTTCTTGCCGATGATTCCAAGATGCATCTAAACGCGCTAATTCCGCTTCCAGATGTGCACGTTCATCACTTTGGTCAACCGACGATGTTGCCATGTTCGAGGTAAGGTCGTCAGAGGAAGTCATGGTTTCATTGTCAACTCCTTCATCAACCGGAACTGGCATACTTTCCCATCCGGCATCATCAATTGTTGATTCTTCCTTCACTGCATCTAATGACACTGGAACTGGTCCCGCAAGGCTCGACTCCATATCGGTGAGCATCTCTTCTTCAACCGGTGTACGTTGAGCATCTGGTACGGAGTTTCGCTCATAAGGTAACAATCCATCTCTTTGGAATTCCCAAAGCATTCCTCGTGGGACTCCATCTGCCAAGCCTGATGCATCGAGTTGCGTAATCAATTCTTCCAGAACACGGGCGGTTTCTTCAAGGGCGATTGCCTCACCAGCATCACGTTGGTCAGCTTCAAGATAAATATCATCAAGTGCAACTTGAATCAACTTTCGAGTAGCTTGTGCGATACTTGGGAGTGCTTCTGGACGTGAACAATTATTGAGCAATGCTTCGACTTCTTCAGGAGGTGCACCCAGTCGAACAAGTTGTTCAAGGACATTACGAAGACGCCGAAGCATTGTAATTGAACGATCGAAATCTTCCAACAGATGCTCCAAATCAATAACGACATTGCCTACTGTTTCACCAAGTTGATGCTCAAGCCTTTGTTGAACAGACCATCGAGCAAGACCACGAACTGCACCTGCAGTTTGAGGAACTTGACGCTCGAGTAAAGTCATGACTTCACTTGAAAGAAGATGCCGAGGGGTTGCAGCCACATGGTCTACTGTAGTTTGAATCACTTGCAATCCACGTTCAACGGCACGGTCGAGAAGAGTGACTGAGTAACCAAGTACTCGTGCATTTTCGAGTCGTTCAAGGACTGGGCCGAGGCCCTCAAAGGTCGAGGCATCATCAAGCAAGGCTTGAGCCAGAGGTTCTTCAGCTAAACGAGCACGCAGACGTTCCGCTTCTTGAATATCCGATAATGCTTCTTCATGAGCTTGTGAAAGGGCTTCAGCCCGTTCAACAAGTGAAACTAATTCTGCCTCGGCATGACCACGTCGTGCGCCCAAATCACCGAGTTCACGCAACGTTTGTCGTCGTTCAGTCATTAATTCACGAAGTTCAGCCTGAACTTGTGCCTGACGTGCCTCATCAGTAGCAAGTCGGGTACGGTCTTCTTCTGAACGTCGGCGCGAGGCCTTTGCTTCAGCATCAATTGATTCTAATTCGGATGTATGGGAATGGATTTTTTCTTCCATCAGCATTGATTCGGCTTGAGCTCGAGTATGCCGTTCACGGGTTGCTTCAACCTGTTCTTGGAGAACACGCAAACGACGTTCATCGTCATCTGCTTGTTGGCGTATGGTCGATAATCGATCACTTCCTGCCGCTAAGTCTGCATTTAACTGTGATTCTTTCAAGGCCAATTCTTCGATGGCGGAACGTAAAGCTTCACTCGAGGTTGCATCTCCGAGTGCTTTGGCAAGTTCCGAAGCTCGAACGCTTACTTGGTGCTCGAGTTCATTGACTCGCTTTACGAGTCGTTCAGCACGGTTTTCTGCTTGTTCGCTCGTTGCACGTGATTCCGAGAGGTCCAGTTGCATCTTATCGAGAGATGAATTGTTCTTTTCGATTTTCGTGATGGATTCCATTCGAGACTCACTCGCCTCTCTCGCAAGGATTTGTGCTGCATTCTTTGCAGAATGAGATTCGTCAAGGCGGCCAGAGAGTACTGCTTTCTCTTTCTCCAATTCATCAATACGATGGTCGGCAGCTTCTAACCGTCTACGAAGACCTGAATCAACGGCTATAGGTTGTGCAGCCTCCCCGCCAAGACCATCACTCACTTCTTCAATCGTTTCAACAAATTTAACTGAAGCTCTACTGGTTCGGAGCACATCCATGCCGATTTCAAAACCAAACAAATCATTTAGTTTCAGTTTGAGGTTCGCCCTTCTGCTTTCGGAGCGGGTTCGAAGCACGACCAATAATTCATGGAACATATCGAGGCTGAATGTGTCAATGGTCCCTGAGTCGCGAGAAACAATACTTCCCACGGGTAGACGGTGAAGTTTCAAGATCCATTTCGAATCAGTGAATTTAAGCATTGCATCTTCTAAAGAATCTCCTTCAGGTGCAGAGATTCCAACTGGAATACCTCTTGACAAGAGAACGGATACTGCCTGCGCTGATTGACCCGCTTGTAAATACCCAGTAACTTCTTCTTTTACAGCAGCTGTAAGCATCGAAAGAATTGCATCGGGGCCACCTCGTCCTTCTCTCAACACAAAGCCTTCTGCAAGAGGGGCGCCTCGAACACCAACTGCACCTATTTCTCCATCAAGAAGACCAGATGCAGATGAGATAAGTCGTGCGTGATTGGTATTGGATTCAGTCCATACTCCAATCGAGATATCACCCGATTCTGCGAGAAGAAGAGCCCCGTCATTCGTATGAAGAGTCCAATGACTTGAACCATTAAGTCCGAGACCACCATTCAAACCTTCCATCCGCATATCGGAAAGGGTTGAATGGATTTGAGCAGAAAGACTCTCTGGGTCGGCCGGTAACTCTCCAACCGAATCAATCAACATCCCCTGGTCCACGACGATACCGCCGCGAACTGTGTCTTGTTCAATGAGTACACGTAATACTGCAGAAAGGTCGCGGCTCATCAAGCGTTGAAGAGCGTCACCACGAGGCAATAACCCTTGGCGGTCTGCTGCGAATTCAAAAGCCTCAGGAACGACTTCAGCAACACTTCCAAGTCCAGTAAGTGAATAGGAACCTGCAGTAAATTTAAACGAATCTTGAGATTCGATTTCTTCAAGTCTTTGCCTGGCCTCTTTTCCGCCCAGTAAAACCTTACCTTTTTCCGATTCGGAAAGCCAACCGATGATTCGACCAGCACGAACAAGGCGATGGCCAGCAGGTGTTTTTCGTCGGCCAATCCACGTGCTAATCACGCCATTGTCAAACGGCTGAATTATACCGTCGCCGAGCTTTATTTTTTCTTCGATTGGGTTTCCGTCTGGTAGGTTAAACATGGGATCACTCACATTCTGGGGGTTGTCGCAAGAATTCGACGGTCGCGGTCAAGAGCATGACGCCATCGGGCTAATCGCCCTCCATCGCCACTCAATACGACAATTCGATTTGGCGCTGCCACATCGATTATCATTCGTTTCTTGCTTTCGCACCACACTTCGTAGACTTGACCGAGGCCTAGGGCATCGCCGGTTTCTTGAGCAACATGAATCATTTCCACTGCATCTTCAAACGGTGGCATGACTCCTTCTTCACCGACACTTGCCAATAATTGGCCAGAGTCGTCGATAAGCATTGCTTGATTGACACCTTCAAGGCGGCATAATCCGGCAAGTACTCGTTGCAGCATGGTTCTCAAACTTCTCGTCTGCGCTGTAGCCTTCAAGTAGTTTTGCGCTTTTATCCCCCTAAAGGGGGATTTGAAGACCCAAAATGATTTCCCAACTGGAGATTCGAAACAGGCTACGCGGAGAGATACATTTGAGCAGTTTTCCGCGCTTTGAAATGCCTCGTATTTACCGCCATTTCACCGCCATTTTACCGAAGGCATCTCGAATATTTCAATTGGAAAATCAAAAAACCAATTGATAAATTATCCCCTCATTGGAATTTATGCATGTGTAGAATCGTGAATCAAGCGGTGAACTCAAACGATAGTGGTGCCCGCAAGTGTCTATGGCGCACAGTGTTGAACCGGTATTTTCCGTTCCAACCTGCGATAGTTGCTCAAAACCAGCAATCCTCGAACAGGCCTACTCTGGACGCATTTTGTGTGGAGAGCACATGGCAAAATCAGTTCGGAAAAAAGTTGGAAAGGAATTACGCCATCAACTCAAACTCCCACGAGATAAAGAAACTACAATCTTTGTAGCGATTTCGGGGGGGAAAGATTCTGCCGTTTTGCTCGATAGCCTTGTCGACCGCCTCGGCAAACGACCTGATGTCACTATCATTGCCGGAACAGTCGATGAAGGCATTGATGGTTACCGGCCACCGTCATTGATTTGCGCCCAAGAGTTGTGCGATCGCCTTGGCATTGAATTCATTACGGTCTCCTATCCGGAATTAAGTTTCAAAGAAATGGATGAGGTCGCAAGCCGAATCCCTGGACTTGTTAAAGAAAACAAAGATGCTCCAAGAATGCCATGTTCTTACTGTGGCGTTTTTCGTAGACAAGGCATCAACCATTTGGCAAAAAGAGTAAATGCGGACTATGTTGCTTTAGGACATAATCTTGATGATATGGCCCAAACAGTCCTCATGAACATGACTAACGGCGATTTAGAACGTACGCTACGCCTTGCACCACATACTACGACACCCGTTGATGGATTGGCACCACGAATTGTCCCTTTGAGATGGATCCCCGAACAAGAAGTTCACTTGTATGCCTTACATCGAGAGTTACCACTTCATCATGAAGAATGCCCGCACGCAAAGGGTGCATTACGTTGGCGCCATCGAGAAATGGTCGCTCAAATGGAAGCAGACGTAGCAGGAACTCGCCATGGATTGTTACGGATGGCAGATAACATCAAAGGACTACGAGACCAAGTCATTGAACTTGGTGGAAAAGAAGCACGACCTTCCCCTCCAATGCCATGCGAGTCGTGTGGAGAACTTACCTCGAGCAGACAATGCAAGGCGTGCGATATGCGAGCATTGATGAATGACGAATCACAGAACATTATTCGCTAATTCGCTTAAGTCTTGAGGCCGGCCACAGTAATGGCAACGTAATTGTAGCGGATCTCTTTGAACGACTTTCAGGCGATGTGCGAGGGGTTCACGTAGATTCGTGGTAATGCAATTTGAAAAAGTACATCGAACAACATTAACCAGTTCCTCACCTAAATTGATTGAGAGTTTTTCTGCAACGGAATAAGCACGGATAATTGCAACACGAGCATCAGGTGCTACCAATGCCAATCGGTCAAGTTCAGATTGTGTCAATTCACGGTCCTCAACTTTGATGATATCTTTCGATCCCATCTTTTTCGATGGAACATTCATGACAAGGGAAACTGGCACTGCAGTTGCGCCAGCAATTCCAAGCATTTCCAAGACAAGCATTGCTTGGCCAGAGGGGATATGGTCAATCACAGTACCATTACGGATAGCTGTCACTCTACGCATACTGTGTTCATTGGACATCACAGAGCACCTCCTTCAATTTTGGCCGGGACAGTAACACCGAGTAGACGACATAAAAGGGCCATACGGGCTACGACTCCGTTGAATGCTTGTTCGAAATACCGTGCATGACGGGTCTTATCGACAGAAGGGTCGATTTCATCAACACGCGGCAATGGATGCATGACAATCATATCTTGCTTCACTTCACTCAAATGGCGAGCATGAAGTTTGTAGGCGCCAGCACATCTTGCATATTCGTCTTCATCTGCAAAACGTTCTTTTTGAATTCGAGTCATATACACGACATCTGCGTCTGCCATCGAACCATATAGGTCTTCAGTTTCAATAACATTTGCCCCGTGTGAACGTAAATCTGAAACGATTTCCTCGGGCATGTTCAACAAACTTGGAC
Organism: uncultured euryarchaeote; assembly: GCA_937892945.1. Classification (GTDB taxonomy): domain Archaea; phylum Thermoplasmatota; class Poseidoniia; order Poseidoniales; family Poseidoniaceae; genus MGIIa-L1. The sequence goes on along the minus strand of CALBIL010000039.1, from coordinate 111,657 downwards.
TTGCAAAAATTAATTCGCAACCAAACCGAGTCAACGCATGAGAAAGTGAATGGACTGTTCGCCCATAGCGTAAATCACCAGCAAGGACGACCTTCAACCCCTCTAAACGACCGTGCGCTTGTTTGATTGTAAACAGGTCAAGCATCGTTTGAGTGGGGTGGTGCCCTGCGCCGTCTCCGCCGTTGAGAATCGGAACTCGTGCTGCATCTTGTGCGTATTGTGCTGCCCCTTGACGCGGGTGTCGCATTGCGATAATATCTGTATAACCATCGACCATTTGAATCGTATCGAAGAGAGTTTCTCCTTTGACGACTGAAGATGTTTTGACGTCACCAAGGTTGACGACATCGCCGCCGAGTCTTTTCATTGCGGTTTCGAACGACATACGAGTCCGTGTGCTTGGTTCGAAAAATAAATTCCCGAGTATTCTTCCTTGTAAAAGAGGGAGATAAATCTCACCGCGTGCCACGGGCAGAAGGCGTTCTGCATCCTCTAAAATACTGAGAATTTGTTCGTTTGTTAAGTCGTCCATGGTAATGAGTCCAGTCATATGCTCTCTTCCCTCATCTTGAGGCGGGCGAAGACACCCATGAACATTACCATCAAAATGATTGATTCTGCCGTTTCAAAACAGGTCTACTCGAATAGGGGGGTAGCCAAACTGAAAAGCGGAGTGGTTATCATCAAGATGTCATCAAGATGCACTATGGCTCTCGATGCTTGGGCAGATGTTGATGCGGCAATTATTACTGCACGAAAGTCAAGACAGCAACGACTTGATCGCTTAACCAGCAGTTCGGCATTACTCATCTTGGTCGGAGCAGTTTGGTTGATGTGGCCAAGCCTTCAATCTGCAATAAAGGGGGATTCTGGTTTGTTTGAGGGTCTTGGTTACCCTCTCCTAATTATCGCCTATGGATTGGTACTTCAAGATTCAGTCTTGGATGATGCGAAAGCGAGAACGAGAATCGGGTCATTTGCTTCTATTGCTTGGCCTGTACTCTTGATTCTTGCTTCAAAGCATTTCAGTCTTGAAGATTTAGCTTCTCTTATTGGTTCAGGGTGTATCGTTCTTGTAGCCTATACTTGCTTTCAAACCTCGAGTTCAATCTTACGAGGTGGGCTTGATGTCATGCGATGGCGAGCTATTATGACTGGACTAGGAGTTGTTGCTGGCTTTTCTCTTTTTATCGGTGAAGTCCCTGAAACAAATTCCTATGAATGGCTGGCATCACTCAGTTCACTCAGTATCGGCAGCATCGCAACTGCATACATTTGGTTCGTTGGAGATGACCAGCGGGTCGAACGGAAAGAATTCGCTAAACGACTTGATGCAGTTGAAACGCATTTATTAGAATTAAAAGCACAAGGTGCAGCGGTCGATCAGGCTTCGAGTCTAGTCATGACGGCAAAAGAAGAAGGACATATTAATCCAGATTACGGCATGAAACTTCTTGATGAGGCCGAAGATGATATTGAACGTACTCTTTCACTCACCGGAGACGTTGAAATAATTCAAGCAGATGCCATCCAAGCGATAGAAAAGGCTGAAGCAATTGCACCTTCAGCAAAACGCCCTCGGAAATCTTTTGAAATTGGCCTACGTGAAGTAAAACTTGGCTCATTACGTGAAGGAGAGATATTGTTTCGCCAATCAAAGAAATTAGCTCTTGAAATCATCGAATGGTGGGCAATGGCAGAAGAAGCCATTACTGAGGCAAGTCGATTGCTTGGCGGCAATGATGCTGAAAGTGTTCAACACTTGAAAGAATTACTCAATGACGCAAAAAAGAAACTTGCGGTTGAAGAACCACAAGAAGCCTATGAATTTGCATGCGTGATACCCCCTCAATTATTGGCAGATGGAGATGCACAGGAACGAGCCATTACAGCAGTCGAAGAAGCTCAACACCAATTGCAACAAACCGATGGCCTTGACACCACCGAGATGCTGTTGCGATTAGAACGTGCTGAACAAGCCATTGAAGCGGGTAGTCCAAGTCAAGCAATTGGATTAGCTGATGGAGTAGTTCGCTCTATTGAAGCAGAACGTGAAGCCATGGACAATGTTCGGCGCGCTCTTAAACAGCGTAAAAAATTAGTAGCCCAATACAAAGATCGAGATGACAAAAAAGATTGGGATGAACGTCTTGCTTCTATGGAGGATGCTGCGGATCTCAAACAATGGACGCAAGCAAATTCTTTACTCGATGCCATAACGACCGACCTTGACAATGAAGGGCAAGCGAGTGATGAAGCACTTGAGTTGTATGACTTTGTAACAGAAGAGTGGAAAACTCTTCGCAATCAATGTGACACAAATGGAATTACTCTTGAAGATGAAAACCGTCGTGCATGCGAACAAGCCATTGCTCTTGCGGGTGAATCATTGTCCGGTGGACGTGTTGAAGATTGTCTCAATCACTTATCGGAAGCAGATGCTTCAATGGAGCGGCTACGTAGAAAGATCTAACTTTACAGTTCGAGCAAACCTTTCTTTTCAATTGATTTAAGATCAAGCGTACCAGGGAACCCAAGGTCAACAGGCATTCCAGAAATAGTGACAACAATTCCTGTTAAGTGGGTGTGAATACACATTGGTAAATCATCAGGCCACACTTGCTGAACGACTTTCCAGCCGTTTGCCTTTCTCTTAATTGCTTCAGAGAGACTACCTGATCCATTAAATGCTGTCCACCCATTCGATTTCCAAGCGTGTTGAATTAACGGTTTTCTTGCAAAAGTAGGGGGTGGCGCGACCACGTGTTTCATTGTCCAGCCATCAAGCCAATCAAGACCGGAATCATTGAGCCATTCTATCGGCGTAGTTTCTGATGGAAGCATCTCAGTATGACCTGCACGGGCGAGTGCACCAATGAGATTTCGGACGTGAGGGTGGCGGGGATTTGAGGCTGCAAGTTTTTCAGCCATTGTCACACCGGTATTGATTCTCCCTGCATCGATGTGAAGTAAGGCTCGAACAACTTCCCCATGTGACCAGTTTGTGATCTCAAAGGATTTAATGAAGTGTTCAAGCAAGTTCAATGCTTTATCTGGTGTACCCGCTAAACGCATTCGAGCGATATCGCTCAGTAAGAAAATTCGTCCGGGGGGTGTATCGAGATATTTGAGTTCACTTTGAGCAATACCCTTTTGATAGCGTTTGACAAGGTCAATATTTCGTTTCATTACCGAATCAATCGAAAGAAGGGCTTTGAATTCAGGCTCTAATACTCGTTGTTTGGGATTGAATAATGAAGCAGCCCACTGTAACCGAGCTGTTTCAATATCATCGGAGATTAACAATCCGAGACGGGGTTTTGCTTCCGCATAATCACGTTGTGATAAACTGGATGCACAGAGAACTAAACGAGCGACTTGTGCTTCACGGCCTCCACGTAAAGCAAGGAGAGATACGGCTTCATGCTCAGCCTCGTTCCAACGCCCCAATCCAGCATACAATTCCATCATAGCGTCGGTTTTACGTGCCAAAGTAAGTCCCTCTAATTGCTTGCCATGGCCTTCATAAATCTTATCTAAACGGTCGAGAGCAATTGACCATTGGTCATTCGCAATCAAATCCGTGAACGGTTTTTGTTTGAGATAAATGACATCTTGCATTTCGGAAAGGCGAGCTCTGTCTACTCCAACTGTCGTATCAAAGGTGATGTCTTCTAATTCCAACCCGATGCGACGTGACTTGAGCCAGATGGTGAGGAAGGCGATTTGGCCACCAGAGGCCAACATCCACGTGAGTTCTTCAAGAGCATCCTTTTCTAAAACGCCACATACTTTGTTTTCCCAATCACCGCAATTAGCGCCTTGGGGTAGGGCGGCTGAATCCCAAAAAGTAATCATTCCTAATGCCAATAAGAGCATCGACTGACCTGCAAATCCTGTAAAACAGAAATTAAGAACTTTAGCCTGTTGACTTGGCTCAGCCCTCAAAAGGCGACTGTCAGCCAATTTGATGCCACCTTTACCAGATACATCTTGAACATCGAGGAAAAGGATTCGAGCAACTTCATACACGAAAAGAAAACCAATAAGGGCAACGTTCAACAACAAAAACAGTAAAACAAATTGAACAAGAGGTTGACGAATTCCAGACACTGGGATGAATGAAAATAATTCAATGAGACCAAAACCAAGGAGTCCACCCTCTTCCATAAACGTCGTTTGGAGTGTGTATTCAGGCAATTCAAGAACTCGGTTAGAATGAAGAAGGAGATCTGGATCATATAGCAAGACGAGGAGTGAAAGAAGCGTATTCAAAGCGATGTATGGCATTACAACCAAGTTGAGGTTAACGATTTGCGCCACGGCCTGTTGTCGGGCATTCGGGATATGGTTGTGAAACGGGGAAGGTTCTCCTCGCGAAATTTTTCGAGAAGACTGACGGAGAGCTTGCCATGATGAACCAAGAATTCGGCCATAGGCAAGAATAGATGGTGACATCAACGCAAATATGCAAATACTGAATCGACGTGATACATCTACTCCTGCATCCTCTAAAACAAGATAAAGCCCGATAACCAAGACAATCCAAGTCAAGATCAGTAATGTATATTTCAAACTCCGCCAAATGTTCGAATTTTGTAAAGATGCTCGGCTTTGACCAATGGGCTTAATCACCTGAGCGCCAAGAGAAGTCCCCGTAGATATCAAAGCAGGTAGCGCAATAAAAATCAATGCTACACTCAGTGAAGGCGTATGATAGCCTTCTGAAAGTCCTAAACGAATCATCACGTATTCAAAAAACAGCAGTAGAGCTCCTACTAAAGCGAAAATATAGGTAGCCACCCCAGGTTGCATGCCTCTTGAACGGAGTAAATCGCGAGCATCTTGTGTTGAAGAAGTTACTTCGTGAACTTCATATCGCTTTTCGCCTGTTTCAAAAGCGACTTGTAAGCCACGTAATTGGTGAGGGACTACACGGGTCCAAAACAACCAAGCGGTTGCAGCAGCCAAAACATACGGTACCAAAGCGGCAAGGGTGAATCCGCTAATAATTGGTGGTGCTGTCATTGGAATCACTCAATCCTCGTTTGGTGAAACCACTAAAGAAGGTTCAACTCTTTTTTCGTCTATTTCAGTTCTCAAATCCTTGACAAATGTATCAAGCGGTATTCCGCTCACTTGGTCACCGTTTCGGGCGCGTAAACTAACCGTTCGAGTTTCAATTTCTCCATCGCCCAGGATTACCATATAAGCGGGTTGCATCTTACGATGAGTTCGGATTTTCTTTCCAATCGTGTCATCACCGTTATCGATTTCCACACGTATTTCATTGTCTCGAAGCAACTGAGCGACTTCGTCAGCATATGCCGTATGTTTTTCGGAGATGGTAATGATATGGCAGTGAGTTGGAGTTAACCATGTAGGGAACTTACCAGCAAAATGTTCAATCAACACTCCACAGAATCGTTCCATCGAACCAAACGGTGCTCTATGAATCATGACTGGCCTGTGTAATTCACCATCGCTCCCTTTGTATTCCAAACCGAAACGTTCTGGTAAGTTGTAGTCAACTTGAACTGTACCAAGTTGCCATTCTCGACCAATCACATCTTTGACAACGAAATCAATCTTTGGACCGTAAAATGCAGCCTCTCCTTGTTCTTCGGACCAATTAACCCCAAGCGATTCTGCTGCGGCACGACATGCTTCTTCGGCTTTATCCCAGCGTTCAGGTTCACCGACGTATTTGTCGGAATCCAAATCGCGTAGGCCAACCCGTACTCGGTAATCGGTCATTCCAAGTTTCTCAAATATAATTTGAACCAACTCAATACATCCGAGGACCTCTTCAGCAATTTGGTCTTCTGTTACAAAGAGATGGGCATCGTCTTGTGTAAAACCTCGAACGCGGGTCATTCCAGAAATCTCACCGGATTGTTCCCAACGATACACCGTACCAAATTCTGCCAATCGGAGAGGTAGGTCACGGTATGAGCGCATTTGTGATGCATAGAGTTTGATATGGTGTGGGCAATTCATCGGTTTAAGCATGTATCCATCGATGTCTCCACTCTTCATCAAATTCGAGAGTTCGCCACAGGTGCAGCCTTCATCTGCGAGTTTGTTCATCAACTCTCGTTCAACAAGAGGGGGGTATTGAGAGTCTTGATAGTAGGGGAAGTGGCCTGAAGTTCGGTATAAATCGAGTTTACCAACATGGGGTGTGAAGACTTGCGAATAGCCTTGGCGGCGCAAATGGAACGAAATAAAATCCTGTAATTCTTGACGAATAATGGAACCTCGTGGCGTCCATAAAATCAATCCCTGGCCGACTTCTTCATCGATATGGAACAGTTGTAAATCCTTACCAAGCTTACGGTGGTCTCGCTTTTTGGCTTGCTCAAGACGGTCGAGGGTTGCACGCAGGGCTTCTTTACTCGCTTCGACAATGCCGTAAATCCGGACCAGTTGTTCACGGTCTTGATCGCCTCTCCAATACGCTGAAGAGATGCTGGTGAGTTTAACATTCATCAATCGTGATGTATTTGGAACGTGGGGGCCAAGGCATAAATCATACCAATCATCCTGTTTGTAAATTGTTGAACCACTACCATCTTCGATTTTATCATTCATGATTTCAAGTTTGTAGGGGTTATCTGCAAAATGGTCTTGTAATTCTTCATCGGTTAATTCGATTCGTTCAACTGTGAAGTTTTTCCGGGCTAATTCTTGCATCTTCTTTTGAATTGCTTTAAGATCAGATTCGACAATTTGTTCCATGGCGAAGTCATAGTAAAAGCCTCGGTCTATTGCCGGGCCAATCGTTGGTTTTGCACCGGGATAAAGAGACATTACTGCTTGAGCAAGTAAGTGTGCTGCACTGTGGCGGAGGATGTGGAGTCCATCATCAGATTCTGAAAGAATACCTTCAATGGAACAATCGTTGTCAAGCACATGGGATAAATCGCATTCAATGCCATCCAATCGAGCGGCTAAACATCCATGCTTACGACCTAATGCATCGGTAATGACTTCAGCGCAAGTAACACCCGCTGCATATTCATTCACTGTTCCATCAGGTAGGGTGACGTTGATGAGTGTCAATTTACTCTCTCCTTCAACCCCTACGGGGTTGTCTACCCTTCATCAAACCATCACTCGATATGGCAGTGAAATAGGCATACAAGTACACTTTTCAATTCGTCACCAAGGAAATTTCAGATTCCAATAAATTCCGTCAAAGATGATACACTGGATGCCGAGGAAAATGGAACCAAGAAGCATTTTTCCACCACCTGGCAATTCATCGACGTAAGCCGAATAAGCCAGCAGACCCATCAGAATGTTTCCAACACAGGCAAGCAGTAAAACCCCCACAACCAGAATCGGAGTCCAGCTGTATTGGTTATCAAGATGGAAAATGGTTGCCTCAAGCCATAATGCCGAAGGGATGACGAGTAATGCGAAGGCCAACAAGAGGCGGGCACCTCCACCGCCGTCGGATTCTCCCCAAGGCCAGCGAAGAGATTCCATTGCAGATGCATCATTTTGATAGAGAATGGTCCACCAGTACATCAAGAAACCAAAGGCAGCCAAGAACATGAAAGGTACAATGAACTGGGCCTGTGACCAAGGTATTCCTCCCCATAAGGCAGCCTGATCCGAAGCGTGTGAAAGGCCGTAAAGATAGGATACAAGTACAAGAGTTCCGAAGATCATAATAAAAATTCGAACAAATTTCCGCGTTACTTCCATACCCTCCGGCTAATGTTTACACTCATAAGGACCTGTATCGACTCTTACCATTCAACATCAAAATCATCACCGAGTGAAGTGCTCGGTTTGTCAAGGATTTCGACAACTGGTCGTTCGGCTTTTTTGGTAACTTCTGCATCTGTATTGACTGATTCGGATGGTGTATCGGGGGTAAAAACAAAACTGCTTTCTTGACCTTTGTGTTGTGTTGGACGGCCGTATTGCGGCTTTTGAGAGGATTCAACCTCGATTGATTCTTGCACATCCGGGATCACTGAAACTTCCTCAGATGGTAAAGGGTTTTCTTCAGTCGTTTTGAGTTCGGCAAAACCCTTGGCTAATGCATCAGCAAGACTTGGAACCTCTGCTTTCCTTCGACTCATGTTTTTACCAAAGCATGTAGAGCACATCAATGCTCTCCTAAGATGTGTGTTGGCTTTATTCCTCTTCATCATTCAACGAATCAACAAAGATGACCTCAGGTAAAAACGATAAAATTGTACCGAGAATTCCAAACACAAGAACATACTCCCAAACAGCAGCAACATTCAGCAAAGGATACACGGAACTTGTGCAAAAAGTGAGCATGTCCGAGGTCATTGCATTGTATGAATCCCAATCGAAGTCGGGGCCCCATACCTTCGCTTGGGTTGAGAGCATTTTGACCAAACCAACAAATGCTGCCGCTGCTGCAAAAACACGTAGCCCAAGTACCATTCGAAAACGTTCATGACCCCACCAAATTCGGATTGTAACAGCCGAGACAATCAAACACCAATAGACGCCATTCGTAAAGATGTCAAGGGCGTAGTGCCCATGCATTGGACCGTCGATATCCCATGGAACTGACCCTATGCGAATACATGAAAAGGCTCCGATTAAGCCTGGAAAAACTGCAAGATGATTCAAGCCATGCCAAAGTGAATGATAGCCACCATCAGTAATACGCTTCATATTCATTGAGTGAATCTCCATGATGATCCAAAAGACTAGAAAACCGCTGACAAAGGTGCCAACTGTAAAAATCGTGTCACCAGGTTCATACAAATCAAAATCAGAAATAAACGGCATGTAGGCTTTACAACCGTTCCAAATCCAAGTGACGTATCCTGCAATAAGCCATAAACAAGTCGACCCAACCATGAGAAGAATCGAAAGGCGCCGGCGTTGAACAGTATTCACAATATATCCCCCTTAGCACTGCTTTTTGATGCCATCGCTTCAAATCACGTCAATGCAGGTCTTCTTGAAGGTGAAACGCTTCGCACATTCATGCGCATCGGTATCGTGGTCAATCCTGACGCAGGACTCGGCGGCCGGTTGGGTTTCAAAGGGAGTGATGGGCGTGCTGCTGAAGCCCGTGCTGCAGGTGCTGAAGACCGAGCAGGCCCACGAATGCAACAGACACTTGAAGCATTGAAAACCCTCCTTTCGGGTTCGCTTAATCGCTCAAATGTGGAACTCGAATGTTTGGGGTGGAAGGGGAGAATGGGTGATACTTGGGTTCCTTCACCAAATGAAAAGATGTTTTTTACAGAAATTGGAGAAACGCCCGATGAAACTTCAGTGACTGAGACAAGCCAATTGGTTACCGCTCTAGTCAAGGCTGGTGCTGAAGCCATTCTCTACGCTGGTGGAGACGGTACAACTCGTGATATCGCGAATACACTTGAGAACATTAGTAAAGAGGCACAAGAAATCCCTCTCATCGGTGTTCCTGGTGGGGTAAAGATGCATTCGGGTTGTTTTGCAACTACGCCAAAAGCTGCTGCTGAAGTCACCTTATCTTTCCTTATTGGGGATTTGCGATGTGCGATTACTGAAGTGATGGATTTGGATGAAGAGGTCTATCAAGAGGGCGTGTGGAAAGTTCGAATGTATGGCGAAGCATGGACTCCTGCCAGCCCTCGATTCATGCAAGGTGCAAAAGAACAAGTCGAACGAACAAGCGAGTCCGATACCATCGAAGGTCTTGCCAATCATGTTCAAACTCTGCTTCAAGACCAGCCCGATTTGATGGTGATTTGGGGCAGTGGCGGAACATTGCGCCGAATGGGTGACTTTTGTGGCGAGGAACTCACCTTACTTGGAATTGATATTCTTGGTCCTGTAGAAAACGGAAAACGTCAACTTTTGAGTGACTTCAATGAACAACAACTTCTTCAGACGATTTCCTTACATGTCGATGAGAAAGGAGAGCCACGTCCGCGTGTTTTGCTCCTTTCTCCAATGGGTGGGCAAGGATTCCTCATCGGTCGCGGAAACCTTCAACTCTCTCCCGATGTTTTGCGTATGATTGGAATTGACAATATTCTCGGTGTAGCCACTCCTGCGAAATTGATTGGACTCAATGCTGTCCGAATTGATACGGGTGAATTTGAACTTGACCAAGTGTTCCAAAAGAAACGCTTCATCAAAATCTTACAAGGTTTCCGAACGACGAGACTCATTCGAGTAGAAGAGGCTTGATTCACAACTGACCCGTAGCAGCCTTGAGTAAACCAAGGAACGGTGGACTTGGGCGGCCAGGGCGGCTCTTGAATTCAGGATGGTATTGGACGCCGACGTAATAGGGATGCCCTTTGAGTTCAAAAATTTCACAACGTTGACCTGTTTCATCTTTGCCAACAAATACAAGACCCGCTGATTCAATGACATCGATCATATCTGGATTCACTTCATATCGATGACGATGACGTTCATCTACAGACTCTCCTTCGCCGTAAAGGGTACGGATTTTACACTCATCAACTTGCCATATGGTCGGGCGGCTCCCCAGTCGCATGGTCCCACCAAGATGTGTTTTGGAAATCTCCGGCATGAAGACAACTGCTGGGGTTTTGCAGTTCTCATCAAATTCTGTTGAATTCGATTCCTCAAACCCGAGTACATTTCGACAAAATTCGATAGTTGCAACTTGCAAACCGAGACAAATTCCCAAATAGGGTGTTGAGGATGTTCGTGCATACTCTGCTGCCAAAATCTTACCTTCAACACCTCGGTCACCAAATCCACCTGGGACTAAAACTCCAGATGCTTGTTTGAGTGATCCCCATGCTTCTGAACGCTCGTCGGCATTTTCCCAATCGGATTCAAGGTGACTTGCTTCAATCCAATCGATGATCAATTTCCTGTCAACTGCCATTGCAGCATGCTGTAAACTCTTGATGACTGAAAGATAAGCATCTGACAAATTCGTGTATTTCCCAACCATGGCAATATGAACTTCTTCAGACAACGTATCGAGATGGTGAGCCATGACTCTCCAACGCTGAAGTATGTCTGTTGCAGTGCTATCAACTTTGAGAATATCGCACAAACCTTGCTCATGCAGCATCAAAGGAACATGGTAGATGTTTGGGACATCGTGAGTTGACATGACTGCTTCTGGTGCTACATGGCAAAATGCTGCGAGTTTTTCTCGTGTTTCATCGTTTAAGGGTGCGGAGGAACGGCAGACGAGGATATCAGGCGTAATTCCTAATCCACGGAGTTCTTTGACAGTGTGTTGCGTAGGTTTTGTTTTCTGTTCACCTACAGGTCCCATCACAGGAACCAAGGAGACATGAACGAAAGTGACGTTTTCTCGCCCAACTCGGAATTGGAATTGACGAAGTGCTTCAATGTAAGGGGCTGATTCGATGTCGCCAACGGTTCCACCCAATTCGATAATGCACGCATCTGGTGCTTTATCACTACCATCTGCGGGTCGATGAGCGACTTCCTCGAGCCAATCTTGAACAGCTCCAGTGATGTGAGGGATGACTTGAACCGTTTTCCCAAGATAATCGCCACGGCGTTCGGCCTCAATCACTTTTGAATAAATTTTACCCGTCGTTACGTTGTTATCTCGGCCAAGGTTGATATCAAGAAATCGCTCATAGTTTCCGAGGTCAAGGTCGACCTCGCCGCCGTCGTCTAAAACGAAAACTTCGCCGTGTTCAAACGGTGACATTGTTCCTGCATCGCTGTTAAGATAGGGGTCGATTTTCAAAGAAGTGACTCGCAGCCCGGCGCTTTTCAACAGCACCCCGATACTGCTTGCGGTTACGCCTTTCCCTAAACCAGAAAGGACTCCCCCGCTCACAACAACGTACTTCATGCACATCAACGGGCTTTTAGGCCATCGCGCCTCCCATATCAACATACCTCTCAAACAGGTTTTTTCAAGCATGACGAAATGAGCGAAGAATCAAAGGGTGCGTGCACTGAAACCAAAGAGAGGGGAAGTATGAGCGAAGTTCCGACGACCATGCTGGCTTGGACCAAAACAGCCGATACTTCCGGTGGGTTCAGTCGAATCAAACACCTCGTTCCTACACCCACTGCCGGAGAAGTTTTGATCAAAACACATTCAACTTCAGTGTGCGGCACGGACATTCACATTTGGAAATGGGATCAATGGAGTCGTGAAAATGTACCGCTTGGAACGATTACTGGACATGAAACCTGTGGCGAAGTGGTGGGGCTAGGAACTGGAGTGGACACCCATGCAATCGGGGATTTAGTGGCAATAGAATGTCACCTTGCTTGTTGGAATTGCCCTCGTTGCGATGAAGGAAATGCACATATTTGTGAAAACGGCTCAATCTTTGGAGTCCATAACGATGGTGCTTTTGGGCCCTATTTTGTAGTTCCCGCAGTCAATGCGCGTCATATTCCAAAGGGCCTTGACCCCGGGCACGCTTCAATTCAAGACCCACTGGGTAATGCAATCCATACGTTGACTGGAGGCCCAATCGAAGGGGCCACAGTTGCCATTCATGGCCTTGGACCGATTGGATTGTTTGCAGTCAATGCTGCCAAAGCAATGGGTGCAAAGAAAATCATTGCTGTAGACTGGGACAATACCTACCGAATGGAACTGGCAAAGAAACTGGGTGCAGACCTTGTCCTCGGCAAAGAAAATGATGTCGTCGCAGAAATCTTAGCAGCAACAAATGGCCGAGGTGTCGATAACTCATGTGAATTCTCAGGCTCGCCGCAAGCATTGGCGAATACTGTCCATAGCACTCGCATGGGCGGTTATGTCAACATTCTCTCGGTGTATGGAAACTCGATGCCAGAAGTCCCAATGAATGAAGTTGTATTCCGTTATCTCCATCTCAAGGGCATCAATGGGCGAAAGATGTGGTCGACTTGGGATACGATGCATGATTTACTTGAGCGGGGTCTAATCGATGTCAATGCTGTTCTCACTCACCGAATGTCGATTGATGATTTCGAACAAGCTGTCGAATTAGCAATCTCAGGCAAGTGCGGTAAAGTTGTCTTGGATTTTCCTTAAGCGCCAACCCATTTGTAACGACGGGCCCCTTCATCAACGCCTTCGTCACCAATCTCAACCAGAGCAAACTCACTTTGTGGAGTGACTACACTGTCATCTTGCAAGCCCTTGTGGAGATTCTCATAGGTGATATGGTCAATTGCAACACGCCCACCAAGTCGTTCAAACAAATGCCAGCGAGAAACCACTTCTCTCCAACGAGGACTAACTTTTCCTTCGAATACTTTAGCTTTAGCTCCAGAACCATAACCACATAATCCGAAGAGGGTATTGTCGAGGTTACTGTTTTCTTCCAAATCAGATTCAAAAGTCGACATGAGTGCAAGGAAGATTGAGCCAGTGTATTGATTTCCAATCAAACTACTTGCTCGCTGCCCTTTTTCAATTCGGCTGGCATGGAATTCAAGGTACTCCGGTGTTTTTGAAATTGCTCGGCGATAACCATCCATGGCTTTCTCCCAGATTTCAATGATTAAGGGGTCTTCAGAGTTATGTTCTGCCGGCATAGGGCCGAGTTGTTCTGCAATAGACTCCCAATATTCTGTATCTTGACGGTCATGCCTGAAGATATCAGGAAACATTCGCTTGGCTTGGAAAGCATACGGTAAATGCATGATGATACGAGACCATTGCTCGGTAAGGCGAATGTCGGTGTCGTAGTTATATCTGCCTTGTTTTTCGGATTTCATCGAGAAATTGTGGAAGGCTTGCCGAACTGCATCTTGGTAACAACGATTGGAGTACTGGCCATCAAAAATGGGATCATCTCGGTGAACGCTGACTTTTTGTTCACCGTGAGCAAAAATACCTAATTTACGTACAGTTGATTCGGGTAAATGACGAATCATTCTTTCAATGAGACCTTTCTTCATCGTTTGACCGGTTTCTTGAGCAAGTTGCATAACGTTCGTAATTACTGAGCGAATACTCACTTCTCTCCGAGGTTTAAAGAAATCATGCACGGGTGTTGTAGAGACACCAAAACAATCTGGAATTTCGAGAAGACGCGGATTTCTACGAATCAATAACGCACCGCCACCTGCACCTTGTGTATACTCACCAGAAGACTCCAATGCATATTTGGCATTGTCAGAGAAAATCACAATTCCTATGCGTTCATCGTTTTCATTTGACCGAGCAACCCAATCAAGAGTTGTGTGTAATGCATCTACAGCGCCAATACAAGCGAAGGTCATGTCAACAACATCGCAATTTCTGAAGCAATCAGAGCCATAGCGTTCCTCATACCGCTGGGTGAGCATGTCAACAATGTAGGTAGCGGTTGGTTTTGCACCGTCCAAAGCGGATTCAGTTCCAAGGTACATACGACCAATCGTGTTTGGGTCAAGCCCATTGCGATCGATGATTTGCATGACCGCCATGGCACCCATAGTGGCAGTATCCTCATGAACATCGGGAATCGACATTGCTTCAAGTCCAAGACCCTTGTTTAACTTGCCAAAGTCTGTACCTCGTAATTCTGCGAAATCTCGCATATCCATATACAAGCGGGGGAAGTGGATGGCAATATCGTCGATACCAACGCAGGTTTGACTATCAGTTCCCATCATTTCGGGTTCTGTCGACCCCTATTTCAAATTATTACCCTTAAACAAAGGTGAAGTTGATGTTTGTAGATCTATTCCATTTCTGGGACTTCTGCCATAGTTGGATCTTGTCTTGCCCACAACACATCATCAATTCGAAGAATAGAAATGGCTGCTTCAGTCGCACCTGCAATCGATTGGCGAGTAATCAAATATGGTTCAAGAATACCTTGTTCCACCATGTTTGCAGGTCTACGGTTCAAGAGGTCTAATCCGATATAATGTGAGTCATCTCCACCGTTCACTTGCGCCGCAACCAGTTGTAACAAAGTATCAATTGGATCCAAACCTGCATTTTCAGCTAAAACTCTCGGGATGACTTCGAGCGCATCTGCAAAAGCTTCTGCACCAAGTTGCTCACGACCTGGAATCGATTCCGCATAGCGACGTAATCGTCGTGCTAAGGCGACATGTGTCGCACCTCCACCGGCCATCAAGCGCGAATCTTCAAGCATCCGACAGGCAACACCTAAGGCGTCTGCAAAACTTCGTTCCACTTCACCAAGTACTGTTTCTGTGCTTCCACAAGCAATCAGTGTTGCACCACCTTCTTCGGTTTCGACAATCCAATGCGCCACACTGCCCCAAGTCTCGTTTTTACTCGAAATGAAAGCACCTAAATCGGAGGCTTTTGAACGCTTTATTTCAGAGACAAGGGTTGCGCCACAGCCTCGAGCGAGAAGATCCAAATCTGAACGCGCCACCCTTCTGAAGGCTTGAATTCCTGCTTTAGCAAGGAGAACTCGGGCTTCTTCGTCGATCCCTTCTTTACAAGCGAGTAATCCGATTCCAAGTTCTTTGAGATGCTCGACTTGTTGTTGGAGTAATTCGACTTCTTTGGCTCGGAAACTCTCCAAAACCCCCGGGGAAGTGACATTGATTTTCATATCGTTTTTCATTGAACGGCGTTCAATTCCACCATCGACGAGAAGAATTTTTCCAGCACCTGCCACACGAGGCATATCTTCATGGATTCGGTTTTTTGCCAAGACTAAACCAGTCACCAGCCGTGTATCACCAATGCTACCACCGGATTGGGGTAATATTTTGACACGAGTTGGATCCGCCACAATACCAGCAGGAGTGTTCATTTGAATGGCTTCAGCAGCATCAACGGCAAGTTGAGCAAGTAATAATTGCATAGACTGATGCCCTTTACCTGCAAGTGAAGTTTGTGCAGCAAGTAAGCGGTGGTGATGTTCGGAATGAAGGGCCAACTCAATAAGAACTTCATGAGCATAGGCCTCTGCCATTCTAAATCCGCGTGCGATAATGGCTGGATGGACATCTTGTGTGACTAAATGCCAAGCATTTTGCAACATTTCAGCAGACATAAGAACGGTTGAAGTCGTTCCATCTCGAGCGATCTTATCCTGAACTGAAGAGGCATTAATCATCATTCGTGCAACGGGGTGTTCCACTTTCGCAGATTCGAGAACCGTAACACCATCGTTGGTAACAAGGGTTCGCCCGTCATCGTCAATCAGTAATTTATCAAGTCCTCGAGGGCCAAGAGTTGAACGTACTGCGCCAGCTAGAGCCATTGCCGCCTGAATGTTGTTCTGAAGAGCACTGCGTCCCGTAGTACGCTCGGTGTCCTTGAGAATGGGGGCATCGCTCATAGCACAGCCACCAAACTCTTCGCCATAAGTTCAACGATAGCTGAGGTTGACTCAATCTTCGTCATCTTCGACGACTTCAAAGTCTGCATCGACCACATCATCGCCACCGACATCGATATCGCCATCTTCCGATGAACCGTCTTGTTCAGCCATTTCAGCAGCAGCAGCTTCGTAGAGTTTTGCGGAAACTGCATGCATTGCTTCTTCAACTTCCTTGACTTTCGCTTGAATTGCAGCGTCATCGATATCATCGATTTCAAGAGGTTTACCGTCATCATCTTGAACCATCTTTTCCAATGCATCAAGGTGTTCCTTCACTGGATCTACATCTGCATCATCGAGTTTGTCTGCTGATTCGTCGAGAGTTCGACGGGTTTGATAGACAACTTGGTCTGCCATGTTACGAAGTTCAACTTTTGCTTTGCGTAATTGATCTTCTTCTGCAAACTTTTCTGCTTCACTGATCTTTGCTTGAATTTCATCTTCAGAAAGTGAGGTTTGAGCTTCAATCTTCACTGACTGTTCCTTACCAGTCCCCATATCTTTGGCACTGACATCGACAATTCCGTTCGCATCGATATCGAAGGTAACTTCGATTTGTGGAGTTCCACGCGGTGCTGCTGGAATTCCCATGAGAGTGAATTCTCCAAGTGTTACGTTGTCCTTAGCAAAGTTTCGTTCACCTTGTAGAACGTGAATGGTAACTGCAGGTTGGTTGTCGCTTGCTGTTGAATATATTTCAGAGCGACGAGCAGGGATGGTTGTATTTCGTTCAATCATTGTCGTCATGACACCACCGAGCGTTTCGATTCCGAGCGTAAGAGGTGTGACGTCGAGTAACAAGATGTCAGAAACGCCTTCATCACCAGAAATGATACCTGCTTGAAGCGCAGCGCCCATTGCCACTGCTTCGTCAGGGTTGATTCCTTTGTAAGGTGCCTTTCCAGCTTCTTTTTCAACTGCTTCTTGGACTGCAGGTACACGGGTTGAACCACCGACAAGAATCACTTTGTCAACATCGCCTTTCTTGACGCCAGCGTCTTTCATTGCTTGACGGGTTGGACCCATTGTTTTTTCAATCAACTTCGAGACAAGGTCTTCGAATTTCGCACGGCTCAAGGTCATGTCCATATGTTCTGGTTGACCGTCTCGCATGGTAATGAACGGAAGATTAATCTGAGTTTGTTGAGTACCAGAAAGTTCAATCTTCGCTTTTTCAGCTGCTTCCTTAAGTCGTGACATTGCTTGAACATCTTTTGACAGATCGATACCAGTATCACGCTTGAATTCAGCGACCATCCATTCGATGACAAGGTCATCGAAATCATCTCCACCGAGTTTGTTGTTACCCGCTGTGGCTTTGACTTCAATTTGAGGTTGGCCATCGACTTGATAAATCTCCAAAACTGATACGTCAAAGGTTCCACCACCCAGGTCGTAAACCAGAATTGTTTGGTCTTCTCCTTTGTCGACGCCATAGGCGAGAGCTGCTGCAGTTGGTTCATTGATGATTCGTAGAACTTCAAGACCAGCAATACGTCCTGCATCTTTGGTTGCAGTTCGTTGTGCATCTGTGAAATATGCAGGGCAGGTGATGACCGCTTGCTTGACTTCGTGTCCGAGGTAAGCTTCAGCATCTGCCTTCAACTTTTGAAGAATAAAGGCTGAAATCTCTTGAGGAGTATAATCAACATCGTCAATGGTCGTTTTCCAATCGGTACCCATATGACGCTTTACTGAAAGCAAAGTTCGGTCAATGTTGGTTACCGCTTGTCTCTTTGCAGTTACACCAATCATACGTTCACTACCGTCTTTAGCAAAAGCGACAACCGAGGGGGTTGTTCGTGCACCTTCTGCATTCGCAATGACAACGGGTTCGCCGTTCTCAATGGTCGCTACACAACTGTTCGTTGTTCCAAGATCTATTCCTATTACTTTGCTCATATATTTCACTTCCTTTTTCTTCAAAAAATTGGAATTCCACCGTCGTCATCATCGTCTCGGTCTTCACCAAGGTCGAGATGTACCTCAGGGGTATCCGGTACTTCATCGGCATCATCGCCTTCGTCTTCGTCATCACCATCATTGAATTCAGTTACGGCGGAGCCTTGAGGCGTGAGTTTGAGAGTGACATCGAGAATGCCATTGTTAAGAGACCATTCAACGACTTCATCGCAAGGATGAGGCAATTCGACACGGGCCAATGGAGAAGGGCGAGTTTGCTTCAAAACCTCTAACTGGTGGCCTTCCTGGGCGAGTAAAAGTTCGATTTCGGTTTCTTCCACATCTTCTTTGAGCATGATATCGATTGTTACCGACATATTCCAACCATCCAGATAAACATCATCAGCAGGTAATTTGTAGAGATTGTCTTCCAGTTGGTCGATGTCGGGCATATCGACTTCGATAGGGTTGGCATCCACTTGAACATCGACACCCATATTCTTCAAGATGTCTTCCATGGACTTGCCTTTTTCAAACATCTTACTCAGTTGCGACAGGTCGAAATTGAAATTTACATCCCCTTTGGCAATTTTTTCAGCATCGAGACCGAGACTTTCGAATTGTGAACGGAATTGCTCCATCAATGCTCGAATCTGCTTTTTATCGAGGTTCATGCCCATATTTCGGAACAATTCAGTGATCTGTTCAATCAATTTTTCCTCGAAATCATCGTTGCCTGACATCTTCATCCCTCTCGACTACTTAACCATCGGTTACATACTGCGGATTGGGTTACCCTATATGAAGTTCACGAAAGCGAAGCAGTCACTCTTCCTCGACCAAAGGAGAGTCGTTTCTCTTTTGAAATCGCTTAGGTACAAATTTGCTTCGGAAATCTGCCACAAGATTCTTTCCAGCAATGATGCCCCCAATTGCAAATGAGACTTCACCTAGAATGACCAGGCAGGTTGCAAGAACTCCACTTTGCGCCTTGGTCATTGAGAGAAAGGGAATCGAAAAGAGAGAAGCATAGAAGAAACAAGAAAGCGCAATGAAGAAAATTCCCCATTGTTTACGTTCCATAGTGTTGCCTTGAGCATCGGTTAATGAACCTGGCTACCTGCTCTTGGCGACGGAATGAAAAACTCCCTGCACTGCATCGGAGCCTTCGAACCTATCCAAGAAATGCGAAGCCCTAAGAACAAAAAGGAGTGGCCATGTTCTAAGGGTCGTTATGTTCAACTCACTTCGCGCTTTCTCGCTCATAACTTTGATGCTCATGGCACCGCTTGCTGGATGCTTTGGGGAAAACGAAAAGGAAATCCAAGATGCCGGTGAAATATTTCTGATCGACTTCACGCCTGCTGGAGACCTTCCGCTCAGAAGTGGTGAATGGCATACATTCACGCTTGAAGGAGAAGGGACTCGTCTTGTCGTACCAGAAGACATCTTACTGTTCGTGAACGACAGTATTGTACCGCTCGGCGTTATCCAAGTACCAGACAGTAAGTTGCTCAATGGTAAAATCCTCACCACCCCATACGTCACATCGACCACGCTCACCATCGTATACGCCGATGGAACTGGAGTCGCTGTTGATCTCGAAGTCGAAAATGGAACACCCATAGTTAACGGCCAAGATTGGTTCAACAAGATGGACTTCATCCTATCCGTTTGCTCTGATTCGAGCCAATGCGGTGGATACGTGAACCGTTGGATGGGTTCACCAAATCCTGCGTTTGAACGGGCAGCAAGCTACTTCCACGGTCATTTCGAAGGATTGGGTTACGAAGCAAACATCATGCGAGTCACAGACCATTTGAACCCAACACAACCTGAGTCACTCAACATCATCGCTTGGAAAGATGGTAGAAGCAGCGAATGTGTTCAAGGCATGGGTGCTCACATGGACATTGCACCACCTGGCGGACCACCCGGTGGTGGCACATACGAAGGGGCTTACGACAACAACGCCGGCACAGTCTCCATGATGCTGTTTGCACGAGCCTTTGTCGATGTTGAGTTTGAATGCGATACATTCCTCGCCCTTTGGTCGTCAGAAGAAGAAGGACTGCGTGGATCAAACGCCTTTGCAAACAATGATTGCGATTATTGCCTTCCACAAGACAAAGAATTACGATTTTACATCAATATGGATATGATGGGAATCTCATGGCCTGCAATGAAATCAACAGGTGAACCATTCCCATACCACGCATGGTCCGGCCCTGATGCCGACCCTGAAGTTGACGATGTGGAAATTTCCGCCGTCATGGACCACGTACATCGCAACATATTGAAAGCACCAATGAACCTCACCATCGATGGAACCTATGGTGCAGGATGTGACCAGCATTGGGACGAACACGAAAACCTTGTAATGGATGTCCACGAAGATACTTTCGGACGTTCAGACCACGTGACCTTCCGTGACCTTGGCGCACAAACGATCTTCCATTTGGGAGCATACGATGATGATTACAGTGCCTACCATTCTCCAAGTGACACACTCGATAACATGGTTGATGTTGTTGGTGGGCAAGATGAACTCGAGAAATCGATTGAGTTTGTCATGTGGGCTGCAATGCTCGAATTTTTAATAGCAGATCAAACTCCTGAGATTCGAAACGTCAACGCTTAACAGCAGTGCTTTTTAAACTGCCCAGACTGCGAAAGATTATGGTTGACGAGCATACAAACTTGGAGTTCCCTATCGGTGCACGGGCTGGGTCGAGTGTTCTCGGGATATTCCTCTTGTGTTTTGGAATGCCATTTACCCTCGTACCCGCGCTCATAGTACCTGTAGCGTTTGAAGGCGGCCTGGTCATGAGCATCTTCATGGTATGCTTTTCCATACCGTTTCTCATTGCTGGGCTTTTCGTACAAGCCTATGGATTGATTTCAATTTGGTTTGCGCTCTTCCCGAACAGTCAATTTGCTCAAAGAATACTAAAAAAGAGACATTTTGGCAATGTAAATGTCAAATCTGAAATGATGCTTGCAAACGTTGAGTCCATGCTTCAGAATGTGTCAAACACTGAGGCTCAAGAGCCGCATAGCACAGCGAAAGAAGGGACTGGTTTCTGGGAACAAGTTGATACAACCAAACCTTAGGCTCAATACATGCTTTCAAAAGCCAGCATTGTTTAATAAAAACATGGGAGATGTATCTGCAGCAAAGGTCGAGGGAAATCCCAATCCTCTCAAAGCCATGTGGAAATACATCGCTGGCTCAACTCTTGTAGCTTCTTTGTGTTGCCTTCCTTCTGTCGTCATGGTCATGCTCGGTCTTGCTACTGTATCTACAGGTGCTGCACTCTCAGATACATTGTACTGGGGAGGTGAAGGTTTTGGTTGGTTCAGAGGAACTATGCTCCTTATTGCCTCTCTTAGTGTCATCATTGGACTTGTCGTTTATTTCCGAGAACAAGGGATTTGTACATTTAATGAAGCGAAACGTAACCGAAGGAAAATCATCAACACTTCACTCTTGGTATTGTGTATCTCGTACCTACTGTATTTGTTATTCAATTATGTGATCTTAACTGAACTCGGCATTGCAGTGGGGTTACCATGGGAATCAAGTCGAGATGCATACATGTTCTGGAAATAATCAGACTTTCCCCAAACTTGTCTTGCACCCAACGCCCCATTCTTGCTCACTCATTGCTTTTTGAGTCGCATCCAACAAATCATCTTCAGGAGTTCGCAAAACGACAGAACCACGCCGCCAAGCAAGTGCTATTTTTGCATCGGAGAAACTCCAACTTTGCAATTGCATTTTTGAATTTTCAATTGAAATATTTAGAATGCCTACTCCAATTGGAATTTCAATTTTACGAGGGTTGAGATGCATCCCCATCTGCATGGCTTTTTGCACAGACTCCTTGGCGGTCCACAAATGGATTGCTTGCTCGGGGTTTTTCTGTAACCAGAGGAGTTCCTCTCCTTTCGCCATCATATCAAACGCATTTGAAGCGATTCCTCTGGCGGCAGGCTCAGCATCAATTCCAATCGACCATCCTGATTCCACCAGTGCAACATAAGCCCAAGCCCCTGCATGACCAATACTTATCGAAGGCAAAGGTGTATTGACCCAAAGCCCGGGAAGATACCCAAGAACTGGAGCACGCAACTCTGTTCGGCGCACTTCAATTTGAGACGGATCAAGACCCCACTGGACAAGAGCTTGAGCCAAAAGCCAACGACCCGACAAATGCTCATCACGCCGTTTATCAACGGCAAAAGTAGCAACCTCATCGACAGAAGCAAGCGCCACCTGCCCCAATTCACGTGGCACAACAGGACAACGAAAGCACAAGCAGCGAACCGGAAGTTCATGAGGAGGAAAGAGTTCCTCAAATGGCATCATTTCACCTCTCAAGGGTAAAAGACTCTTCTTCGGGAACGGGAGCCATGCTCTTGAGGCGTAATCCTTTGAGCGCAATAACTGGCGCATCATCATCCCCAACCACGACTACATCGTGGACGGTAATACCAGCATCTTCAACTGCCGTTCGAAGACTACGCATTCGAAGAGTTTCATCTCGTTCCGGAACCCTGAGCATCGAAGACCATTCAATTCCAATCGGGAGTGATGAGAAACCTTCGGACTCCATTGCTACTAAACCTGCATTCTGGAAACCTGCTTCAATAAGCATTGGAAGCGATTCTAACAGAACAACCTCACCTTGTGTTTCAAGAGCGAATTGATCAAGCATTGGCAGTTGATGACGCATAAGAGCAATACCATCAGCACCAGGCATTTCAGCATCACCAATGCCACGCAGAACTCCTCCATGAGATTGGAAACGAGGGCCATGGAAGTAACGTCGATAAATGAACGATGGTAGTTCGGCTAATTCACCGAGTGCAGGGGTACCAAGTTGTGGCAATGCATCGACTTCAGATTGCAAAAATGGTCCGAGATCATCTCGACGTTCAACGACTCGAACAATGGCCTTGTGGTGCTCTCGTTCACCAAACACTTCGCCCTTTGAATTTGACAAATCAGACAGTAAACGACATGCAATCCAACTCATCTCGCCGTCTCCACGAATTAATTCAGCATGGACACGAACTGCCATTTCACCTTTCAAGAGTTTCACAGGAAGACCAAACGATACATCCTCGAATCCTGCAAGACAGGCTGATGGGCGTAGCAAAAGGGCGTTCTCTGCAAACATCTCCAAAGCCATGACTCCGGGGTGATACGGCACTCCGTCGATAGCATGGTCTGAGAGGAAAGGATGGTCCGCCACAGAGAGGGTAGTTTGAGTGGTCAAGGATTGACGTTCATCAACGGAGAGTACCTTATCAATGAAAGGGAAGCGAAACGGGTCAGCAATGATATTGGCCATCTCAGCAGGGAGGCGAAGAGGGGCTTCACGGAATGCATCGAAAGCATCCATTGTTCCAAGGTTTCCGCAGCCAAGTACCCGGCGTTTACCACCTTGAAGTGCTTCGCCAACAAATATTTCAACACCTTTTTCTACTGAGATTGTATCAATTCCTGCGGCATCAAATACTGCTTGGAATGAACCACGAGTTGCCATACCTACATCTCTCCATCCAGTCCATGCAATGGCAACAGCGCGGCATGAGCCGCTTGCAGTCAATCGAGCCATCTCTGCGTCAAGAACGCTGTTCGCAGCTGAATAATCTGTTTGACCGTTATTACCAAACCGTCCTGAAACACTGGTAAAGCATGAAGCAAAACGAAGTTCCCCATTTGAGGATTCTACTGCGGCCAAAAGAGATTGCCATCCGTCGATTTTCACTCGGATAACTTTGTCAAATACACTGTAATCTTTCGAGGCAACTAACTTTGAATCTTCGAGGCCTGCACCATGAATAATCCCGGTAATCGGCCGGCCTAAAGTGGCACCGAGCTGTTTCAACCCATCTGTGTCCATGACATCAACTGAATGGTACGATGCATCGTTTCCAGTTTCTTGGATCGTTTTGATGGTGATGTAAACATCTCGACTACGAGAATATTTTTGCCAGGCAGTATTCCATTCAACCATTGTAACCTTACCAGATTCACTGGCAGCCATCAGTTCTTCACGAAGAGCGTTCTTTTGCTCATCTAATCGTGAATCTGACCATTCAACCCATGTTTCAGTTTCTTCCAAAAGAGTTGAACGTCCGAGGAGGACAAAGTGGGCTCCTGCATTGAGTGAATTGCATGCAACTCCGATAACTGAGGCTGCTGTGACTCCAGAGCCACCACCTGAAACAATCCAAGTATCATCCGATTGTAGAGGTGTCATCTCATTTTCAAGGTTTTCAGCAAATGCAACAAGTGTCCAACGTCGACCATCACGGTCCAATCCGATTTCGATTTCGCCACCGACTTCAAACAGGTCAGAATCAATGTGTTCAGCGGCTTGGTCTGCATCGAGAATAAGTTCTGGGTGTAAATCCAGAGCACGCATTCGCAAATGTGTTTGTTCAAAGTAATACGATTTTGTCACTCCAGATGCTGCACATTGAACTGAGTTAAAGCGCTCACCAATGTTTCCATGACGCCCGTCCATTGCTGTAACAGAGGCAATAAGGCCATCTTTACGAGATGCAAGATGAGCATCTAATCCCTGCAGTAGAGAAAAATAACCGTGTGCAGATAACGCGATTTGGGACGAAGGTTGTGTATCATCACCCCATGACGCTCCTGCGAGCTTCATAGGCGCTAGATGAACCAATCCTGCCACGTCGAATTGTTCGAGTTCTTTACAGACTAAGGCGAGATGTTCTGGATTTGCTGGGTCGGCTCGATAAACAGTACGGCCTGCTTCTTGATGACTTGACATGTCTCGAATCTCACTTTCAAACCCTATGCGTACCGCACGCATTCCACGTGCTTCGACGCGTTGGCAAAACGCTTCCGCGATTCCCCAGCCATCATCTGTAACAACGATGGTTCCTTCGAGTGCTAGCAAAGAACCTGTACCCGGACAGGCTTCGACTTCGACTTGCCATCGACGGCAATTCTCTTGCCGTTCAATTTCGGCCACCACGGGTACAGCAACTGATTTTGCTGCAATTTCTACGGCTTCGGTAACGACAGCAGGTGCTGGTGAGTGTTCAACAGCAGAACCGCCTTTCATTCGATGAATATACGCAGTGAAGTGGTTTAATGTGGGGTGATCCGAAAGAACAAATTCTTCATCGACAGGAAGTTCGAATATATCCCGCACATCTGCCATAATTTCTGCTTGTTTCACAGTGTCAATACCCAATTCTCCTTCGAGATCTTGGTCTAATTCAATGAAGTCAGTTGGATAGCCGGTATGCCGCACGACAACTTCAATCAATTGTTCTTGAATGCTTGAATCCGTTGTCAAAGGAGTAGATGCATGCTTAACAACAGAGGAAGTACTCGGTCGAGGAGTCACTGACACTGGTTGTGCAGGTGCAACCGGTGTTGAAGCGCCACCTTTCATTCGTTGAATATATCCAATCATATGGTTGAGTGTTGGGTAATCAGAAAGGACAAATTCTTCATCCAATGGAAGCGAAAACCGCTCTCGGATATCTGCCATAATTTCTGCCTGTTTCACAGTGTCGATGCCCAATTCACCTTCAAGGTCTTGATCAAGTTCGATGAAGTCACTCGGATAACCAGTGTGTTGGACGACGACATCAACAACAATTGATGTCAACTCAGAGTCTTCAGCTACTTCGATTGCAGGAACAACTGGCTTAGAAACAGATATTGGGGAAGGGGGAACGATGGTTGGTTGCAGAGTTGGAGTAGTTTGAACCATTGGTGAGCCACCCTGCATCCGTTGAATGTATCCAATCATATGATTCAATGTAGGATAATCAGAAAGGACGAACTCTTCATCTAGAGGAAGGGCGAACCGTTCACGTATATCTGCCATGATTTCTGCTTGTTTCACAGTGTCAATTCCCAGTTCTCCTTCAAGATCTTGGTCCAATTCAACAAAGTCTGCTGGATAGCCGGTGTGTTGAACCACGACTTCTACAACTGAGTTCATCAGTTGCTCATCATCTTCAATCTGTGGACTTTCCACAGGCATTGGAATTGGAGTGGGTGTTGCAGAGGCTTCAATCGCTGTTGGGATTGTAGGAATGGTTGCGACAGGAGGGGCATCGCCTGTTGTCATTTTTTGGATATAACCAATCATATGTGTGAGTGTTGGGTAATCTGAAAGAACAAACTCTTCATCAAGAGGAAGCGCGAACCGTTCACGAATGTCTGCCATGATTTCTGCTTGTTTCACAGTGTCAATACCCAATTCCCCTTCGAGGTCTTGGTCCAATTCAACAAAATCTGCTGGATACCCCGTGTGGTTGACGACGACTTCAATCACTGTCGAAATCAAATCGGAATTCGTTGAAGAAGATGGAGGTGCTGGCGGTTTAGGTTGTGCAACGGGTTCTACAACGAGTGGAATTGCTTGAACTGGAGCCGATTTAGGTGCGGAGAGCACTACAGAAGGTTTCCCTTCCCAAGCAGCAGTAATAGGCCATGGTTCACCTTGAACACCGCCATGGAGATTGTCATCACCATTGACATATGAGACAAGTTTGTTATCAAGAATACGCATCACTACATCTTCAGTTTTAGCCAGATTACGGTTCCATGCGAGGAAGCGTTGACCATCGATTCGGTCTCCAACTACGGGCCATTTACGGACCAATGAAAGAGCCATTTGAGAACCAAAACCTGCCGCAAAGCGTAATCCATATTGAATGCTGGAATAATCGCCACCCTTGGATAAGTTAAGGTTGCCAAGCTCCGGGTCCGTCTCTTTGTGATTCGCAATTGGAGGAATCCGTCCTGTTTTCATACCATGTAACATGCTTGCATCTTCGATTCCAACACCCATTGGGTGGCCTGTGAACCCTTTCGTGTTGGCAATAACCAAACTGTCAGTACTCACTCCAAATGTTTCACGCAAAGCTCGTACTTCAGATTGAGCTGAACCTCCACGAGCAGGCGTATAGGTCTCATGAGAAAAGAAGACAGTATTCGGTGCAATTTCATGACGGTTAATACCCCATTGTTGCTCCATTGAACCGATAAATGAATTGACGGTTTCTGCAACGTGATCTACATCGAGTCGTGTGCCATGGAAAGCAGAGTTCGCTGAACGAGTCCCAAGGAGTTCAGCGATAGGTTGGACACCGCGTGCTTTTGCTTCGGAATGACGTTCAACGACAAATGCTGCAGCCCCCATGCCAAGTACTAATCCATTACGTCGCCGATCAAAGGGTAATGCTGCTTCTTCGATGACATTGCCTGTAGCGGCCGCACCAGAGGCGGCAAATCCGCCTCCAATCCATTCCCATAAATCATCACCAGTGACATCGTCTGCTGAAAGAATCACAACTCGGTCAACACGGTCACTGTTGAGCCAATCTTCAGCCACACCAAAAGCTGCAGTTGTTGAAGCACATGCGAGATTGAGGGTTGTATTTGGCCCACGTATTCCTGAATATTGGGCAAATTGAGAATGCCCCATGTTCAAGGTTTGGAATAAATACCGTCGGTCAAATCGACCTTCGCCATCATTACCGTTACCCTTCGCATGTTTCATAGCCATTTGAAGTCCGGGGAAACAAGAAGCAAATACGATTCCAGTTCGTTCTCGATGAATTTGAGGAACTTGCCAATTCCGAATCAATCGTAATCCCCCTTTGCCGATTTGTTCCACTGGCGTGAGTGGAATTGCTGCGTCACGTAGTGCGAGAAGGCCTGCGGCTACTGCAAGTTGGGTCGTGATATCCCAAGCGAGTACGACCTTTGGGTCGATTCCGAATTCTTCTGAAATATCAAATGCCGATTTAATACCGGCAAGCTGCGGTATGTCACCAAACTCGGTTGCTTGGTCCATATTTACTGAACCGTCTCGGCCTTTTATGAGTCGAACAATGTTTTTATCGAGAAGGCGTTGTTTGTATTCATCACTCACTTCAGAAAGGCAAGTTTCACCACGAACCAATCGCTCAAAGGTATCTTCATCGAAGACACGTTCACCACCTGGAAGGCCAAGAGAAACACCTGTAATCACATACGGGTCAGTGAGGCGGCGGTCTGCATAACCTGCAGAAGCAGAAGCGTGTGCTACTTCGACATGGTTTTTGGTCGCTTGTAACGCTGAGGTCTTGGGGGCCCAAGAAGACGGTGGAACAACCACCCATTTCGTCAAATCGGCCGCTGTCACTGCTGATGAAATATCAATCGCTGCGTCGATTTGTGCTTCACTTGAAAGCGTTTGAATCACAGACGAAACTTCGGCATCACTCATGCCGAGTCCGAGACGAAGATTGACCATGCCATTACAAAATCCTGCAGGATAACCACTTATGGCGGCAAGTCGATCACCGATGTAAGCATTCTTGGCTTTGGCTGCTGCTATTTCAGGATCAAGTGTTTTGTTCACTGGAGATTGGACAATCACTTGTTGAACAATTGGTGCAGAATTTGCCATAGAAGGCAAGGGGCGTGAACGTGTCCTCAAATCATCCATTTCAGCAGTAGAGTGAGTTGGATTGGAGACGGGTTGGTATGCTTCCAATGGACCTGCTCGGAAGGCTTCAGTAAGAACGGATGAATCTCCGGCTGGCCATTGAGGTTGTCGACCTGCTAATGCCAAAGTTCCAAGTGCGCTCAAGAATGTCGCAATGCCGCCCTGTTTTGGATGATTCGACATAATTGGCAAATGTGGTTTGTCTTCCAGAATTTGAATTGCAAACATGGTCAACGCTCGCTTTGGACCGACTTCAATGAAAGCACGTGCTCCTGCTGCATACATGGTTTCAATCTGTGTAGTCCACTCGACTGCGGAAGCCATTTGAGGTGCAAGTTTCCCTAAAACACCTGCTTTGGAATCTTCTCCTTCCATTGGATAGAATGAACCGTCGACATTTGCCGTGATCGGGATTGAAGGCCAGCGGATCTCGAGACTCTCAAGGAATCGACGGAGCGGTTCATTGGCCGGCGCCACTATACGAGAATGGAAAGCATGTGATGTTGCTAAAGGTACGCATTGGAAACCCTTCTCTTCAAACAAAACCATCGCTTGTTGTACAGGTTCAGTTTCTCCTGCGACAACTGTCATTTTCGGTGAGTTTTTATTGGCTGCAATCACATAGCCATCGATTGAATTGAGGACGGATGCAACGTCATCGTATGGAGCCATCACGCTAGCCATTAAGCCCTTGTCATCAATGACAACTGAACCCATTTCCGTACCTCGTGCTGCGGAAGCACGTAAGGCGCCATCCATGTCTAAGATTCCTGCAGACATCAAGGCTGCATATTCCCCGAGTGAATGGCCAGCAACCATATCAGGCATCTGCCCATGGTCATTGAGGGCGCGTTCAATTGCTAAATCAGCGGTGAGCATAGCAGGTTGAGTGTATTCGGTTTGCTTGAGTTTGTGTTCCGCTTCTTCACGTTCCTCTTTAGAGAGATTCGAACGGAGAACAAAACTCGATAGACTCTCTCCATCAAGTACCTCAACCATTGTTTCATCTGCTTGAGCCCACACGTTCTGAACTGCGCTGTAACGTTGATGCAAATCATGCGTCATCCCAACATATTGACTTCCCTGGCCGGGATACATATGTGCTACTTTTGCTTTGGGATGGAGCGCTGGGTCGTTGGTCAAAAGAATGCCTTGAGCCTGTAAGAAGCCCCACTTTTCAGGGTCATTCATCGCTTTGCTCGCCAATTCAATTCGCTTGTAATACTCATTCCAAGAAGTTGCAACAATGCACATGCGGAATGCTTCCGAGGCATCGTAATGAGAAGAGGCTGAGTTCAAAGCAGAAGAGAGTCTCAATCCTCTTGGGTCTTCATCGAAATGAGACCCTGTAAGCCCAACTGTTTCTAATTTCGTTTGAAGAGAAGAGAGGTCGCCTGCAGAGAGAAGAAGAATTCCACCTTCCACTGCTTTCATTTCATCGTGAGTCATTGATGCCGTGGCAGAAGCATCAAGAATAGAGGCTGCATTGGTTTTGTCGAT
Source organism: uncultured euryarchaeote (assembly GCA_937892945.1). GTDB lineage: Archaea > Thermoplasmatota > Poseidoniia > Poseidoniales > Poseidoniaceae > MGIIa-L1. The sequence goes on along the minus strand of CALBIL010000039.1, from coordinate 81,476 downwards.
GGAGGGAGATTCTGTTTTCGAATAAGCATCCCATCGCACATCCCATTGTTGGGCTAATTCAGAATGGTATTCAGGTTCGAATCCTTCGAGTGCAACGTGATAATTCGTTCCTCCAAATCCGAAAGCAGAAACTCCTGCTCGGCGTGGATGTGCGGTAGGACGGGGCCATTCTCGCGCCTGTGTCGGAACGAAGAATGGATTACTGTCCCAATCAACTGTAGGATTTGGAGTGTTGAAACCTGCAGACGGAGGTATTGTCCGGTGGTGGAGTGCCATGACCGCTTTGATAAGACCTGCAATACCCGCTGCAGCCTTCAAATGTCCAACTTGTGACTTGATTGAGCCAACGGCGACGTTATCGCCTGCTGGCATCCCATCCCAAAGCAAAGAAAGAGTCCCAAGTTCAGTTGCATCGCCGACTTTGGTTGATGTGCCGTGTGCCTCGATTAATTCAACAGTTGTGGCCTCGTATTCTGCTTGCGAATAGGCACGACCAATCGCTTGAATCTGACCGCGTTGACTTGGGGCCGTAATACCTTTGCCACGACCGTCGGATGAGCCTCCAACACCGCGAATAACAGCATGGACTTCGTCACCATCTCGGATTGCATCGGAAAGACGCTTGAGGACAAATGCTCCAGCACCTTCACCCATCACGAAACCGTTGGCTCCAGCATCGAAGGGAGTTGAGTGTGTGGCAGAAAGAGCGCCTATTGCGCTAAACTTAGCAAAGGTTGGAGCATCCATACTCCGATCAGTAGCTCCAGCAATCATGACATCGACTTGTCGCATTTGCAGCAATCGGCATGCTTCCATTAATGTGGCTAACGATGAAGCACATGCAGCATCCATGGCAAAATTTGGACCTTGGAGGTCAAGAAGATTAGAGACACGGCCTGCGACAACATTCGCAAGTTCACCGGGCATTGTGTCTTCATTGATACGAGGGGCTCCCTCTACGACAGAATCGATAAAGGCAGCACTGTTCTCTTCAGGCATACCTTGAGATTTAGCTAATTCTTTGGTATGATTTGAATAAATTCGAATATTGGAGAGATTGCGGTTCTCTCCACCAAGCGCATTTGCAAAAGCCACACCTGTTCGTAGTCGATCGATGTCTTTGGATTCCCCATCATACCCTGCATGTTCAATAGCTGAGGCAGCAACTGAAACAGCCCATTGTTGAGCAAGGTCAATTTGAGGTAATGTCCCTGGTGGCAACCTCCAACGGCGCCAATCGAAATCATAGTCTTCAACAACCGCACCAATGCGCGCATAGGTGAATCCTTCTTCGATGTTACCTGGGCCGCCTTCACGGTAAAAATGGTCAAGAGGTCCGATCCAACGATGTTCAGGGATTTTCCGAATACTTACCTTGGCGTCAAGAATATTCTGCCAAAAGACATCAATGTCGGGCGCATCGGGCATCAATGCAGATACGCCGATGACTGCAATAGGTTCAAACGGACCTTGTTCAAGTCCTCCGACTTCCTTTCCTTTTGCATCTTTGACCATTTGTTCACCTCATTCATTCATTCATGATACTCTGCGGCACCATCGTGATGGAATAACCACCATCGACATAGATGCATTGACCCGTCACACCACTCGAGAGAGAACTGGCAAGCCAAAGTGCTGCACCTGCTACATCATCTTGGCTGACGTTTCGACGGAGAGGCGAATTTGCTTCAACATGGTCGAGAATATGATCAAAACCGGGCACTCCGCCCGCAGCAATGGTCCGAATAGGTCCCGAGGAGATCGCATTGACTCGATGACCTTCTGGACCAAGATGGCAAGCCAATTCACGCGTCCAGCATTCGAGAGCCGCTTTTGCCATGGACATGATTCCGTAATTTGGTACAAAGCGGTTTGCGGCAGCATAGGTAAGCGTAATTGTCGATGAACCAGGATTGAGGTAAGGCAATGCATACTTCAAGCAACGTTGTAATGAATTCGCTGAGATGGTCATCGCAGTATTGATGTCTTCGTTTTCGACGAAAAGAATCGGTCGGTCGAAGCAAGCCCGTGGAGCAAAACCAATTGCGTGAACAAGGATATCGGCTTTGACTCCGGGGTGTTCTTTTGCAAATGCTTCGAAGAACTCACTGGTTGTTGCGTCTTCGGCAACATCAAGAGGATAGAATCCGCCAATCTGTGGTAATTTATCTTTCAGTTGGAAGACTCGACTCATAAATCGCTTCTGATATCCGAGATACAAAGTGACGCCTGCTGCTGCAAGTTGTTGGCAAATCGCCCATGCGATAGAGTCTTCACTGGCAACACCGAAGACGAAGGCTGTCTTTCCTTGTAATTTGAGCATAAATACACCTACCCAATGGGTAAGTGTTGGGTGTCACACCCAACCTATGACTGTTGCCTAGGTTGAGTCGGTGAAAACCGTGGTTCAGCGACCCAATTTTGAGAGCCGAAGTGGTCACAAATCGTCAAATAAATCGTCAAATTCATCTGCTTCGCTCATTTCATCATCGAGGTCCGAAAAGAAATCTTCAAAATCTTCATCGCTCGAATTCTGAACGGGTTCATCTGGTAGAATGATTGGTTGATGCAACTTCGGTTGAGATTGCTTCTTTGGTTTCTTCTTGGACACAACTCTGACCAAGACGACAAGGAAAAGAATGACCAGAATTGACCCTCCCGTGATTGAAGCATACAACAGAGTATCATCAGAACTCAAGGAATCCAAGCCATCGATACCACTGGATTGACTGGAGGCCTTAATGTCGATTTGGATGTTAATCTCGCTGAAAGGGGCTGAATCATCAATCGTACTTTGAGCGCGAATCGATAATGGCATTCGAAGGTCTGAACTCACATCAGAAGGTGCCCGGATAGTGAGTGTTTTCACTGAAGAAGTCCCCTGATAATCCACATTTTCACTGACAAACTTCCCACCGGGGAATGAGAAACCTATGGATTCGAGTTCAGCAGCATTAGCGAATACAACTTCTAATTTATCATCGGAATTACCCTTATTGGTCACTTGAAAACTAAACTCCACTTCATCACTGGCATCCATATAACGTGTTGTAACATCGGAAAGAAGTAATTCGACCATGCCATAACTTTGTATCTTTAAATCACCAATATGAGAGGTATTGACAACCCAAAACCCATCTTCGGGTAATTGACCATATGGAAGACCGTTCCAAGATTCTACTTTGGCTTCAATCTCAAATGAATGTTGTACTGTTGCTGGGATTTTCGTTTGACCGGTAAAACGAATCTCGAAGGTATCTTCTTCACCAGCACCAAGTGTGAAACTGTCTTCACTCAAAGACATCTCCACCAGCACTCCATCCCATTCAACTTCTGAAATGCTGATCTCTTCGCTTGCTGAAGTAGGGTTGGTAACTGTACATGTTACAGAGGCCTCAGCATCCGATGTAGGATGGACATCCATGACTGGGTCTGAGCCACAATCTAACTCCACAGCAGGAAGCGGTGAGCCTTGTGCTGCAGCAGGTGTGACAAGGCATGGTGCCAAAAAGAGACTGAGGACGAGGCCAAGAATCAATGCCTTTCGAATAGTTGCCACCGGTGGACGGTATATGCTTCCACACATGAATGTGATGGCATTATGCAGCCAAAAGCCTCGACTCCTCTCACTTCACACTTGGCCCGTACAGTTCTTCAGCAATATCTTGGTGAGCCTTCCAAAGATATTCTTCATCCAAACCGGCTTCCAATAATTGATTTGTACGCTTCGGTACCGTTTTTGGACCCAAGACTGCGCCTGGGCGTCGTAAGTCATCCATGTAATCTGTTTCTAAGAGGAAACCGTGAGAACAGGATTCAACAGTTGACATCAATTCTTCAAGAGCTCCTTTACCGATGAGGACACTTGGTGTGATACCTTGAGTGATGTTTCCAGACACGTTAGCAGGAGCGTAATGACGGACTAATCGGTTTTTATCAAGTCCTGCTTTTTCAGCCATGGACGCAAGGTCTCGATACGTGGTTTCAAGTTCACCTTCTACGTGCAATTGGAGCGTAATGCCCTCTTGGCGAGCCATATGCATCGTTTCCAACAAGAGCGTGTTTGAGAGTTCCCAAATGTCCTCACTCACTGCCCAATGTGGGCGCCCGACTTCCCCAATAGCGTGGGCTTTACCTTCGTGAACAAAATCTAAGGCTGCATCAATACTTTCACGGTAATTCTCCATCGCCCGTTGCGCCCCATGTTCACCAGACTCCTCCAACCAGGCAGTAAATTGATGTGCGAATGCAGCCGGATGCGGCCCGAGAACCACTCGCACTCCAAGTTCAACTTCCTTGCGTACCTCTTCTGCCATTTTCACAGTATCCGCATATGTTTCGCTATGGCCCTTTTTCGTTGTAGGAGGGGCTGAAAAATCAGGGCAATGAACCAATACGATGTCGGTACCACCTGCATGCTTGAAGTCACGTGCGGCTTCAAGAAAACGACCATTTCGGTTCAAGTGGAAATGATTGTCCAGTATCGGACCTGTCCATTTCACACCCTCTTGCATAGACGACCCTCATTCAAACGCTGGAGTTCATGCAATTTCAACGCATGGGGAGAAATTAGAATATGTGTGCCGTAGAGATTTAAATGAAAAGATTCTGTTCTCTCAATTTGTTTCTCCAATACACTGCAGCCATAGCCACAATATTTTGTTGACGTGCATCGGGTACGATACAACGACCATTTGGCCACACATGGATCGTGAGATTGTGCCTGGTGTCTTCAAGAACACTGCATCCAAGTCGTTCATCAAAATATGCTGTACCTGCACCGAGGTTTCCGACCACTTGGTGAATATTCAATGGTTGACCGAAATCAAAAGAAGCAACGACTGGACCCAATTCTGTTTCTAAACCAGAATCGCTCAAACCAAGACGGAGCATCAATTCCTTTGCAGCAGCACGAGCCGCTTCAACGCGGTGTGTACCATGGACTGTAATTCGGCCTTCTCTGTCAATCACGAGTGTAGCACGGGGGCTATCGAGTACTTTGATGACGACTCCGCTGGTCTCTTGACCTCCGACTTGTGAAATAACGTCTTGTTGGTCGAGAGGAGTCGGGGGGATAAAACGAACCAGTTGGTTTTCAATCCGAACTGCAATGGCTGTACCCGACATATTCACTCCTCCTCTAAACCATCGGACGAAGTGGTGTTTAAACTAATCTCCTCTTGTTCTGGAAGAGAATTCAAGGCTTCAAGAATAGTATTTCGATGAGGTAGATACAGCGGTAGTAACAATGTAGCCTCATTTCCAAAGTCTTTTCGAAGCAAAGCAAGGGCCCCTCTTAGGCGAGCTGCGTACCGTAGGTCACGGGAAGAACAGACTTGGGGTCCGACGACCCATTCACTCAAATCCCACCAAGTTGCAGACAATACCGCAGCTGAACCAAAGTTACTAGAGACTCCTTTTGGCGGTTTTTGGGCATCAAAGATATTCTTTTTGACTCGCTTCCTCCATTTTCCACCGATAGAAATCATTCCCAGTAATTTCTTCCAATGAGATGCTGCTTTAGCTTCAAGAGTAAGATGGGCGTTCCATCTTTCGTCATCCGCGGTCGGTTCTATGAAAAAAATTGGTCGCTCATGGCGTGCTGCATTGCGATGTAATCGTCGTGGCTCAGGGTCTGGGAATCGGCCACCTGGGATATCTTCTACACGTGTAATCTCGTCTAAAAATATCCCAAATGCACCACCAGAAATTAAACCATGAGAAAGGTTGACTCCGGGTGATTCTGCTTCATCCTTTTCTTCTTGCACCCATAAATCGACAACATCGGGAGATTCGAGTAAGGCCAAACCGTTCCAAGTGTCCCTCGGGCGCATTGTACGTGGGTAGACAATCGTAGGCAACACTCCATGGAGTACAATTTGACCACCGTCTGGATCTTCCCAAACATGGTCGTCCCAATCAAGTCGAGCGGGCACACCTTTCACGCTCACTGACTGTTAACCCATTCGTGAAGAGCATCAACGCTCCATCCTTGGTCAAAGTAACCTTGGATTTCTTCTTGAGTCCATTGAGGGAATTGTGTCATTGCATGCGCCATTTCAGGCGAAACATTGGCAGCAGGTCCTGCTGCTTGAGGCGGACCACCAGATGGTTTTGGTTGGCCTGGTAATTCGACATATGTTTTCCCACCTTCTTCTTCATATTCATCGAAAAGGTCAGAACCGTCACCGCGACGAGACAATACAAACACCAAGGTTCCCAGAACTGCTACAGCAATGCCAAGAATGGCAAGGATGAGCATAAACCCAGAGGAATCTGAAGATTCACTTTCCACCTTGACGTTGAATGATTCTCCCTCAGATGAACCGTTATAGAGGAGTTCATCTGTCGTATTATCGGAAATGAGGTAATACATACCGGTTGTAGCTAGATTAAATTCTGTAAGTGTCACCTTGACCCAAGTAGAATCTCCCACACCGATGACACCGGTCGTGATACTGTTCTCAAGTACTGGCACGCCACTGTTGACGACTGAACGAATATTGAGAACGGTTGACCCGTCCATCGTTCCAGTGTTCAACACTTTGATTTCTAAATCCATGTCTTGGCCTACTTCAGGTTTAGCCGGCCTCATCACGACATCAGTAATGGTAAAGGATGCTTCTTCGTGAATCAATTCATACAATGATTTGTGTTCTGGGTTGCTTGAAAAGATTGGTCCAATTCCGCCTTCATCTGTCGGCCCACCGCCCAAAATGGCTTGTTTCCCTGCAGAGTCGGTTGCATCAATCCAAAAGACAACATCGACGCTGTCAATTTGCGATGCATCGGGATCTGTCTGGCCTTCCGTGATTGGCCACAAGTCAACACATTGTGCAGAAGCAAAGTAAGAACCACCGCTTGGATTAAGGGTCAATTCTTGGGTCAATGGCATGTCGCCAAAGGTCGAACGGTATATTGGCCATGTGATGTTATTGGTTGGGTCAGTATAGAAACTCCAAGCAACGGAAACATCTCCCTGGAACAAGGCTTCTTGCTCTTCAATAATTACTTCGACATCGACGCAGTGGAAAGTTGAGGTTGGCAAAACATTCGCAAGAACTCCGCCGTCGCCCTTTCCATTCTTGAGCGTCCAGGTGTTGGAAACAACTCGAGGAGCTGTTCCGTCAATTTTGAGGTTAAACGTTTGACATCCATAGGTAGTGGATGAAGAACAAATTGCTGCTGTTGTATCAACTGCACCGAATGGCAATCCTTCAATGTCGTTACCACATTCACCATTGGAGCCACCATCGCCACCGGTTGCATCGTATGGACACAAACGGAAGGTGTAGGTGTAATCATTGGTCACTGGAGGTGCGGTGAGATTGATATCAAAAGCGCCACCTGTAAAGGTATGATAGGTAACTTCACCAGGATAAGCGATGTATCCCTTAGAACCGTCCATCAAACCAGGTTGACGAGTTACTTCAAGCGTCAATTCGATTTCTGGGGTGATGTAGACTTCGTTGAGAATTCCATCAAGATATGCGTACTGACCTTGGAACGAGATGATGTCACCTGGGTAAACAAAGCCACTACGAACATCTTGTGTAATCGGAGCCAGTAAGTCTGAAAACAAAGGAGTAATCATCTGGTTATTGGCTGAATCTGCTCGGAAATCAAGTTGGATTCCATCGCTGTAATGCCAATCTTGAATGTGGCGACCTGGAGCAGGAAGCATTCTGTAACGAGGGTTGTCAAGGTCTTGCATGTACAAGATTGGATTATTGAGAGAAGTCGTAGCACCAGGGAGTCCCCATGCCATACGGATTGGCAAATCGAGGTAGAAATCAGATTCGAAGGGGTCAATCAGTACATTCCCACTCATTCGAAGTACTTGTGGCCCATCGGAATTACCGTCTTCAAGTAGAATCTCGATGTAAGGACTGTTGGTCCAGGCAGTTTCATTTCGAGGGAAATAATACACGGTCATATCGTCTCGGTCATCGGCCAAGTCGATCCGGAAATAGTCAACGTCTCGCCAACCGTTGTCATCACTCGCTTCTACGATGAGATGGTATTCGTTACCAGCATACATTGTATGATTCCATTTCCCATTGTATTGTTGTTGATTTGACTTCAAGAAACGACTGTCTTGAGAATCCTCAATAAAGAAATTGCGAATCACTGGTGCTTTCGAGTTCATCGAGACATATGTGAAATGGTCATTCTCAAATCCAGAGGCACCACCGTTAATCGGGTTTCCTGCTTTATCGAATCCTTCAATCCACACGCTGACCTTGCCAACAGGGTCCTGGCCAACATTTGCATAATCGTTGTAAACTGCTGAATAATTAGCGAAAGGCGCTGCGCCATCGCTGTATGCGGTAACCGTGATGTATTCATCTGCATCTGCTTGACCATTCGAATTGCTATCGTGATCGTATTCAACCCAAATCTTCAAGTCAAGAGATTCAGGAGGATTTGGCAAATCACTTGCATTCAAACGAATTTGTTGGGTGGCAGAAGGTACAACCCATGTGTCATCAACCATGACTCTCCAGTTGCTGTCCAAAGACGGGTCGACTTGACCGTTGAGAATACGGACATCAAGCAAATTCGGGTCAAGTGTGTCGATTGACAGGTTAAATGGAATACCACATGAACTGTCTGGGCGGTATTCAGCCGCAGGACAGAGGGTATCTCCACCTTCGTATCCATCGATACGGAATCGGTATGTGTCTTGACCTGCAGCCATTCCAAGGTCAATAGCCCAATTGAAATCGCCATTCGGAATACCTGATTGGTTCGCTACAGAAATCCATTCGATGGAGATATTTCCATTCGAATTATTGATTATCTTTTGTTCGAGAACCATGAAATATCCACTCGGGTCTGGTGAAATCGACAAATCCTCAAGGCGGATTGAGCCAGCAACTGTTAGTGTTTGCCCTGTCGTTCCATCATCAAGGTCTTGAACAACACCAATGTTGTTGAGGACTTGGAACGACGTAATGATTGCATCATTTTCAACTGCATTACCACCAACAGGGGCGAGTAAAGTAGCATCTGGCAGTCCATTGACTCCATTTGATGCGACAAGCCCGGAATAGATGCGTACCTCATCGGTATCCTCCCAATTCGAAGTGACCACAAATCTCCAGGTGATTTGTTTGCCGTCACTGATGTCGACCACACTTGAAGATTCGAGGGTGAGAATATCTTGGACATCAGATGCCTCAGAGAAGAGTAAAGCGTCACTGTAACTCAATACGGCATCGCCAGTTTTTGATTCAAAAGTTAAAGTGGCTTCAGCCAAACCAGCACCGGTAAGAGGGCTAACAGTATGCGTTGTTACAATTTCATAAATCCCGCCATTTGGATAAAGCCCAATTGGATTGCCAACTAAACTAATGGAATTATCATAACCACTTGAAGTTGTAATTTCGAGATTTGAAAGAGTGACCCCTCCCCCGAGTGAACCACTAATCTTGAGTTCCACTTCCGCAGTAGAACCGCCATCCCATAGAGCAACACCTTTGTTCAGTTCACGATCTAAACCATCTGCATTGCCAATTGTAACTGAATAATTGTAAATGATATCGAGGTCTCTGGCAATCATTTGGGTGCCCGTAGATGCATTTGGAGAATCTGCCCTCAATCGGAACGTATGCCATTCATTGCCATACGCATCGTAGTGACTCACTGGAATCAAGGCATTGGAAAGCAGCGTATTGATTGCTGCCTTCATATCGAGTGTCCCACTTGCGTATTCCGGGAAGAAAAGTGTGCGGTTCAAAATTGAACCGAGGTACACTTCTTGGGTTCCTGACAAAAGAGTAAGTTCGAATCCTTCTGCTTGATCGTTGCTTGAGTGGATTTCAATCTGATCAAAAGCAAAGTCTACCGAGGTGACTTCAGCGCCTTTAGGAAGCATAAACATGGCCCCTTCAGCAACACCACTGCTGTCAATGGTAAGATTCGATGAAGATTGGCCGTAATTGATGTTGTTGATTTTGCTTTGTAAGAAATTTGTTTGACGGCCAAATCCGCCGAAAGCAGGTTCTTCAAAGCCCCAGTCCATGTGCCCATCGTTTGCTACATCTAATTGGACATGTTCAGTATGATGGCCAAAGGTCAAATCAAACCAAAGACCGCCAACATTACACGCATTTTGGTAAGAAAGACCGGATTCAAAACCGAACACTGGCTCAGAAAGAATGTACTCAGTACCACTTTCCAAATTTGTGAAACCTGCCCCAAGACCAAAAACCTCTAAGCTTGGTATTTCAGAACAATCATCTTGAATAAAAGGTGTAATACGGGTGATTGGACGATTGAAATTACTTCGTTCAATCACTGGAGTGTAGGTTGTGTCGCTGACAAGAGGAGAGTACATGAGCGGGATGCCATTACCCGGAGTTTCCCAAATCCCACCGATGATATTTTCCATTCCCATCAAACCGGAAGTTTGATTGAATCCAGTACCAACTCTAGTCCCGATACTAAAACCGTGGAATATCGGTGAAGAAAGGCGACTTGGTCCCGAATCAAAAGTTAATTTGAAATTAATTGAAGGGTGCAGAGTAGAATTAATATCCCATAGTTCAATTATTTTTCCTTGAAGATTGCTCATAGTCTTTCCATTCCGGTCAACAACGGTTAGGCCTGTTGCGGAATCAAGAACTTCAACTGAAATCGATGCTGAACTGGTTGTCTCAGATTCAAGAGTAAGTAATCCGAAGCCATTTGGTTGATTTAAACCACTGGAAGCAGAGGGCAGGAAACCGTTAATCGACATATCTGCAGATTGAGGCAATAGGTCGCCAACACGGAAGTTGTCAATATACCATCCCGCTTTTCCACCATCAGTTCCACCAATATTATTGTCTTCCATAACGAAACGGAATTGAATGTATTGGCCGATATATTGGTACAAGTCAACTGCAATATTAGCCCATCCTGTTGGGTTAGATACCGAAGTAGAAGAACCAGCGAGCCCGTAGTCACCTTGACCGATGCCTTGGCATCGTGAATCGATTTGACCTGCATTTGAGGAACCCGAACCTCGAGCATAGTATCCGTTACTATATCCAATGCCAGTGGAGTTCGAAAGGTCGATACCAATTGAAGAAAACCCTGCTGGGTCATTGTCATTAAAATCGTCGCTAAAGGAGCCTCGGATTTGCAGATATGCACAATCTCGATAGTAAACCGGAGGATTCGTACCCGCCCCAGTATCGATGTCAAGGTCGTGCCATGAGTCAAAGATAGCCATATGGTTCTTCAACGAGGAATCGACATAAATAGTCTCTGAAGTCATACGGTACGACATACCGTTTTGCCCGGCTGGTTCAGTAGTATAATCGTCGTCAGTCAATCCTGTGCCCCAGCAATCTGTTCCACTGGAACAGTTCGGTAGATTCGAGTTTGGGCCGGTTGTCGTACTATCAATCGTACCGTGATCCCAACCTACGAAGTCTTGAGTGAAGCCACGATGGTCCAGGAAACCAGCATCCGTTTCTTCAAAATCTGTAAGGAAACCTTCTGATTTTAATTGAACTGGGACGGCGTTGGAGCCTTCTTCATATGTGAAATGAGTGTTGTTCGAAAACTTGGTGAGTTGATTGTTATACATTGGATTCCATACACGGGGCATTGTTTCAAGATCAACACGTGTATGCGCACTGTGTTCAACCATGTTGGTTGATAGATCGAGTGAAGCACTTGTCACAGTTTCGGATGCAGGAAGATGAATTGTACCAGCATCAGTATCGACAAACGCTGTACCATCTCGCAATTCGACATCTGTAGTGTCATTTCCGTTACCAAAAGTAGTCACGTTTGCAGCTGCAGCAAACGGTGCTAAAATCATCAGGAAAACGAGGAATAATGGGGTTTTTAATTGTCGATTATTATGGGTCATAGACTCACCTGTTCTTTGTCCGAGGTTTCCTTCACCTATAATCGCAACGGACTCTTGCCCCATCAGACCCCTCCTACGGAGGGAAATTTAGGGGGAACTCGGTTTCAAAGTTCAACGATCCTTCGTCGGACCCAAGCATTCTGAGTTATTTGTTCCAAACCGCCGAGACGATTCTCGCTTTTTTCAAGCCATTCTAAATTGGCAATTGTGGTTGGAAGTGAAGGACCAAGGGCATCACAGACCTCTGCTCCAATACTCAAATCAAAGGTCCCTAATGCTTGGGCCATATGCATAATGGAGGTCTTGTCAAAACCTAATAACGGCCTTAAGACTTGCAAAGAAGTCACCATTTCAATTGCCCCGAGGTTTCCTAAAGTTTGAGATGAAACCTGCCCGAGATTCTCCCCTGTCAAAATATGGGTTGCACCAACATTTTTTCCTGCCTGTTCTGCTAAACAACCGAAGAGACGCTTCATGTGAATAAAGTATTCAGTATGGCACCATTTTTCAGTAAAAAGGGCCAATTGTTCTGCGACAGGAACGACTGTTAGTTTTCTTGAGATTTGACGACGTGCTGCATCCCCTAATGGACCTTCTAATTCGAGCAAAAAACGTAGTACTGCAATCGTTTTGTGCTCTGCATCGGGGCCGGTAACTGGCTCTTGAGTACAATGAACTGGATGAATGATCCAGCCTTGTTTGAGCATTCGAGCTACTGCGATAGGAGAATCGATGCCACCTGACACTAAAGCAATACAGATCTTATCCTCCATAACAGGTGCCACAGCCTCAAGGTCAAGAAACCACCTCTTGACCTTATGAACTCCGCATGAGTTCTTGAGGGAGAACCTTATCGCCCAACCATGGAACCTTACTCGAAAGAGGCCGCTATGCTCATTGAGCATGTTTTCCCAGGTGATACGAATGCATACGACACCTTGTTCGGTGGAAGGTTACTGTCCCTCATGGACAAAGCCGGCGGAATAGCATGTGCGAAATTTGCTCACAGGGAATTCGTAACTATTTCGATTGATGCGTTGACATTCATTGCTCCAGCACGTCAAGGAGATTTACTTGAAGTGACTGGACAAGTCGTATTTACCAGCAGCCATACTGCCTGTACCAAAGTTACTGCTGTAGCCGTCAATAAAGCCAATTGGGAAAAGAAGAAAATTTGTGAAGGGTTCTTCTTTTTCGTCGCTATTGATTCAATGATGCGCCCCATTCCAATCCCTCAATTTGTCGTTGAAGATGAATCCGAACAAGAGGATTGGGATCATGCAAAAAATATCCGTGAACAAATGTTAGCAAAACGGAAGAAGTGAATTTACCCCTACCTTCATGTGACCCATATTGGTGGACGAGGTATGCCTGTCCTCAATATCGCTATGATCGGGACCGATGAATTAGCCCGTGAGATTGCGAAAGCGACAGACCAAAGAGATGTCCACACATATGTTCACAAAGAACCCGGTCAAGATGGCCCGCGTATTCTTTCAATTATCCGGCCAGCGAAATATCCTGAACGCCTCCGGCCCTTTTTGAATGCACTTTCAGCCGCTCGTGTCGGTCTTCTCGAGATAACGGGGATTGATGCGACCCTCGGAGAATCATTGGTTGCTTTTGCCAGCGCCAATATCACTGATGGAATAGCAGTCATCAATGCACCACAAGGTGAATGGGTCGATGAAGATCAAGTCAAGATGTTGTTCAAGCAAGCAGGTTTAGCAAAATGGACATTCGGTTCAATGGATGGTATTCAATTACGCAATACTTTGTACCAACACATGGATGACATGTCGGAAATATTGTCGTTGAATGCAGCGGCACCATTGGTGATTCCAATCGACCAGCATTTCAACGTCAAGGGTATTGGCTTGGTCGCCATTGGCTATGTTCAATCTGGCACTGTGAATGTGCATGATGAACTCGTATTACTGCCTGCAAACGGAACTGGAAACGCCAAGTCGTTGCAAGTGATGGATGATGATGTGGCTGCAGCTGTGGCTGGTGACCGAGTTGGACTTGCTTTACGCAATGCCAAGGAAGACCACTTAGGCAGTGGAACTCTTTTGGTTCGACCTGCTGTTGAAGATAAGAAAACAAACACAAGTATCCCTCTCGCAGTCGTCGCACATGAACGGTCAATGATGAAATTGAGTCGTTCACCTTTCCAAAAGCGAATTCTGGCCGAAGGTGATGTCGTACACGCAAGTGTCGATTTACAATTTGTCGTCGGCCGAGTCGGCGCAGTGAGCGGAAATGAAATGGAAGTGGTTTGGGAAGCTCCGCTCTTTATTCGCAGAGAAAATCCAGAGGCCACATTGATTGCCCAATTGGACTCAAAGCCACGCATCATGGGAAACGCGATACTCACCCTCTTTAACGAGGAGTCGGCGTAGAAAAAATGGTAGTGTTATCGCCGTTAAAATACGCTGAACAATCGGTGGTTTGATAACCCAGCACAATTGGTTTGCGCGCTGGGATGCGCATTAATGTAGAGGACGAAGGTCCTGTAAGTGCAGAAGACCACGAGGTCTTCAGAGCGTTGCACTTGGCAGGTTCGGGTAAAGTACGAGCTTCTGTTAATGAGCGTATGCTTTCATTGGAAACTCGGCGCGGTCATGCATTGGATTTGCGCCTCTCAAACATAACGAGAGTTCATCACCATCACACCAGACTTGTTTCCTTTACCTATGCGTTGTTTGGTTGTGCCTTGATTTACGCAGCCGAACGCATATTGATTCCCGATACACTGCAAATTTTGACTGCCATCGTAGGCTTGGCTATGATCATCGGTTGGTTTGGAACCCGCAAACCAACACTCACTCTTGATACTGAAGTTGGAGACTGCCACACAATTACAGGCAACGATGCATCGTTGATGCGATTGTCAACATTGCTCAAACGACTCGAAAGTGGAATGGGACTTGAAGAAGCAAGAATCGGTTTGGATATTTTGAACAGAGAATTAGAATATCCTCGGACCGCCATGTTGCATCTCCAAGAAGTTCCAGTCGAACCTATGCATTTGAGTTCATCGACCTCAATCTCATCTTTCCTTACGGACGAACTCCCAGGGAATGACCTACCTAATTCAGTCCTTTCGCACAACACCATGGACCAGAATATCGAATTAGATTTTGATGAAATGGAACAGACAATTGCAAATCAAATGCAGAACAACCATCGAACAGAGAAATCTGATCGTTCAATAACGGAGCATGGACTTTTCAAACGGGGTATTGCAAATGCTCAAGGCCGTCGTGGCTCAATTGAAACTTCGCCTCATCAACCAATAACTCAACCTCAGCCCTACCCACAACAATTAGAAAATCATCAACACGCACCTTATCAGTCGTACTCAAACCCAACACCAGTATCCTCCTCCTATCATCACATAGCACAGGCATCTCAAGCCGATATGCCACACGAAAACCAAGCACCTCAACCGACTGAAACACCGAGTATGTATCTACCGAGTTTTGTTGGGAAAGAAGGAGCACATATCCCCGGCCATACCTCGGCAACCACCATGGAAGCACATTCTGATCTTGAAGCGTTCCGTTCATCGGATGCCATACTGTCAAATCATGAAATTGAGGAACAGACATCACTCATTCAAAAGGCACGCCGCCATACACCAGAAATCCCAAACATTCCAACTCAAAAGATTACGCGTGGACAAAAGGTGAACAGTCGATTACGCCCAAAGGCCGGACTACGTTCGGAATCGCGCCTGCGCCCGAAGGCTCGAAGCCAATCAGGACAAACAAGTAAAATTCGTGAAATGGTTGCCCCTGCAGCAGCCCATCTTATTGAGAACGCAACTCTTCTGGCAAACCGGGTACTCAACGGACGCTCAACAAGTCAGCAGAACAGTGGTTCCACTTCAACACGAGAACTTCGCCATCGTTCGGCTCAGAACCATCAAACTGAAGCAATTGAATCAATTAAGAATCTGTCAATAGCCCGTGGAGGAAATTTACCAGACAGTGAAATTCAACATATGCTCGCACATTTAGAACGGCGGCAACCGTTCTTAGAACAAGAAGTTCAAGAAACTCAAGAATACGTACCTGTGCTTGATGATATCTCTTTCGATGAACTAAAAGACAGTAAAACACACCATGCAGAACATGCCGGGGAAGCTGGCCTTCCACGGATTGATCTTTGAATCAGTTGAGCATTTGCCCAAAAAGAGACAAACGTTGATTGAATCGTTCTTCTGTCATCGAGTGTAAGCCTTCGATTCCAAATGATTCAAGCGTAAAACTCGCACTTACCGTTGCAGCAAGTAATGCTTGACGAAGTTCGTCTCGAGTTAACGGGCCCGAGCCTGATGCCAAATGGGCGGCAATTGAACCGGCGAAGGTATCACCACATCCAGTGGGATCTACAACTTTGTCCGTAGGGAAGGCTGGAAGCGAAAGAATATCTGAGCCATGAAAGGCGATGACACCGTGTTCACCGCGTTTAACGACAAGTGTCTGGGCACCAATCATTTGGATAACTTTTCGAGCTGCACGTATCAAATTCTCGTCATCAGCCAGCATTCGAACTTCGCCATCATTAATGATGATAAGGTCGACTTTCTGCATAACTTCAATCAATGAGTCACGTGCGATATTGATCCATAAGTTCATCGAATCAAGCATTGATAGACGTCGTGGTGTCGCTTGTTGAAGTACACTGGCTTGCAAAGCAGGATGAAGATTTGCACAAAAGGTAATTTGAGGCGATTGATGGGATACTGGAACTTTTGGTTCAAAGTGTTCAAACACATTGAGATGCGTCTCATGCGTTTGTGCTTCTGCCATCGAACCATGGTAGGAACCTGCCCATCGGAACGTCTCACCCTTTGCTGTTTCAATACCGCTTAGATCTAAACCATAATCAGCCAGCAGAGTTCGGT
This sequence comes from uncultured euryarchaeote, assembly GCA_937892945.1. Taxonomy (GTDB): domain Archaea; phylum Thermoplasmatota; class Poseidoniia; order Poseidoniales; family Poseidoniaceae; genus MGIIa-L1. The sequence continues at coordinate 64,692 of CALBIL010000039.1, read as the reverse complement.
CTTTCTCAGCAAAATCTTCGCCTACAACACCTACGAGACCTACATGCTTCAATGAAAGGCGCTTTGCATGAAAGGAGCATGCAAGACCGGCATAGGTTGCTGAACCACCTAACGTATCTTTCACATTACCAATTGGAGAAGCAACACTGTCGTAAGCAATACTTCCAACGATTAAGACATCCATAATGGGTCCAGTAGAAGACGCTTCTTCTCCCTTTCGTTTCATCAAAGTGCTCAACCAAGTAATTCTTGATGCATGTCAATATATTGAATCGTGATATCTCTTTGAAGGAAATCTGCTTCGTCCATGATTCGACGGTGGAGTGGAATCAAATGTTCAACACCAGTGATCGTTGTTTCATCTAAAGCGGTTCGCATACGCTTCACAGCATCTTCTCGATCTTTGCCCCAGACCAGTAATTTGGCCAAAAGTGAATCAAAGCAGCCTGGCATTTCATATCCTGGATAAGCATGAGTATCGACTCGAACTCCATATCCTGAAGGAAAGTGACATTCCCAAAGCCGACCCGGACTTGGAATAAAATTTCGAGGATCTTCAGCATTGAGGCGGCATTGAATGGCATGTCCTCGTAACACGATATCTTTTTGCTCAAACGGAAGAGGTTCTCCTTGAGCCACACGTATTCCGAGTTCAACTAAATTATGACCAGTGATTAATTCAGTCACCGTATGTTCAACTTGAACACGAGGATTCACTTCAAGGAAGTAAAAATCACCATTGGCATCACGTAAAAATTCAAACGTTGCTAAACCTTTGTAACCCACCGACTCTGCACCCTTGCAAACCAATGCACCGATTTCTTCTCGTTTTTCATCACTGAGCCAAGGCCCTTCTTCAACTAACTTTTGATGTCGACGTTGAATCGAACAAAATCGTTCACCGAAATGTATGGCTTTTTTGCCATCTCCAAGCACTTGAAATTCAATGTGTTGAGCGCCTTGAATGTACTTTTCCACGAAGACTCTCTCATCCCCGAAAGCAGAACGTGCACGAGATTGACAGAGTTTCAAAGCATTTTCAAATTCGCTGGATTCTTCAACGATCTGCATGCCGATTCCGCCCCCACCGGCGGCTGCTTTAATGATGACTGGATACCCTATTTCCTCAGCCAACGTCGATGCAACTGCGGCATCAGAGATGGATTCGGAAGAACCCTTTGCTGTAGGCAATCCTGCTGCTTCCATTGCCGCTCTTGCTTCAATTTTATCACCAAGTAAAGTGATCACATCCGCAGAAGGGCCAATGAAAGTAATGCCTTCTTCCTTCAAACGACGAACAAATGTTGCGTTTTCAGCGAGAAAACCATAGCCAGGGTGTACTGCATCGCAACCCATCTCTTTCGCTGCAGTGATTACAGATTCGATATCTAAATAAGTGTCCAATGGGTTTTGTTTGTAGTTCGCATAAGCGATGTCTGCAAATCGCACCGGGAGTGATAATCGGTCTTCTCGACCATGGATAATAGCCGCTTCAATACCCATGTCGCGCAGGGTTCGAAGTATTCGTAGAGCAATTTCACCACGGTTAGCAATGAGGACACGCTTGAATGCCATAGATGAGTCGAAGAGTAATTACTCTATGATGCCAACGGTTCAAGAGTCGTAGAAACGTGCATTTTTGAAACGAATAGTTCTTCTCGGAAATCGGAATTTTTCGTATTTTTTTAACATAAAGCGGAAGAGAATTGGGAATTTCCTTCTAGTTTATAGAAAAATACGCAAGTTTAATATCACATGACAGCGATGGAAGAACATGGCGCGGAAACACCAGACTGGAGCAGAGGCCCTCGACCAATTGGCAGGAATGGATTTGAATCGAGATGGGAGGGTTGTGAATTTGATTATTTGCGGCAATTCTAAATTTTACGACTACGCTTGGCTCGAAGAACAACTTGAGCGATGGGTCGAAGCCAATGGCTATCCTGACCTCATCATTCTTGGAGGAGCGAGTGGTGTCGACTATCTCGCTGAACGATGGGCGGATAACAGCAACATCCAACTTGCGGTATTTAGTGAAGCTTGGACTGCACCCCGCCCGCATTCTGCACATGACTCAGGACGCCCGGAAGCGGTAGCCACTTTGGCTCGGACTATGCTTGCACGAGCGACTCACATGCTTTCTTTCCCCGGGCCAGACTCGATCTGGACAAAGCGTATGGAAGAACGGGCCATTGAACAGGGCATCCCCGTAACCAGTGTCCAATTGCCGATAGAAGGACTTCAATAAAGAGGGAAACTCTCATTGGAACTTTCGATGTGAGTTAACGAAACCCAAGGGATAGAAGAGTCAAATTGTTCTTTCTTCTGAAGGAAGAAGAACTTTTGATTTGAAGCAAGACCATCAGTAAACGTCACGTAAGTAACGCTTTTCTTCACGCATCATTGTCGTTCCAATAAAGTGAGTCGCATCTTCTTCAGACATTCCGCCGTGTTCCATTGCAATTTCAATCAATGCTCGGTGAACATCTTTTGCCATGTAGGTTTTATCGCCACAGATGTAGAAGTAGGCACCGTTCTCGAACCATTGCCAGATCTCTTCTCCGTGTTCTTTGAGGCGATGTTGAACATAAATCTTCTTTTCTTGGTCTCGAGACCACGCTGTCGTAAACCTGTACAGGCTTCCAGAATCCATCCATCCTTCGATTTGTTCTTGGTAATAAAACTCCGTTTTGGACGATTGGTCGCCAAAGAAGAGCCAATTCTTACCTTTGCCGCCGTCGAAAACACGCTGTTCCATGAACGCACGGAATGGAGCAATTCCAGTCCCCGGTCCAACCATAATAATATCAACATCCTTATCTTCAGGGAGAATAAATGATTTGGTAGGTGACATAAAGACGCCAATCGGTTGACCATTGGTCTTAATTTCATCAGCCATGTATTGTGTGCATAATCCGCCACGGGCACGGTTGTGATACTCAAAACGAACGATACCGACGGTTAATTCAACAAGACCCGGGTGGGCGTCATGTGATGAAGCAATTGAATACAAACGTGGTTTGAGCCTCGATGCTAATTCAAAGAATTCTTGTGGAGAATACTTGACACCAAATTCTCGCATGATGTCGACATAATCACGAGTCCATAGATAATCGACGACTGCCTTTTCATCACCAAGAAGTGCTTCGACCTTTGCTGAAGGGTCATCTGAAGGCTTACTTGATGCAAGACCCGGAGGGAGAGATGAAGACTCTGAAGATTGCCAATCATCATCTGAACGACTTCGTGCAACTATTTTTAATGAAATTTTCATTCCAGAGGACACTACTTTTCCAGCAAGTGATTGAACAAATTTCTTATTCGCCAGATGGACTTCAAAATCTTTTTTGAGAGCAGTATAGAGGTCGCGTTCACCGTTGTGAGTCTCAACCATTTGGTCTCGATCCCAACCCTGGATTTCAATCAATTCTTCAACAATGTGAGGGGGATTTTCAGATACAACTCCAAGTGCATCACCAACCTTGTAGTCCAAGCCTGAATCGCCAAGTGCGAAGACGATGTGGCGAGTTTCTTTACGGGAACCTTCACCGTTAAGAACATAATTCTCAGTAATTTGAGTCTGGTATGGGTTTTTTGAACTCCAATCGGCCATAATATCACTACCAACCTAAGGCTGTGTCCAGTCCACTATGGGGTGACTTATGATGCTTATTGAATGATGATGAGTTGATGAAATTAACACGAGTGAGTCCAAGGCATTCATTACTCAAATCAAGGATACAAACGGTCTTTTATATGCTCACCCGAGGAGTATACACCATGACAGAAGCAAATAAGCCAACTGCACTGATTGTAGGTTCCGGTCCTGGAGGCCTTGCTAGTGCACTACTGCTCGCCCATTCCGGTGTTGATGTGACTGTTCTTGAGAAAGAAGAGAAAGTCGGTGGTCGTACAAAACTGGTTCACAAGGACGGATACACATTTGATCGTGGACCTACCTTTTTCCATTACCCTGAAGTCATCGAACAGATTTTCCAAGCAATTGGCCGTGATGCTCACAAAGAGCTCGGTTTGATGCCACTCGATCCAATGTACCGCTTGGTATTCGGAGCAGGCGGACACATCGATGCTACAAGTGATCTTGAAGCAATGACTCAACGTATTCATGACTTAGCAGGCGAAAAGAACGCAAACGGTTTCAAAAAGTATGTGACTCAAAACCGTAAGAAACTTGATTTTTCAAAACAATGCTTACAGACTCCTTGGACCAGTCCGCTTGACGTATTATCAAAGCGTGCAATCCGCGTTGCAACCGTACTCAAACCTTGGTCGAGCGTTGCAAGCGACCTTAGCAAACACTTCGACGATGAGCGTGTGCGCTTGGCAATGTCCTTTCAAACCAAGTATCTTGGAATGAGCCCATTTCATGCACCTTCGTTGTTTACCATCCTCGCCTTCCTCGAATACGAACATGGAATATTCCATGCGAAGGGTGGTCTTGGAAGCATTACTGCCCGTATGGGCGAAATTGCAGAAGAACTCGGTGTTAACATTCGTTGCAGCACCCCGGTTAAGTCTTTGATTTATGAAGGGAAAACCGTAGTCGGAGTTCGCATTGAAGGAGAAGAAATCCTTGCTGACAAAGTCGTCATCAATGCTGATTTTGCTCATGCAATGACGACGCTTGTACCAGATGAAAAGAGAAAGAAGTGGTCGAACAAAAAACTCGAAAAGAAAGGATACTCATGTTCAACCTTCATGCTCTATTTGGGTGTCGATAAGCAATATCCTGACTTAAAACATCACCAGATATATGCATCGTCTTCATACGAGCAAAATCTTGAGGACATCACCAATCATCGTTTGACTTGGGAAGATCCTTCGGTCTATGTTCAAAACGCAAGTGTTACTGACGATAGTCTTGCACCAGAAGGCCATTCGACGGTCTATGTCCTTGTCCCAGTCCCGAACACCCATGAGTCAATCGTATGGGACGATATCAAAGACGATTACCGTGAATTGATCATTAAACAACTCGCTAAACTTGGCTACGATGATATCGCCGACCATATTGTTTCGGAAACGATTATGACACCCGATGATTGGGGTGCATCTGATATTTATCGAGGTGCTGTATTCAACCTAACGCACGACCTCAAGCAAATGCTATGGCGACGTCCAAATAATCGCTTTGAAGAAGCAAATAATCTCTACATCGTTGGTGGAGGAACTCACCCCGGTAGCGGCCTTCCAACTATTTTTGAAAGTGCTCGGATCAGCAGTAAGCTTTTACTCGCAGACCTTGGAATTCGTGCAGATTGGAACGGTGTTGATTCATGGTTCAAAGATGTACGTCGCCCCAAAGTAAAGAAGCAATCTCCCACCCCCTCTCAAGCAAAACCCATCGCCCATGGTGACGGAAATGCTGCGTGAACTTGTCTTTACATTGGTTACGGTAGTCCTCCTTATCCCTGGATGCATAGAACTTCAGAATACTGAATCTGAAAACTCTTCAGAGACAAAACCGCTTCCTTTTGAATTAACCTTCAAATCTGAAACTCTGAACAGAGCTGAAGATGAAGGCATTCAGTTTGATTTGAAAGATGAACTTGAGAATGGACCCGTCATGCTCCTCTGGATTGGAGCAGGGTGTACCGGTTGTCATGACTGGACAGACATGATCCGAGAAAAAGTAGATGATGGCATGTTCAATGATTCCAATATCACGGTAATCAGTGTACACCGGTGGGCGGAATTTGAATCTAAAGAGGAATTGATGGACGTTTTTGGAACGTACAATGAATCGAGTCATTACACCCCTTGGAAAATTGTAATTCCTACTGAAGAGACTCAAGCCTATGAGTTAATGTCTGGTGAAAACACTGGAGCGACTGTGTATTCTGCCTATGGAAATCCGGGTACCCCGACCCTCCAAATCATAGCTGAGAATGGCGTTATGGCGTGGCAATCGAAAACCTATTGGGCCAATGAAACCGTGTTTAATGATGGTTTCTCATTTTTCCAACAACAGGTGGTTGAAGCGTGAACCTCAAAGACCTTGGTCGGTTCCATGAGAATAGCAGCCAATACGGTTGCTGGTGAAATCCATGGGTGAAGGGATAAAACTTCCAGTTCTTAACGGACTGGGACGTACAAATCGAATCGACAACTGGCTCAAGCAACCTTTGGCTATGGCACTCGGCCTAACCGCTGCAATGCTCTATACCGCATGGCGACTTTTCCTCTATCCTGAATCTATTTCATACGGACTTGATGGCAGTACTGTGATGTCACCGATCTTCTCCCCTAATGTCCTTGAATGGGACTTATTTGGACTCAATGAATGGGACCATCCCTCATGGGTCAATGCAGCAGTGTTGGTCTTGTGGATTCCTTTTGGATTCCGTGGAACTTGCTATTACATGCGCCGAGTCTACTATCGTACCTTCTTTGCAAGCCCTACTGCTTGTTGGGTTGATGAACCGGAAATCAATAAAAAACTCGGTTATAAGGGTGAGAAGCGATTGTTCCTCATTAACAATCTACATCGTTATTTCCTCTATGCAGCCATGATCATTCTTGCCATTAAATGGTGGGATGTCACACATACGCTCCAATTTACAGACGGATATGGTATGTCGATTGGAACACTCGTGATGGGTGTTGAAGCATTTCTCTTGACCATGTACGTCACCTCTTGCCACGCTCTTCGTCACCTTGCTGGTGGGGCTTTAGACCGATGGACTACTGGCATCAGTAAAATTCGTGGCAAGTTGTTTGGACGCATTAGCCTTCTGAACCGTTCTCACGGATTCTGGTTTTGGACCTCACTTACTTTTGTATTCCTTGGCGACCTTTGGGTCTTAGCCGTGAGTGAAGGATATTTGAGCGATATGGCGCTGTTTGTAATTTGAGGTGATGATGATGACTGAAGAATACACGAAACATGAATACGACGTAATTGTCATCGGAGCTGGCGGTGCTGGTCTACGTGCTGCTATTGAAGCGGCTCGAAGTGGTGCCAAAACTGCAATTATCACCAAATCCTTGCTTGGTAAGGCTCACACTGTTATGGCCGAAGGTGGTTGTGCTGCTGCATTACAAAACGCCGACCCTCGAGACGGTTGGAAAGTACACTTCCACGACACCATGAAAGGAAGTAAATGGCTTGCTGACTGGCGAATGGCTGAATTCCATGCCAAGGAAGCTCCTGACCGGGTTCGTGAACTCGAACAATGGGGAGCAGTCTTCGACCGAACTCCAGAAAATAGAATCAATCAACGGAATTTCGGTGGACACACATTCCCTCGCCTTGCTCACGTAGGCGATGCTACAGGTTTGGAATTGATTCGTACGCTCCAAGAAAGAGGCATCCACGAAGGTATTGATATTTTCATGGAATATACAGTTCGACATCTTCTCAAAGAAGGTGAAAGGGTTACTGGATGCGTTGCCTATACGCGTGTCGATGGTGATTTCCATGCATTCTCAGGCAAATCTGTAATTCTTGCCACTGGCGGAATTACTCGATGTTGGTCCGTTTGCTCGGGTTCATGGGAATACACTGGAGACGGTCATGCTCTTGCCCTCTGGGCTGGCGCTGAACTTCGAGATATGGAATTTGTTCAATTCCATCCAACCGGAATGGTGTGGCCACCTTCCGTTCGTGGTATTTTGGTCACTGAAGGTGTTCGCGGTGAAGGTGGAAGATTAACCAATTCTGAGGGTGAACGTTTCATGTTCAATTATGTACCTGAGATGTTTGCTGGCGACCATGCTGATACGATTGAAGAATCTGATCAATGGGTCGAAGAAGTCGTCTCTGGTAAACTGGCCACTGTTCGGCGACCTCCTGAATTACTCACCCGTGACGTTGTTGCAAAAGCAATTAATTCGGAAGTCAAAGCTGGACGAGGTTCGCCTCACGGTGGCGTATTCTTAGACATCTCTTATCGAGGTGAAGAAGCAATTTTGAAGAAACTCCCTTCGATGCATCACCAATTCAAAGAATTAGCGGGTGTCGATATTGCCAAGGAACCAATGGAAGTTGGCCCAACTGCTCATTATGTGATGGGTGGCGTACGTGTCAATGCTGAAACTCAAGAAAGTAATGTGCCTGGCCTGTATGCGTGTGGAGAAGTTGCTTCTGGATTACATGGTGCCAATCGCCTTGGCGGAAATTCGTTATCGGACCTCATTACTTTTGGAAAGCGTGCAGGTGAATTTGCTTCTAAGCGAGCAAAAGACCTTGCACAGCCAAATATCGATAACGCGCAGGTTCAATCAGCAATCGAAGTAATGATCGCACCTCTTCAAAGAGAAGAAGGTGAAAACCCTGGCCGTATCTATGATGAAATGCGTGATATGATGCAAGAAAAAGTTGGTATCATTCGGACAAAAGCGGAAATGCAAGAAGCCATAGAGGATTTGAAGGCATTCGATGAACGGCAAGAAGCCTGTTTCCCAGGTGCTTCTCGCAAATATAATTCCGGATGGCACCAGGCATTGGACCTCAAAAACATGGTCGATGTCTCCGTTGCTGCTACACTGGCTGCCCTCACACGTGAAGAGAGCAGAGGTGGACATACTCGAGATGATTTCCCTGGAGAACTTGAAGAATGGGGTAAGATTCTGAACATCATTTACATGGAAGACGGCGAAATAAAAGTCCGTCAAGAACCTCTTGAAGAAATGCGTTCTGATCTGAAAGATGCAATTGGTGAAGTAAAGGCTATGATTGCTGAACGAGCATCAGAACAAGCAGGAGGCGGTCAGTAATGTCACTCAAAGGTAAGACACAAGATTTCAAAATACTTCGCGGTGAAGGTGACGAGGCTGCTCTTGAAGAATTCAGCATCGAACTGGATGAAGGCATGGTTGTTCTCGATTGTGTCCATCGTATTCAACATGAACAGCAACCAGATTTGGCTGTTCGGTGGAATTGTAAAGCAGGAAAATGTGGTTCGTGTTCTGCCGAAATTAACGGCCGACCACGTTTGATGTGTATGACACGTATGAGCGATGTTGTCGCAGAAACTCCCGAAGGTCAAGCCATTGAAATCCGTCCAATGAAGGCGTTTCCACACGTCAAAGATCTCGTTACCGATGTATCTTGGAATTACGAGATGGCTCAAAAAATTAAACCGATTAAAGGCCCTGAAGAAATGAATTGGGAATTCAATCAAATGGAAGCTGACAGAGTTCAACAATTCCGCGAATGCATCGAATGCTTCCTGTGTGTGAATACATGTCACGTTCTTCGAGACCATGCTTTATTCAACGAATTTGCCGGGCCTCGGAATTTAGTTCGTCTCGCTCAATACGAAATGCACCCAATGGATACTGAGGATCGAATTCCAGAGATTAAGAAAGATTTTGGAATTGAATATTGTAACATCACTCGATGTTGCACTGAGGTTTGTCCTGCTGGGATCCAAATTACCGACGATGCTATTATCCAATTAAAAGAGCGAGTTGTTGACCGTTACTATGACCCACTGCAGCGAATTTGGCGAACACTCACTCGACAAAAAGTCCGTTACTGAGGGGATTTTTTGCCGTTGGCAATGGGAAAATTACGCCAAATATTGGCAATAGGTTTTGGGGTTTCTTTCATTTGGGTGGGTATTCAACATTTCACCAACACTGCTTTTTTTACTCCAATCGTGCCAGAACTCCTTGGTGTACCAGAGTTTTGGGTATATGTCAGTGGACTTGTTGAAGTGATTCTAGGAATTGGTATGGTGGCGCCGGTTTCAAGAAGAAGATCTGCTTTCTCTACAGCAATTTTTCTTGTGCTGGTCTACTGGGCGAATTTGAACATGTGGATTCATGACATCTCTATTGGCGATACCAATTTTAGTACGTCAGGGCACATTCTTCGTGCTTTAACTCAACTCGTAATGATATGGCTTGCGTTCTGGATTGCAGAATGGCCAGTAAAGAAAGGAATGTGAGGCTTCAAATCCCTCCGAAGAGGGAAATGAAGCGGTGACCCTTGCGGGAACAAATTTGAATTTTCAAATTTGAAAAAACGGACAATCAAGTTGTTTTGAAATCAAAGGTGTTCGATTCCGGACTTCTTGACGTTTGCCTTCTTGATCTTGTCAGGAAGCCAAGCTGGTCCATTGGCTGGCTTTGGAACCATGCTAATGCTACCACTAAAGACGTGGACACGCTTGGTGCCACGCTCTCGTAGGCGTATGTTCGTATGTCCGCGGGTTGCTGCCTTGAGGGCCGCACCACGGGGTTGTTTGCTAGCAAAAACCTGGCTCGTATCTTTTCCGTTCTCCATGAGAACAAAGTATTTTTTATCAGACATTTTGGATTACCTCCGATACTTGACATCCCCGCCAAGTATATAGTATTTGCTCCGCTTAAACGCCTTACTGCGCCCTATAGGCCCCGCAGTGCCCCTTTCCAAAACCCTTTTTTGAGGTTCAAGCCTCAGCACCCCGATTAGAAATCTTCAGATACGTGTTGCCAAAAAGGGTATGCTTACAACTCGGCACCAGCGAGTGTCTTTGTATCGATGATTCCAGGAATTTGACGTATTGATTCAACAACAGATTGTGCAATGATGGTAAGGCTATCTGCAACCAATTTTACAATGAGGTCGTGATCGCCAAAAAGAAGTGTAGCATCATCTACAAAGGGCATATCTTTGACAGCGAGGTACACTTCATGCTCCTTACCAGGTGCAACATTAATCAAAACATATCCAACTGCCATAGCACTCATACGAACCAAGTGCTCAAAGCACATCAACCCTTCTCTTTTGGAAATCTTAAATCGGAAGTAACTCGATTTGTTCATTGGAAAATTCGACCCATTGCTCTGGTGTCCACCCCTCAGGCATTTCACCTTCGAGCCAAATACGATATTGTTCAGGAGACCAACCAGATGGTATTTTTAGTTTCGAGAGAGGTTTATCTAATTCATCTGAAATGAAATCCTCTTCTGTGTTAAGGTCTGAACTCCATTGTGAAGTTTCTTCCTCTTTCGGCGTCCTCATCGACAAACTAAATACAAGTATGACAAGAAAGAGTACAATTCCAAGAATCCATGGAACAAGTGGGAAAGATGCCACTTCAACAAGTTCATCCTCGGCATCTGTTTGTTGACATGAGTCACAAACGGGCTCAGGAAGTAGAGTAAATCGAAGGAGTGAGCTATTTGATTGCGACCATGAATCAATGCATATCACTTCGACCTCTAAGGTTGCATTACTCAATGCCCCTGTTGTAGGGTACTGAAACTCCAACACCGCTGATGTAAGATTACTTGGTTGAAGGATGACTTGTAATTGAGCCAATTGTGATTGATTGTTTGAAATGATGGCGGAACATGTAACATCATCAATTCCATCGGCATCGGAGACCATTCCAGTAAACGATAACAAATCTCCTGCAGTCATGTTTTGATTCGGTTCGAGTTTTGTTTGAGGTGATGCATGATAAAAATCAAGAGAAATATCTAATGATTTGGATAATCCATCAACATCCCGAACAGTAAACGATATTTGCCCTTCGCCATCATTGAAAGTCCCATCTAATCGCAAACGGAATTGATGAAGTTGTTCATGTATTCCTAAAGGTTGTACTGATGATGAGCAATTTTGGAACATCGGGTTTGAAGGTTCTATTTCTCCAAGTGAAGGAGCCAATACAGTCCAACCAAACTGATTCAATGTTGTCTGCATCGATTGCAGAGGTCGTTCGCTCTGAATTCGCACCACTAAGTACCCAGTGTTTCCAAAACGTAAGGATTCAAGAGAGCCTTGTTCATCGCAAATATGCGATGAAACGATCACCGGTGTAGTCAAAAGCATAGGTAAATGATACTGTTTACTGAAAACTGCAGCATGTCGGCCAGTCATATCCAATTGGAGTTCAAGTTCTCCGCTTTCCAAGGCCGACGATATTTGAGGCAATTCAATCAGCATTGAAGAATGGATGTCTGCCACATCTACAGGAATTGTCAAAGAATCGGCGCCAGGCCATTGCACGAGTAAATCACCAGTTGCAGAACTTGAAGGATCATCCATATCAGTAATCGTAATCCTGGCAAACTCATTGCCCCCACCTCGAACACTATCAAGGACATTCCCGTATCCATCTACAATTTCAATAACTGCAAGAGGTGAATGGTCATCCATTGAAAGAACTCGAGAAGTAAGTAAAGTCCCGTCGCCATCTCGAATTTCAAAAAGGATATCATCAAGTGGTTCACTGACATTTCGCGTATAGTAACCAATGTAGCAATGGTGGTTTAAATCAAATCGAGGCTCATAACTAAGATTGGAAATTTGCCCTTTCGAAGCAGTTAATATCGGTTGCTGATTCAAGATGTCATGATCGTTATCTAAAACACACATCGTAAAATTAGAGGGTTCACCTCGGAACAAACCTTGTGTTGGATGGGATATGAGCTGATTCGCACCTGACCAAGAAGATGAATCAATTCCAGAAAAATGTGGCCCAAACCATTGCGCTGGTGCATCGATAATGGATGCAATATTGGTTTCAACTAAATATCCTATCTGTTGCTTTTCATCGTATGCAGTTGCTTGTAATACGAAATGTCCCAGAGGCATAGCAGTCGGTAAAGAAATCGAAACTTGCCAACGGAGAGAATCAACGCGACTGGCAGAATCAGCCACCCAATTCAAACCAGAAAGGTTAGAAAGATTCTGTGCAATCGCCCATTCAACTTCAACTGATGTAACATTCTCATCGTCACTGGCTTCAATAGTGCAAATGAAGTTGTCACCGCGCGAATAGATTTCAGCGTCACAGTAAATGGCATCCACTGTAGGGGCTGCATTTACCCAAATCCGTAACGTCAGAAGGTTATTGTCTAAATTTCGTTCTGGTGAGTCGATACTTGCGTTTGAATATCGGATACGTAAATCCATCCAACCTGTTTTCACGGGCGTAATACTGAGGTTGTAGAAGATTCTTGAACCATTGACTTCACCACTTGGTAGTGAAAGGTTTGAACTGTACATTTCGATATTGCCTTGGATATCATGCACCAAGAGAGTACCGTTTGAAGAAGACATCCCTCGATTCTCGACAGCAAGTTGAAACTGGGCCGGTTGCATAGAGGAGGCATTGCCAATTTGTCGGATGCCTATGAGGTTGATATCATGATAAAGATCAGCATACGGCGCCATTTTGGGATCTCCAACTGTAACCCCCATCCAACTGGTTTGTAGATTGGCGGCTGCATGTGATTCTGCCAAATTATAACCTGATGCATACATACTCAACAGGGTACTTGGCGAGCCAACGGCTGTGAGGTATGGTTCGTAAACGTAACCCTTCACACCTGATACGCCGTCTTCAAGCAGGTCCGCAACCAAGGATTGTCCATATCCAGTATTCCAATTGAACGAACGCCCACCGGTCGAAACAGCGGTTTCTGCAATCGAACCGTCTACCCATGTGTTATGTGGTCGAATGGCCCGTAAGTTCATTGTATCAAGATAAATTGAACCGTCAGTTGAAGTCGCTACAATATCCAATGGAATTCGTATTCGGAATGAGGTTGCATTACTGTGGGGCCGGAAACGTAAGGTTTGAGACTCCCATGTAGTAGCGAAACTCTTGCTGCTCGATTGATTGGTCGAAAGAAGTGTTCCATTCTCATCAAGACCTTCGATTTCTATTGTAAAATCACCATAGACGTCACCAGTGCGTTGCCCGTACAGATAAATGATCCAAGCGTGGTCTTCTAATTCTTCAGGGAATTGATATACTTGTTCAATCGATGCTGCTGCCTGTCCATTACCTGAATACGCTGAACAATCTTTGTAAATGTCTCGATGCAAAGTGGTGATTTCATGGTCTTGTAAGGAGGTATTCCAAATCATAACATTGTCAATCATACCTTGGAAATATGCATTTCCACCACGATTGACACCTAATTTATAGATCTCAAAGTTATTCAACGAGCCGGCATTGAAGGCCGTTGTTCGAACCAAGACCCCATCGAAGTATTGCCGTAATGACCCGTTATCAAAGACAGACACGAGATGCGTCCACTCTTGAGCCTCAATATCGCCAAAGACATAGGATTGGTTATTGTATAAACGCCATTCACCACTGATCATCGCATGTTGGAACGAGTTGTTTGAACCTGCATTATTATCTACTGCGAAAACCGATGCGTAAGTGGGTAAGGTGGTAGAATTGGCCCAAACCCATTGACTCACAGTAAAGTTCCCAGCCCAATCGTCAACATCGACTTCTAACGAATCATCCACACCGTCATACCATAGGCATGAGCCATCAACACAGGTACGCCAATTGGTCGAATTCATGTTCATAAGTGTAAAATTCGTACTTGAATTCACAGAATCATGAGCAATCGAGCCTGAATTTTCTTCAAAATCCCAGTGATGAATCAAACTACTTTGAGATGGAATATAAGTGTCGGCAAGTGAAAAGGCGGAAGGAGGCACCAACGACTTACTTTGGTTTGGTCCTGACCATGAAAGTTGTAATCCATGTGGCCCGCCACCCTGGAAGAATTCTATTTTAAAATCATACTTCCCAGTATCAAGTTGAGCAGATTGAGAACGTTCAGTCATTCCGTGTGAGCCATAGTTGGTCACCAGGCTTTGCCCATCGATCCATAATTCCGAACCATCATCTGATGTGAGGTAAAAAGTCCAATTCCCTGTTTCCGGTACATCAATTAAACCACTAAACCGAGCACCCCAATCGTTTTTGAATCGGTCATCTAATCCGGGATAGGCCTGTGAGGAGGCTGCATTCTGAAGTGAACTCTCAAGGCGAACATGGTCGGGAACTCTGTCGATAAGGGTCGGCATTGAAGCTGCATTGAAACTTATTCCGGCATTATCGAAGAATTCTGCCAGTATTCCTTGGGCTCCATTTCCGGTTTCTTGAGTACAAACAGCAGATAACGATGCTTCAATCGCAGATGCTCCGTCGCGTTTCACATCGGTTTGTGTAGTCCAGTTAAACGAATCACCTGATGAAAGATTCGGCAAGGTCGTATTCCAATATCGTGCTCCACTTGAATACGAGGCATCTTGTGTATTGAATCCAGCATTTGGAAGCCAATTATAATTCCAACTACCATCATTTGAACCCCATGATGCATAACCCATCACGTTCGAAAGATTTGTTAAGAATTCCGAAGTTTCATCAAAAATGGTTGGCAGGCCCCTACTCCCATTGAGTTCAGCTTCGGCAGTATAGAGATCATCGTTCCAAAATTTGTATCCTGAACCGTTGCGGTTCGTTGCTAAATCTAAAGCAAAAATACCACGTTGTCCAAGGCTGTTGTTTGCTTTTTCAATTAATCCAAGTGCTGTTTCAACCGTATATCCCGTCAATCGGGTGACGAGGAAGAAACCATAGGCATCTCGTGAAAAGGTTTTCATCCCGCTACCAGCAAGGGGGCCATATCCGTGGTTAACCCAATAATCCGAACCTATGCTTGAATTGTAAATGCCACCGAGCAAAGAAAACTCTTGATCAAAACTGACTTTATCGTTCCCTCCATTCACGCGAAGAGGGATGCCCTTGGTTGAAACCAAATAATTCAATTCAGTACTCGAAGAACGATTTGAGAGCATTTCTAAGAATGGAGCAGCAAAATAGAGATTAAATTCATTTCGATTGATGGTTTCTTTGGTCGGCGTATTTGAATCATTGAAAAAGAAGATGTTTTCATTCGAAATATTTCGTGCATTAACAAAAGCCCAGCCGATAGTTTTACTCGCTTCAGAATTATTGTTGATAAGTACGCCAACATCTGAATAATCGTATACGGTAAGAAAATCAAAACCTTCTGGTTGTGCGATAGTGGACCATGGTGTTTGATTCCAAAAGTCAGCTCCTTCTTGACCCGAAAAGCCAACAAAGAGTTCACTCAGCGCTGCTTGTTCAATCAAACTATGGCCGGAAGAAGGTTCTGAGTGACCCTCAAGAACCGGGGTGGCAAGACTACTCAAAACAAAAAGAAGAGTCAAAAGAAGACTCGACCTCATCCTGTCCATGTATTTCTGCTAAAACCAATAGGGTTTAGCAATACCGCCATGAAGTGAAGCGTAGATGGCTCTCGGCCTTGAAAGATGAAGTTCTAAATTCTCGATTTGAAGGCATTTTCATCCCGAAATGGCGAACTTGATAAGTAAGGTGGCCCCTCTTCGATGGTTGATGGCCGAACTCTATATGGCACGAACATGCAAGTGGGGTATTCTTCGAGTCGTCGGTGGCGATGTATGGAATCATAGCGGTGATGTCTTAATCACACCTGCGAACAACCGACTCTCTGGCCGTGAAGGTTTGGATGCTCTCATCCATGGCAAAGCCGGCCCTGAACTCACGCAAGTGACTCGGAATATTTGTCTTGAAATGCGAAAAATCAACGCACCACCATGTGCAGTTACCAAGAATGTCGTTACTGAACCGTTTGAACTTGCAGCGAATTACAAGCACATCATCCATGTTGTTGGCCCTGATTGCCGCCGTCCAAAGCAAGATGAGGCTCGCCGAGAGTTACTCCCTGAGACCTATGACAATCTCTTCGCCACCCTCGCTGAAATGAAAAATGTCACATCCATTATCTCCCCACCTCTTTCCATGGGTATTTTCGCATATCCACACCGTGAAGGCGCTCGACTTACATTGGAAATTATTCTCGGTAAGCTTGATGGAGATGAAGACCCTGGATTTTCAGAATATACTATTGTTGTAAAGGAAAAGAACTTCATTTCGAACATGAGAACTGTTTACAGAGAAACTGAAGACCAATTGCCTGGAATCGATTCGACTTCCGCTTGAGGTTCATCAAATGGTCGACCTCGCTGCGATGGTCACAAGCACTCTGTCGAATGACAGACGTTCCTTTCAATCGGTCTTAATGCTTGCAAACAGCGTACGAAAGGTAAAACTCGTTGCAGAAGTGTTACCTCCTGAACTTCAATTAACCGTTCTTTCAAGCCAAAACCGTGTGGTTGAATCATTAACAGAGAACGGGATTAAATGTTCTTTACTTGAAGAAAACCTTACCTCTCAGGGCCTAAGCGTTCTCAAACATATGCATGATTTGGTATTACAAGCCATTGGTGAGGGGAAACTTTCCAGTGGTGAACGAATGTTGGTTGTTTTAGCTGAGCCGATTGATGGGGTTTTTGTCATCGATACTTCAACCTTGAATTCAAACCGTTTTGCATCTTTAGCACAGGACTTTCACATTGATTTAGGAGTCCTCACCAAAGTAATGGAACTTGCTCGCCACATTGGAACAAGAGGAAGAGAAGGGCATTCCATTGGAGCGTTATTTGCCATTGGGCCACTGCCTGCATTGAGAAAACATTCTACTGCACTTGTGTTGAATCCGTTCAAAGGGCATCCTCCAGAAAAGCGAACTGTATTAGATGATGTAAATCATGAAACTTTAGCCGAATTTGCTTGGCTTGATGGAGCGATTTTATTCAATCGTGATGGTGTTGCAAGTGATGCGGGACGGTACATTCAGGTTCCTGCAGGCATCCTTCCAAAAGCCGGTGAAGGAGGGCGTCATTTGGCTGCTCGTGCTATATCTCAATTAGTGGAAGGCATTGCAGTTTGTGTTTCTTCATCGGGAACGATCACGATGTATGCCAATGGAAGAGACCGTTACAAAGTGAAACTCAATTGATTTATTCCGATTCATCGGAGCGAATCCGAGAATTCAGTTTATCTTCAACTGATTGTAAAGACGCAGTAGTTGCGAGAAAGTCCATTCGGACAGCATCGAGATTCGAATGATTTAAATTTCGTTCAATACTCATTTTAGCGCGGTTAATGGATGCAATACGTTGTGTTCGGTCTTTTGGCCGGAATACATCTCCGCGTTGACCCATCAGCCATTCTTCGAGCAAGGCTTGCCCCCATTCAGGAGCACGAAGTCGAGCTGCAAGATGGATTTCCAAGTTACGATGACGGAAGCGAACGCGACCATCCGCTGTTCGAATGGCTTGAATTGAGCCTGGGTTCCAACGATCAAGAGGTACTTGGAGATGTTCTTTACAGGTGAGTGAGCCATCGCCTTCGACGACAAAGTCAGCAATAAGCACGCTCTGTTTGAGGCGCATAAACACTTGAGCAATATTTTCATCAGCGCACCATTCAGAAATTGCTTCAGGAGCCTGGCCCCATTCCTTTTCACACCATTGTTCCAGCGCCGCTCGATAGGTGTCCATGACTATGGGTTTTGGCGAACCATCATCAACTTTGTTGAGTGAGAGCCTGTCAAGATTCAAGGAGAGGGAGTGTTTGCCTCAACCATGGATGGTGCATGGGGTTCGGTTGAAGCCGACTGGAAAGTTGTGCTCATCTTTATCTTTGCATGGTACCTTATGCTTCGTGTTTGGGAACGAAATGGTACACTTGACCGTTGGAACGCCACACGAGTCTTTGGTGTCGTGTTGATGGTACGCAGCAACTGGGGCCTCAAAACCCTCGACCGTATCGCTCGGCCACGCCGGTTTTGGCGAATCTATGGAGAAGTAGCCCTTTGGGTGTGCCTCTTTTCCATGTTTTTGGTCGCTCTTATGATGATTCTGGCTTTCGTTACGACGTTACTCTACCCTCCGACTGCAAGTCCACCGACTGCCAGTGAACTCGTAGCGATTCCAGGAATAAACCCCATGATTCCTTTGGGCTGGGGAGCAATGGCGTTTATCATAGCACTGGTCATACATGAATTTGGACATGGGCTGTTGGCTCGAGCACATGGTATGCGTATTCGTTCGTTTGGTCTCCTTCAACTGGGTCCACTTCCACTTGGCGCATTTGCTGAACCTCAATACCAAGAATTGCACAAAGCACCTCGAAAAGAACGGATGCGGATGTTTGCCGCAGGACCTGCCACGAATTTGTTTGCAGCATTCATTTGTTTGATATTGTTAGGAGGCTTGGCGGCTAATTTTACTTCAACTTCTGAAAACCCACACGTGCGAGGCGTCATCAAAGATGCTGGTGCAGATGATGCTGGAATGCAACCTTGGGATACCATTCTTCAGATTGATGGCGAAGAAGTCGATGGAGTAGAAGGGTTTCAAACAATTCTTCAAAAATATCAAGCAAACGATACCATCATCGTTGATGTCAAACATGAGAATGGCTCATTGGAAAGTATTGAACTGCTGCTTTCAGACAAGTACGACTACTACATTGAACTGGGGTGGAGCCCTACCAATCTCGAAACACTCGGAATCAAACAAGGTGATGCTTTTGTTGGTGTCGAAGGAATTGTTGAAGGAACTGCTGGAATAGATCGTCTTGCGGGGCCATTTTCACCTCGTTTCGAAGGAGGTGTGCTGATACAGGTCGTCTACACTCCGGTTCATGTCGTTAATATGATGATCATTCCGTTTGAATTACAGGGTGTTTCGATGTACCCCGTGGAGGAAGCTATGCTTGCACCGGCAGAAGGTATTCTTGGAGAGACACTTGGATTGAATGGGTTGCTGTTCTTCGTTAATTTCTTCTTTTGGTTGATGTGGGTAAATATTCTTCTCGGGTTTACAAACTTAATCCCAATGGTGCCGTTTGATGGCGGTCATTTGTTCAAAGATTGGATTAAAGGCACCCTCAACCGAGTTAAACGGATTGGGAAGAAAACAAAACTATGGGATATTCATCCAATGTGGATCGATCATATTTCAAACAAAGCCTCAAGTTTGTCTTCGGTTGTTCTTTTGATAATGTTATTGTTCGTACTCGTCATTCCTTATTTCTGATTACGAACGACGTCGGGCAAGTTCGGCCAAAACATCAAGTGGTTTTTCCGTCAAGGACTGAGCAGGAAGGATTTCTTCCAGTTCTGTGGTCGGGAGAGACTTGGCAAAAAGATTCGATCGAAGTGTTCGCACTTCTAAATTATGTAACGCATGTTTCTCAGAGCCTGCAGAAGAGCAGACTAAGGCGACAAAGGCATGGAGTGGCATACCATCTTCCCAATTGAGGTAGACAGATCCGTTTCTCGTTGTAGGGAATGGTGGTATTGACTTTTCCAGTTGCCGGAGTCTACCGGAGAGATTACTGGTTTCGACTCTGAAAATACGCCATGAATCACCGCGAATTCCTTTTTGGCGGTGAGCATAGAGCGGCATCAAATGACATCTTTCGCCTTCGGTAACCATTGCTTCATACTGGAGTTTTGTCCGACCTGAAAGATAGAGTTTCTTTGGGCGGGTTGATTTCACTTCAATTGGAAAACATAAATCGCCACGCAAAGCCAGTAAATCACCAGTACCTTCCATTCCTGATCCAGCGGCTCGTACCACTAAGAAAGGTCGATCGAGCACTTGACGCATCTTTTGCTTCTCAAGAGGATTACAAGAACGAATTACCGCTTCCACGCCTTTTGGAACTCCAGCAAGAACCTGTCTCAATTCACGCTCATACTGGCTCGACACAACCCTTCATCACCGTCAATCGTTCTTGATGACTTCGGTTGAAGCCCCATCGCAATCAAGGTTTTCCGCAACCCAAAATCCCGCCCACAGGGGCGAAAGTTTAGTTAATCGCGGAAGATACAGTTTCAATGTGCCTCGGCTTGCTATACGCACCATTGATTTCAAATTGGCTTTTCGGCTAATGACTGAACTCAAACGTCGAGGACTGAGGTTCATTCTTCTCGAATACGATGCTGTGCTTCCTGAACAGGATATGATTTGGTTTGGCAATGACATTGAGGTCGCTACATACCGCGATGAAGGAAAACCAATTGCAGCGTCTAGTGTTTCAGTCAAAGCGGCGGTCGACAATGCAGTACGCCTTCAGAGAGGCATCACGCAAGTACACCAACTATGCTTTGGGGTCGACCCTGGTCCACGCCCAGGAATTGCTTGGTTAGCCGATGGGGTCGTTTTAGGTGTTGCACAGTTTGAACGCATCGAAAATATTGCAGCACAAATAATTGGAATCTCATCCGCTCTTGAATTTAAACGAATGGTCATACGAATTGGCGATGGGGCTCCGTTGAGTCGTGATCAAATCATTAACGATTGCCTCACTCACCAACTTGAGGTCGAAATAGTGAATGAAGCCAAAACCTCACGGGGTTTACTTCGCCACAACCATGTCATTTCAGCGATAAGAATCGCGCTACTCTCTGGAGAACATGTCTGGGAGTTCAGAGAAATTCAACCGACTATAGGTGAAATCAGAGAAATTCAAAGACAAAGTCGAAAACGAAGTAACGGAAGAAAAACAATTTCTTCTGATGTCGCATATGCTGTTGCTTGTGGTGAATTGACACTCGAAGAAGCGATTCAAAACTAATTATTCGGATTCAGAATCATGTATGTTCAGAGACTTCCAAACTAAATCATCTTCTGAGGTATTCAGTTCGGATTGTTTCTTTTTATGTTCGGACATTGCTTGCTCAAATTCCGGTGCTTTCGACATGAATTTACGTATTACTGGTTCAAGAAGCATTGGCAAAACAAGAACGCCTCCAATCAAAGTAAATAAAATCAAAAACGATGAACTCGGAACATATGCCGTACCTGGAGTATCCTCGCCACTGACCATCAGCTTAACCGTTCCAAGCCAAGGGATTTCTCCACCACCAACTCCGATAAGCCAAGATGATCGAATGGGACCCACCGTACCGGATGCACTGTGGACGCCGGAAGAACCGTTCACCGCTTGTGAACCTTGGTCAACTGAACAATTGTTATTGTCTCCAAGTGTAAGAATGCCGGCATGGCGTGGTTGCCATTGCCAGACAACTAAGTGAGGTTCAACATTGGCATGAACCGGCCGATTACAATCGTAATAACCAGCCTGGACCCCATCAAAGTGAACGGTGACTGTTTCGACATTACGAACATCGGTGCCTGGAACATCCCAGGTCAAAACACAAACGCCGAGAACGCCATCTTCATCGAGGGATTCCGAGTCAAAAGTTCCGCCTTCAGGGCAACGATCACTGTTTGACGCATTTGATGGTACACTTCGGTCTGGGGTGATGATTTCATTTGGAACGACTTCCATTATGGCTCGGTGAATTATTGGTGTTCCAGCTTCACCGTTCTTTTTGTAAATGATCACGTCACCTCCAAGTCCATGTTCCGAATACCCATATTTGGAATTACCAGGATCGGTGGCTTCAGCGAATGTGACGATTGTATCAAAATCTTGGTTGTGAACGAGGACTAAATCGCCTGCATCGATACTACCAACCTCTCCATCGATATCATGAATCATTGAAGAGGATTCGACGACAACTAAAGGTGGCATTGAACCGGTATGTGCATACAATGCCAAAATGAGCAGACCAATCATTCCGGCTGCAAGAAGAAGTTCTCGGAACAGTGTCTTCAACGGGTCACTGTCACTCACGCTTTGTCCCCTCAAGTTCACCGTCGAAGTCCTTTGCTTTCAAGGAATGCCGCCCATGCAATAGCATGGCCAGCACCTAAGACATCTGCCGCTTCGTTTCCTTCTTCCTTACGACGACGAAGTTCGGAGGTTGATTCTATGGATTGAAGTTCTTCAAGGGTATTCACATGACCCCGTAATGAAAGGAATTCCGGGAGCACAATTAACAGAGCAATGGATGAAAAAACTGCTAATCCTATTGATTGCCCCGTAAAGTCTCCCCAGGAAACATGGTTTTGAAGGAACAGTAATTGATACACAGAGATGCCAAGAAGTATTCCCAGTCCCCCCGAAAGCGTCGCAGTGATGCCTAATTGCCGTCCATGTTGTTGTTGCCACCAGTTTGAAATTAGACCCATGCACTCCTCTCCTCAGTGTGAGCAGATACGCCGGCCTTCTTTTTCCTATCGCTTCTTTGACCGACTGACCTGATAGGGCGAAGTTCAAATGCTTTGGTTCGTGTGGGCCAAAGGCCCATTGAGGCACACCGGTGATTTTTATGCAAAAAGCCCTCTTTTTAATTCTTCTCTTCACAGTATCTCTCTTCAGCCCAATGGCAGCCAGTGCCACGGTTGAAACTCAATTCTCGGACGGTACTTCCTCCTACAGCCACACGTTTGCAGGCACCGGCAATGGTACAGCCGGTTATCTCACAATCCCATACGGGGCAGAAGTCACAGCTGCACAATTCAATTTGAAGGGTGAAGCGAGTTCAACCTCGTATTCCAATTTCACAACAAATTCCCATTTCGGCGGAGCTGGTGACGGTCTCTGGTCTGGCTCTGCACCTTCACCGTTCACATCTGGAAGTCGTACAAATGTGGATGTTGCTTCACAGACGATGTCACTCAAAGGAAACCCTACGATCCAGTCAATTGATTTCTCTCGAACTTCACAAGTTTCATCAAAAGTCGGCGCCCATCAAAACACTACAGGCCAGTTCATGTCTCTAGCAGACCAAGGATATACCGGTTTGACCAAAAAATTCCCCCAATCAACTGTCAGTACAAGCGCCTCATGGGGCTACATCGGCGTAGTTGTTTTAGTTGATAACGAATACCATATCATGAAGTATTCATCTTCCAGTTTGTATAATACGCCAACTATTCTTCGGATCAACTCGACGACTGGCGCCTATATTGGAACAGCCTCCCTCAATACCAATGGTTGCAGTACATCTCAGTACTACAATATGGTCGATGCCACCGTCGATGGAAGTACGGTTTACACCGCCCATTACAGCAGTTATTACATGACCAAATGGTCCATTCTAACTACAGTCACAAACGCTGCAACAGGCAGTACTGCCAAATCATGGCGTTGTGACAGTTCATGGCAGTACAGCAGTAATTACGTCACTGGAGTCGACATCGATGATGCGACTGGCAAACTGTATGTCGCAACGTATTCCTATTCAGCAAACGCACATTACCTCAACGAAGTCAGCAAGAGTTCTCCATCCTCAATCCAGGGCACATGGACCTTAGCCACGGGCTCAACAGTCTCCAGTTATGGGGCTGGAATGATTGTCAACATGCCGACGATTATCTACAACGAATATGACCAGCAATACGTAAGTGGAGTCGGTTATACCTACGACTCATACCATCACTTTTTCACTATGAATGGAAACTTCATCGAACATATGGGTGAAGTGCCTGTGCCAGAAGGTGGCCATTATGGAATGGTTGAATCGGAACTTGGGCAATTTAGTTTCTCTTGCCACTACTACAGCACAACCTATTGCAGCACGAGTACACGCCACAAAATCAACAACTTTGGAGACGGAGCATTGTATGATGAACGAAGTCACTCTTCTACAAGTGCAACAATCATAGGGTCTTCGTTCACCACTTCGAAAGCAATTGATACCTTGGAGATCAGCGGTATCATTGGATATATCCCTACTGGAACCAGTATCGATGTGGACATTTCCAACGACGGAGGTACCACTTGGAGGCACGTGACTGCTGGGCAAACAGTTAATTTTGCTCAAACCAGTACAACGTTCGTCTGGCGAGCAAGCCTCAATGGAACCACGAACAAAGCACCAATCCTTGATGCAGTTGGCATTGAATACATCACATCCTATGTCTCTTCATCGAGTATGTATACCTACCAGTATGTAGGTTCTGGAATAAAAAATGTTGTTGCTGCAACGATCACATGGGATGAAGTCTTGCCTCCGAGTACTTCGATTCGTGTCTACTTTGGATACACAACCTCAAGCACATGTACGCCCGGTAGTGCTGGAGTTTTGACGTTCACTCAATCGAACCAGACCAAATCAGTGACTGGAACGGGGTACTATCTCTGCATGCGTGTTGAACTTGGAACTTCCAATTCAGGTGCAACACCCTCCATATCGAACATTTCCATTGCCCAACATTCGAATGCTCCAACTCAACCAGGAATCAACATTGATGGAAAATCAGGCTGGTCACGTGCATCACAAGATGGTGCATTGCTCGGCCCGTTGACCATTACGCATCAGACGAGTGGGAGCAACAATCTACTCAAACGTTTTAACGATGCGATTCCAGATACTGGTACTGGTTTCAGTAACATTTCTATTGATTTGGTCGCTGCATCCTCGGGAATCTTAATTCTCGAATCCTTCGCAGTCACCTACACAATGAATACAGTCAATCTCGACATCGACATACCAGAAGGTGAAGTTCTCCATGAACGCTTGACGCCTTACGAAGTGGTTACTCGGCATATCATCGGTGAAGATGCAACTGGTATGGCTGAAGCAACCCTTACACTCGTAACCAATTCGATTGCGAAGAATCCGACATTGTATTGGCAGAATGGAGATGTATTCCCTGAGCCGAATGACCCTGAAGATTACATCGAGCTGGACATAAGTTCATGGTCGTCTGAAAATAATGGAATTCTCGAAATTCATTGGATCTTCCATGTGACATCTGAATTCCCAGACCAAAGTAATGTCCGATTCAGAACAGGATGCCTCGACAACACCGGCTCAGCAGGATATTCACCATTGGACCTTACGAGCCTCAATGGATTGGAAGTCAACCGCACTTTTGGACTTGGATGGATGAAAATTCGCGACAATGATGGTGCATTAATTATGGATGATGTTCCTGATCATTCATGGGTTGCCGCTGGTGAAACACTTCACTTCCAAGGTGCAATGTGGTTCCAAAACACCGAAGATGCTCCAAAAGACAGCGCTTTCGATGTCCGAGTATCTCGCAATGGCTGGGTTGAAAGTACTGCACGAGATACGACCAACAACAATGGTAGTTTCTTCATCTCAGTGAACCTTCCAGACATTGATGTTGAATCTGGTTTGACCTACGAAGTTCAAACCTATAACGAAAAGGAACCAACGCATGTCATGCAACCAAATCTCGACTGGCAACGTACTTTCATGGTTGATGCTACACCACCTCACCGTGATAATTTCGTACCGGCTGATGATGGCTATGAAGCGGCAAGTCCCGTTCAAGAAATCAAGGTCCTAATCAACGATGATATTGGTCATCCAATGGCTCTTGAATTGATGTACTGGGTTGAAGCAGACCATGACCTTAACCGCAACGGAGAGGCAGACCCACAAGAATATGTGAGTAAAATGGTCCATAATACAACTGAAGCAAAGAACAAGTGGTTTATCACTACGATTGACCATACACGAAACCCGAATATGGGACGCGTATCCTATTATTGGACTGGAGGAGATCAAGCAGGTAATCCATTGCATTATACCCACATGGATGAAGATGGTGCCATTCTTGAGTTCCAGTCAGGACCTGGCTTCCTTTACGATGATTCAACGTTCCGCACTCGCAAAGATTCGACTGCGGTATTCACCGGACTCGAATGGTTTGGCCATGTTGATGATGGACTTGTCTTTGCAGGAATGAAGCAAGTGATTACGCTTGGTTTTATTGACGCAAACACCGCAATTGACTTTGAGCACATTTCATTGGTGTTTGATTTCGAAGGACCAAATCCAATGAGAGATGCACAGCGTATTTCATATTCTGGAATGAACAATTCGTTCTGGTCCGAAAGTGATTTTATTACTTTGATGACTTCCAGCACCATGCAAGAAACGACAAATGAATCCGGACTCCCATGGATCATTGTTACGTTTGAATTTGTCATCGGCTGGGATTGGCCAGATGAAGAAATGGGTGATGTAGTGTTATTGTTCAAAGAAAGAGGTTCGATGGATGATTCACAGATTTTGTTACTTGAACACACCTTCCGAGTCGAGAATGACTTGATGCTTTCGCCGACAGAATACTTCGTCGAAGATGTGTCCGAGCCAAGGACAGGAATTGTAGCTGATGGAAGTCGAGTGAGAAAGGATGACCGTTTGGCATTTACTGGCCGTGTTGTCTATGAAGGAAGCACAGTCGCTGCTCCTCGAGATGTAGGTATTCTTATCGAAGTGTTCGATGGTGAAAAGATGTGGAGCGATGGTTCAATCAGTTCATCTGGAGAATTCTCTGTTGAAGTCCCCTTATCCGCTGCCACAACCCTGCAATCATCTCCAACCCGGACATGTCTCATATCCATTACAAATATCCCTGGAAGAGGAGAGGATATGACAGGAACATTGGTTTCGACCACATTACAAGTTGTTGTCGATGATGCTGCACCGCGGGTAGTTCGACGAACCTCTCCACTCAATGTCATCGATATTTCGGCGAATAATGACCTCAGTTATGTCCCTGTAGAATTCTATGGGACTGAAGATGCCGACCTCACAGGTTCGAGTCAAATGGTACATTGGGTTATGCGAGATGCTACCCGTACGGTAACCATTGGTGCAGGTTCAACACTGTTAGGCATGCAACAAGAAGGCCAGAACGTGATTTGGACTGGAGCGGTAGATTTGACAGACAATGGACGAATCACGCCACAAGCTGGAGATTTCGTAGGTTTCTATGTCACTGGCTATGATGCCGCCGGAAATCAATTCCCTGTTGTCTCGAATTCTGAAGCAAGCCCGATTCCCGAACTTGCGGTTGACGACACAGACTTTGAACGCCAATGGATTCGATTAGGAGCTGTTGGTCCAGAACTTCGAGTGAAATCAATATCCCTTTCTGACGACCACATCGCACCTGGTTCAAACATCGTCATCAACGCTGAAGTGATCAACATTGGAGGTTCAACACCTGCATTGTTCAAGGTTGCATTCTATTCAGGTGATGATGAAATGCCATTCGATACTGTCGCTGTGGCAGGGATCGATGGGGATGAGGTTGTCAAAGTGAGCACGACTTGGTCGGCGGAAGATGTTGACCGTGTTCGCGTTGTTGTCGATTACGATAACCTCATTGTCGAAGTCAATGATGACGACAACAGTGCAGAACATTCGATTGATATTGCCTATGGAGAATACTTCGGATGGTTTGATTCTCCACGGGAAAGTCCACTTGCATGGATCTTTATCATTACTTCAATCCTTGTTCTTATCGGTGTTGCATCCATTGCAGCACGTACGACCATTGATCACGGAGAAGGCGTGTTCTCTGATGAAGAGGAATGGGAAGACGATGAAGAAGACGATGAAGAAGACGAGGACGATGAAGAAGACGACTATGAAGATGACGATTGACGTCATTTCTTCATTCCCTCTGTACTGCAAATACTCAAAAGAGGCCGACGGGACCCCCTCTCCATAGGGGTGGGGAGAGTATGTCTGATGTCTTTTCCAACCTTGAGCCAAGATTGGCAGCAGCACTCCATTCAAAGGGATGGAATCCGACTCCAGTTCAAACCACAACCTTGCCCGAGTTGTGTGAAGGTGGCGACCGAATTATTGTTGCACCAACAGGCTCAGGAAAGACACTCTCTGCTGTACTTCCAATGCTGAACCGGTGTTTAGTTGAAGAATGGAAACCGTTGTCCATCCTCTATATCACTCCACTTCGAGCATTAAACAGAGACGTTGACCGCCGACTCACAGAAATTGCTGAAGCAGTCGGTTTGAAAGTTGGTCTACGGCATGGGGATACGAAACAAAGTGAACGTACACGACAAGTACGAAATCCACCTGACTTGTTAATCACTACACCAGAAACGTTTCAATTGATGTTTACGGGTAAAAATTTACGTGAACTTTTGAAACGAGTTCAAGCTGTGATCATCGATGAAGTTCATGATTTAGCAGCGAGTGAACGTGGATGGCAACTGTCTGTTGGCTTGGAGCGGCTTGAGGCACTTTCAGGGCATTCTGTTCAACGAATTGGCCTTTCGGCGACTGTTGGAAATCCAGAAGAGGTTGCAAAATGGCTTTCCCCGAAAAAAGGCAAAGCATTGCTCACAACTGGGGACCGAACTACGGAACTCACAGTAGAATGTGCTCAAACCTTGCCAGAGGATGAAATAGGCGGCCTTGAGATGAGTATCCAACCTCGAGCGCATGCCAGTTTCCGAAGACTCATTGAAGTGTTACGAACTGAACCACCTTGTTTGGTATTTGTAAACAGTCGAAGTGATGCTGAAACAATTGCAAATCGGTTACAAACGATGGCGCCAGATGTGGCGATCGGCGTACACCACGGTTCACTTGCTGCCGAAACTCGTCAAGAAATGGAAGACAAACTTCGAAGTGGGGAACTGTCTGGTTTGGTGTGTACTTCGAGTTTGGAACTCGGTATCGATGTTGGGAAAATCCGACGAATAATTCAAGTGAAAAGTCCACGCTCAGTTGACCGTATGCTCCAACGAGTTGGACGTGCAGACCATCGCTTAGGTGGTGTTGGGAAAGGGCATTTACTGTCATGGGATACCGATGATATCGCGGAAAGCGCCGTCGTAGGTCGACGCGCCATGCTTGGCCAAATCGAATCGATTGAATGGAGACAACGTCCGTTATCTGTGGCTGCAAATCAATTGGTGTTGATGGCGCATTCATTCAATGCAGTCGCCATTGATGAGGCAACAGACATTCTCTCAAAAGTTGCTCAGTTTGAAGGGTGGACACGAAGCGATACTGAATCCATCTTACGCGTATTGGCAGACAGTTGGATCCTCCGGTTCACCCCGGACCCAGATGAAGTACCATGGTACAGATGGCCAAAGGCAGTCTACACTGTTGCTCAAGAAGAGGCGTTGAATGAAGGGAAACCTCTTCCGGATGAACGACCGTTGTTTTCGATTCCCGATGAAGAAGTTCCAGAACTGTTCAAAAAACGTACTGTATCTGTACCTCTTCCATTCAAACTCGGTTGGTTTTCAACAGCTGGGAGAACCCGTCAATGGGTTGGTAATCATCTTTCTATGATACCTGATAAACAATCATATCGAGTTCGAGATGCTGTCACTCGGCGTCATTTAGGAAGCGTTGATGAAGCTTTTGTATTGTCCCTTAACGACAGCGGAGAAGATGACGATGGAAGTCGGCGTCAATTTGTCATGGCTGGACGAACATGGCTCATCATTGATGCTGACCCTGAACAATCGGAGTTACTCGTCGCACCGGTATCTGACAAAGCAGAAGCACCTCGCTGGGTGGGTGAATTACCTCCGGTCCCAAAAGCCATTGGAAGAGATATAGGGCGGTTACGACAATTAATTGCCGATGACCTTCACTTGTTTGAAAATGAACCAAATGCTGTACTCAATCTTCAAGCCATCGATACAGAAGGTATCTTCGCAGATCGAGATTCTGTTTTACCTGAGCATCCCTTTGACGATGAGGCGTTGGGTCTCATGGCTGAAGAAATTACGGCCCATGTTGAAGCAACTGGGCATGTACCTACAGACCGTTTGATGACCCTTGAGCAACGAGAAGATGCCATTGTCATCAACTCCTGCCATGGTTCTCGAATCAATGAAGCATTAGGCCATTTCCTTATGGCGATGGCAACGACGAAATCTGGCAAATGGGGTCGACTGGTTGTTGAACCAACTCGAATTGCTCTACAAACAGGTGCTGTAACGCCTGAAGAATTAATCGGGTGGATGATGGAGACGCCGCCTGATGCAATTGAGGGATTGCTCAGTGTCACGTTACCAAATTCACGGCAAGTGCGTTGGAGGTTTGCCCAAGTGGCGAAAACATTTGGAATCTTACGCCATGGCGTAGACCCTCGGAAAATCAATCTTCAAGCACTCCTGCGAAAATACCGTGGGACTGTTGTCATGGAAGAGGTACTGTCGAAATTATTCCATGAACGGATGGATGTCTTAGGTGTACGAGACTTACTTCGTGCTGTTCAAAATGGAACCATTGAATTGAAAATTACTGCTTCAGGTCCAATTGGATTATCCAACCATTCAAGTCGTGATATGCTTTTACCAAATTGGGATAGTGCACAAGTTCGAACGCAATTACGAAGCCGTTTAACCAATGAACGGGCAGTCCTTTGTTGTTTGAAATGTAAGGTCACTCGGAGATTTAGAGTCGCCCGTTATCCTGAAATGTCTGACATTAAAAGTTGCATAAAATGCAAAGGTTCGATGCTTGCCTGTTCGCCAGAACGGATGCAATCGATGTTAGTCGGATGGGTTGAATCTGATGATGAAAAAGACCAGGCGAGAATGATGAAAAACGCATCGGTCGTTCAGTCCCGTGGATATGAAGCAATTCTCTGCCTAATGGGTCGAGGTATCGGAGAAGCGACTGCTCAGAGAGTCTTGCGAAAAGTACAGCGTAACAACATTGATGGCTTACTCGAAATGATACACAATGCTGAAATGGAATATGCTCGAACTCGGCGCTTCTGGAGTTAATCAGTCCCAACTCTCAAATTCATTGATCGCCTTTGCAGCAGCAACTACATCTCCGTCTTCCCACCAGTCAACTGCGATAAAGGTCGGTCGTTTCCCATGTTGTTGCCAACACTCTTGGGCTCTTTGAATGAGAAAATCGACATCGTTTGCCTCATCGCCACGAGAAGGGTCAGACAACCCGATTGGACCTCTTAACCAGTTATTCATATGGTAGACTTCTTGTTCGATATCACCTCGTAAAAGGTCACAATTCATGTCTTCAGTATTCTCTTCAGCAAAATTTGTCGTCCAACTGTGCGTGAGGAAATCATGAATCCAGGGATGCGAAGCGTCTCCACCTTGTTCCCAAAACACTACCAATGTGGTATCGAGGTCGATGAGCCCTTGTAATGTTGGCCAAGGAGTATTTGATTCATGAACGAAGATGTTATCATATAATTGTGAAAGTTCAAACACGGACTTGAGATGGTCTGCTTGAACATAATTTTCAACCAACAGTGTGACTACATCACGTGGATTTTCCTCCATTTTCTCGTGAAGGTTCGTTAACCAGTCAACTGAATCTACATTACCGTATGTGCATGGACTAAACCCTCGGTCGTCATCACCGTGGCATAAACGAACAGTTTCAACCCGCTCATCACCGAGGTTTTCATAATGGGTATCGATCATAAAAGCCCGCATTCCAGCATTCCATTGAGCATCAAACCCAGTTAGGTGATTCGCAGCTGGATAAAAAATCCCGTCGTCATGGGTGGAAAAGGCATTATGTGTTTCGGGAAATGTCACATCGTCATAGGTTCGCAAACAAAGAATCAACAAACCATTACAAGGTTCAGTTGGCGGTTCTGGTTCTTGTGATTGATTCATTGAGAGCGTGTCAACAGACGGCGCAACACAACCTGAACTGAGCATGATGAAGGTTGCGAGTAGTGCGTATAGACTCCCTCGCATGAATTTGCTAATCTCACGCAGAGCATGAATGCGTCGGTAAAATGGAAATCAAACCGTACGGACCACAATGCCTGCTTCAAGAAGCATTCCATTCGAAATGGTAAAGTCTTCAAGCCATCGCTCCGGAATCTCATTGGTTTCAGGATACACGATTTCTTTGATACCTGCTTGGATCAATGAACGAGCACATCGAGAGCAGGGGGGCCAGGTTACAAACGCAGTACTCCCCTTTAGAGAGATTCCGATTCGTGCAGCATGCATAATCGCGTTTTCTTCTGCATGACAAATCAAAGGATACTTTTGTGAACGGTCTGTTAGACGTTCATTATCGTCACTTATACCACGTGGGAATCCATTGAATCCAGTTGATCGTATCTCTCGGTCTTCACCAACAACAACGCAGCCTACTTTGGTTGAAGGGTCTTTACTCCAACCTGAAATATGCTTTGCTAATTCTAAAAAACGAATATCCCATTTATCACTCATGGTCCTCAACAATCCTCTCACACGCGAACTCTCTATCATTGCTTCGCAAACAAAGAAAGGTTTTCATCAGTAGCCCAATCAAAAGCATTGAGTATATTTCCTTGTAAATACAGTGAACCTAAACTTACTACTAAGCCGACTTCATCCTCCGCAGAAGAGGAGAGAGTTTCCACCGCTTGTTTTGCTGAAGCAGCACTCAAAGGCGTAGCAATGGACCATTTTTGTTCAAGGAGAATTGGGAGGGATACGCCAGGGTAGCGACCTCCATGGGGTCGAGTCAGGAGAATCTGTTGTGGCGGAATACGTTCACATAAATCATGTAAAGGAGAAAGGAATTCGGTGAGGTTCTGTTGAGGTGAAGTCCCAAACAGCAGCGTCCAAACTGGCTGACCATTTTTTTGAGGCGCATGTTGAAAGATATATCGCTCTAATTCAGGGAGAATTCGAAGCATGCCAGATGAATTGTGGGCTGCATCGAGCAAATAGGGATGGGTCGATGTTTCCTGTTTTGTTAACAATTGCATTCTGGCTGGCCATTGAAGAATCTGTTTTGCCTGGTCGATTGTTTCAGTACTAAAACCAATACATTCAAACAATGCTGAAGCTAAAATCTCAGCCTCCTCTTTCACAGTAGAATCTTTTGGGATAGGCACAAAAAGGGCTTGGGCAGGAGCTGGTGTTTCGTCAAGTGTCGCATTACCAGCATTTTGAATCTCACGAAGCATTGCTCGACGAACATTATCCTCTTCCGGGTCTCGGATAACGATTGGACAGTTAGGACGAGCAATCGCAACTTTCTCTTGAGCGATCGATGGAAGATTGGAACCTAAAATATCAACGTGTTCTCGACTGACAGAAGTGACCAATGAAGCGGTTGCTGGACCGCATCGTGTCGCATCGAGTCGTCCACCCAAACCTGTTTCCAGAATCAAGACGTCGCTGCCAACTGAAGCAATCATTGAAACGAGATACGTCACCTCAAAAAAGGTCAGTTCAATGGCTGGATTGAACGAATCTCCAACTGCTGCATGGTAGATTTTTTCCAATGCTGCGTCGAACTCTTGTGAAGAAATTGGAATACCGTTTCTGCGAATACGTTCTTCGATTCGAGCGACATGCGGTGAAGTGAAGAGAACATTTTCGATATCGTTTAAGGAGAGGGCTGCTGCTATCAAAGCACATACTGTCCCCTTACCGTTGCTTCCTGCCACGTGGATAATGTGAGAAGGGTTCGTGAGTTGAAGCCGGTCAAGAACGGTTTTGGTGCCCTTGAGGCCGAGTGCCATGCCTCGTTTTTTCGTCGATTCAAGCCAAGAGCGTGCTTCAACCATATGCTTCCGAAGTGTTGGTATGATTAGGCCTTTTCTTCACTGTTATCTGAACGGTATTGTATCGCCCCCGTAGGGGGCGTAAGATACGCGACCCTCATATGAGGGTCCGAACTCGCACAGGGTATGAGCGAACAGCCTGAACCATCGACGCCGGAGCGAAAGGTTTCGGCGGAATTTGCAGCAGTTCAAGCAGAATTAGAATCTGAAGATAATATTTTCTCGATGATGCGAGAACAACTTCCTTCAATGATGGGCATGGCATTCATGTTTATTTTGACCATTGCACTTTCTCTCTTTATTCGACCTTGGTATGATGTTGCAGGTTTGCAAGCATTTGGTGAAGCAGGAGCATCACAAGTACGCTATATTGCGCTTGAATTGGTCATGATTTTTGTCTTTACTGCATTTATTTTACTGCTTGCCAAATACAAGAAGGAGTGGATCATTAAATACGGAATCATGGGTGTTCTTTCGATTGCCTTGATGTATTCTACCGTGCCGTTGGCTCACATGCTGGTTTTGGATTTGGAAGTTGAACCGTTTGAATACGAAAGTGAAAGCGAAATAGACATGTCCTACCTTTCGCATCATGGCTTGGAAACTCATCTCACCAATTCCCTACTCGGAAGTCCTGGAATGTGGAACGATTCGATCAATGTATACCATGGTGGAGATATGTTGAATGATACACCTGCTTGGAGCATGATGCATGAACGTATTCCATACGATGATACAGGAGAAGTACGCGTTGTCGTTTCCGATGAATATTTCTCATTCACAAATCAAGGTTATGTTTGGTATGTTGATGCTGAAACTGGGGAATTACAAGACTCCTATGCGTGCCATCGTTACGTAGATGACGGAAATGGAAATCAGAGTTTCGATTTCCTCGGCACCTTGTCGGGTTCATGTTCACTTGCTTTTTATGCAGATGATGCAATGTATGTCATCGACGAAAACAATCTTTTGGTTCGATTCAATGTCTTCGATGAGAATCCTGGTGAACTTTTCTACCAAGCAGGGTGGAATCTTCCTTCGGGATTAAAAACACATACTGGAGTCCAATATGCTGAATTAATTGATGATGATAAGGTACTCATCGCCACATCCAACATGGCCATAGTCGTTCTATTAGAAGAAACTGGAGAACAATTGAACTCTCTCACAATTGATTCAAAAGCCAATGCTAAACTCTTGTTTGAAACAAATGCTACAAGTAATTTCACCAGTGCAGATTTTGGTCATTCGCCGTGGTCTGACAATATGATCAACGAATCAGATGAACGCGAGGGACTTTTATTACTCGGAGAAGAGAATGGAGACATCGTTGGTTTTGAATGGGATGGAAGTGTAAATGAAAGTGAATTCACGCCTCAAACGAAGATGAATCTTCTTGGTTATGCAGATTCAATCCAATCCGTTCGTATCACTGACCTTGATGAAAGTGGTTGGAGTGACTTGCTTATTACTACAGATGAAAGTGCCAGTTGGCACTACACTCAATTATTGAAAAACAAAATTAGTTTCCCAGTTTCGGATGACTTGGCGACAAGTTGGTTTGGTCAAACTGAGAACACCTCACAATTCCATGCGGTGTATGACAACGGTTCAATCACAATAAAATCCGGTGAAGTAACGGAGGACATGATGGCTCTCGAAGGTTTACAATTGGAAGATGGGCCGCTACTTGCTGGCCTCTTGGTCGCTATAATTTTGATGATTTTACTCTATGTTCACAGTGAATGGTATGTGGTCAACACCGTTGGTGTACTTGTCGGTTCTGGTGTCATTGTCATGCTTGGAGTTACGTTTGTTCCAACATTGATTATGATTTTCATGATTGCTGCAGCCATCTATGATGCGTGGGCTGTGTACAGCTCAAAGCATATGCTCGCCTTAGCTGATACAATGATTGGACTTCGACTCCCGATACTTCTCGTCGCCCCACAAGAAAAGGGCTATTCGTTTATCGATGAAACAGTATCCATGAAAGAAAAGAATGTTCCACCAACTGAACGCCCAAAGGGGCCTTCAGCACCTAAAAAGAAAGGCAAAGATGCAATGTTCATGGGACTTGGCGATGTTATTTTCCCTGGAATGCTCGTACTTTCTGCTGCTCAATACATCGAAGGAACTGATGGTTTCCTCGTGGCCATGACAACCCTTCTTGGCGGCTTAGTCGGATACTTTGCGTTGATGACCTATGTCGCCCGTGGCCGTGCACAAGCAGGCCTTCCGTTGTTGAATGGAGGCGCTATCTTGGGCTATATCATCGGTGGTTTACTGATTGTAGGAACTGCAATCTTCGACTTTGGGATAACATTGTGAGGTGAATACTATGCTCGATATGAATCTGTTTCGAAATGAGCCTGATGTGATTCGTAAGGACCACGACAAACGGGGTATACCTCACGACAAAATCGACCAAGTCATTGTTTTAGATCAGCAGTGGATTAATCTTCAACATGAAACAAACCAACTTCGTGCAACAAAAAACACTGCGGCTCGAGGCATTGGGGCTGCCAAGAAATCAGGTGATGAACAAGCTGCTCAGCGTATTCTGGCCGAGGTTGCTGATTTAGGTTCACAAATTACCGAGATGGAAAAAATGACCGAACAGGCGATGGCAGAACGCGACCGTCTACGGATGAGTATCCCGAATATCCTTCACCCAGATGTCCCGATTGGGGCTGATGAGTCAGAAAACACTCAACTCAGTGTGCATGGTGAAAAACCACAGTTTGAATTTGAACCACGAACCCATAATGAACTCATTGAGATGAATAAATGGGTTGACCTCAAACGCGCTGCAAAGATTGTGGGGAGTCGATTCTTCTTCCTCAAGGGCGACTTAGCAAGGCTTGATTTCGCTTTACAGCAATTTGCGGTTAATTTTATTCGAGAGCGTGGCTATACCTTTGTTCAACCACCGGTCATGATGAATCGAGAAGCCTATGAAGGCGTAACAGACCTGTCTGACTTTGAAACGGTCATGTACGGGGTTGAACCTGATAATTACTACATGATTGCAACTGCAGAACACCCACTCACGGCTATGTTCATGAATGAAACAATACCTGAAAGCGATTTGCCATTACGTATTGTAGGACTCTCGCCGTGCTTTCGAAGAGAAGTTGGATCACATGGTCAATCGGATTTGGGTATTTGGCGAGTTCATCAATTCACAAAGATTGAACAAATCATTATTGCAACTCCTGAACAATCATGGGAACTCCAAGAAGAACTTCTACAGAACTGCCTTGATTTGTGGGATGCACTGGAAATGCATTACGAAGTCGTCAATATTTGTACAGGAGACATGGGAACTGTGGCTGCTCGAAAATACGACCTTGAAGCTTGGATTCCTGGAGCAAACCAATACAAAGAAATCGTTTCGTGTTCAAACTGTACTGATTACCAAGCAAACCGATTGCAAATTCGATACGGACAACCGGGCCACTCAGGCCAACCGATTGCACACACACTCAATTCTACCGCAGTTGCCACCTCTCGTGCATTGGTTGCCATCATGGAACAAAATCAAATGGAAGATGGACGAGTCCGAATCCCTCAAGTGTTACAACCTTTGATGGGTGGTCAAGATATTCTTGAACCATGTACTTGGGGCTAATTCAGTAAGGTTTGATATAGCCTTGCGTTGCTGTAATTGCATGGAAGGCGACGGTACGCTGTATTTCGGATACGGCTCAAACCTTGACTGGGATGACTGGAAGTCATGGTGTGAAAAGAAAAATCTCCGCTATGATGGGTTGGTCGAAATAAGCCCGTGCTGGTTACCGAACTATTCACTCAAGTTCCACTATTTCTCGGACAGTCGGAAAGGTGGGGCTGCTGATGTCACCGAAACCGGTCGGGGACATGCTGTTCCAGGTGTTCTCTTTCGAATGAATGATGTTACGTTGGAAGTCATGGATCAAAAGGAAGGGACAGAAGTTGAAGCGTATGAACGTCGAGAAGTGAAGGTCATCCTTCCGAATGGGACTTTTGTCGAAGCAATGACCTATTGTGTAACTGATAAGAGCCGGGATGAACGCTTTATCCAGCCAACTGACACCTATACCAACTTAATTCGAAAAGGTTTAGAAAAACGAAAACTTCCAATTGAAGAGTTAAAAAATGCTATTGAGAACTTTTCGCCGAGTTACCCGATAGAAAAAATCTTTGTGTATGGGACACTCATGCAGGGTGAACAACGCAATTCGACCTTCAAGGAATTTAGCATAGGTGAAGGCAAGCCAGCATCAACCACAGGTTCAATGCTTAATCTGGGCGATTACCCAGGCATGATTGCTGGAGATGAAGGCGTCATTCAAGGTGAAGTTTATCAGATTGACCAAGTTTATCTCACCTTGCAAACTTTAGATTCCATTGAGGGATTCTATGGCTATGATTCAACACACTCTTTATTCACCCGTACAATTGTCAGAATTGATACTGAACAGGGCCGTGAATGGGCATGGACATATGTCTACAATAAAGAAAATGAGAAGGAATATGCAACAATAGAATCAGGAGATTGGCTGAAGCGTTAATCTTCTGCTTCAGCCATTTCGAGTAAAACTGAACCTTGTTGGACTTGTTCACCTGCTGCGAAATGTACCCCAGTAATTTGACCGGCTGTTGAGGCAAGAATCCGATGTTCCATTTTCATTGCTTCAAGAACCATCAAGGTTTGACCTGATTCGACCAATTGGCCAACCTCAACGAAAACATCGAGGACCTTTCCTGGCATTGGAGCAGTTAAGCCGCCTCCATCTTCCGATTCGGATGCACCGGGTTCGATTCGCTCCAAGCAGAACGTATGACCCTCAAAGTGAACCCACCAGACATCGGCAACTTTAGCGATTGTCGCATAGCCCGAAGTGCCGTTTGCAAGTTGAAGCATCAATCGACCATCACGTCCCACCGATGCCTGATGCTCGCCAAGGTGCCAAATCTCTCCTTGCTTGGCTAAGGTCACTTCAACTGGACCTTCTGCAGATCTGAATTGGTGATGCATC
This sequence comes from uncultured euryarchaeote, assembly GCA_937892945.1. GTDB lineage: Archaea > Thermoplasmatota > Poseidoniia > Poseidoniales > Poseidoniaceae > MGIIa-L1. The sequence continues at coordinate 25,794 of CALBIL010000039.1, read as the reverse complement.
AAGGATACCTCCGTTTCAGCGTAATAAATGGGCTCACTGGCCCCGAATGTCCAACGGCGTCAGGTGCGGATGTTGCTTGGCGATGTAAGCCTGCACTTTCACCAACGGCAGCTGCCATGAGTGCGCCTTCTTCCAATTCATCAGGCACCGATGGCGCCCAGCCTTCAGGCCACAGTCGCTCAATCATCGTGGTGTCTGTTGTTCCTTGGATGACATCAGGAACATCGCAAAGTTCTCTTAAAAATCGGAGATTTGTAACCGTCCCAAGAACAACAAATTCGTCGAGTGAACGGCGCATTCGTTGCAATGCTTCAACACGTGAAGGAGCCCAAACAATCAATTTCGCAAGCATTGGGTCGTAATTTGGTGTAACTTCATCCCCTTGTCGAACGCCAGTATCCAAACGTATTCCTGGACCTTCAGGTGGTTGGAATACTGCAAGTGGTCCAATTGCCGGCAGGAAATTATTTGCTGCATCTTCTGCATATAATCGAACTTCTATAGCATGTCCGCGAAGATGTAATTCACCGCAGGACATTGGCTCACCTGCTGCGATACGCAGTTGTTCTCGGACAATATCGACGCCGGTAATCATTTCCGTTACCGGATGTTCAACCTGAATGCGAGTGTTCATTTCAAGGAAAAAGAACTCTCCTGTTGGTGCAAGTAAGAATTCAACCGTGCCTGCACCTTCATAATTGACTGCCATGGCAGCGGCAACAGCAGCTTTACCCATTGCAAAACGTATTTCTTCAGTCATAGTAGCGCATGGAGCTTCTTCAAACACTTTTTGATGACGGCGTTGAACACTGCATTCACGTTCACCAAGATGGATTGTACGGCCATGTCGGTCGGCTAAGATTTGAATTTCAACATGCTTTGAACCCGTGAGTAATCGCTCGAGATAGACTCGCCCATCACCAAAGGATGCCAAGGCTTCTCTGCGTGCGCTTCGGGCTGCGTCGAGTAAATCTTCGGGACGGTTCACCGCACGCATTCCTTTCCCGCCTCCGCCAGATGATGCCTTCAAGAGCAAGGGGTAACCGACGCGAGTGCTGGCTTGTTCAATGGCAATGAGGGCTTCCTCCTCATCTTCAGTCTCAATTTCTTCCCCAGGAATGACAGGTACACCTGCATTTCTCATGGTGATTCGAGCCGACATTTTATCGCCCATTTTTTCGATTGCATTCGGACTTGGCCCGATCCATTGAATTCCTGCTTCGGATACCGCACGTGCAAAATCTGCACGCTCGGAAAGGAAACCAAAACCAGGATGTAAGGAATCAGCACCAGAAGTTGCTGCAATTTCCAAAATTTGTGTTTGATTTAGATATGTGTCGGTAATCGAGTCTCCTTCCAGAAGAACGGCATGGTCCGCGAGTTCGACAAACAATGAATTGGCATCGTTAGCAGCATAAATCGCAACACTAGCAAGACCTGCTTCTTTACAGGCTCGTAAAATTCGGCAAGCGATTTCACCTCGATTTGCAACCAAGACTTTGCTAACCATCCCGTTCCCTCATTCGTGTTTCCAGTTTGCAGGACGCTTGTCGAGGAACGAAGAAAGACCTTCTTGGCCTTCTTTTGAACCTCGCATACGGCTGGTAAAGTCGAGAGTGAATTCTCGTAATTCTTCATCACTGCCACCCCATCGGTCAAATTCAAGGGTGAGTTCTTTGGCCAGCGTTACTGCTTGTGGCCCTGTACCCAATACTTCCTCAATCAAGGCAGTAACAGCAGGTGAGAGGTCATCGACCGATTCGACCACTGCTTCAATAAATCCAGTTCGAAGTGCTTCCTCTGCTTCGATTCGACTGGCTTGCATTGCAAGTCTACGAAAACATGCAGAGCCAAGACGTCGGTATACATAGGGTCCAATGACTGCAGGGAGAATTCCAAGTTTACCTTCTGAAAGAGCGATTTTTACGTTTGATGTTGCAATAACATGGTCCAAGCAGGCTACAAGGCCCGCTCCACCGCCTAAGGCAACACCTTGGATCGCCCCAATTGTGAAACACGGATGTGACCACAATCCATTGAAAAGACGGTCAAGTCGCTCAGAATCGATTCGGTTCTCTTCTGGCGAATTGGCTCCAGCATCACGCATCATGTTAATGTCAGCACCTGCACAGAAATGTCGCCCCGAGCCCGAAAGGACAAGAGTTCGAAGAAACGGTACTCCCGCAGAATCAGTGAGTTCACCTTGGACTCCAACACTGCGTTGGGAGGTCCAATCAAACAAAGTACACAACTCCGTTATCATTTGTACATTCAATGCATTGAACTTGTCTTCTCGATCTAATTTAATGTGGCATCCCGAGTTGTTAATCTCGATTGTGACCAACTCAGTTTTGGGTGGCGTATCCATTCGTACCATCTTAAAAACTCCAATTGCATTTTTGATTTTCTAATTGACTAATTATTCACATCCGGAATACGCCAAAGCGGTCATCGGGTAGAGGTGCATTGCGTGCTGTTGCCAAACACAATCCCAGCACATCTCGAGTATCGCGCGGATCGATGATTCCATCATCCCAAAGTCGGGCTGTTGAATAATATGGACTTCCCTCGGTTTCATATTTCTCTAAAATGGGGGCTCGGAAAATTTCGAGTTCTTCTCCAGTCATTGCTGGGAGACCTTCTCGGGCGCGTTGGTCTTGTTTGACTGTCGCTAATACATCGGCAGCTTGAGGCCCACCCATGACTGAAATCCGACTGTTTGGCCACATGAATAAGAAGCGTGGGTCATAAGCACGACCACACATGCCGTAATTCCCCGCACCGTGAGAACCACCAATGATGACGGTGAACTTTGGAACATTGACACAAGAGACTGCAGTAACCAATTTAGCACCATCTTTTGCAATACCACCGGCTTCGTATGCTTTCCCAACCATGAATCCAGTGATGTTCTGTAAGAACACCAAAGGTATGCCGCGTTGGCCGCACAGCTCCACAAAGTGAGCACCTTTCAAAGAAGATTCAGAAAACAAAATACCGTTATTGGCAACAATGCCAACCTTATGTCCGTGAATATGTGCAAAACCACAAGTCAAGGTTGTGCCGTAGCGAGACTTGAATTCATGGAAACGTGAACCGTCGACGATTCGTGCGATTATTTCCTTAATGTCCACCGGTGTACGGTTATCACTTGGAATCAAGCCCAGTAAATCATCGACATCGTGAGCGGGAAGTTCAGATGGTGCGCTCGCGGAAGGTGCAAGCGTTCGGGGCCCGAGGTTCTCAACGATGTTTCGAACCATTCGTAGCGCCTCAGTTTCATCTTCAGCATAATGGTCAGCCACGCCGGATTGTGATGTATGGACTTCTGCCCCACCCAGTTCCTCAGCCGTTACTTCTTCACCAGTTGCAGCCTTTACCAATGGTGGACCTGCAAGGAAAATAGTACCATTGCCTTTGACGATAATTGATTCATCACTCATTGCTGGGACATAGGCGCCGCCTGCGGTGCACGAGCCCAATACGGCAGCAATTTGCGGTATTTTGTCGCCCGACATACGGGCTTGATTACGAAAGATACGCCCAAAGTGACCGATGTCAGGGAACACTTCATCTTGCATTGGAAGGAATGCACCACCCGAGTCGACAAGGTAGATACATGGTAAATGGTTTTCATGCGCAACGGTTTGAGCACGGATGTGTTTCTTTACGGTCATTGGATAGTACGAACCACCTTTGACAGTAGCATCATTGGCAACAAAAAGACATTCACGGCCGTGCACCATCCCAACACCAGTGACAATACCTGCCGAATGCGCACGACCATCATACAGTTCGAACGCAGCAAGTGGTGAAAGTTCTAAGAAAGCCGTCCCAGAGTCGATGATACGTTCAATTCGTTCTCGAGCGAGCAATTTGTCACGGCTTCGGTGACGATCAACATATTTGCCCCCGCCGCCGTTTGATGCGACTGTCAAACGTTCCTGTAAGGTATCGAGAAGGGCTTGATTGAACACTTTGTGTTCTACGAACTCAGGGTTGCTGCGATTCACTCGGGTAGGTAATCGGTCCATATTCACCCCTCATACCGAGGGAGGTGGAGGATGTCTTTAACACTACTACAGAAGAATTATTGGAACTTTAAGATTCAAACTCCAAGCATCAGTCGGCCAATGTCTCGCAATCCCGGGGCTAATCCAACGATGAGAACTGCTAAAACAATGAGAATACGGATATGTCGTTGTCTATTTTCAACTTTCATTTCAATAAACATCCACGTAATTGCACCAACTAAAGCCGCTTTCAAAAGTACGAATAACCAAGCGCCTTCACCGAATTCAACCCCCAGCATCGAATTGATTTCCGCACCATAAAGAATGACCTGATTACTGACTACATGCTTCTCACCGTATCCAAAGTAATCGATTCCGACCATGGTTGCAAATCCATCACATAACTGCCCAAAGACCATTGCCAAAACCATAGGACTGGCGAGAAGAGCATTTCGAGAGAGCATTTCAACAGGATGGTTTTGCAGTTCATCGCCTGCATTTTCCCAAGCTTTGACACTTATTCCTTGTGGAAGAACTCCCGCTTCATATCCGGTGAGTTTGAGTTGTAGGGCATCCTCTTTCCCTCGTCGGTACATTACATAGCAAACCAGGCTCGGGATTCCAAAGACCACAACCAGCGGCCAGAGTACAATCGTTTCAGAAATACGTGAACTTTCTTGCGCCCACGGCGTAGAAAGAAATTGAAGCCAATGTGCGATACCAAGAATACTTGCAGAGGTGCCAAAAGCGAGCATTCCTCTCGTGATTGCTGGCCAACCTCGAGTTTTGATCATGACACCAAACAGAGTAATGAAAGATACAACGAAACCAATTCCGATCCAAAACATCCCCATTCCTTCGTGAGCGATATATGCAGGCTGGTACAAGAAAGCCCAATGGAAAAACAATGCCAGGGAAAGAACAGGAATCATTGCCTTACGAATTTTATTTTCGATACGATCAGAATCGTTTCCATCCCACTGCGAAGCCAGATAGTGCGAGAGGCCTGCAATTCCAACAAGCCAAGCGGCAAGATGGAGGTGGATAATAGGAGAGATAAACAACCAATCCATTTCCGAACTGAAAAAATCTGCATCTTCCAAAACCCGCAACACTGGTGCCAGGCAAACCCATGCTACAAGTGCCACAAGCATGCGGTCATCAGCAGGAAAGTTTGCTTTTCGGAAGAGAGCTTGTAGAACAACAACACTGGCCAGCATACTGAAGGTGTAAAGCATTGTATTCATCGGGTTGTAATCAGCATCTCCTGCTGAACCTGCATCTTTCATGATTGGGTCCCAAACGATCGGCTTGAGGCCGTCTGTCCAAATCAAATCATTGGCGAGTACAAATCCTGTGGCAAAAAGGCCGAGACCGAGAAGAGTAATCCATAATGCGCTTTTCTCAAACGTAGAATACTGTTTGGAAGGTAATGAAGGGTACTCTGACGCAAGTTGTTGCTCAAGATGCTCAAGATTCGACATGGTCATCCCTGTTCTTGCCTCGAGTTTCTCCTCAATATCTTTTGGGGCCGAATGCTGGTGAACACTTCAATTGAAGGAGAAACCAGTTCACTCTTCTTCTTGTGAAAGACGAGCGACTAAATCTGCTTTCTTGCCGCCAACAGGTAAGCCTGCAGCCTTGCAACGTTCCTTAAGTTCAGCAACGGAAAGAGAGGAGAGGTCTTCAGCATGGTCATGACCGTGGTCGTGACCGTCATGGTCGTGGTCATGGTCTGCATGATCATGGTCATGGTCGTCTTCAGCACCGAATCCACGAGGTTCGTGGACTTCGATAAACGAAACCTTGCCACATTCGATTGCATCTCTGATTGTAGTAACCAAGCGGAACTTGAGCATGGCCGCATTGGTATCGAAGAGCATGGTTTGTGGCAATACGATTGAAAGGTCGTCTCCAGAGAAACTTACTTCAAAACCAGAATGCCCAGTATTTGCTTGGAGAAGAGCGGTAACCTTGTCCTCTTTTCCTTCAATAACATCAACAATGTTGAATGAATATTTGAGAGACTTACCAGCCATTGGGTGATTGTAGTCAATTCGTGCACGACCTGCTGCGAGGTAGGAGAGTTGTCCTTGGCGACCGTTGATGGTCACAGGAGCACCGAGATAGAGTGAATTTGGGTCTTTAACTGCTCGAATGAGTTTATCGATACTAATGGTTTCGATTTGTTCAGTGTCTTTTTCTCCATAAGCATCTGCTGGAGCGATAACGATTTCTGTTTCCTTCCCTTTCTTTGCTTCACCAAGTGCTGCTTCAAATCCAGGAATAAGTTGTCCGCCACCGACGATACAGACCATTGGTTCGTAGGTACGACCCTCCTGATGATTTTCGTGTTCTTTGGCGACTGCTTCACGGGTTGTCTCGATGAGATCACCAGTTTCATTGTTGTAAAGTTCATAATCCACGTGGACAATTGTTCCTTCTTCCATAGTATAACCTCCCTTTCGGGTAGTTCGGCGACCGTCGCCCCCTTGATAATTGCATTGGAGAAGAAGTTGTTCACTCTTCTTCCCTTGAAGCGACAGGAATCGTATTCAGTCGTTCGTTTTTGGAAATGTCTCCCAGAACAACCACGCCCATTCCCAGCAACATCATCGTCCAGCCGAGCCAAACCATGTGGGAGGCTGGAAGGTCGTAGACCGTTACGCGAACAAGTTGAACAGAGTCAGAGCCGTTCTGTACGGTTTGTTGCATTAACCCATTGGCTTGACTTCCATCAAAAACGAAGACTATATCTCCGCTCCAATGTGAGAGAATATCGACTTCAGAACGTGATTTCGATTGAAGCACAAAACCGCTCTCTGTCGTGATGTCAAACCGTAACATGCCTGGTTCAACTGTACCAATTTTCTCACCGACCATGCCTTCATCAAGTTCATAGACATTAATTTGAATCCCTACATAGCCATCACCAACCTCAAGGTTTTCCGAAGTCATTCGTAAGCCAGTGAATTCGTAGCCATAATCACCATCGAGAACAATTTCATCCTTAACCATGGTAATTCGATGACTTGCATCGCCTCTGTCGACAAGGACAGTTGTATAGACGTGTCCAATTAACAACAGTAAGAGCCCGAGATGAACGATATGTGCTCCAAGAGGAATTCGCTTCCAGACCGGAGTTTTAGGACGATTGATTCCTTGAGTGATAACGACTTCTTTTACCATTGGAATGACGACGAGAATGACGATAGGGAGGGTGAGCCATGCAAGAACGCCCCGTACAATAAGCGTCGACATTGCAGTGCTTGAATCCATACCGAACGCATTCGGCTGCCATAAAGCCAACACCATTGAAACAAAGAGAGTCACAATGAGGAGCCAAGCATTACGTTTTGCCTCATGCCGTCGATTGGTGTACAAGAATAAAGCGCCAGCAAATGCGATGATGAACGGGGTGCCATACAATTCGTGCCCCTCGAAATTGATTGCGTCAATACTGGAAAGAAGAAGAACAAGTGTGAGAATCAAGTAACTTCCAACAACAACAACAGAGGCCCAGAGTGCCATTTTTTGTTGAGATTTCTTCTCGAAGAATGAAAATGTTGACGGCTCATCCGATTCAGGTGCCAGAAGCCATGGGAGGATGAAAAACATCATGACCACACCTGCTGAAAGGATTTCGATCATCCCTGACCAAGCACCTGCAAGACCGAGCATGACCCCAGCTGCACCGTGTGCCCATAGCCTCGTTGCATCTTGAGCAAAAAAGAGGGGTGTGAAGAAAATTAAAAAGAGAGCAGTATAGAGGAAGTTATCTGTCAGTCCGAATACGAGTATAGCAATGAGGATAAGAATCAAAAACAAAAAATTCGTTCGATCTTTTTCCCCTGATTGTGCAAAGGTGGTGAAACTCCAGCCGATTTCTGTTGATTGCTTGGGAGGGGGGCTGCGTAAAAACTCAATTCCGAGTGGAGCGAAAAGAATGAAAGTGAATGCGAATGATGGGAGATAGGCATAGATCGTAGCCTCAAGAGTGACTGAGCAGGGAGAGGGTGAGGAAGAGTCACAAGATTGGTCGATATAAGCACCGAGAATCAAGGCACAGACAACACCGAGGAAAGGTATGGCAAAAAGGCCAAGTGAAGAGATATTTGGTTTCCAATCTTTTGCGGAACTGCGTTGTAACTGAAGCCAAAAACCGATAAAAAGCAGCAGTACAATCAGGTAAGTCATTACCTCGACCCCCCCCCCTGCATCCGATTTAAGAACCAACATTCGCGAAAAGGCATCTGTAGGCGCAGTGCCTTCTGAACTGGTGACAAAAGTATGAACTGAGGATGCCCAAACTCCACCAGCACGTGTCACAAGTGTTGCAAACAAGGCCAGGCCCCCTGTTGCCAATCCGGCTCCAATCCAAGTTTGCTCTGATGTCTTTCCTGGGCGAGTGCGAAGGTGAGACATGAAAACCAAAGCAAGCCAAGGTAACAGTGAACCTGTTTCAACAGGGTCCCACGCCCAATAGCCACCCCAATCGAGAATCAAATATGCCCATAATCCACCTAAACCGATACCAAGTGTGGCAACAAACAAACCTGGTCGGACAATGCTCAGTATGCGATCTTTAATTCCACTCGAATCTGCAAACTGAGAAGAAAGCGCGATTGAGCTTATGTGGAGGCACAATGAGTATGCTAAGAAAATGAGAGGGGGGTGAATAACCATCAGGTCGGTTTGCAATAATTCATTCAAACCTTGACCAATACCCGCACTGGTACTTTCTTTGAAGGGGTTGAGGTTAAGAGCAAGCAGAAGGAGAAGGAGATTGAAACCGTAAATCAAACGAAGTCGAAGAGGGTGCGTTGTCTCGATGTTTTCGCCCGCCATCGGTTTTCTCCATACAAAAGCAAGGAGTGTCATCCACATGACCCAAAGAAGAAGTGGGCCTTCTCGAGCGGCCCAGGTTGCAGCAAACCTGTATTTCAGTGGAAGTTCTTCACCACCGTATGAAACAACATGAGCAAATGATGTGTCATTGACGAGAAAACGACTTGCAAGTGCAAAAAACGGCAAAGCCATGAGAATATGGCAGGTGAGTGAAGCAAATTTAGACTGTTGATGAAGTAGAGGACGAACCAACAACACCACTGCGGCGAAGATTGCAAGCCACATCGTTAGCCCCCACATGAATTACGGACACGACGCTCCCTCAAGGAGGTTGCGTGTATTCAGCCTTCAAGATGGTGAATGTTCACCAGCCGAAAAACTTGGCTCGGGAATAACCAAAAGAGAGGAGAACATGAATCACACTTTTCGTGAATAACATTGGTTTGCGGACAAGGATTTTCAATCCAATTCCAACTTTCTGAAGTGGTGACATGTTACCGAGTTCTTCAGGTAAACAACGAGCCATGATCGACATTTCATCATCGGTTAGTTCATACAAAGCAGTTTTGCCTTTGAGTATTTTTGAATAAGGCGGGAATGTCTTCTTCCATGCCTTTTCGTAATCCATTAACCGGTCTTTTGAAAGTATTGATTCTGATTGTAATGCTGAAGAAATCGTTTTCGCAGCCTCTCGACCAGACCACAATGCCAGATGTGAACCACCTTCAAACAGGGGTGAAGTGAAACCCGCAGCATCGCCGATCAAAATCAAACCATCGCCAACCGTAACTGAACGAGGGCCTGAGATTGGAATGGTTCCACCAAAGGGTCGTACTTTGACACCATCGGGTCGCCAAGGTGGATTAACGGTCGGTTTACCATCGAGGTAGGTGTCTTGAATAAAGGAATTCAGATATTTGATTGCACCCTTTTTATCGGTCGTCACCAATCCAACATTCGCTCTTCCACCTTCTTTTGGAATCATCCAGACATAGCCGTGGGGTGAATATTTGGGCCAGAGGTAAAAGTCGAGATAACCATCATTCTTTACATCCAAAATTTCGTATTGGAAACCAGCAATGACTTCGACTTCCGTTCCCATGTCAAGGAGTTTGGAAGCAGCACCCGAGACTCCGGATGCATCGATTACTGATTTGCATTCGAACGGAAAACCATCACCTTTACCATCAATTTCCCAATATGAAAATTGATTTTCGCTATTGAATACTCTCTCCATTGAAGTTACGCGATGGTGAAGGCTTAATTCAGCGCCTTCTTTGATGGCTTCATCACACAACCATCGTTCGAAGAGATGCTTTTCGAGGACATATCCTTTCTCCGTGAGCAACTTCTCAGTTCCATCAGGGAAAATAACCCGGATTCCCTTTACATCGAGTGCTTTTACGTGATCAGGTATCTCAAGATCTAGATTTTCAACGGCGAGTTCACTGAGGCATTCACCGCAATGAACAGGCGTTCCAACTTCCGGGTCGGCCTCCACAATCAGCGTCGACAAACCTGCCCGAGCAGCATGGAGTGCAGCGGAACCTCCACCGGGACCAGCGCCAATTACCAAGACATCGTACATCTTCGCCCCCCCCCCATGAACATCAACTGGCGAATCAAGTCCATGAAAGAAACGGTTGAAACGGCTCGTTCATTCTTCAACAGGACGTCGCAAAACTGCGACAAAGGCGAGCATTGTAATCGAGGAAAGAAGAGAGAGAGCCGGTACTTCTTCAACTGATTCCGTTTCTTCATCTTCAACAACTTCGGGAGGAGGAAGGGGGGCTGTCTCTACGGTGATGGTACCAACCATGCCGAGATTCTCATGCGGCTCACAGACAAACACATAATCACCTGCAGTTCCGTTTTCAAATACAAACCGATAGTCAACATCACGAGAAGGGTCTCCCGAATCGAATAAGCCATCCTTCGCTACTGCATTGTGGGGCAATGCTTGCCCGCCCCAGACAAATCGAACGGCTTGTCCTTCTTGGAGCGTTACTTCTGATGGATTAAAACGCAAATTTGTACTGTCGACTGTGATGACGACATCCGTTGAAGCATTTTCTGCAGCGGCATGGCCAGTACTCAAAAGAAGCAGCACTATGGCGAAGAATACGTATTTCATAACCTTTGAAACCCGGTAGGGGTTTTCAATGCATGTATGCGATACACAAACCATTTTACAATCTTATGAAGGAATACGACGGTTCAAAGGGAGGTTCCATTACGCTTGGTTGTGGCGTGGCGAACTTCCAAGCGGTGGCTCGAACATCTTGAGCAGGGTGGCGAACTCCTACGTATTACGCGTCCGGTTGACGTTCAGTTTGAAGCTGGCGCTATTGCCGATTTATTGGTCAAGAACGATGGTCCTGCCGTATTGTTTGAGCAACCACGACTCCCCGACGGCACGATCAGCGAAATTCCACTCGCAATGAATTTGTTTGGAGGACAAGACCGCACTCTTCGCGCACTTGGCGCAGCACACCCTACTGAAATTGGCGACCGTATGGTTGCCATGATGAAGCCAGATATCGGGCTCTACATGCGCAAACCCTGGAAGGGACTCCCATTGATCCGGGATGCTCTCGCCATGCCACCGAAGAAAAAACGCAAAGGAAATTGTCAGAGGGTACAATTACCACTCGATTTAACGCGGCTGCCTATTCCAACAACATGGCCCAAGGATGGAGGTCCGTTTGTCACCCTGCCCCTGGTTGTCACCAAGGATCCTAAAAGCGGTGAACACAATCTCGGCATGTACCGCGCTCAAGTCTTTGGTCCGAAGGAAATAGGACTGCATTGGCAAATTCACAAGCATGGAGCAGATCATGCTGCGGCGGTGAAAGAAGCGGGAGGGGATGGACGAATGCCTGTTGCGATTTGCATGGGCGGGCCCCCAGAATTGATTTTTTCAGCCATCTCCCCACTGCCCGATAACCTGAGCGAATACCAGTTTGCTGGTATATTAGGGCGTAAGTCATTGCCAATCACCAAAGCTCTCACTCAAGACTTGATGGTGCCTGCAGAGGCAGATATCGTGATTGAAGGCTATTGCATACCTGGTGAGACTCGACTTGAAGGTCCGTTTGGCGACCATTTCGGATTCTACTCATTGACTGGACAGTATCCCGTCATGCATGTTACTGCCATTACCTGTCGGAAAGATGCCGTACTGGCTGCAACGATCGTTGGCCTACCTCCTATGGAAGATGGGCATCTCGGAGAAGCGATTGGTCAACAGTTTTCTCCCGTCCTTAATTTCCAACATCGAGATGTCAAGAGCGTTCACCTTCCAATGGAAACTGGATTCCATAATTTAGCCATTGTTGCTTCGAAACAACGGTACCCGCGCCAAGGCAGAAAAACTGCACTTGGTCTCTTGGGTGCTGGACAAATGATGTTCCTCAAAACAATTATCGCTGTCGATGAGAACCACAATCCAAAAGATTTAGAGGCACTTCTTGATGCTTTGAATTCGAAAGTGGACATTGCAACTGATGTGCTGGTACTCGATGGAATGGTGGCCGATTCACTCGAGGCTGCAAGCCCATACGAAAACGTCCACAGCAAACTCCTCATCGATGCGACAACACTCGCTCAACGTGATCCCCGTTCAGATGCTGAACCACTCGAGGGTTCCTATTCACAACCTACACCTGAATGGAGGCAAGGCAAAGGCAAAGCCCCTGGATTCTCTAGCCTAGAAGATGTTCTCAAACTCGACGAAGTAGCCGATGCACGTATGCTACGAGACAGCATCATGGTCGTCTCGACCCATATCGAAAACTCACCAACACCTCAAGACGGTCAAGAAGCGTCGAATGATGATGCAGAAGGAGCAAGAAGAGCGCGTATATCTCAATTGCGTAAATCAATTTGGCAATTGGATAGTTCTTCTTCTCTCCGCTGGCTCTTTATCACCAATGACGACCTTGACTTACATTGCGAAAAAGCACGTCGGCGACTCTTATGGCAACTTACCTCGCGATTCGATGTAGGGAGGGGCCTCACCTTTGATGACCAGAAGCAACGTCTTTGTTGGGATGCCACAACCCCAATACCTTCAGTTGAGCATGGCGTTCGCAGATGGCCCTCGATCACCTTACATTCCCCAGAAACACTTGAGAAGGTGAGGCAACATCCTGAATTGGAAGCATATCAATGGCCACCGCACCTCTCGTTTGGAGGGGATGAGTGATGGATTTCAAACAGATTCTCTCGTTCATTAAAATTGAGCACACGCTGTTCTCCCTCCCGTTTGTCCTTATCGGTTATTTCATCGCCCTTGAGCAATTCAATATTTCCCCGAGTATAGATTTACTCTGGATTCTTCTTGCAGCTGTCGGGGCAAGAGGACTTGCCATGGCACTGAATCGTATTATTGACCGAGACATTGATGCGGCAAATCCTCGAACAGAAGGCCGCCATCTGGCCTCGGGTGAAATGAGCCTTCAAACGGCATGGACGCTTTGCGCCGTGTTCTTGGCCATGCTACTCATCGGTGCTGGCCTTCTCAACCCTGTTGCACTCATGATGTCTTGGCTACCTGTTCTCGTCTTCGTCATCTACCCTTACATGAAGCGATACACTTGGCTGTGCCACCTTTGGCTTGGCCTGTGTTTGGGCCTAGCCCCTGCGGGAGCCTGGGTTGCTCTAGCAGCGGACATACACGGCTGGGCTGCCATTACAGGTATGTTTGACTCCCACACTGAACTCTTGTGGGCTTCAACCATCCTACCAATCTCTTTAGGAGTTACTTTGTGGATTACTGCATTTGACATCAATTACGCACGAATGGACGTCGAGAGTGACCGTATTAGCGGCGTACACTCGTTCCCCTCAAAGTTCGGAGAAAAGGCAACAACACGGACAACCGTACAGTTGACGTTGGTTTGGTTTGCTTGCTTTGCTGTGGCCAATCCGGTTGATGGAGTTTGGTTCCTTGCTGCTGCAGGAGTGATGGCGGTGTTGAACATCTGGGTTGTATTGGCAAAAGAGAAGTTCGAGGATTTCCAAACGGTCTTGTTCCGTGCATCCATGTTGACAGGATGGGCGCTTCTCCTTGCACTGATCATCGGCTTTATGCTTGAGCCTAGCCCTGAATTCATGTTGGACTAAATGTTTCAAATTCGAGAAGACGTCGATGACCGTTACCACACCACACCTGTGGAAGGTTGATGTGCTTCAACGGCTCACCGTAAATCATGAACCCTCTTGTCAAATCACTGCTTGAATTCAATGAAGCCTTTGAAATCCCAAAACTCGATTCGCCAGGACTTGGCACAGATGAAATGATTGAACTGCGAATTAAATTGCTCCGTGAAGAAGTTGAAGAATACGCAGAAGCCGCTCGTGCCGGCGATATGGTCGAAGTACTCGATGCACTTGCAGACATTGGTTACATCCTTGCTGGAACCATCATCAACCACGGCATGCAGAAGATTTACGACGATGCCTTCAACGAAGTTCACCGCTCAAATATGGCCAAACTTGTCGATGGAAAAGTCATCCGACGCGATGATGGGAAAGTGCTCAAACCAGAAGGCTGGCAACCACCCCAGTTAGCCCAGTTTCTTGAATGAACCAACTTATATTCAACCTTGAACAAGAGTCTATTCTTCTTCAGGGGCGTTTTGGAGGCCGTTCTTTTCCTCCGTTCTTGAGCGCTCATTACGCTCAGTGAACATCCAGAACATACCAACAACGGCAAGGGGTGGAAGCAGATACCCAACAAAAGAATTGCTTTCTAAGAATGAAGGCGAGGCATTGGACACATTCAACCACCATGCATCATTCGGAATAGGACCGCCCAGAATGAATGTCTCTCCAATCATTGGGGTTGCTACACTCATATTCCTTCTTTCACCTTCCCCTGAGACTCTCTCAAGCGGTTCATCCCATGAATGAAGAGCAAGGGTGTATTTGGAATTATGAATCGGTAAGATTACTGATGTGTTCAGGTCAATTCCTGCTTGAACGACTTGTTCAGGAAACATGTGGATGTTCTCCCAAGCCTGATTGTATTGGCCTGACTCAAGGAATGCTATATCAAAGGGGCCGTACTTTTCTCCAATCGTCTTGAACTCTTCCGTGTAACCACTGTCACCACTGAAGAAGAGAGATTGATTCTGAAGTTCAATGACCCATGACCCCCACAAGGTAGAATCACTGTTGAACAGTGAACGGCCACTGAAATGCTGAGCGGGAGTGAGCGCGAAACCCAAATGCTCTGAAACATTGACCTCATCATACCAATCCAATTCTTGGACATTTTCTCCGGGAACATTCCATCTCAAGAGATGAGCTTTAATCCCGAGTGGAACATAGAATTTTGAATCTCGAAGTTCCTTGATTGCACCCATATCGAGGTGGTCATAATGGTCATGAGAAATAAGCACGTAATCAATTGGAGGAAGATCTTCGAGTTCGTAACTGAATTCAAGTGAAAACGGACTCGGACCAAAGAAGAGCGGGTCCATATTATCCTCACCAACGAGTGGGTCAGTAAGGATTGTAACATTATTTGAACGTATGAGAATTGTAGAATGGCCGAACCATGTCACACTTATTTCCTCGGATTCAAGGGGTTCCAGAATGAACTCTTTGGTAGGAAGGGGCGCACCTGGAGATCTTTGTTCACCGCTCACCATGTAAGCAGCCATCGTCTCCCAAAACGAACTGTTTTCCGAGGAAACATCGGTCGGAATCAAGTTTTGGAATGCTCCATCTCTGTAATTCAAAGAATCATAATCGAGTGAATCACCACCGACTTGAGGTGAAATATTAATGAAAAGGGTGGCTGAAATGATGACAAAAGTAAAGAATCCTGCGATAAGGAACGTTATAAGCCTGGCTTTCCTTTTGAGCGTAGGCTTTTCACCACTTGTTTCGTTCTTTGTAAAAAGTGAAGTTTTGGAGAGTCCCTTGAGTGCGAGCCACACGAATCCAAGAATTACGATGATGACATTGACCGGTTGGAAGTGATTCCGATACAGCCAAAGCATGACTGTGACGAGAAGGAGCAATGTCCCACGAGAGGCTCGTAAGGGCTTCAGGGTATGTTTTCCAAAGGTCTCCGGGGCGAGATCTTGGTTGATGCCTTCGGATGCCATGAAGCATTGCCCTCGCCTGAGATACTTCAAGGATTGGAAATGACTCATCCAGCAGTTCTCATGAACTCTTGAGAATTGATGTAACCTCTCTTTCTATCCGATTCAACCCGAAAAGAAGGCTCCACGTCTGTGTACACATCGCTACGGTTGGAAACATACATCTCTAGTGCTACCCACCAGATTTATCCTGATTCCCATCGGTCGTATGGAAGCATTCATTAGCACTTTAAACAACGGATTAGCGTGAAAAGAGTAGTTTGCGTATTTTTATTCTCAATTATGATTCTTTTACCTGGCTGTTATGGCGATGGGGGTAATGCAGGTGATTCTTCAGACGGTGATGGAGAAATTACTGAAGTCTTGGGGTGCATGGATGAGGGCGCACTCAATTACAATCCTCAAGCGAACAGTGAGGATGATTCATGTGAATATCCGAACATAGACCCTGCAAATCTAACCGCAACGATTCATTCCGATGAAGAATTCGGCCGAATTGCGCCAATACATGGTGTCAATAACGGCCCACTGGTTCTCAAAACATGGGAAATAGAGGGTTGTCAGCACATTTGGTATGGTTCCAATTATACTGACGAATACAACCAAATGCAAATTCCATCATCTCGCACTCATGGTGAAGGCCCCGGAGATATGAATCGAATATGGGTCCATGCTGACGAAAATGGAGTTCCAGTGTATGACGGATACGACCCCCTTAACATGTCGAATTATAATTTCTCAGAGACTGACCAGAGGGTTCAAGCAACCATGGCTACAACCCATACCAGCGTATATTGGAGACTCGGCTATCCCAAAGCATACCCATCGTACGAAGAGTGTTCGGACTGGAGAAGCCCACCGGATAATTTTACTGTATTTGCACAAGCTGCAGTCCAAGTCTTGAAACATTATCGTGAAGGTTGGAATGAAGGGTTTTATTTTGATAGTTTTGACGCAGTCGAAGTTTGGAATGAACCGTATTTATCAGATTGGTGGAGTGGTACTGCGGATGAATACTATGAACTCTATCACGCAGTTAACACAGCAGTTACCGATGAGTTCGGAGATGAAATTGAGGTTATTGCTGCGATCACAATCGGGAAAAATAGCATAGAGTTTTCAGAACGGTTTTTAGAATTAGCTCAACAAAATAACGAACCAATCGATGCTGTTTATGTCCACTTATACCGCATTAACCCCTCTCAAACAACGTATTTTTTTACCCACCCAACTGAATCACTCGGTGTCTTTTTAGCAAAATATGGCTATTCAGAAAATACTCCAGTCTACATTACCGAATGGAATAGAAACATTCCAGTATATGCGCACAGTCCTGCCAGTCAAGCCTATTTAACCAGCGTATTGACCATCTACAACGATCTATGGGAAGGAAATGCCGGGAATTCGTCCCATGGCGTCAATACCCTAAAAATGGCACATTTCTTCGCTGCAAGAAGTTTCTTTTGGGGAGAAAACATGCAAATCAAACCACCTGGAATCACCTGGAGCGTCTACAGTGAGATGGTGGTGAATACACCGATTCGATTGCAAAATGAAGGCGGTTTTGGATCCGATTCTATCGATTCCAATGAATTTAATATATTGGCTGGTAAATCTGAAAATGGTTCAAAAATAAGCATATTACTCTCACGTTACGTAGATGAAAATGCCGATCAACCTAATGCTTTTAGTGAATTTAACGATACGGTAAATCTCTCTGTGGATGGATTGAATGATGATTGCAACTATGCTTGGGAACATTGGGGAATGGTTGAGAATGCCTCAAACCCATGGCAACTCATCGCAGAAGGTGACTTCAGTGGAACGACATTCGAGTTGTCCAAATTTGTAATGAATCAACGTTCGTTCCACTTTATTCAACTGAATTCAGATTCATCTTGTCAATGAATTCAGCGAAAATCTTACTCTTCTAAGCATACTCGTCAAATGGAAGTTTGATGATGTTTGGGCTATTGGGACATCTATGTCCCGCCCCGTTGCACTGATTACCGGAGGTGGCCGAGGCATCGGTGCTGCGACATCAAAACGTCTTGCAAAGGATGGCTATGATGTATTGTTGACATACAATACCTCTTCTAAACCTGCAGAAATGGTCGTTGAAGAAATTCGAGACGGTGGAGATGATGCACTGGCTGTCAAAGTTGATTGTTCAGACACTGGAGAAGTTGGACTTCTCGGAATTCATCCGTGGATGGCTCGTGGAATTGATGTATTGGTTCTCAACCATGGCTCATACGAACGTGTTTCTGCAGATGAATTGACCATGGAAATGTTACGCCGCACCATGATGACGAATTTTGAAGGAGCTGTTTCGGTCTGGAAAGCAGTTCAACCTCACCTTACCCCAGAGGCCCGAATGGTCGTTGTCGGTTCACAACTCGGTACCAAAGGTTCACCGCATGGTGCAGATTATTCTGCTTCCAAAGCGGCCCTTTCAACATGGGCTCGTTCACTTGCACAAGCTGTTGGACCTGAAGGAAAGCGAGTCAATGTCCTGGCACCTGGCTTTGTCGATACCGCAATTCTTGCCGGAGATTCCAAAGAAAAGCGAGATCAACGCGAACAACAGGTACCCCTCAAACGTGTAGGTACACCAGAAGATATGGCCGGAACGATTTCCTTTTTGGTAGGCCAAGATTCAAGATACATCACGGGAGCAATACTCCATGTCAACGGTGGACTCTATCTCCCGTGAGACTGAACAGTTGAAGACCTGTTGGCTCAGTATGATAGAACAACGGAGGTGAGTCTATGGTAAAACAATGGGATAATGATGGAGCCTTCGAGAAGATGGCTGATATCGATGTTGGGCAAGGTGACCTGACTGAAAGAGACCCCTTCGACCTTTCTAAAGCCCTTGAAGGCGCAGCATTGGAACATTTACACCCCGATGTTAAACGTCTCCGACTTCATTCCGAGTTCGAACCTTCTGGAGACCAACCAAAAGCAATTGAAAAATTGATTTCTCAATTGGAAAATGGCCAAGAGAGAGCCGTACTTCTCGGCGTCACTGGAAGTGGGAAAACCTATGCCATGGCACAAGTAATCCAACACCTCAACATTCCAACACTCATCATCAGCCATAACAAAACACTTGCTCGCCAATTACACCAAGAAATGGCTGGCTATTTTCCTGAGAATGCCGTCGATTATTTCGTTTCACATTATGACTATTATCAGCCTGAAGCATATTTGGCAAAACGTGATCTATACATCGATAAAGAACTTTCAATCAATGAACGCATTGAGCAAGAACGCTTTGCTACAATCGCCTCATTGGTTACACGTCCAGATTGCGTCATCGTGTCTTCTGTGTCGTGTATTTATGGATTGAACCCCCCTGAAACATTCCTTGAATATCACGTTCGAGTTCACGTAGGCCAAAACATTGAGACAAGTGATTTACTGAAAGAACTCATCGTACTGCAATACAAACGTACAACCGTCGACCTCTCTCGTGGAGAATGTCGTTTGCGAGGTGAGGTGCTCGATGTTTGGATGCCGAGCCGTGATGACCCACTTCGAATTCAATTTGATTTCGATGGCGTGACGAAAGTCCAGGTATGCGACCCCGTTACATGGGAAGTTCTCGACACACTCGATGAAGCATGGATTCATCCAAAAGAATTTTTCATGACCAGTCCAGAACGTTATGAAGAAGCGTTGGTTTCAATCGAAGATGAACTTGATGACCGGATTGCCCATTATTCGAGTCTCGGTCATGAATTGGAACGCCACCGGATCGAACAAAGAACTCGATATGATTTGGAAATGATTCGTGAAATCGGTCATTGCCAATCAATGGAAAACTACTCTCTTCACTTTGATGGACGAGAACGAGGACAACGACCCTATTGCCTGCTTGACTTTTTCGCGGCGTGTGCCAAACAATTTCATGGCAGCCCTGACAAGTTCCTCGTCATCATGGATGAATCACACGTCACCCTCCCTCAAGTTGGCGGCATGTACTACGGAGACCGTTCAAGAAAAGAAAGTCTTGTTGAGCACGGTTTTAGACTCCCAACTGCAATCGACAATCGCCCACTTAAGATTCCTGAGTTTCAAAAACTGATTCCGCAAATGGTCTATGTATCTGCAACACCGGGGGAACGGGAACTACGCCATCTGTGTGAAATTACCAATCAACCACTTCCAAATGGCCTCCTCCATGCCAAATCAGGAGGTGGTGCTGGCCAACCAGACATTGAAAAGAAGCACCCTGACAGTGAGAGTTTGTATCACATGGTACAGAAAATAGACGGCATTGCAAAAATGGAGATACGCCCGACGGGTTTACTTGATCCGGAAATTGAAGTACGGCCTACAAGCGGTCAAGTTGCAGATTTATTATCAGAAATAAATCTCCGTATTGAAAATGGGGAAAGGACCTTAGTGACAGTATTGACCATTAAATTCGCTGAAGAAGTCGCGCAATACCTCAATAAGATGGGTGTAAAAGCACATCATCTGCATTCAGAAATCGATACACTCGAGCGTACTGAAATCCTCAATGCATTACGTATTGGCCATATCGATGTGATTGTCGGAATTAATTTACTGCGAGAAGGACTTGATTTACCAGAAGTGAGCCTCGTCGCTATTTTCGATGCAGATCGACAAGGATTCCTTCGGAATGAACGGAGTCTCTTGCAAACGATTGGACGGGCAGCTCGAAACATCAATGGGCATGTGTTGCTGTATGCAGACAGTATGTCTCCTGCCATGCGTGCAGCAATACAACAAACTCTTGAACGGCGTGAACGCCAACAAGCCTACAATGACGCACATAATATCACTCCAAGAACCATCATAAAAGCACTACCAAAGATGAATTCGGATGTTGATGACCTCATTTCAGGAACATCGACTTCAAAGGATGGAACTCGACGGCTTGTTGCCAAAAAGGGTGGTCGGAAAGATGGTGATTGGGCTCAAAACCTCAACATTGGTGCAGGTGCTTGGGCTGCTGGCTCTGGACAAGATGGAACCAGCGGAAATATAACGAATTCTTCAATTGAAAAATCAAATGTTCAATTGACATATGATGAGCCAGATGATGTGCTTTCAGGCCTGGAACCAGCACAGATCCAGAAGTTACTCACAGAATTACGCGCTGCAATGAAAACTGCTGCCAAAAACCTCGACTTTGAACAAGCAGCTCGACTTCGAGACAGAGTCTTTGAATTAGAACAACGGCTGTGAAAGGACACACACCCTACGGGTGTGGAATGACTTGTGGGCAGGTTCTTGAAGGAAGGAGAGATGGCAAGGTCATGGCGATTCAACCTGATGACTTCGATGTCCCTGTGGTCGATTATGCATTTTCCGAAATCTCAACCCCCCGCTCATTGCTTGACCAAATGGCAAGTGCAGGAGGATTTACTGCAACCAAACTGGCCACTGCAAGAGACATTCTTTTGGAGATGAAGAAGCAAGTCGATGCAGTGGATGGAGATAACAGCAAAGTGTGCAATTGGCTCTCATTCCCTGCCTGCCTGTGTGCAACTGGGACTCGTGGTTTTTTTGTTGAAGCACTCAAACAGCAAATGTTCAATGTGGTTTCGACGACCTGTGGAATGCTCGATCATGACATTGCTCGCTCACACAAACACTACTATCACGGTGCCTTTGAACTGGATGATATTGAACTTGCAGAACATTCCCTCATGCGACTCGGCAACGTCATCGTACCCAATTCTTCATACGGTGAAATCATCGAAGAAGTCTTGACGCCAGTATTGGAGGAAATGTACCAAGACCGACTCAAAGAAACTGGAAAAACAGGCGCTGATGCTTGGCTTGGATTTGGCTCAATTCACTTGGTATGGGAACTCGGGAAGCGAATCGGAACACCCGATTCGCTCATCTATTGGGCCTATAAGCATCAGATTCCAGTCGTTATCCCTGGAATCACCGACGGTTCTATTGGCGCCCAACTGTTCATGTTGCGACAAAAGCACCGCGACTTTCACATCGATACACTTGCTGATGAACAAGTCATGAGCGACATGACATGGGATGTTGAAGTCTCAAACGCGCTCATGGTCGGCGGCGGGATTTCGAAACACCATGTAATTTGGTGGAATCAATACCGTGGAGGTCTTGACTCTGCAGTCTACATTACCACCGCACCAGAACACGATGGCAGCCTTTCTGGCGCTCGGTTGCGTGAAGCGATTTCTTGGGGTAAGATGCGTCCTGAGGCTCCACACATGTGTGTCGAAGGCGACGCAAGCGTACTTCTCCCACTTCTTGGTGCAGACCTCTTCCAGCGAGGTGATGAAGCATGAAGTCCAAACCAATGGCTTTTCTGATTACCACCCTCATCGCCCTCATGCCGATGGCAGGATGTATTGGGGCACAAAACACAGGAAGAGATGATATCGGAGGAAACGATTTCGAAATTGGTGAATTAACATGGTATCACTACCCTGGTGGCATCAATGCGTTGAATAACACAACTGCTTTCGGTGGCTTAAACACCCCATTCTATACTGTAGGAACATATTACGGCACTGGATTTTCGACTTTTGAACCGACTATGGGAATTACTTCTACCGATAACATCTACTTTACGAGTTACGGAAATGGACCTCAAGGCTCTACAGCTATTGTTCAATGCACAAGCATGATTGAAATGACGAGTTTATCCGATTTCAGTTGCCAAAACGTCTACGGCCCAGTGTTACCAGTAGCAAACTCAAACGATCCATATGTCTATGTTGATCCGTGGACCGACCGCATTATGAAATTCGATATGCATGCGTTGCTCGGTATGACCGTTGAATGGAGTGATGACGAAGGCGATTCTTGGTTTGGTCCATCCGTTGCTACATCCTATTCCGTTCAAGACCACCAAACAATTGCGTCTTCACCTTATGGGGGAATACTTCATGAAACGCTTTGGGTGTTTTGCATCAATGGAAACTGGGCTGCACCTTTGTGTTCTCAAAGTCAAGATGGCGGACTCACATGGGGGCCTGAACTCCCAGGTGCGCCAGTCGATTGCCAAAGCGGAGGACTTTCAGCTCATCTCATCGGAGCAGACAATGGGAATTTCTATCGAGGACAAATCGGATGTGATGGTACGGGTTATTCAATGTACAAAACCGAAGATGGGGCCCTTACATGGAGCGAACATATCTTACCAACCGAGGCATCTGGAACTGCAGATACGTGGAATGCAGAAGAAGCACAAGTCGATACTGACAGTGAAAGTAACGTCTATGCAATGTGGATGGGCAACGATAACATGCCTTATTTCTCGTATTCCGTGGATGATGCAAATACATGGTCCGATGCAATCATGGTTGGGCCAAGTCACCTCGAAGGTACTGGTTTCCCCGTCATTATTGCCGGAGACCCTGGGCGTGTAGCCTTCGGTTACATCGGCACCGAAGGTGACGGAGTATGGCACGGTTACATCTCTGTGATTACGGATGCATTCAATGAGACACCCCTGATTACGACTGTTCAAGTCAATGCGCCAGAAGATCCTTTGGACAATGCCAGTCCTACCTGTGGCTACGAAAGATGCGGTGGATTTGGCGATTTTATCGATATGCAAATTGACGCCTATGGCCGACCTTGGCTTTCCCTTTCCCACAACCCGAGCGGAGACACTGGCATCATGGCGACATTGATTGCAGGTCCAACCCTTGTTGGCAACTTGAGTGATTTGACAATGCTTCCTGAAGGTGGCGCACAAACCATTTGAGCCTCAATCAATATAATCGACAAGTGCGTGCATTAATGCCGTACGAATTGGCACCAATGGACGCCATCCATCACCATCGATTCGATGCAATACATCATGCAAGGGTGAGAGGTCCGGGCGTTGTTGTGAGTTTTCTTGCATGCTCAATGGCATTGAAGGGTTGACAATTAATGATTTCACTTCAATCGTTGGCGTTGGGGCTGCTGTGAGGTGCTCAACACCAAAGTGACCGGTTCTCCCAGCCCTGGTACGTGCATGAAGCAGAGACAATTCTTCAATGGTTTGTTCTTGACTCCATGCACGACGACCTGATACTTTGATCAGGCTCGGAAACGGTTCATCGCCCATTAACATCCGAACCAAAGCGTCAGCAACATCGATATCACTTACCCACCAATGTTCCGCATCACCTATGGGAGCAGGTACAGTATTTGCATTCAATTGAATCATCCATTGACTGAAAAGAGGAGAAACCCATAGCGTATCTTTCACACGAGGAAGTACGTCATGGACGAGGAGAAGACTGTCAATCCATTCTGTATCAACATTCACACCCTCATCTGCTGGGACCGTTAAAATAACCTCAAGCCCGTCGATATCAAATCCCATTTCGCCATCGCTTGGTTCATCAAAAGGCCCCAATCCAATCAGCATCAAACGATGCCCTGATGCTAAAGGGAGGTGCTCAGCATCGTGAAGTTCGCATTCTCCAAATTCAAGTTCAGTCGCATAATGTTGTGACATCTCATGAAAATGCGTCGCTGGTACAACCAGATGAGCGTTGGTGCGAAAGATTCGTTCGACCAAAGCTCGACCAATACTTGAGTCAAGCCCACGCAGATGGATTACGGGTGCTTGACGCATAGTTCCACCCAAGAGACAAACCTACATCAATTTGCCCACAGAAGAATTATACGACGAAAGAAGAAGAGATATTTCAATTAGAAATCACAATAATCAATTGGGAAAGTAACTTTCCCCATCTGGCATTCCTGAGGCAGAAATGCCCGCTATTCTCGGAAAAAGTATCCGATCGAATCGAAGGGAGCTACGCTAAAGAACGTAAGGATACTCTCGAAAATAACGTATTTTATATTGATAAAGTAGCAAAATTGAATTTTAAACCACGGAGATTAGCCACTCTATAGAATCTCCCTCAAAAAGCGTTCGGCTTTACCCTACTCCTATTGGTAGAATAAATTATACGACACCGGCTAAAATCGAATTATAATCGGTTTTCTAATTGGAATGACAACATATTATACGACAAATACAATTGGAAATCGCTTTTTAATCGCCAAAGGGTATAAGACCTTTCAAGTGAAGCAGGGGGTAAGCCGGGTTGAACTGGCGAATGAGATGGGAAAATGCCGAACGACAAATATGACATCCAGGAGCTACTCCAAAGAGATGTGTACGTAAATGATAAGAAAGTAGGAAAAATAGTTGGTGAGCGTCACCATCCGAATGAAGCACGCGTGCGATCAATGCGATTGCAAGTGGAATCGGATGTAGCTGATGAGTTCATGCGGAAGCCCGCCGAACTTGTACCTCTGCCAAAAGAATTGGTCCACAGCATCCGGAACGATGGAACTGTTAAACTTTCAAAATCGATGAGAGAATTACAACGCCGATGGCGCAATACCGTACGTATTGATGAAAAGCTGTATGCACCTGATGAAATGCTTGATCGTGCAGTCCTTGACAATCAAGGGCAAGAGATCGGCGTTATCACCGACCTCTTCAAAGTGAAGCGCACGTACAAAGGCGTCATTGTTCAAGTACGAATTGGCGTTCAGAAGAAATACGGTGTTGAAGCACAGTTGCGAATACCAATCAATGCCTTTTCACGAACACGTGAACGCTTAGACGAAGTTGTTCTTTCACGAACGTTCGACAAAGTCCTCACATTACCTTCGTATGTCACCCTCAATGAGATGAGTGACGAAGAAGAGTGAGTTTCGATTGAAGAACTTGTGACCTTGTCTACTCCGTCACTCTTATGACGGGGAGGTGAGTCGCCCGAACTGCAGTTGCGCGGGTAGCTTAGTCGGTTAGAGCACCCGGCTGATAACCG
>CALBIL010000038.1 GCA_937892945.1 uncultured euryarchaeote | reverse complement strand
AAATTGAAGCCATGATGCTGGAGAATGAAAACTTCAAGCCTCACCACTATCCATTATTTGGGACACAAGCTAACAGTGGTATGGCAAGTTCCGCCATTCAGTGGCAACTCTGGCAAGATGAAGCACAGGCTGGCTGGATCGACGAGGTTCAAGCAGCTCTGAGCGATGTACAGGCATCCAATTCATCTGAATTACAGGATGCTTTGAGCAATGTCTCCACAGTCTCATCTTCAATTCCAGTGGTTTCTGCAATAACGCCTGCGGATTTACGAACATGGTCGCCTGATGAGCCAAGTGAATGGCTCACTCGAATGGATTCGGGTCAAAACCTCTCCTCTCGCTTGGGTTCTTTACTTGGACAACTCGAAGGGCTTACTGCCGGTAGAGATGCCGGGGAAGTTGGTCAAATAATAGCCGTTACTGGCCCTTTGAATGGGCAATTAATTCCTCTTTCCGTTCTTCAAAACATCGACTATCGAGAAGCAATCCTGAGTTGCATGCCGGTTGAGAACCGTGATGACCCATGGAATCTTTCAGGGCCTATTCTAACGACGCTGGTCATTAGCAGTGAACCTTCTGACTATGGTCATGATGTTCTGGATGATGTCCAGGCGGATATTGATGTTTGGTCCGCCTCGATGTTGGGGAATATGACGAACACTACGGGTAATGAGCAAGTTCGTACCTTTTCTTTTTCACAACTCGCAATTGGGGCGAATGGTAATCTCGGAAAAGAAATTGGCATGCTTACAAGTGCTGCCATGTTGCTTCTCGCTGGAATTCTTTGGTTGAATTTCCGGAGTCTTCGTGATACTGCCTACGTCACCTTCCTTACCATTATTTCCATTGCAGCCACCTATGGTGTTGCAGGGTGGTTACAATTCATGGGCGTCAATATGGTGTTCAATGCTGCAATGAATTCAATTCCAGTCTTATTGCTGGCCATTGGGGTGGATTATGGCCTTCACGTCGTACTCAGGATTCGAGAGGAGATGCAAAATATCGACAGCCAAGACTCTATAGAGCGGGAGACATTGAAGGACTTCTCCTATGAAGCCCGTAAAATCGCCGTCACTCGAGGAACGGTTTTGACATCCATTGCTTTGGTCATTGCCATTTTTACCGACATGGTTGGTTTCCTCTCATTTCGATTCTCAGCGCTCTCCTTTTTGCAAGTTTTTGGAACGGTTATCGCGATTGGTTTATTCGTCGTCTATTTACTGAGTATTACGGCTTTACCAGCGTTGATGTTGATGTTCCCACCAAAACGTCTCGCACTCTCGAAAGCCAGCAACCTCTCAATTGGACGAATCTCATCCGCAATCGGGCGATTGTCAACTCAGCCGGTGAAGGTGGGCGTAATCGCAGTGTTGTTGTTGACGCCGATGTACTTTGGATTCCAACAATTGGAAGTTGGTTTTGATCAGCGAGACCAATTGGACCAAGATATCCCGGTTGTCGGGGATTTCTTGATGCTTTCAGATGACTTCCAAAGCAGTCGTTCACCGTTATACCTGGTTGTTGATGCTGAGATTATCTCTCATGAAGGTAGGATTACTTGGAATGCTGCTGAAGCGATGCTCTTGCAGAGTGAGGATGTAAATGGAGTTCCAAACGGTCTGTGGAATTTACTGGCTGAAGCCCAAGGGCGCGACCCAGTACTGAATACACTGATGACCGAATTGGATGCATCAACCCCCGCTTCTTATGAAGCGCTTTCTGATTATCTTCTTGAAAACTCAACAGGTCGTGAGTTAACCTCGGCCGTTTTGTCTTCTGATGGCCAACAAACGGTTCTCTCGTTCCAAGCTGAGACACTTGACTGGCAAGCCACCATCGACCTTTACGACCGTTTGACTCTCGCATTACAGGATGCCGAGGATTCCTTGGAAAACGATGCTACACTCCGCATAGGTGGCCGCAGTCTTATTGTGGCTCAAACGAGCGCTGATGTTGCAGAATCGGCCGTTATTTCCACATCAGTCGTTGCCTTCGTGATTCTAGGTATGCTTGTAGGGATTCACACCACTCGTCAGAAAAACTTCAAACAAGGCTTAGCCAGAGGTTTTGTCTCTTGGATTCCTTTGATGATGGTTGTCGGTTGGGTCTACGGAATCATGGGCTTTACCGGATATCAAATCAATGCCCAAACCGTTACTATAGGCGCCTTATCTCTCGGGCTTGGTGTTGATTATGCAGTTCACTTTTCAGTTCGTCTGGAGGAAGAGGTCGAGCATAATCCTCTGGCATCTCAAGAGATGTGGGTAACTAATGCATCTGCTACAACAGGCCGAGCTATGTTTGCTGCAGCACTTACTACAGCAGGTGGATTCTCAGTTCTCAATTTGTCAGCATTGCTTCCATTGCGACTGTTCGGACAAGCCTTCGTCGTTGCAATCACTCTTGCTTTGCTTTCGAGTTTGATTTTACTACCCGCATTCTACACCCCATTCCTCAAGCAGGATGCCGAGAAATACGCAGCAACTCACTTGGAGGCTGAATGATGGATGCAATCGCTGTAGCCATGTTTTGGGTTTCTTCCGTGTTGATTTTACCGTTTTGGAGTTTGATGTGGTTCATGCCAAAGCACGCACTTACCAAACGATTTGTAAGGGATATTCGTTGGTCAATACTGCCTCTTCTCATTCCGTATACGATTCTGGCTCTTCCACATGCTCCCGAGGTTCTTTTTACATTTGCAAGCCAAATGCCAACCCCAGAAATAGTAGTTGAACTGTTTGCAAATGACGAAATAATTATCTTAGGATGGCTCCATTTACTTGCTCTTGATTTGTTTGTTGGGCGGTATGTTTGGCTTCGAATGTTGGCTGCAGGACGCCCAATGTATGTTTCAACGCCAGTCCTTATCTTGTGTATGATGATGGGACCACTTGGCTTCTTACTTGGAATACTTTCGACATGGTCGGTGAAGGATTTAGAATCAATTGCTTCGAACTCTGAACCGGTCGAATCAACCAAGGTTTAGAGGATGTATTCAAGTCAATACAGTTGGTGCAGGGACCATGGCAGCGACCCATGACTTGGATTGCAGCCATATTCCGTTTCGAATGCCCGAACGCAAATGTGTTTTGCATCAGAATTGGATTCATTTGACGTTCATGCATTGGAAAGTTGATGTTGCCTTGTTAGAACCCTATATCCCTGAAGGATTAGAAATTGACTTCTATGATGGAAATGCCTACATCGGTGTTATTCCATTCATGATGGAAAAGGTTCGTCCAAGAGGCCTGCCTTGGCTTCCATTTGTCTCGACGTTTGGGGAATTTAATATCCGTACATACGTCACGAAAGATGGAGTTCCTGGGATTTTGTTTCTCACCCTCGATGCCCAAAGTCGAGTCACATGTTTCCATGCTCCTCGTTCCTATGGCCTTCCATACCGATATGCAAAAGCCCAAGTTCATGTGGGAGCAGACGGGGGTTACTCTTGGTCATCACATCGTAAAGTCGGCGGTGAATCCTTGATCGGTACTGCTGAAAGTACCGGGCCAATCGAACATGCAGTCCAAGGTTCACTCGAATATTTCCTGTTTGAGCGATACAGTTTGTACACATGGCATAAGGGCGTACTTCATCGTGCATACACGCATCATCAGCCTTGGAATTATAGTGTTGCGAAGGTAGAGGTGGAAACCAATACCTTGTTGGAATCTTACAATCTTGGTATTGACCGTCCTCTACACCCCGAACAGATTCACATGAGTTCGGGCGTCAAAGTAAGGACATGGAATGTGGAACCTATAGAGGCGAAGAAATGACCGATAAAGATACTGTTTTGATGGATGGCGATTGTGGGCTCTGTACGCACACTGCAGTGTTTCTTAGTCCTCGATTGAAACAACAGAACTCGATCCGATTCATTGCCATTGAAAGTAAAGAAGGTCAAGAACTGGTTTCGACTTTTCCAGAAAAGTTTCAGAATGCCGA
The DNA here is from genome assembly GCA_937892945.1 of uncultured euryarchaeote. Classification (GTDB taxonomy): domain Archaea; phylum Thermoplasmatota; class Poseidoniia; order Poseidoniales; family Poseidoniaceae; genus MGIIa-L1. The sequence continues at coordinate 164,102 of CALBIL010000038.1, read as the reverse complement.
TAGTGTTTATCTCATTCGTGATGGTAAACCATACATGCGTTCAGGTGCAGGTATTCGATGCCTTCTTTACATGAAATGGTATTATTCAATGTGGTATCCATTCCTTTGGTTGGTTCCTTTACCACTTCGTGATTTCGCATACCGAATTGTAGCTCGAAATCGTCATCGTGTTTTCCGACGGCCGGCAACCTGTGTGTTTCCCAGTTTGAATTCATAGTGAAACCTATGACCTTCGACATGCTGGAGTTACTATGACACAGACTTGGGTCGTTGACTCCAATTGTTTCATTCATCTTGGTTCGATGGCTCCTGATACTTTTATCAAAGACCTTACTAAAATACTCAATAAAAGTAACCAGACGCTTTTTGTTACGCCAGGTGTACATGATGAGATACGAAATGTACGGTTTCAAAAATGGTCGAAACGACCGAAAGTATTGGATGAATTCAAATCAATCTTGACCACCGTTGCTATTGATGATGCACAAATCAGAGGACTTGGCCAGTTAATTGGGGAAAGGGCATCACCTCAAGATGTCGACCTGTCATTGATGGTACTCGCATCACAACTCCATCGTGATGGAGGAGAAGTAATCTTGGTTACTGATGATTTTAAAATGACCACATCTGGTGAAAAAGCGAATCTTGGTTATACAACATGTCCGCCCTCTACTTTCATTCAGCGCTTATCTTCTCAAAGCCCTTCGAAAACAAAAGGGGGAATGAAAAGCCTTTCTCGACGTGTTCGAGCAGCAGAAATGCGTTATGCAATTAGTAGGGTGCACCAATATGACATTCAAGCCAAATTAACTTGGATGGTAGATTCTTTGATTGAAGACCGACCTCAGTCAGAGAGGCCAATTACAGAAGGTATCTCTGAAAGTAATCTCAAACGGGCTCTGCAACGAACTCTTGCTGGTGAACAGATTAAAGCAAACCACATGAAAATGCTCGGTACTCTTCCGGAAATATGTCAACCGATTCTCTCGCTCGACACCCATCTTTCTCGACTAACGTCGACCAATACCTCTGAGCATCTTCGAGAAGCATATGATGAAACTTTACTCCTGCTCAGTGAAGTTTTAGAAGCAATTGGTCTTAATTTAGCACCGCTGGATGAGTCTTCCGCAGAACTCGCGAACAGTGCATTGAGTGGGTACTTATATCGAACAGAGACAGCTTTAGGCCTTATGGCTAAAATGTCAGGGAAGCGTGAAACAGCGCGATTACATTTGTCCAGAGCGCTTCAGTCAGCCACGCTTATCGATGATTCATTTGCCGAAATGCACGCCGTCTACCAACTTGGACTTCTTGCTATTGCATCTGAGAAATGGAAGCGTTCTGCACGGCTCTTTGAGACCGCTGACCAGCAAGCACGCTTGATCAACGCTCCTCGCCTACCGTATCTCGTTTGTGCTGGAATTTCCCGTCATCTGCTCGGTGAGGTGGATGAAGCAGAACAACATATCCAAGATGCCAAAACTCTTGTTTCGACTGATAAAAATCTGGCTGCCATCCAGTTGATGGACCTTGGTGAAGCATTGCTAGCCATCGATCAACCTGGATTGGCTTTGGAAGTTCTCGATGAAGCAATGGAATGTTCCTTACAAATCGATTCCCAAGAGCAACTTGAGATTCTCTCTGAATACATATTGATGGCGAATGCGGCAATGACCCAAACCGACATGCTTCAACACGAAGGGCTTCGAACACTTTTGGACGGGCTCAACCAATTAAACTCTGAAGAAGAGGAAGAGTTTGCCAAGAAAATCAAGGCCATCGGGCAACGCGCTGATGAACACAACATGCCCTTTGAAGAAACATGGAACGTTTGGCAACCTTCGAGTAAATTAATTCCTGAAGCAGCGACTTTGCGAGTTGTACGTGCTGAAGTGGATGAGAATCAGGACACACTGGTCGTGGTTCACCACCCTGAACTTGGGTCAATCGGCCTCTGGTTGCCGGAAGGTGTATGGAACGTCACATCAGGGCATTTACTTTCTTTTGGCCACACTCGTGTCAAACTGGCTCAGCCAACAGTTGAACTCCAAGAGAAGCACAGTATCCGTGGTATTGTCGCCGTTGAAGACTCAACACAATTGATATTCACAGCACCTTCCGACGATTTGATTCTCGAGTTTGAGGATTAAAACCCACTAAGGTCCGCCACATACTTCAGTGCAACAACGACGATAAAGAATAAAAATACCTTCATGAGTTGTTGTTCTGAAAGATATTTGATTCCATATTTTGCCCCATTCCGAGACCCGAGGAGGGTAAGCGACATGAACATAAGGATTAGTAGAATTTCTTCACTAAGTTTCGAATACATTTCCGTGGGCAATGTCAAAAGATGAGTGAAAATGGCCACAGGTACGACGACCATCATGAAGTGAAGACTTGTTCCAATTGCTTTTCTCGGTTCAAGGTGAGCAAAAGTTCGCAAGACAGGAACATAAATCACACCGGCACCGATTGCCAAAACACTCGAAAGTACACCTCCGATTCCTGCACCAATCTGGAGAGGTAAGGATTGAATTTCCTGTTGCGATTCTTTATTCAATATCTCTTTATTTTTAGAATCAGTTCGCATTTTCTTGGCCGTTTTGTAAATCGACCATGAAATCATGAACAGGCTCAAGATTTTGAAGACAACATCCATTTTGTCTCCGATGAGTACGACAATACCGACTCCAAGAATTGCACCTAGTATCGCTCCTCTAATTCCTATTTTCAAAGATGCATCATCATAATGCTTCTCTTTCCTATGCGCAAGTCCACTTCCCCAACTGACAACCATCGTGAGCGAGAGAGATACGGCAAAAAGGGCACCATTGATCTCCCAGCCGAGGCCATAGTGGAGTAAAGGTACAAACAACATTCCTCCACCCATTCCAATGGGTGCAAAGAAAAAAGCAACAACAAAAATGGCCAACGAAATGATGAGAGTTTCAGCAATCATTGGAGTCCCTCGGCGCTTCTCATCTCTTCTCATGTTCGAACGAATCACGCAGAGATATCTTTCGCAGCAGTTCTTGCTTCAAGACCTTGCCTCTCCTGTTAAGACGAAACCAATGGTTTCATAGCATAGTTGATTGAGGGGATGATATGGCAGATATGCTTCTTATTGTTGGACTGATTGTTGGATTTGTATTTCTTGTATTCATCGTCTGGTTCTTCTCAACTTGGAACCGATTGATTAATCTTGAAGAGAACGTCAACAAATCTTGGGCTGATATCGATGTTTTACTCAAACAACGATATGATATGATTCCTAATCTGGTCAACATGGTGAAGGGTTATGCAAAGCACGAAAAAGATTTGTTTATGGAATTCGCTAAAGCACGACAAACCGCTGCTGGAGCACTCTCTTCTGGTGATGTACGAGGCGTAGGTGCCGCAGAAGGAGCATTTGCAGGACTTATGCCAAGAATCAACATGGTTGCTGAGCAGTACCCTGATTTGAAGGCGAATGCTTCTTTCATTAATTTGCAAAACCAATTGGTAGCACTTGAAAACCAAGTTGCAGACCGGAGAGAATTTTACAACTCATCTGTAACATCATTTAACAAAACTATTCAAATGATTCCAACTGTATTTGTTGCCAACATGAAAGGCAGTGAACGCCGTCAATTGTTCGAAGTATTTGCCGAAGAGCGCGAGAATGTCATTATCGAATTTTGAGTTCGACAATCTTGCATCTCGGGCGTAACTTCAAACCGCAAGAGGAGAAAGAGGGAACGGTACAAGTTATGTTTCTCATCATTGGTTCGGGTCAACTCTCCATTCGTTTGAGCGAATGGTGTGCAGAACGTCGTCGAAGTATATTGGTTGGACTCGCCGCCAATCTTCCTCTCGATGGCCCATTGGAGGGTTGTGAAATCATCGCTCTACCAGGCCCGACTTTACTCAACGATCTCCCACTTGATGCGCATAAACCAACGGCAGTTCTTTTGCTTAATCCTGAAGCATTGGCTGACGAGGCTCCACTTGCTGCATTACAAAACCACTGGACAGATATCCCTATTCTTACCACTTTACCCTTAGAAGGGGATGGAATTGACCTCATCAGTGTCGATGATGTCTCCTTTGCAGCTATGCAGGACCGAATACGTTCTTGGGAGCAAAAAGATGGTGCAAGTGTCGTGTTGCACTATCTTCGCTCTATTCCTCCACAATCCAAGGTGGCCATTTTTTGCCATGATAACCCCGACCCTGATGCTTTGGGCGCAGGATTAGCAATGTATGATTTAGTTCAGCAAATGGGACTCGTCCCCGAACTCCTGCATGGGGGACTCATTGAACATCAACAGAACCGTGCGATGGTACGGCTGCTCGATATCCCGGTACGACGCCTTATTCTTGATTGGGAGGTGCAGGATGTACTGCGCGATGCTGCAGTTGTCATGACCGTCGATTTCCACCGACCTGGTGCGAATAATATTCTTCCTAATGATTGTGTCCCGCATATTGTTCTTGACCACCATTCTTTGGAAGAGTCAGTAGCGGCGGACATCTCATTGGTCCGGCCTGAATTCTCAGCAACCTCCTCGCTTGTTGCTAGTCTTCTCATGAGCCTTAACCACCCTCTTACCGCACGTATTGCTACAGCACTCGCCTTTGGCATACGTACCGATACACTTGGTTTCACTCGCGATTTCAATCCAGTTGATATTCGGTCTTTAGCATGGCTGAATGCCTTTGTTGATAAAGACTTACTCCGTTCTATAGAAGAGCCGCCGAGGTCTCAAGAAACCCTCGAATCATTTGCGGAAGCATTGGGTTCTCGTTCGTTGTTTGAATCGACATTACTTGCTCCATTAACCTCAATGCCAAACCGTGATTCATTGGCTCAAATTGCCGACTTTCTTCTCCCTACTGAAGGGATTGATACCGTCATTGTCTTTGGTCCACGCCGTGGAAAAATCATTCTTTCTGCTCGTACTACGGATGAATCAATTCACCTTGGTCGGCTTTTATCCGAGAAGTGGGGTGGCGGTTTATCCGGAGGTCACAAAGCGTTAGCCGGTGGACAAATTCCATTCAACGTACTTCTTTCAACCGTTCCAGATGACCCTGAACAAGCTGCGAATCAAGCCGTTAAGGCAATGGGTTCTGAATTAGAACTGTTATTCAGGAGTGAGGTGGCTTAATGTCAGAAACTCCTCTTGTGGACGTGTCTCCAACACTTCGAATCCTCGGTACTGCTCACGTATCAACCGCAAGCGTCGATGCAGTCCGCGAACAGATCAAAACCTATCAGCCTGATATCGTCGCTGTAGAACTCTGTGCCTCGCGCCATCAGGCACTTACCAGCAATCGCCGTCTTGACAAAGAAGGCTTACTCAAAGTTGTCAAAGAAGGTAAAGCCCCTTTGGTTCTCCTTCAGTCTTTGTTGGCTGCTGAACAACGAAAAATGGGACTTGATGAAGGTCAGCAACCTGGAGCCGAATTACTCGTTGCCGTTCAAGAAGCAGAAGCTGCTGAGCTTGAAGTCGCACTCATCGACCGTGATATCCAAACAACCTTGCGCCGAGCATGGAAGAAAATGCGATTCCGTGAAAAAGTTAGAATCCTTTGGTCTTTGTTGGGTGATGACGATGAAGATGATGATGGGCCTGGTGTTGGTGAATTACTCGAAGACCAAGACCTCTTGACTTCACTGATGGAAGAATTACGAACATTCTCACCGGGAGCAGGTGTTGTTTTGATTGATGAAAGAGATGCTTTTCTTGCAGGTAAGATTTCTTCTCTTCCATCTGACAAGAAAATTCTCGCAGTCGTGGGTGCAGGCCACCTAAAGGGTATTGAAAAGCATTTGACCAACCAAACCGTTCCAGATAAAGACGGACTGGATCAACTCGAACATCTTCCAGTGCGAGGACGTGTTTCCAAAAGTATTCCATGGTTGATACCTCTCTTTGTGATGAGTTTGATGGTGTATTTCGTGGCGAAGGGTGAAGGCGTAAATTTACTTGAAATGTTTACCGTATGGACTGCAGCCAATGCAGTCTTTGCTGCACTTGGATGTGCTCTTGCCCGTGGACACCCTCTCGCAATACTTACTGCTGCTGCAGCATCACCAATTACTTCATTGAATCCGACACTCGCTGCAGGCTGGTTTGCGGGTTATGTTCAACTCAAAATGAGGGAGCCGACGGCAGAGGATTTACAACAATTCCTCAAACTGGAAAGTTTGGGCTCGTTTTGGAGTAATAAAGCAGGCAGAGTGTTGATGGTAACTTCCCTTTCCAATGTCGGTAGTATGGCAGGAGCATGGTTTGCTGCTGCTGGGTTATTGGGTAGTCTCGGACTTTAATCAAGTGCATTGAGTACTTTGAATACATCGATGTGTTCTTGAACATCATGAACTCGAACGATATCGATTTGTTCAAAATGTGCTAACGAAGCGACACCTAATGTTCCGCTCAACCTTTCTGAAGGCTTTGAGTGACCGGTTAATTCTCCAATGATGGATTTACGGGATACTCCCCAGAGTACAGCAAACCCTTCAACACCTCGGAATAATTCATGGCGCTGTAACAGTTCGATATTGTGATCTAAGGTTTTGCCAAAGCCAATTCCCGGGTCGAGTACAATGCATTCGACTGGATGGCCTGCAGCAACCAAACCTCGAGCAGTTTCAAGTAATTGTGAACTGACTTCTTTTGCACAATCGACGTACGATGGCTGCTCTTGCATGGTTTGTGGTGTTCCTTGCATGTGCATGATGCAAACACCGCAACCACTGTTGAGAACGGTTTTGACCATTTCAGGGTCGCGTAATCCGGAGACGTCATTGATCAAATCTGCTCCAGCATCGAGTGCTGCCTGGGCTACTCGTGGTCTGCGAGTATCAATGGAGATGAGTCCCTCTGTGTTTGCTTCACGCAGTGCTTCGATAACGGGGATGACACGTTTGAGTTCTTCTTCGACCGATACAGCATCCGCATTCGGACGTGTTGATTCTCCACCAATATCAATCCATGTTGCTCCTTGTTGCCACATGCGTAGGCCCGCGTTGACTGCGGAATCTAGTGTGCCTTGGCGACTTTCTTCATGAAATGAGTCTGGTGTGACGTTGAGTATTCCCATCACATGACAAGAATCAGTTTCTTTTCGATGCAGACCTGCCGAAATTCGGCCTCGGTGAACAATTTGAGGTCGAAATGTACCGCCCATGAACCCTGCGAGTTCGGCAGATTTGATAACATGTGAGTGTCAAGGGTGAATATGTCCGGTGATACTATGGAGAGTTCTTTAGGTGAATTCGGTCATGAAGCAGAAGTTTTCGAGGCGAATGGTCCAAGCGAGCATCGCCGAGAACTCGCAGACCGCTTGATTCGCCGGCTCAATGTTAAAGATCACAACTCGATTTTCGAAATGATATCTGCAAAGGCTTACTACAGCGGTATTTTACTCGCAATCCTTATCTTTTTTTACTGGATTTTCGTCTCTTCAGCCAACGATGATTCAGAGATTGGAGTCTCTATTCTGATGAAAATCGGTTTTGCAGATGTGGCTATTGCGGTTATGCTTCTTGGACTCACTTCCGCCTTCTTCCGAGATTACAGTCGCGAACTCGGGCAATTATTACCTTCACTCATATCAGGTGCAATGATTATTGTCTGCGGTTTCTACTTCATCGAACCATTAGTCTATGGTTTTGTATCCGACGAACTTGCCATTGAAACGGCTATTTGGCGTAGTGCTCGTCTTGGTTTCCTCTGGGGGGGCGTGACGTATTGCGCTCATTTCCTTGTTGATGCATCACTTTTATTGTGGTTAAAACAATTCTGTGTCAATCATGACATCGATATTTCTCCTGCGGCTGAAGAGCGAACCCGTGACCCTGCATCAGAATCAATCGCTTAAGACTGCACCTTTCTTGTAGGGTTGACATCTCGTAGCATCATGACAGGTGAGCGAGTGGATGTTTTGCGCCTTGGCTATCGCCTTGGTCGCGACCCGCGAATTACCACTCATCTGGCTTTAGTCGGTCGTGCACTTGGTGCAGACCGTTTTCTTTTAGCAGGCGATAAAGATCCAAAGATGTTTGAAAACCTTGATTCAGTTGCAAGTCGTTTCGGCGGTGGAATGGACTGTGAGCATATCAAGAGTCCTATGGGTTGGCTTCGACGCTTTGTCGAAGAAGATGCAGGAGACGGAATGCCAGGTGTTGCCGTTCACCTCACCATGTACGGTGAACCATTCCGTGAAGCGATTCCTCGTATTCGCCGTGACCGTCCAATGGTTATTGTCGTAGGTGGCGCTAAAGTACCAGGAGATGTCTACAAGTACAGTCAATACAACATCGCAGTTGGCAATCAACCGCACTCAGAAGTTGCCGCATTGGCGTTGTTTTTGGATGCCTGGTATGGAGAGGCAGGAAGTAACCGTTCATTCGATGACGCTCGGCTCATTATCGAGCCATCGGCGAAGGGAAAGAGCGTTCGTGATTTAGACCGTGAAGAAGAAGAGTAATTATTTACTTACTTCCTTGCATGTATTCGATTAGACTTTCTTTTAAGCCTTCTTTTTTCGAGTTATTTTCGCACCTGCTTCATGCCAATCATTATGGGGGTTCGTTTTCGACCAAAACTGATGTCGGCATTGGATGTACAAACCGGCTCATTCAGTCCGGGGGGAAATCAACGCGGAGTTTCCGATGCTCCATCCTTCCAAGATGCCGCAGATGGACTGGTTTATGGCACTGATTTACCGCCTTCTGCTGACGGCCCGGGTGTGCTCCTTACTGCCGATGGGGGTCGCTATTGTGGGACTCTCTTTGGAGCACGTGGACATGGTGAAGGGGAATTAGTATTCACTACCGGAATGATGGGGTATCAAGAATCGTTAACCGACCCCTCTTTTGCTGGTCAAGTGCTTACGTTCACCTATCCCTTGATTGGAAATTATGGCATTCATGCAGGAGCATCAGAATCTGCCGGAGTATGGCCTCGGGGCGTGGTTGTTCGACATGCTATGCATCAACCCGACCACCGGTTTTCAATTGGAAAAGTTGAAGATTTACTCCGCTTACACGGTGTACCTGGTATCCAGGGCATTGATACTCGTTCAATTACTCGAAGAGTTCGAGAACTTGGAACGGTACTTTGTGTATTTGGCCCAGAGTCTGAAGAAGAACTTCTGCAACAACGACTCAAACATCTCACCTCTCCCGATCTTGAGGACTTGGTTGACCAAGTATCGCTCTCATCGCCGGTCGTTCTCAATCCAGGTGCACTGGATGCACTCGACCACCCTCTTCCTCGACTTGGCGTCCTTGATTGCGGAATCAAATACAATATTTTACGTAATCTCTGTCTTCATTTCGAAGTGGTTTGGTGCCCTCCAGAAACTCCTTTCGAGGTACTTGTCAATGAATTTCAAATCGATGCTTTGTTTTGTTCAAATGGGCCTGGCGACCCTGCCCACCCCGGGAAAGCCACACTTGCCCGCAATACACTGGCTCAGGCGGTCGAAATGAAATTACCAGTCATGGGAATTTGTCTTGGCCATCAGTTGATGGGTCTTGCTTCTGGCTTGCAAACCTACAAAATGCGATATGGTCATCGTGGAGCAAATCAGCCTGTTGTCGATTTGAAAACAGGCTTAATCTCCATCACCAGTCAAAATCATGGCTTTGCAGTTGCAGACCCTGATGCCGGTATGCTTGCAGCTCACCCCAGCGGTGCATGCTCTCCTCCGGGTGTCAATCAGCATGGAGCCGAAGTTGTGGTTCGCTTTGTCAATGCTAACGACCGGACAGTCGAAGGATTGGACCTTGTAGGCCATCCTTCGTTTACTGTGCAATTTCACCCTGAGGCTTGTCCAGGTCCTCATGATGCTGCACCTTTGTTCAAACAATTCCGTGACATTGTCGACGGAGCCCTCGGAGGTGTGAACTGATGCCACGACGCGACGACCTCAAGACGATCCTTGTTCTGGGAAGTGGTCCAATTAAAATCGGACAGGCTGCAGAGTTTGATTTTTCCGGAAGCCAAGCAGTTCGTGCATTAAGGGAAGATGGCTACGAAGTAATCTTGGTTAATTCCAATCCGGCAACGATTCAAAACGATCCCGAAATGGCCGACAAAGTCTACATTGAACCCCTACTCCCTGATACGGTCCGTCGTATTTTAGAAATTGAACGGCCTTGTGCCTTATTGGCGGGCATGGGCGGACAAACAGCTCTCAATATCGCCAGTGAACTCGCTCATGATGGTTCACTCGAACGCCTTGGTGTGGAATTGATCGGTTCAGACTTGGATGCGATTGATAAAGCAGAAGACCGTGAATTATTCAATCAAGTTTGTAAATCCATTCATCTGCCAATTTCAAATGCGATTGCGTGTAACACAATGGATGGAGTGATTGCTGCTGCTGAGACAATCGGGACTTGGCCCATTCTTATTCGTCCTGCTTTTACACTCGGTGGACTTGGTGGCGGAACGGCATGGGATATGGGGCAGTTAGTAGAAATTGCTTCACTTGGATTGCGTAACTCTCGTATCAATCAAGTTCTGATTGAGGAATCAATTCTTGGATGGCAAGAATTGGAGTATGAAGTCATGCGTGACGGTGCAGATAATGCAACCATTGTTTGTACCATGGAAAATATCGACCCGATGGGCGTCCACACCGGTGAATCAACGGTTGTTGCACCCTTGCAATCCTTTTCAGATGCTGACCATCAAATTCTACGCAATCAAGCACTTGCCTTGATTCGGGAACTGAATATTAAAGGTGGATGTAACGTTCAATTTGCATACAACCAATCAACAGGGGAAACACGGGTAATCGAAGTCAATCCACGTGTTTCACGTTCCTCTGCACTTGCAAGTAAGGCCACAGGATATCCAATCGCTCGTATGGCTGCAAAAATTGCGGTTGGGTATACGCTGGATGAATTGCCAAACCCAATTACTGGCAAAGGTACGACTGCAGCATTCGAACCTACCCTTGATTACTGTGTGGTTAAAATCCCCCGATGGCCATTTGACAAATTCCGAACGGCAGACCGTACTCTTGGTACTTCGATGAAGTCAACAGGAGAGGTTATGGCTATTGGAAGAAATTTTGAAGAGGCTTTCCTCAAAGCTTGGGCTTCTTTGGAACAAGGGTATGCTCACCCTCGTCCATTGACTCGAGCCGATGAATCTGAGGGAGAAGGTATGGCTGAACGTGCCATGACCGCTTTGCCGGATTCTACGCTTGTTGAATGGTGCCGGGTTGCAACCGACCGAAGAATGGGTGCATTGATTGAAGCATTCCGCAGAGGTTGGAGTGTAGAAAAAGTTCATGAAATCACTCGCATTACACGGTGGTTTTTGTATCGTTTTGAACACATTGCACACATTGAAAAGGAAATTACTGACACTTCCGCTCTCCCAGCAGAATTGAATCGTGAACAACTTCGTTCGTGGAAGAGTCACGGTTTTTCTGACGAACACATTGCCGATGCGTTAGCAGGTTTTCCATCAACGGGTCCCCGCTCTTTACCTGCCGGTAGAAATGAAGTTGCCGTCATGCGCCGCCGTCACGCACTCGCTTTACATCCACGATTCCGAATGGTTGATTCATGTGCTGCAGAATTTGCTGCGGAAACGCCATATTATTACTCAACCTATGAATTGGATGATGCGAAGGGTGTAGATTCTCTTCCTGGCCTCGATAAACGTACAAAGGAACGGCTTGTCACTGTTGGAAGTGGACCAATCCGAATTGGTCAAGGGATTGAATTTGATTATGGCTGTGTCCATGCTGTCAAAGCAATACGTGCAGCCGGAAAGGATGCTATTCTGATCAACAATAATCCGGAAACGGTTTCAACCGACTTCGATACTTCGGACCGATTATATTTCGACCCCTTAACGCTTGAATGTGTTTCAGAAATCCTTCTCAGAGAACAAGCACATGGGATTCTCTTACAGTTTGGAGGCCAAACTGCGATTAATTTGGCCTTACCGTTGAGTGAACGTCTTCCAGTTCTTGCACCTCTTGGATTGAACTTGGCGATTATGGGAACATCATGTGATGCAGTTGATGAAGCAAGTGACAGAGAACGGTTTGAAGCATTTGCAAAACGGGCCGGGCTACGTATGCCGAATGGGATGACTGGTACAAGTACAGAAGATGTGCGTAATGCAGCCATGGCAATCGGGTTCCCAGTGCTGATTCGCCCGTCCTATGTTCTCGGTGGTCGTGGCATGGAGATTCTTTCAAATCAACAACAACTCGATGCGTATCTTACTGAAGCCTATCTCGCTCCTGATAAACCACTCTTGGTTGATGAATACCTAGGGCATGCTACTGAAATCGATGTTGATGCTGCTTGTGATGGCGAGGATGTCTTGATTGGGGCGATTATGGAGCATCTTGAGGAAGCCGGAATTCATTCCGGTGATTCGACGTGTTTCATACCAGCTCAGAATATTTCAGCAGCCATGCTGGATAAGATTGCCGAGCAAACCAAAATCATCGGACTCGGTCTTAACATTCGAGGTTGTTATAACATACAATTCGCACTTCAGGGTGATGATTTGTATGTGCTTGAAGTGAACCCACGTTCATCACGTACTGTACCATTTGTGGCCAAAGCCACCGGCCTTCCAATGGCACGGATTGCAGCAAACATCACGATCGGAATCCCTCTGTCGAAGCAAGAAATCCCACGCAGAACCTCTGGGCAAGTCTGTGTGAAAGCACCGGTGTTCCCCTTTATCAAACTTCGAGGTCTTGACCCAGCGCCAGGTCCTGAAATGAAATCTACTGGCGAAGTGTATGGGTCTGATGTTTCTGCTGACAAGGCTTACCTCAAAGCGAGATTAGCAACTGAGGTGCCAGTCGCAACATCTGGAGGTGCCTACCTTACTGTGCGTGATGAAGACAAGAAGTCACTTATCCCCATAGCGCGTGAACTCGCTGAAATTGGATTCACACTTTATGCTACACCAGGTACATGCGACGCCCTCCGAGAGGCAGGGGTTCCAGCAAGTGTTGCCTATCGCATCGCTGATAAAAATCACCCAGATGCATTGGATCTTATGCGGCAAGGTGAAGTCTCGTTCATCGTCAATGTCCCAACAATCTCTGGAGGGGCCGTTCGAGATGGAAACATGATGCGCCGTTTGGCTGTAGAGTTGAATATACCGTTTGTCACGACTTTACGTGGTGCTAAAATGGAAGTTGCTGCAAGTAAAGCGAAACTAAGTGGACCACTCGAACCACGAAAGTTGACTGTGCATTACTGATCAACAAGCACTGTATGCTTCGATGATATACTTTGTAAGTGGGCTTGTCCATGCCAATTCACTGATGCCTTCTTCGCCTTCAACATCATAAATCTTTACAACATCTCGTACTCGAACATTTCCTGTTGAGGAACGGGCTAGAATCGTTGTACCTTTGACTGCTTTACCAGTGCCATGAGGGTCATAGATTGTATCAAGGGCCTCTTTAAGGAACCAATCGGCTTTTCCACCGGGTTCACCCTCATAGGTTCGCTTAATTTTCTTTGAACCGAACATGCCGCTGGATTTCTTCTTTTGAGTGCCTGCTGCTGCTTTGTTAGCTGCTGCTTTTGTGGAAGTTGCTGAACTCTTTGCTTTGTTTTCTTTTGGTTTAGAGGATGAACTTGAAACCGAGCGTCCTTTGAATTCTTCTTCAAGTTCAGCTCGTATCTCTTTTTCAATCTCACTTCGAATGCTCTTTTCCAGTTTAGAGCGTAGCTTTTCTTCGACACTAGCAGGGTCTCCATTTGCAAGCTTGTTGAGTGCGTCGTCTCGTTCATCTTGCATAGCCTGCATGACATTGATGTAGTGTGCTGCAACTTGTATGAGTGAAGTTTCCATTGAAGCTTCGAGTTGCATCGAAACAACTTCACCCGAAGAATCTCGCCACTTGCGCCATTGGAGCATAGTGTTAGCGTGAATGTCTGAGCCACACTTCGGGCAGAAACTTCGCTTTGGAGGTTTGAGAACCGGTATGTCCCGCATCGATTCAGGGTCGATACCTTCGTGTTCACCACTTGCAACGTCGTGAATGTGAGTCGATGCTTCCATTCCGTTATCCATTGCTTCTCGAAACAAACCTTCCTTGAGATCTAATTTTCCGGCTTGAATTAAATCCCATCCATTTGTTCCACGAACAACAGCGCGAACTGCTGCATTGGCTGCAGGTGATTTACCCCATTCATGGTTTGCAAAAACAGAACTGGATGTACTTCCGGTAGTTTCAACTGAAAAGGCACCGGAGAGGTCGACTTCTTCACCTTCGGCTGGAGCAGCGATTCCTAATACAATTGGATTTGCACCATCTTCGATTTTGGCAATCATATCGAATTTCTCTGCCATCGTCATGTCATCTCGAATACGAATAACTTCTTTCAGTTGATTCAAATCATGACCTGTGGCAGTAATCGGTCCTTGGCCAGTTAAGTCATGCCCGCAAGAGAGGCAAAACTTGGCTGCGGCTTCAACACCTGCTTCACAAGTTGGACAGTAGACTCCCGCCATAGAGGGCAATGTTGCCCACCACTTTTCAAGTGTGACGGTCGGCAAGAGCAAAAAAGACTCGAAAGAACTCCAAATGAGAGAAACCAATCAGTTTCCGAGGGCGTGAACGCACGCATCCAGCAAATGAAGAATTTCATCTCGGTCCATTTCAGCAAGAATCGGTGCTAAACGAGGTCCTTTTTCCGTACCCATCAAGCCTGCATAGGCCACTTTGAAGGCGCTTCGAGGAGATTCATCAAGATCTTTTGCTGACTGAGGGATGGAGGCACCAATTGCTTCTGCATTCCATTCACATGCGTTCAACGCGACAACCAATGAATGCATGATTCGGCGCTCTGTTTCATCAAGTGCTTCGAGCATAGCGGTGTTTGGTTGAGTCAAAATATTGATACGCATCTCATCAGGAAAATGGTTCGATTGTATCCAATAACGCATACGGTTGAGCCGGTCTTGTAATTGTGGCGTGATGTTCTCGAGTGCACCAGATGCTTGAAGACTGGTCCATACATCAGAATCGTTTTTCTTGGTTTGAGCCAGTAATGCAAGATGGCGAAAAGTCACAGCAGTTGCTTCAATACGTTGGCCAGATACGACTGTTGCCATTTTCATGGCTCCTGCAGCATCTTCAACTTGCACCTTTTGTCTTCGACTAAGTTCTTCATTCGCTAATTCCTGTTGGAAGTCTCTTGCAGCAAGCCGTTCAAATTCATCAGCCAAAGTAACCAGACCCATTCCTGTGTCGAATTCAATTGCTTTATTGGGTTTTGATTTCGCAACCAAGAGTCGTAAAATTTCAGGGGGTACCAATCGCAATGCTTCGATTGGACCGATGGTATTGCCAGCTGATGAAGACATTGCACCTTGGCCCTTGAGACTGATCCACTCATAGACCAATGGGTGGGGTGGTTCATGGCCAAGTATTTTCACGATTTCTCGGCCAGTTGAATAGGAGCCTCCCGCAGCGCCATGGTCTTTGCCAAATGCTTCACATGTCACGCCAATCCACCCCCATTTCGCAGGCCAATCGATTCGCCAAGGCAATTTCCCTTCACCTTTGGTAATATCTGATGAACCCGACTCGCCGTACTCATCTTCCCAATGAACAAGTGGATACTCATATCCTGTGACTCGGACTTTGTCAAGTCCTCCACGAGAATTTAACGGGCTCCACGGGAACCAACCATCGGGTAATTCACGACCAGATATACGCTCGATGGCCTCACGTATGTCATCAGCACGGTCACATGCTTTTTTTGAAAGTTCAGCGAAGCGGCCGCTTCTATAGGATTCGAGGTTGTCGATGAGTCGTGGGCGAACACCAATTGCTTCAAGTGCCTTGAGGAAGGGTTCGAGGAAGTGATTCGCATAGGTCCACCCTTCATTTTGGAACCGTTCCCAATCGGGATTTCCATCTTCTTTAGGTGCTGGAATCGCTCCCAATTGATTTCCAACAAACTGTTCGTATTCAGGTCCAAGGAAATCATAGACTTTTCGCAAAGGGTCAGCACTGTCAATAATGAATACAAAGTCAACAGCAAGTCCAGCATCTTTTGCTGCACGAGCGATCATATCTCCAGTGAGAATTTCACGAAGATGCCCAATGTGGAATTCTCCGCTCGGCGTGATTCCTGTTGATACGACATGCGTATCGCTCTTGTGAGCGAGCGCTTGTGCTGCAACATCTGCCCAGTGCATGAGTTCACCTCAGACAGGAACGGCTCGAATCATACC
Source organism: uncultured euryarchaeote (assembly GCA_937892945.1). GTDB lineage: Archaea > Thermoplasmatota > Poseidoniia > Poseidoniales > Poseidoniaceae > MGIIa-L1. The sequence goes on along the minus strand of CALBIL010000038.1, from coordinate 147,852 downwards.
GCGTAGCGGCACTCCGTCGATTTCATTCCGAGTGGTTTTGTTCACTAAGACGATGACTAAGCCAACATCCCCACCAGCAGTTCGAATCGAACCGATGGTCTTGCTCAATGTAGTTCCAGAGGACATGACATCATCAATGATGACAACTTTCTTGCCAGAGACTTGACCGTACTTACTTGAAAGGACTCCATGGCCATCATCACCTTCAACGTTGCGATAGATGGTATATTCGGAGCCCAAGCAGCGAGCAACTTCATGAGCAAAACTGATTCCATTGATTGAAATTCCAACAATCGTATCGATGTCCGCTGCTCCGAGTTCTTCATCAGCAATGTCGGCCATTATTGTGCCAATCGCAGCGATTCGTTCTGGACGTACGCCAATGCTTCTCCAACCAATTCGAACATCAGTTGGTCGTTCTCCAGTTTCTCCTTCTGCTAAAAGCCAAGAGATGGTATCTTGCGAAAGCGATAACTCGTCGGCGATTTGCTGGGAATTCAACCCTTCCTTTCGCAAACCAAATGCTTGTGCTCGTAGTTCTTCAATACTCAATGCCATTGTACTCGTTCAGGGGTAAGGACACTAACTCATCAACCCTTTGTACATTCACGATGTAGAGCCCCCGAGATGTGTTGCATCCAAAGGCTTCAAGAAAGAGCGACACAGGGCCATGTCTATGAGCGACTTTGATTATGAGTCCTTGCTCGACAGAGCACGGGAAAATATCCCTGAAGAAATCTCTTCGAGATCCCGATGGCGATTGCCTGAGCCCCAGATTCTTATCGAAGGTCAAAACACAATTTTCCGTAACTTTAACGAAGTTGTCTCAATGATGGACCGAGATGATAATCACGTCTATCAGTATCTCTTGAATGAACTTGGTACCTCTGGTTCACGTGATGGGCCTCGTGCACGATTCAAAGGACGTATTCCACCAAAAAGAATCAAAAGAACACTTGTTAACTACGTGAATTCCTTCATTAAGTGCAGCCAATGTTCTGCTCCAGATACGCATTTCGTCAAGCAAGACCGTACGACTTTACTCAAGTGTCAGGCTTGTGGTGCGACTCGTCCAGTAAAACTTTGATTCACTTCACGTTCTCACTCAAGTTTGAGGCGGTGCTTTTCTGCTACCGTTCCTGAACGGAGATGTTCAAGAATATCCGGAATAGCATTTTCATCTGGAATCGAATACCAAACTCCTTCCGGGTAGACGACGCAAGTTGTTCCAAACTCACAGAAATCGAGGCATCCCGACTTCTGAACTCTGACGTTGGGGATTCCAGCTTCTTTTGCAGAGGTTTTCAACAGTCGCATCAAATCTAAACTGCCTCTTTTTGAGCAAGATGGACGGCTCGCTCCCTCTGGGCGCTCATGGCCACACACAAACACATGGCGTTCATAGCCAGGTGTAGTCCGTCCTTTAGGGTCGGTTGGCATGTTCTCACTCCAAGGACATTTGAGATATTTTTTGAGCAAGGTCGTAATCTTTCTGAGTTACGGCCTCAACTGTATGTGTGAACAGTTCTACAACGACATAGCCCCATCCAAAGTGAAGTTCAGGGTGATGGTTTTCTTGTTCGGAAAGAACAGCAATGGCATCGATAAATTGTTTTGCGAGCGCAAAATCTTCAAATTCATATTCTGCCATTAGGCGGCCATCAATGAGTTCCCAGCCGTCTGGGGTCTTCATTCAATCAACCCCAGAGATGAGCATCATCGCTGCCTTCGCTCTCTTTCTCCACCTTTTCATGGAGTTTGGAACGTCGCTTCATATCTGCTCGTTCGAAAGCAAGTAGGCTCTTATCATCGATGTATGCCGGTCGAGTATGCGCTACTAAGACAATTTGCGCAATGATGTCTCGTGCAATGTAATGGGTTCGGCCGTCTTGGGTCAACAATTCAATACTGGATTTGCCGGATGAGAGGAGACGTCCACGAAGCCAAGTTTCATCATCGGAAATGATTGAGCGAGCATCCACGAGAATCTCTACGAAATCATCACGTCGAAGCCCATGGCGTCTTTTGAGTAAATCTCCATTGTGAACATCTACAAATGCTGAAAGATCCGGAGATCCCATGTCTTCCCAAAGTGGTGTTGCCCAATCGGGTAGTTCGACTCCCTGCTTCTTTTTGTTCGCCATGTACAGTTCACGGGGCGAGGCTACTTGAACCTCGCTCTTTGAATCACATGAAACCAACATTGCCCTCATCTCCAACGGATGTCTTCATGAAGTATGGGCCGCCGGCTAAGAACGGGGAGATGGGTATGAAAGTCTCGTGGCGTAAACTCCCTACTGTTTTACTCGAGGATGAAGTCCTTGACAAAGCCTTCTCTCGATCAAAGAAAGCAGCAGATAGAGTCGATGATTCTGACCGAACTTTCCGGGTCCGTAAACAAATGAATCGGATGGTCCAAACCGCTGCTGATATTATTTCTACAACCCTTCTCGACACCGTGAATACATGGCCATCTTTGGACCAATCACCTCAATTTGATGTCTCAATGATCGATGCATGTGTTGGTTGTGATGATTATCGTCATCATCTTTCTATGCTTCAGTGGGGTGCTCGGCAAGTAACGAGTATCGCCATCCAGAACAGCAAGAAGATTGTTCGAACTGCTAACACCGAACTTATGCATACGGCTCGAAGAGAAGCTTACGGGCGAATCTCTTCGATTTTACGTCGTGTCGGCCCTTCGTTGTCTTGGTTAAGTGAAGCGCGTGAAACACTCAAGCGCCTTCCTACTGTTGACCACATGCTTCCCTGTGTTGTGGTCTGTGGTGCTCCGAATGTTGGCAAATCGGCTTTCATTTCCGCTTTGAGTTCTGGAAAGATGGAAGTCAACCATTATCCGTTTACCACGAAACAAATTCACGTTGGGCATTTTATCCACCGCCGATTACAATATCAGTTGGTCGACACTCCAGGTCTCTTGGACCGCCCTCTTGAAATGCGTAATGCTATTGAATTACAAGCGATTGCTGCGTTAGAAAACATAGGTTCACTGGTGCTATTCCTCCTTGATGAAAGTGAAGCATGTGGTACTCCAATCGAAGAACAACAACATCTACTCGAAGATGTTCAAAAACTTCTACCAGGGACAGATATGATGATTGTCACCTCGAAAGCTGACCTTTTGAAACCACTTCCCGAAAATTGGGATGAAGTTGTTGCTGCTGAGGATGAATGGCGCGAAGAAGGCTCAGGCGGAGAACCGATCTTGCCATTGTTGTATGACTTGAAAGGGCGAGTTACAATGTCGGCGACAGAATTTGTTGGCATGGATGCAATGCGATTAGAAATCGTTCGCCGAGTTAATCTTGCTCGACCAGTGAACCCAATGGCATTACCAGAAGGTTGGTATCGAAGAGATCAAGACGATTGATCACATTTGTTCAATTGGAACAATACCCAAACCTTCCATGCTTGTTCGCATGAGGTTTCGAGCTATTTCTGAGAGTTGTAAATTGAACACATTAAGTTCTCCATCTTTAAGGATCATACAATCACGGTAGAAACTGTTGAAAGAAGTCGCTAATTGCAGTAATTGATTGGCGAAGAGATGCGGTCTACGATCATTAACTGCCTTTGATAACACATCTGAATGAACACAGATAGTCCTCAGCAATTCAACCATGCCCTTTGGCATTTGCGCTGGTATTGGAATTCCTTTGTTGGAGATATTCGCTTCGATGTCAATGCCTGCTTTTTGGCACTTTCTCACTATAGAGCATGCTCTAGCATGGCTATACATGATAAATGGTGCTGAACCGCCTTCAAATGCTAATGCTTCTTCCCAACGGAATGTAAATCCTTTATCAGGACTGACCTTTATGATGTTAAAACGTACAGCTGAGGTTCCTGCAGCCTCGGAAATGGAAGAGACCAGTTCCTCGGAGTAGTCGGGGTGGAGTTCACGAACAACTGCTGCTGCTTGTGCTTGAGCCTCTTCCAGTAAATCATCCATATAGACGACATTGCCCTTTCGAGTTGACATTTTCCCTTCTGGCAATTTGATAAAGGAATAAAACAAAACATCAGGAGTCTTTTGGCCTAATTCGGTCAATGTCATACCGACTTGCTTTGCCTGAAGTTTGTGGTCTTCACCAAGCACGTTGATCAGTTGGTCACATTGATTCCATTTCCAGATGTGGTAGGCGATATCTCTGGTCGCATACAAAGACGAACCATCGCCTCGGCGGAAGAAAAACTCTGCTTTCCCTTTCAAACCCCGTGCCCCCAAATCCAAAAATTCAGCACCGTTATCAGCAACTCCATGAATCTCAAAGGTCTTGAATTTCTCCATCAATTTGGCAACATCTCCATTGGTGACAAACATCGATTCCTTGGTAAAGGTATCAAAGGCAATTCCAAGCCGTTGTAAGGTAGAGAGCATGCCATCCAACACCGGTTGGTATGCGTCTTGGAATGCTTGCAAGACCGCTTCATCGCCGTGTTCGCTGGCGTGAACCATTCGTCCGATTTCGATTTCGATTTCTTCCTTATCTGAACGGTCTTGTCGAATTGATTGTGCTGCTTGGTACCATCGAACCCGTTCATGGTCGGCTTTTCCTTGCCATTTTGGATTGACTGGGTCTCTTTGGTCGAGGGTTTGTTCAACTTCTTCAGCGGAAAGGTTTGCCAGTGCCCAGGCTAACACACCCACTTGCTTCCCCATATCATCAACATAGTATTCTGCACGAACATTATTGCCATGAAGGCGATGTAAACGAACCAGTGTGTCGCCCAGTATGGCGTTGCGTGCACGACCTACGTGGAACGGACCGTTTGGGTTGGCGGAAGTATGTTCAATGAGAATTTGTTGTTCAACTGCAGGCTTTTTACCGTATGCATCACCAATTCGGACGCCTTTGTTCATGACTTGATTTGCAAGCCAATGGGGGTCAGCTTTGATGTTGAGATAACCTGCTACGGCATTTACTTCTCCAAGAGCAGGGTTACTCGAGAGTGCTTCAGCAAGTTGTTCCGCAATTTCTACCGGAGATTTCCCCAGTTCCTTTGCAAATGGAAAACAAGGTAACGAGAGATCGCCTTGAGCGTGTTCTCTCGAACGAACGAGCATACTTCGCCAATGTTGCGAAGTGATGCCGATGCTTTGCAGTGAAGTTTCAAGAAGAGGTTCGAGGACGGTTCTGAGCATTTGCATGGAAACACCTCACATCATGGGATAGCGGCAAATGCCAGCAAGCCCTCCAAATCCAAGAAGTAATTGGGAGCCTTCTTCGGTATCAACTGATATATAGACAATTTCAGTGTTGCTCTTAGTTGCTAATACACCGAGTTCATCAATAAGTGAAACATTCTTCAATTCCTTGGCAGCGTCGCCTGATGCATCACATGAGGGGCAATCCGGTAATGCTTCCATACGACCAACGCTTGCCGTCCATTCGTTGTTACATGAGCCACATTCCAAAGTAATCGAATTCTTCCGCAGGCCTTCGGATACCAATAAACGGCCAACAGCGCCTTGTTCAAGTGCTTCACGTATCATCTTCTCACCGTACGTTGCTTTTGGTGCAGGTTTGACCAGTTCACTCAGGAAGGCATTCATCACTTGGCGTTCGGCATCAAGTTCAATTTCGCCCATCATGGCTCCTGCGTTCTCGACTAATTCTCGAACTCCACTGTCGTTCGAGTAACCAACGTCAAAAGTGGTCTTAGCGATTTTCTTGACGATCTCGTGGTGGAAATAATCATTTTTGACAACGAAATCTTTGGTAGCGCCTGGGCCACCGACGATAATTGCTTGGATGTTCTCTATATTTGGCAGCCAGTATGACGAAGCATGTTCAGATGCTCTCTTGAAGAAATTATGCGCAGCCTCTTCAATTAACCGTTCGAAACGTTGAGCGGATTGACCACCTTGTCGGTGCTTGCCCATAATATTGGAAACTAAGTGCTCTTGAACGTGAATTCTCTTTCCGGATGCAATACCAAATGCTGCTTCGGAACGGTCGATGACAAACAAGCCGTATGATTTTTTATCGACCAGCATGTCTTCAAGTTGCGTCAACTCAAACACTGAATCGCATCGGTATCTGAATGAAATCAAGGGTTGTGGTGGTTCTTCAACAACGACGTTTATCATTCGATTCTTGTTGTTTCCAATAATGATTGAACCAACAAAAAGGGCAATACCATGTTCTCCAGCATTTTTGTATTTAGAAAGGGTTGAAAGAGCAGATTCAATAGCGCCTTGGACATTTTTCCGTGTTCCTTTGGATTTGATGTTCGCAGCCTGTCCGTGTTCGTTTTGAAGCAAAGAACGAGCATCGGATACTTGTCGGTCCGGTGGAATGATAATAGTCACCAATTCCGTTCCAAATCCTTTCATTTCTCTCAAATCTTCGAGAGCGATTTTGAGACGAAGTCGACGCGTTGCGAGAACTGCATCATCTGACATAGGAGTTGGCCTCATTTCAATGGCATGGTTGAGGGGTCTTCAACTCTCTTATGCAGTTCAATCGTTTCCTCTCACATTTCAACTCGATTGATGACCGTAACTCTGTGTTCAAGGGGGATAGTCTCAAAGTATGGAGGCGTAAGGAGTGTTTGATGACCCGTCGTCAAGTCGTTGCTTTGGGAGGTAGCCTCCTGCGCCCTGAGGAGTCTGAACAACGTACAGCGTGGTTTGGACAAATCAGACAACTTGCGGTGCATATCGAAGGTAACGGTCGGCACCTTGGGATTGTTGTTGGTGGAGGACTTCCTGCACGTGAAGGAATTGAACTTGCCAAGACGATGGTCAGTGACAGTCACCGTCTTGACGAAGTTGGAATTGCTGCAACGCGTCTCAATGCCACTATCATTCAACAAATTCTTTTGGACATCGGCATTGATGTGGCTCCTGTTATTCCTACGACCACTGAACAGGCTGCAGAACTTCTTACCAAGCACCACTTGGTCATCATGGGCGGAACGACACCCGGCCATACAACCGATGCCGTAGCCGTCGCTTTTGCTCGTGATGCTGGAGCTGGACATTGCATCATTGCCACGAATGTGAGCCATGTTTTCGATAAAGACCCTCGAGAGCACGACGATGCCCAATCGTTCAGTTCGATGACTTTTGACCAACTCGCAGAAATTACTGGTATCGATGAACCACTCGCTCCGGGTGCATCTGCAGTCATTGACCCAATTGCGGTTGGATGGGCTAAAAAAGCCGCCATTACTCTCGCAGTCCTTGATGGACGCAACATGCTCATTTTGGAAGAAGCATTGGACGGAAAATCGTTCGAAGGAACACTCATTCAATGAGGTGGAATTATGGTAGATGCAAATAAAGTAAAGGAAAACCTCGCCAAAATGGGAAATAAAGCACGGAACTCTCTTTCCACAGGTAAAGTACAACCTCACAAACATTGTCGGATTTGTTTCACACCGATTAAGTTGTCATCTGAACCTCGTGTCTGTAAAGACCAAGCTTGTATTGACAAGAACGGTCGCGATGAACGAAATCAAAAGCAGATGCGAATCTGGATGTTTGTCTTCCTCGGACTCTTTGCCTTCAGTTTTATTGGACCAATCGTTCTTCGTTCAATCTTTTGATCCAAGAGCAGATTTTCTTCGAAAGTCATCAAGCATCTCTTGAGGTTCTTTTTCTCCGAGCGAATCAACTTTTGAGATCGCTTTCATTTGGTCTCCGAGTTTGAAGAGTTCGCTAAATGCTTCATCAATATTCTGTACTTGCTTCAAGAATCGAATCGGTGGCCATCCGCAATCGATGACGCCAGGTTCGAGTGTACTTTCTTCAACCCAAGCCGCACATGCATCACCGTGGCAGAGTGCTGAGAAGTTCTCTAAATCCATCCAAAAGGTACGGCGGCCACAGACCGGGCAATCTTTACATTCCATTGTCGAGAGAACATTCACTCCGCTTTCGCCGATGACATCGATATCCCATACCACAACGGTCGAAGAGATGAGTAACATTTGGTCACTCTTTTTGAGAAAGGTACGTAAGACTTGCCACGCCGTTTCTTCACTTGAAAAGCATCCAAGTGCCAATGAATTGCCGCCTTCTTCAACGACTGAAGCAACATAGACACGCTGGACTTCATCGGCCATAGCATGTCGTGGATGTTGCTGGGTTTCAAGCCTCGCTCAGTTTCGAGTCCATTCCAGTTCAACCACAGCCAAGCCACCCGGGTGCGGAAGAGGGGCTTCTGGCTTTTCGATGCGAACATGTAGTGTTTCGACTTGAGACTTCACACAGAGTTCGTCGACGACTTTTTGCGCCATCGTTTCCATCAGAAGAATTGGTTTTTCCGATTGCAACATCACTTTGTCTATGGCGATTTGAATATCTGCATAATTCAATGTTTGGTCGAGTTTTTCTTCAATCTGGGAGTTTCCAAGCGTTGCCCAGACGCTGAACACGAATGGTTGATTATGCTCATGCTCATGGGAATAATAGCCATGTTTGGCCATCACAGTATAGGATTCTAAAGCAACGCGAATCGTCATAGAATCACCTATTCGTCGCGCTCATGGACCCAAATCAAATGGTATCCGAATTGAGTTTTAACTGGTTCTGAAACTGAAGCAACAGGCATTGTCCATACTGCTTCTTCGAATTCACGAACCATCTGGCCCTTGCGAAACCAACCGAGGTCTCCGCCTTTCTGGCTTGAAGGACAGGTGCTCTTTTTCCGAGCAAGTTTCTGAAAATCTTTCAATTTCTCAACCTTATCCTTGATTTGAACTGCTTCTGACTTTGAAGTCACAAGGATGTGAGATGCCCATGCACTTGGAGCGACCATGTGGCTACCTGCTGGCTTTAGTTATTGAAACTCTCGCCATCAAACACTCAGGTCGTAGGCGAGCAATCTCATGTAGGTTCCATACACTGTTGTTGAAATGGCTAATGATTCTTCATTAAATCGGTCCATTGTGTCCAGATACGTATGGTATTCCCAACTACCGCTTCCGTAACATACTACAGCACGTCCGTTTTTGCCACCCAAATCATAGACGAAGGGGCAATGGTCGGAATTACAAGGCATTTGATCATCCTCACCTTGGGCTCCATCAAGTAAACTAAATTGAATATCATACTTGTCAGCAATCTCACTTCGTTCTTGTTTGTAGAGGTCAGTGATACGGACAATGTGCCCGTAATCTTCTTCGTTATTGGTGAATAATTTCAAAGAGTTACCACGGTTCGCGAAATCAGCATCAACGTGATTCATATCGAGATTGATGTACAAGCGAAGGTTATCCCTTAGACTGCTTTGCATCTGTTCAACATATGCTCTACTGCCCCACAATCCTTCTTCTTCACCGCCCCATGTGCAGAATCGAATCGTACGTTCTGGGGTTCCTGTTTCATTGACCACTTCTGCAATTTGGCGGGCCATTTCAAGAATACTCGAAGTTCCAGAAGTATCGTCAACAGCACCTTGTCCATGATAGACGGTGTCATGGTGTCCACCAGCAATCACGACTTCTGAAGTGCGGCCTTGTAGAGTTCCGCATGGCACATATATGGTTCGTTCTTGGTCGTTTGTTACATCGATGATCAATTCGATGGAGGCAGGTTCAGTTGAATTAATAACCATTGTTTCAAACATCTCACCTGCGTCTTTGGACATCGAGATGAACGGGATGTCAGTGGGAAGGTTGCCACCGTTTGCAGCGACCAATGAATCATAGTTGGTGCCTTTGAAAATTGGTACGCAGTCGTTGCCTTCGATTTGGCCACACTGGTAATTCTTATTGACACTGATCAGTCCAGCAAGATCGTTAATTGCAGCATTGCTGTAGAGTTCAGTATTGCCGACTTTTGAACTGTCTCCACGGACATAGCCAATGGTTCCAGTTGCAGTTTGCCACAATGCTTCATCCGTTCCGTTGCCGAGGTCGGTGATGCTGATCTCTTGGTCAAACATGTATTCCGATTGACCTGAAAAGCCTTGAATGACGTAATCGATACGATGTTGGAATGTTGTCACTTGAGAGTTAAACGCTACTGGTCCATCGCATGGTGAAATACCTCCTAGACCTTGTACGCAAAGTCTGAAACTTGGTTCTGAATTGACATGATGCATAGGTACTTGGAATTCGTTGATTTCTGCAACATAACCCATCTCTTGGAATTTCTGACTGATGTATTGTGAAGTATTGGCTTCTTCAGTTGTTGCACTCATTCGCCCTTCCCAATCAGGATGGCCAAGATTGACGAGGTCTTCTGCAAAGTTCCGAGCTTGTGTTTGGTCGAAATCAATCAATTCGTAATCATAGTCACGCTCAAATCCAAGCCATGCTGGTTGAATGATAAAAACAGTAGCCGTCACCATGAGTAAAGCCAATCCGATAGCAACCAATCCACCGAGATTAAGTGGTCCATAGACGGTTGTCGACATGCGTTGTTTGAAGGTAAGTAGCGATTCAACATCTTCATCTTCGAGACTTAGATTCGGCACATAGGGGTTCATCTTTGTCATTGATGGCGTTTCTTTCATGTCTGGAGCATCATTTTGTTCATCCCAGACACCTTTTGCTGACGCCTCAGATGAAACGAGGCGTTGTATGAGGTGAGATTTGTTACCACTGACTGGAAGTCCTTGACTGCGAAGCATATCTTTGAGCTCGGCAACAGAGTGCTTTGACAATGCAGATTCGTCCATGCACCGCTTAGGGGGGTTTGGTTCAAGAATGCGGCGGTACGCTGCTTACTCGATTTCTTCACCAGTCCAGCGTTGACCGAGTGTATGTTCAATGCCAATATGGTCGAGAATTCGTGCGACGACAAAATCCACGATGTCATCAAGCGTTTTTGGATGATTATAGAATCCAGGAGATGCTGGAATAATGATAGCACCCCATTGCGAAAGTTTGTGCATGTTTTCCAAATGTACTGTGGCATACGGTGCTTCTCGAGGAACAAGAATGAGTTTTCTTCGCTCTTTCAAAGCAACAATGGCAGACCGAGTAATCAAGTTGTCACCGATTCCAGCACCTAACTTACCAAGCGTGGTTCCTGAGCATGGACAAAGAACAACTGCGTCTATGTTTGCAGACCCCGATGCAGACTTTGCGCCGATGTTTTTGTCATTTTCCAACAATGCGCCTGTTGATTCAGCCAACTCTTCTTTTGTGGTGTTGCATTCGTGCTTGAGGGTGATTTCACCTGCATTGGTAACGACCAACCGTACAGGAATGTCCTTCTCTCGAAGAACTTGAACCAAACGTTGACCGTATACTGCTCCTGATGCTCCAGAGATTCCTACAACAACTTCGCCCATGATTGCTGGTTGGGCTTCTACCTTTTATGCACTTGTTTTCAAGGAACTCATGTATTTGAGTGAGAATTTGAGTGCGTACTCTTCTCTTTCTTTTAAGTTCTGAAAATCGATTCATCCATTGTTTGGAGGAGGGCGGTAAGTAATTGGTCACGCTCGATGTCATATCTAAGTTGAGCAAGTGAGGTTGTCGTATCGCTGTCGAGACCACAGCCTGCAAGCATCTCCACTCTTCCTTTTGGAGTGTTGTAATTGATGGTGAAGCCATGGCGTGATGTCCATCTCAAGAACGAAAGTCCAATGCTTGAGATTTTTTTATCATCGACCCAGACACCTTGCATTCGTTCATCTCTGACGCCTTTAATCCCACATACTGCAAGGGCTTTGATGATCCATTCTTCAAGGATCGAAATAATTGCAGCAACAGAGACTTCACCTTCTAAGTCCCATTTGAAAATTGGATAGGCAACCAATTGCCCTGGGCCATGCCATGTCAAACCACCACCTCTGTCCACTGGATGCGTGAGATAATCTTCGGGAGGCAGGATTCCATCGTTTCGTGCGCGAGGGCCTACGGTGACAATTTCTGGATGTTCCATAATCAACAACGTATCGAATATTTTGTCATCAATTCTCTGCTTCTGGAGTTCCTTCATCAACTCGAGGGCCTCAGTGTAGTCGACCAAACCCATGAGCCTGACATCGACTTTACGTTCTCCGCTCATGGTTGCTCCAAGGTACAACATGGCATCAATTCATGCCTTGTCAAAATTGACCGGTTGAACCAAAGCCACCTTGGCCACGTTCTGTCTTGCCGAGGTTTTCAAGCGAAGTCTCGACAATGTTGACTTGAGGAACGGGTGCAAACAGAAGTTGTGCTACCCGTTCACCTTTGGCGACGACGAATTCATCTCCTTCTCCAATCCAGGTTGCAAGAACCATCAGTTCTCCACGGTAATCAGAGTCAATGGTTCCTACACCGTTGGGCATAATCATTCCCTTCTTGCCAAGTGATGAACGGCAACGGATTTGACCCTCCCATCCTTCTGGAATGGCAACTGCTAACCCTGTTCGAATCATCGAACTTTTTCTTCGAACAACTACGGTTTCTTCAAGTGCATACAAATCCCAACCAGCAGCTTGGGAGGAGCCTTGAGTTGGCAAACGTGCCTCAGCATCAAGTCGAGCAAATTCTACAGTCAGTTGGACTCTTTCCATACCTTTGTTAGATTTGAGGGGGTTCTTGACGCTTGTCTTCATATCTTTTGATACTACGTTCGTCTCATCTTCTCTATTTCAGGTCCATGGACATCATGTTGATTTTTTGATTCCGTCCCAAATGAAGTTTGAAAGTGATGTTGTTCATTCGTTTCTTCATCTTGAGATTTTATCATAGGTCTTATCATCAGTGAAACAATGGAGTGTTTATGGGTGAGACGCGTCGATTAATACTGCACATTGCGATCAGTTCTGATGGTTTTATCGCTACCAAAGACGACGGTCTTGAATGGCTCCCAGCGCCTTCTGAAACCGAAGATTATGGCATGAATGCTTTCATGGCATCGGTAGATTGTGTCATCATCGGTCGTAAAACATGGGATGTTATTCGTCATTTTGAAGATGATCCGTTTTCGACTTTTGAACGGCATGTACTTTCCTTTTCAACTCATGATGGAGTCTCTCATCTTTCAGAATTGAAAAAGAAACAAGGTAAAGACATTTGGCTTCTGGGTGGAGGGATTCTGAACGGTGAATGCCTCAATGCAGAACTTATTGATGAAATCATTCTAACAAAATTCCCAATTGAATTAGGGGCCGGTATTCCCGTTTTTGGAACATTAGGAGTCGACATGCCGACTCATTGGAAAAAAGTATCTGAGAAGTTCTTTGATAATGGTGTGATTCAGTCCTCGTGGGTCTCCCGAATGGATATGAACTGAAGTTATGTGAGGTAGAAGTAGAGTGGCGTAATGGAGAACACAGCCACATAGGTCAACACCTTCAAGGTCGAACCCACCATTTGTTTTCTTCAGCATCAATGAAATATCCCATGAGTTCTACTACCGATTCAAGTAATTCGAGGACCCACTCTTTCCAATCATTCCGATGTCAAGTAACTTTGGTGGGCTTTTATCAGATCGTGAATTCTTAAAATGAAGGTTTGAAACCGTTCATTTTCAGTATTTTCTGCTCTTCGGCTTCTTTTCGAGTTTCCATCTCTCTCCCCCCTCACTTTGAAGGCTATTTGGCCTCTATTGCCTCTTTTCGAGAGTGATTTCCTCCTTGTAAATTGGTATTTTGTAGGGGGAATCTCCCACATAGATAATATACCACTAGTAAAACCACGCTACGTGGCACAAGGTACAGTCAAGTGGTTTAACCAAACAAAAGGATTCGGATTTATTGAACGAGAAGGTGGCAATGACCTCTTCGTTCACATCTCAGAAGTAGAAGGCGAAATAACAGACGGGGACACCGTCGAATTCGAAGTCGGTGAAGGTCCAAAAGGACCGAACGCTGTCGGCGTCCGTAAGGTCGAGTGAATTCTCCCTTCACATACTTTGATGGGCGGTAACGCTCTACAAGGTTTATGGGCGACTCACTGTTCATCATTCAAACAACTCTTCCAAGTTCTTGGAAGGAATTTGAAATTGGTTCTTTCTCTCAACTCTTAATTGAATCTGGCGCAGCATGCGTTCAGAGGAAATCGATTGTTTCAATGTATGATTGGGACGGAGAAATCCATTCAAATTCCGAATGGTCTCTTGAAATTAAAGTAAGCTCTGCTCGTCTCGATCACGTTCTTCTGAACATAGAAGAACTTCACCCCGATGAAACCCCTCAACTTTTACATTGGGAGGTTCAAGCATCTCAAGGATACGGTCGTTGGGCCCGTACGGCCCAGACATCACGCTGATATTGAATACTCTTTCACTGGCGATTCTTTTCGTTAAATCATTCCTTCATTCGAGTGGAAACGTGCCTCTCTCTTGGGAGGCGTTGCACCGTGAGATTTCGGGGGGACGGGAAATCAGTTTGGAGTGGAAACGCAACAAATTGTAGTGTAATTAATACAGTTATAATTCGGCCTTTATACTCTGTGGGCGGATATTGGATTTATTGTCTGCTGGGGCCGTTTTTAGCAAAACCAAACCTCTCGCCAAATCACTCTGCTGCATGGTGGAATGAGGGTGAACACTATACACTACCTCGGAGGGCAAATGAATTCCAGCAAGTGAAACAAACGGGGGTACGAGTCATGGTCATCGAACAAGGAAAAAATTCAGCAAATAATGATGGGTTTGAACTAGATCTCTCCCAAGAGCACATGGAGCCAATGTTACAAGAAAATCTTGACCGCTTTGTTTTGTTCCCTATACAACATGCAGAAATCTGGGAAATGTACAAGTTGCACGCCGCCTCTTTTTGGACTGCTGAAGAAATAGATCTTGCGGAAGACGCCAAAGATTGGAAATCATTGAGCGATGACGAGCGCCACTTCCTCAAACACGTTCTCGCCTTCTTCGCAGCAAGCGACGGAATTGTGAATGAGAACCTTGTAACAAATTTCGCTGATGAAGTTCAATGGGCTGAAGCACGCTGTTTCTATGGTTTCCAAATTATGATGGAAAATATCCATGCAGAGACCTATTCTCTTCTCATCGACACCTACATCACTGATGATAAAGAAAAAGATCACTTGTTTAACGCTCTAGAGACGGTCCCATCAGTGAAAAAGAAGGGTGACTGGGCTATGCGCTGGTTATCTCGTAAGAAGGGTTCCTTTGCTGACCGATTGGTCGCCTTTGCTGCTGTTGAGGGGATTTTCTTTTCCGGCTCTTTCTGTGCTATCTTTTGGCTCAAGAAGCGCGCTCTGATGCCAGGACTCACCTTTTCGAATGAACTCATTTCCCGTGACGAAGGACTTCACTGTGACTTCGCATGTTTACTCCACAACCAATTGATCCGTGGAGCTGGAGAAAATATGATTCACAGAATCATTTCTGAGGCAGTGGAAATTGAAATTGAATTCGTTACTTCTGCACTGCCAGTCTCATTAATTGGGATGAATGCAGACCTCATGCAAGAATATATTCGCTTCGTTGCTGACCGATTAATGGTCTCACTCGGCGCGACTAAATTGTATAATGCTACAAACCCATTCTCTTGGATGGAAATGATCTCAATGCAAGGTAAAACGAACTTCTTCGAAAAGAGAGTTGGAGAATACCAGAAGGCCGGTGTCAAAGACGGTGGAAACCTCGGAAGTGTCCAACAACGGTTCTCTGTAGACGAAGACTTTTGAACCGTATTGAATGAACTGAAGATATAGCGCAATCACACATGAATAAATGGAGGAAAAAAAATGACAATGCAAGTAGTCAATAGAGAAGGCAAGCGAGAGGACGTTCGTTTCGATGCAATACACGATAAACTCAAAACATTAACCTACGGTCTTGATCCAAATTGGATTGACCCTGGCCATGTTACAAAATTGACCATCGAAGGATTGTACGATGGAGTCACGACCCGTGAACTCGATCAATTAGCTGCTGAAACTGCAGCTTCTCTTGCATCACAACATCCAGATTATAGCCGACTTGCAGCGCGAATTTGTGTTGATGACCTCCACCGTTCGACCAAGACCGTCTTCTCAGAAGTCATTACTGATTTGCGTGAATACATTGACCCTGAATCTGGGAAGCATGCACCCCTCATCTCTGAAGAAGTCTATGCAATCATAATGGAACATGCAGAGGTTTTGGATAACCATGTAGATTACACACGTGACCATAATTACGATTATTTTGGATTCAAAACACTCGAACGTTCCTACCTCCTTCGTTTGTATGGCGAAATTGCTGAGCGTCCACAACACATGTTGATGCGTGTCGCAGTTGGTATTCATCATTCCAATATTACCAAGGCTCTGGAAACATATGATTTGATGAGTCAAGGATACTTCACTCACGCAACTCCAACTCTGTTCAACTCCGGAACTCCAACACCTCAGATGTCATCGTGTTTCTTACTCACCATGCAAGACGATTCACTTGACGGAATTTACGATACACTCAAGCAGTGTGCTTTGATTTCAAAGTCGGCTGGTGGTATTGGTCTCTCGATTCATCACATCCGTTCAAAGGGCTCTTACATTAAGGGTACAAATGGACAGAGTAACGGTATTGTTCCAATGCTCCGCGTCTTCAATGATACTGCACGTTATGTTGACCAAGGTGGCGGCAAGCGTAAGGGTTCAATTGCGATTTACCTCGAACCTTGGCACCCAGATA
This sequence comes from uncultured euryarchaeote, assembly GCA_937892945.1. Lineage (GTDB taxonomy): Archaea > Thermoplasmatota > Poseidoniia > Poseidoniales > Poseidoniaceae > MGIIa-L1. The sequence continues at coordinate 131,285 of CALBIL010000038.1, read as the reverse complement.
TCCTTGCCTTCCTCGATTTGCGAAAGAATCACGGAAAGGAAGAACTTCGTGCCCGTGATCTCTTCTATGCTCTCTGGACGCCTGATTTGTTCATGGAACGTGTTGAGCAAAATGCCGACTGGTCATTCTTCTGTCCAAATGAATGCCCAGGACTTCAAGATGCCTATGGTGCAGAATTCAAAGAACTCTTTGAATCCTATGAAGCACAAGGGTTGGCTCGTGAAACACTCCCTGCACGTGTTGTATGGGACAAGTTAGTTGAATCTCAAATTGAAACTGGAACTCCATACATGTTGTACAAGGATGCAGCAAATGAAAAGTCCAATCAAAAGAATCTTGGTACAATTCGTTCTTCGAATCTTTGCACTGAAATTATGGAATACACTGCGAAGGATGAAGTTGCGGTCTGTAACCTCGCATCGATTGCTCTCAACAAATACGTAGACGTTGAGGCTCAATCTTTCAATCACCAACTCTTGTATGATGTGGCTTACCACGCAACTGGGAATCTGAATCGAGTCATCGATGTCAATTACTATCCAGTCGAAGAAGCTCGTAATTCGAACATGCGCCACCGTCCAATTGGTCTTGGTGTTCAAGGCCTTGCCGATACCTTTGCTCTTCTAAAGTTGCCTTTCGAGAGTCCAGAAGCCCGAAAACTCAACAAAGAAATTTTCGAAACCATTTACTTCGCTGCTTGCACGGCTTCCAAAGATGGAGCCATGGTCGAAGGGCCATACTCGACGTTCCAAGGTTCACCTGCAAGCCAAGGTAATTTACAATTCGACCTTTGGGGAATGAATGAACACAGTGGACGATGGGACTGGACTTCTCTGAAAGCAGAGATTGTTGAACATGGAATGCGTAATTCACTTCTTGTTGCTCCAATGCCAACTGCTTCGACTTCACAGATTCTTGGAAATAACGAATGCTTCGAAGCGTTCACATCGAACCTTTATGTTCGTCGAACTCTTTCTGGTGAATTCATTGTATTGAACAAGCACTTAGTCCGTGACCTCATTGAATTGGGAATTTGGGGCATTGAGATGAAAGATGAAATTCTTCGTCACAAGGGCTCGGTTCAGAATATTGCAGGAATTCCAGAGCATGTCAAAGAGTTATACAAAACCACTTGGGAAATCAAGCAGCGCCATGTATTGGATATGTCTGCAGACCGTGGCGCATACGTCGATCAAAGCCAATCACTCAACATTCACATGGTTGATGCAAATCCGGCTAAGGTCACTTCGATGCACTTCTATGGATGGAAGCAGGGGCTCAAAACCGGAATGTATTACCTCCGAACCAAAGCTGCATCAGATGCAATCCAATTCACTGTTGAAGCAAAGAAAGCCGAAGATCAAACTGTTGGTGGACTGGCAGAACGTGCTGAAGACATTTCAAGTCTCGAAGCTATCGCTTGTTCACTTGATACGCCTGATGACTGCCTCAGTTGCGGTTCGTGAGTACGATTGGTTGAAGTTTATAGATACTCGAGGGTGTAAACCTTCACTCGGGGATTTCAAGTCCTGCGGGTGAGGCCCTGAGTGCGTTTCATCACGCTTCTTTTTCCTTACTCGTAGGCGCTTTGCCTTGAATAATACTCATGAGTGTTAATATGATTCTTATAGTAATTAGATTTCTCAAGCAGAATGAATCGCATGACCAAGAGTTGCAAGAACAGCTTCATGGGTCATTTCAGTCATGGTTGGATGTGCATGGATTGTTCCAGCAATATCTTCGAGTAAGGCACCCATTTCAAGAGCAAGTGTCCACTCACCAACCAGTTCACTGATGTGAGTTCCCACACCTTGGATTCCAAGAATACGATGATCATCTTCTCGTGCACATACTCGAATAAATCCTGCAGTCTTTTCCGCTTCTTGCGTTAATGCACGTCCGTTTGCTCCCAAGGGGAACTTCCCGACAATTACAGGGTGTCCAGCGGCTTTTGCCTCTTCAGGTGAAAGTCCAACGGATACGATCTCAGGTTCAGTGAACACGATTGCAGGGACAGCGACTGGGTCGTATGCTCGCTTGTGACCAGCAATAATTTCGGCCACCATTTCTCCTTGGAAAGAGGCAACATGCGCCAACATTTCTCCAGAATCACAGACATCACCGATTGCATAAACACCACGCATGTTGGTTTCACAACGGTCGTTGACTTTGACGAATCCACGTTCATCTAATGCCACGCCAGTTGGGGCCAAAGATGCTGAGTTGGGTTTGCGGCCAACTGTGACCAACACTTTGTCGACAATGACATTCTGCATTTTCGATTCGTCTTTCTCATTTTTATCAATAAAGTTGAGTTGTGTACGACCATCTTTTGCTTTTTCAACACCTTTTGCGAATACACCGAGATGTGTCTTGATTTTCTGCTTCTTAATTGAGATCTCAAGTGGTCGTCGTAGTTCCTTGTCAAAGATCGGTAGGACGCTGTCCATTGCTTCAACAACAGTCACTTCGGAACCGAGCATACGGAATGTAATTCCAAGTTCAAGTCCGATGTATCCACCACCAACAATGGCAACGTGCTTTGGTAATTCTTCAAGGGATAAGGCCTCACGAGACGAAATAACGTTTTCATCATATGGCATGAATGGAAGTTCAATCGGGACTGACCCATTGGCAAGAATAACATGCTCTGCTTGGATGATGGTTGCATCCTTTCCTTCACCAACTTTGACGGTTTTAGCGTCTTGAAATTCAGCCCATCCGATGATGAGTTCAGCACCTGCATTCTTGAGCAAATGTTCGACACCTTTGTTGAGTCGAGTGACAATGCCTTCTTTCCAAGAGACCAAGTTACCCATGTTCAGTTCTGCCGGTCCAGGAATCGAGATACCCATGTGGCCATCGTTTGATGAATGCTTTGCTAACTTATGGAATTGGTGAGCGGCGTGAATCAAAGCCTTCGATGGGATGCAGCCTCGAATGAGACAGGTCCCACCTGCTTTTTCACCTTCGACAATGATGGTTGACAAACCGAGTTGTCCTGCGCGAATTGCAGCGACGTATCCACCAGGGCCTGCTCCGATTACGAGAACTTGACATTTTTTAGTCTGCATATTTTAGCACCTCACATGAAAATTGTAGCCGGATGTTCGAGGTATGACTTCACGAGTTGTACAAGACTTGCACCGTCATGACCATCGACAACTCGATGGTCCCAAGAAGATGAAAGGTTCATCATTCGACGAATCACAATGTTACCATCTCTCACAACTGCACGTTCTTTTGCATTATGAATTCCAAGAATTCCAACTTCCGGTTTGTTGATGATTGGGGTTGCACCTAATCCTCCAAGTCGTCCAAGACTGGTGATGGTAAAGGTCGAGCCTGAAAGGTCATCTGCAGTTGCTTTACCATCTCGAGTTGCACTTGTGACACGTACCATTTCTTCAGCAGATTGCCAAATGTCCATGGCTTCCACGTGTTGGACAACAGGGACGAACAGTCCACGGTCAGTTTGAGTTGCAATTCCAAGATTGATCGCTTCATGTCGAGTGACGATGTTTGAATCGTCATCATAGACTGCGTTACATTCTGGGCGTTCTCCCAATGCCTTGACCAATGCTTGCATGATGAAGGGCAAATAGGTCAATTTCGGAGCACCTTCAGGGCGAGTCGCATTGAGATGTTGGCGTAATTCTTCCAGAGCCGTGACATCGACTTCTTCAAAGTACGAGAAATGAGGAATAGTGGTGTAGGATGAAACCATACCTTCTGCAATTTTTCTTCGCAGACCAATAACTTTGATTTCTTCTGTTCCATTCCGCTCAGTTCGGGCTGAAGCACCCATTGGTCGGGCACGGCTTGCGCCACTTACTCCGCCAGCGATGTGGGCATCGAGGTCTGCATGGCTAATTCTACCTGCAGGGCCGGAGCCTGCGACCATGTTGAGGTCGATGTTGGCTTGACGGGCACGTTGACGAACTGCAGGACTGGACAATGCCTTGGTTCCTGCTGCACGTTGAACGGCGGGTGCTGCTGCAACTGGCGCTGCTGCAACTGGTGATGTTTTTACCTCAGGCGCTGCTTCTGGCTCTGGGGTTGAAGCCGGTTCTGCTTTTGGTTCAGGGGCAGGTGTTGGTACATCAACTGATGATGCTGCGTTTCCATCACCGTCAACTTCGAATTCGATACAAACAACACCGACTGGCAATGTGTCACCGGCTTCGCCAATGACTGAAATTACTTTACCGTCAACAGGTGAAGGGATTTCGACAGTTGCTTTATCGGTCATCACAGAAAGAATCGGATCGTCTTCTTTGACGACGTCGCCAACAGCGACCATCCATTCAACAACTTCTCCTTCGACGACTCCTTCTCCAATATCTGGCATCTTAAATGCAAACGTTCCCATATTTATTCCTCCTGTGTATTCTTTATTGCTTCTGCAATTCGTGCTGGACTCGGGATATAATCCCATTCCGTAGTGTGGGGGAAAGGCGTGTCCCATCCCGTCACTCGAGTTATTGGTGCTTCCAAGTGGTAGAAACAACGTTCTTGAATTGATGCACTCATCTCTGCACCAAAACCACTTGTCTTCGGTGCTTCGTGTACAATGACACAGCGCCCAGTCTTCTTGATTGAATTGACGACGGTGTCCCGGTCCCAAGGAACCAATGTTTGCAAATCGATGAGTTCACAATCAATTCCGGAATCTTTGATGGCTTGTTCACACATGTGAACCATGGTGCCCCATGCAATAACAGTGCAAGCACTGCCTTCTCGAACAATACGGGCCTCTTCCAATGGGACGATGTAATGGCCTTCGGGGACTTCAGCATCTGGGTGTCCACTCCAAGTTGGAACATTGTGTGGGTCGCCATAAAATGGCCCTCGGTAGCAACGCTTGGGTTCAAAGAAAATAACGGGGTCGTTGCATTCAATAGAAGCGGTCAACAATCCTTTGGCATTGTATGGTGTTGAGCAATAAACAACTTTCAAACCTGGCGTATGGGTGAATTGAGCTTCGGGTGATTGCGAATGATGATGGCCACCTTTGATTCCTCCTCCAGCAGGTGTTCTAAAGGTGAGCGGTGCGGTAAATTCTCCCCCTGAGCGGTGACGTACTTTGGCAATTTCATTGACAATTTGGTCATAAGCAGGGAAGATATAGTCAGCGAATTGAATCTCTGCAACCGGTCGAAGTCCATTCAAACCCATGCCCATTGCTATGGCAGCAATTCCACCTTCGGCAAGTGGAGAGTCGAAGACTCTGTGTTCACCGAATTTCTTTTGCAATCCGTCAGTAACTCGGAATACTCCACCAAAGAATCCAACATCTTCTCCAAAGATGACGACGTTCTTATCTTTCTCAAGTTGTACTTCCAAAGCGGAATTGAGTGCTTTAATCATGTTCATATCAGTCATCATCTCACCTCACTTTCCAAGTTCCTCTCTCTGTTCTTGGACATGCCAAGGTACAGTTTCGTAGACTTCGGTAAATATAGTTGAAGCAGGCGGATATGGCCCACTTGCCAAATCGCCAAACTCACATGCGGCTTTGTATGCAGCCATGACTTCATCATCAATTTTCTTAGCCAAAGCTGTATGACGGGTCTCATTCCACAATTCAGCTTTCATGAGGTGTTCTTTGAGTCGTTCGATTGGATCTCCACCAGGCCAATATTTGAATTCATCACTTGGGCGGTATACAGAGGGGTCATCAGATGAAGAATGTCCACCTGCTCGATAGGTGTAGACTTCGATGTGAGTTGCCCCTTTACCGGCAGCTGCTCGCAAACGTGCCCATTTTGTCACGCTGTAGAGTGCGAGGAAGTCATTCCCATCCACTCGGAAAGAAGGAATGTCATAGGCTAATCCACGTTCTGCAAAAGTACGTCCACCTGTTGCGAGGTTAGCGTGGGTTGAAATGGCCCATTGGTTGTTTACCACATTGAGAATAACTGGGGGCTTAAACGTCGAAGCGAAATTTAATGCGTAGTGATAGTCTCCTTGTGCAGATGTTCCGTCACCGAGCCAGGAGATACAAACTTCATCATCGCCTTTGTACGCACTGGCCATCGCTACACCGACTGCTTGGGAGAATTGAGTTCCTACAGGAGAAGAAATGGAAATGAATCGGCCTTGTTTCCAAGTATAATGAACTGGCATCTGACGTCCTTTGACGTTATCTTCAGTGTTGCCAATGCAATGACAAATCATACTGACCATGTCACGCCCACGAACAAATTGAGCGCCAGGTTGTCGGTAGGATGGGAAAATCCAATCCTGTGTTTCAAGCGCCATGGTTTGGGCGATTGCAATTGCTTCTTCGCCAAAAGACCGCATGTAGAACGAGAGTTTTCCGGTTCGTTGCATTTTGATCATCCGGTCGTCAAATATTCGAAGACGCATCATATATTCAAGTCCTTGAATCAAGGTCTCGGCATCTAAGAGAGGGTTCCATTCACCTTCTGCGATTCCATTATCAGTGAGGACACGAATCAAACCCGATGCATGGGCTACTGTATCCTGTGCTGAACAGTTTGCGGGGTCTGGCCGATTCAAATCACCAGGTTGTTCAGTAAACTTCCCGCCAAAATCAGCATCTTCACCAGGACGAAATGGAGGCCGGCCGATGGTGTACGGCTTAGTCGTGGCAGTCACTCTCTCGGTCATTGTTCCACCTCAGTTCATCCCGCCCTTAAGAGGTGCGGGTGTATCGTTTTCATCTTGAGCGACATACACATATGCACCAGGCATTCTTTCCGAGTTCTCGGAATCCAGTGTTTTTCGCAGTAAAAGTCCGGCCTTGAAGGATGAGCGTACGAGAGGTCCACTGGCAATTCCAGCAAAACCCATTGCAATTGCTTCCTTTGCCCACGTGTCATACATCTCCGGCTCCGGGAACCGGTCGACCGTCAAATGACTTGATGAAGGGGCAAGGTATTGTCCAATTGTGATGAGGTCTACGCCAGCGTTGCGTAGGAGGTGTAAGGATTCAGTGATTTCTTCATCACGCTCACCAACTCCAACCATCAACGAAGATTTCGTAATGAGATCTGGGCGTAGGATTTTGGCTTGACGAAGAATCTCGAGCGATTGAGAAAAAGATGCTCTGTGGTCACGAACGGTTTTGTCAAGACGAGGTACGCATTCAACATTGTGAGCGAAGACCGAGAGTGGGCTTCCATCGAGAAGATGAGCAAGGGCTTCATGGTCGCCAGCTAAATCTGAGCAAAGCAATTCAAGTGTGACATTTGGTTGACGCTTGTGGACGGCAGCGATGCATTGTTTGTAATGGTCGGCTCCACTGTCGGGTAGGTCATCTCTGTTGACGACTGTAATGACGACGTGTCGAAGATTCATCGATTCAACAGCAGTTGCAAGATGTGAGGGTTCCTCAAGGTCAAGGGGCGGAGGTGTTTTGATGGTGCCAACAGCACAAAAGCGGCATCCACGGGTGCATTCTTGGCCAGCAATCATGAATGTAGCATCACCACTGGCCCAGCAATCATGGATATTTGGGCATCGGGCTTCTTGACAAACAGTGTGTAGGGCATTGTCTTGAACAGCCGCTTTTGTTTTGTTGAAAAGAGCTTGCTGCTCTCCGGAAGGTAGAGTTGTACGAAACCAGTCGGGGAGCCGTTCACGTTTTGGTTTTGGACGTAAAGCAGGAGGAGTTTTACTCGCCATCGGTAGTTGTTTGCCCGACATACATGTTCCCCCTTGCTTCATCCTATGCTTTGCCTTTCAAAAAGATGTGCTGTGGTCTTTTTTGGTCATGCGCCGTACAAACCTAGAATCTGCGTTATTTTCGCATGAATTATTTTTGAGAGCATTGATGAGGGGCGAACGATTCGAACAGTTCATGGCGCAACAGGTTGCATTGATTACTGGTGGTGGAAAGCGTATAGGCGCAGCAACAGTTTCTCTTCTGTTGGACAATGGTTGGTTCGTCTTTATTCACGTCCGGTCTTCACTCACAGAAGCCGAAGAAATTCTTCAAACATATGAGCAAAGACACGGTTCCAAAGCACAGGCTGAAATCATTCAAGCCGACCTCAATAGCGATGAAGATTTAGGCACGCTTATCGAGGCAGTTCTTACCCATGAAAAAGTAAAATCGAACGGTGGTTTACACGCACTTATTCATAATGCTTCAATCTATAGTTCGGAAGATTACGAATCAGTTACGCTTGAATCTCTTCGGCTCAACAACCGCCTTCACATCGAAGTTCCTTTCCTTTTGACACAAGGTCTTTTGACGCCTCTCAAATCGGGTCAAGGTTGTGTAATTGGAATGATTGATACTTCATTGGGACGAGCTTGGAAAGGCTTGTCACATTACACAGCAAGTAAAGCCGGTTTGCGCCAATTGATGATGAATTTAGCAGGTGACCTTGCTCCGGATATTCGTGTGAACTGTGTTGCACCTGGGGCGATCATTGCAGCCGATTGGGAAAGTGAACACTTCGCCTCAGTTCTCGAGAAAATACCTCTCGGACGGGCAGGTGAACCAACTGATGTAGCACAAACCATTTTGTTTCTTCTCAATTCAACCTATCTTTCAGGCCAAACCATCAATGTTGATGGTGGCTGGTCAGTTTCACCTTGAAGCAATGTGCTTAGGGGTTTTCTTCAAATCCTCCTTGCAGTTCGGAGGTCTGCAGGGGTGGCTGAGGTGGTCAAAGGCGCCGGGCTTAAGATCCGGTCCCGTATGGGTTCGTGGGTTCGTATCCCACTCCCTGCACCACTCTTTCAATACTCATTCGCCCCCTCGTAGAGGGGGGTTTTGTTGAACATTCAATGCAAAACCGTTTAACACTCGGTTGAACAGGCCACGATGGTGAACAGAGTGTCCTCAACGCATGCAACTTCCGTCAACCGCCTTTTACCCGTCCTTTTGGTCATCTTGCTCATCGGCTCAATTCTTCCTATGACTGCCCCTTCTTCATACCCGACGTCATTCGATTCTGTTCTTGAAGATGAACCGAGTGTTTTGCCCGCAGGAAACGATTGCAATACGTGCCAATCGTACGATCTGTACCTCGATGAAATGACCTCAGAGGCTGGCGGAGATGGTTCAATCACCACAGAGGAACCTTCAGGTTCTCACCAGGAACTGAGTGCACTGGGTGGGATTCAATTCCGTAGTAATGAAATGATTTCCGACCTCTTAGTCTACGGCCGTGACAATACCGACAAAGTAACGTTGACGCTGTTTTTACAATTCCGTGGGTCAACGGGCTCTACCGCAGACATCACCTATTCACTCGAATCCGGTGGGACCGAAATTGATTCGTTTTCAGAAACTCTTGAGGAACCATGTACCGGTGGGGCTCTTGGAACTGGTAGTTGTTCTTGGACGCCAAGCATTATCGATTTTGAAATCTCATCAAACGGCTTTACTGTCGAAAATGGAGAACAACTGGAATTGAATATCGATGCTCAGGCCACTTGTGAAAGCAGTGGTGGTGGCGGTATTGGTGGCAACAATTGTGAAGTCGATGTTGCCTTTGGTGATGTCGAACAAACCAATGGATACTCGAAACTCGAATTGAAAGCAAATGCATTAGCTGACTCATCTGTTCGTGTTCACCGACCTGGTGCAAGTTTTACTGATGCAGAAGTTCTTGAATGGTCTCCAAACCATCGGCCTGATTTCCGAACAATGCAATTCACTGTTGATGTTCGTGATGCTTTTGGGCGTGATGACATTCAAAACGTGGATTTGGTCATGAGTACGCCAAATGGTGCAAACTCAGAGTTCGATAAAACATTCGACGATGATGAGCTGAAGTTGGATAATCAAGGATTGATTGGGAATTATACGTGGACGTATGATTCTGGTATCAGTGCTGGCGATTACCCCTTGCAATTGGAAATCAATGACGTTCAAGGTCATACACTTGTCTTTGAACACCCCGGGATTACTTTCGTGGAGCATGACATCTATCTCTCACTCCCTTCTTCTCAGCCAGATACTGTTCTAATTGCTCCAGGCCAAACATCCAGTATTGAATTCTTGATCGAACATACCGGCTCTACTTCTTCATCGATGAATATCGTCTTTGATTTAGTTGGTTCACCTTTCCCTTCATCATGGTCAGACCCTATATGGGATCAAGCCGGTGGATACACGCTCAACGGTGGAGGCACCTTTGCTCGTCCAATTCTCAGGTTTGATGTGGTCGATGGAGACCTCACCAATGCTCCAAGCAGCATCGAAATTGAAGCACGAGCCTATGCAGATACTGAAAATGCCCAAAACGATCAAGTAGCAATAAAAACGATTGTCCTTTCGATTGAAGAATCTGATGTATTGGCGCCACCTCGGATTGCCATCTTTGAAGATTTTGAACATCAAATACAAATTGCTGATTCAACGCGTGTTGAAGCCTATGATGAGACACTTTCGCATTATGTCGACGCCGGCGATACCAAAGGTGAATTCTTCGTCGATGTCTTCAATGCAGGATTTATTACAGATTCATTCCGATTACGAGTTACAGATTTTCCTGACGCCTGGCAATTCAAGTTCTTCGATAACGATACGGGAATGGAGTTGACTGAAGAAGGAATTTATTCAATCACTCCCGATATAGGTTCAAATCAAATTATCACTCTACGCATGGAAATTTTCCCACCGAATGAGCGAGATGCACAAGACATTGGTTTGGTCGAGTTTTCAGTTTCCAGTACCAGTGACACCGAACTCAGCACAGAAATTGCGTTCACAGTTCACCGGACTTTTGGCATCCTGGTGGAAGTCATTGCTGACTCTGATGGAGGCACGCTCGGTACAGTCGGGCCTGTTTCACCAGGTTCAAGCATGTATTACAATATGCGAATCACAGATTCAAGTGAAACACTGGGTCAAACGACATGGAGAATTAAAAATCCTTCAGAATTAGACCGTAATCTCGAAACTCCAGACGGTAACCCCGATTATGGTACATGGGATTATGATATCTCGAATGGAACGGAATCCAATATTGTGGTCGTCTATCTTGAAGCCGATGAGCACGTAGACATCAAGCTCGACTTGACATTGCGCTCTAAGGTTGAGGCTGGGTTCCATACTGTCTATGTTCGAGTCATCGAGGAAGGCGTAGATTCTGAAGAAGCGCGATACTTCGATTTACCAATTACAGTTGAAGTCCGAGATGACGTCCAACCAGGACAACTTGAAATCACCGACACAAGCACTGAAATTATCCGGTTTGAGTCAGATGAAGAAAGGAGTATTAACTTCAAGATTGATAACCAAAACAACATACCTCTCGATGTGGTGATTACCTTGGAGGAGCCGAATGGATGGGATGGCTTGATTCGAGCATCTTCTGGCCAAAATGGAGGAAGTTTCCTCTTGCTCACACTTCCTGCATACACGAGTAAAGACTTCTCAGTTGCAGTTACCCCACCGTCAAATTTGAAAGACGGTGATGACGTGAAATTTACTCTGACAGTTACTCCGATGGATGAGGAAGTGCCCTATGACAGTGAATTCACTCAAATTATGTCGTTTTCATATCAAACTGAATGCAATGGGATTGCATGTCTTTTCAATGAAATTATGAATCCAGAACCTCAAACATTAGCGCTTGGAATTGGTCTCGCATTTGTTCTAGTCTTTGCTGTGTATCGGCGTGGGCAAAATGCTGGTGGGATGAATGAACCTCATCAAAAGTGGGTCGATGAAGAGTTTGATTTTGGACTCGAAACTGTAGAATCTATCGTCGAACCAGTGGTCGAAGAAGATGATGATTTGGAACTTTTAGATCAACTTGAAGATCTTTGAGTAATTTCCTGTTTCTTTGAAGTGTATACGCTTTACTGCGTGGCTGTTTGTTTCGTATTTACTCTTCACGACCACCCCTCAAAGTGAAGCATTGTATGAACATCGTACCATTTCCCTTATGAGGCATCAAACCAGCCCGTCAACAGTGAATCCAATGCGCACGACTGTTTCTCCCTCCGAGCCGCGCTTCCAATGGCAGATTCTTCAGCATCGTAACGCCTTCAAATCGTTCTCCCTAGCGGCCTTGATGGTGCTCTCAACTTTTGCTGCAATTCCGTATATTTCGATGGATGTTCTGGCCGCTTCTGACCAAGATGGAGATGGTTTGACGTATGGTTTGGAATACCTCATGAATACAGCTCCAAATGACCCCGATTCTGATAACGATGGTTTGCCCGATGGATGGGAGTGGCAATATGGCCTTGACCCTCTTTCGAGTAACGGCGGAGATGGAGCAGTTGGCGACCCTGATGGCGATGGGATGTCAAATTTACAAGAATATTCTTACTTGCAACCTCAAAATTGGGACAGCTCTTCAACACCAGGTGTTCTTGATCAGGGTGTTTGGTGGAACGGTACAGTTCCAGTCAATGATTGGAATGAAGAAGGAGCCCTGCAGTACAACAGACCTGGTTGCGGTGATAGTGGCTCAGACGGCACCGGCAGTGTGATTCTTTGCGACGAAGACCCAGTAGGCAATATTTGTACGAATGGTTTCGATGACGATAAAGACGGCTTGGTTGATTCTGCCGATCCCGATAATGACGGGGATGCAGATTGCTCATCCAACGATGATGACGGTGATGGCATTGCTGATGAAGACGTGGCCGGTTGGGATACCGACGGCGATGGAATGAATGACGGTTGGGAGGCCGCGAATGGCCTCAATGCAACTTCCGCTTCCAATGCTGATGGGCCAAATGGCGACCCAGATGGAGACGGGCTCACCAATCTCATGGAATATGTCAATCCATCATGGACCACAATGTGTGGTACTTCACCTTGTTTCCGGAACGGTCCTGATGGAGTTGTTACAGAAACCACTTCGCCTTGTGACCCTGTGTCCGGAATTGGGCCAGGTGGTTGTGCTGCTTTGACTGCCGAAGTCGATGGCATTACGAGTACAAATCCACAGCGCGCAGATACTGATGGTGACGGATTAAACGATTCCTATGAAGCATTGACGCTCTTGACAGACCCAACTTCTGCAGATACCGACCGCGATGGTATTGATGACGGCGTTGAAGTTAACGGTGCTTATGGAATACCTCCTCAACCAAGCGATCCGCGTAACAATAACACCGACGGGGACGCCTTTGACGATGGTGAAGAAGATACCAATTTTAATGGTGTTTTGGATGCAGGTGAAACCGACCCTACGAGAATGGAAGATTCCGGTGATGAAGACAATGATGGGATTCAGAATTGGGAAGAAAACCTTTCATGCACCACTTGGGATATTGCCGATACCGATTTCGGTGGAATCAATGATGGTGATGAACGCAATGTTTCGCATGGAACGGACCCTTGCGACTCGATAATCAACTTTGAAACGACCATTGTATCTTGGGCTGCAGGTACCAGCCAACTCCAAGTTCTCGATGGGACAGGATTCAATCCAAGCGGTGGTGTGGGGTGGTACAACACTTCTGGCACCTGGATTGCTTTTGCTTATGCAGGTACGGTGAATAATGCCATACAAGGCGTATCAACCGCTCCAAATTCAGGTGTCACGCAAGTCTCAAATCGCAACGGGTCTTTCTGCCACACATCGGCAACAGCCAGTGGGACAATTGGCACAACTCAGCAATATTGTGATGATGATTATTCAGATTCAGATGGAGATGGCCTTGCAGATTGGCAAGAATTACTCGGAACGTTTGGTTGGTTTTCGAATCCTACGCTCGCGGATACTGACGCAGATGGTGTGAATGATTTTGATGAAGTCTTTGACAACACGGACCCCAACCAACCCTGCACGAATTTACTCGATGATGATCTTGATGGATTGAACAATTATTTTGAAGCGACAACAGGCTGCGATCTTTCGTGGATTGGAATCCTCAACGGTTCGACAGATGTATGGGTTACAAGCGATGTGACGAGCGATACAGATGCTGGTGGTGTTGGGGATCGCGATGAATATTTTGATGGTACGAACCCTGAAAACGATCCGACTGATGACTTATTGCCTGCTGATTTTGATGGTGACGGTATTCCTGATGCTGTTGAGAATCAAACAGGAACTGATTGGACCAACCCGGATACCGACGGCGGTGGGATGATTGATGGCCTCGAATGCCCTCAAGAGTTTTGGATTGTCGGATGTCAAGGTTCACCTTTCGATCCTTTTGACCCAACCGACGATTTGATTTCTTCAGAAGTTGTCTTTTGGGCAAACAATACCTCAGGTGTCGTCGATATCGATTCAATTCATCGATGGCGCCAAACGACCAATGATTTCTACACAGGTACAACCTATGCGCATCTTGAAGCGATTCATCCATTTGAACCCATGATTCTCCCTTACTCGAATCTAACTCATCTTGGTGACCTTACCTTTTCGAACGAAACTCTTGATTGGATGATTACTTATCAAAATCCATCAATATCGGGTAATCTCCCCGTCCCCTATTCACTCTCTAATGTATCGTTTTACGTGGACATTGCTGGAGAGTTACTACGATCGAATGATACTCATAACATCCGAGTTCTTAATGGGCCAATTCAAGAAATTTATGTCCAACAACCAGAGTATTACTTCGATTGGGCAACACTTGCATCAACGACAGTACCGGGCACGAACTCAAGTTATGAATTGATTTTACCGCCTACCTTTAACGACCCCTCGCACCCGAATTCGTACCTCCTCAATGTTACAACTGCAGTCATTACTGAGGCAGGTGCAACCAATGCTTATGACAGTGCAACAGCCTTGCAGACTTTCCTGACTGAAGGAAATGCAACCACTGATTTCAAGCGTAATTACAACGGCTCTGGAATCCCTTCTTCCGAAGATTTGAGCGTAACTTTAGTCCAAGCTGCATTTGAAGGAACTTGTTCAGAATTTAATACAGCATTCGTTACGATGGCTCGCCTTGCTGGATTACCTGCTCGTATGGTGACCGGTTTCTCTGGCGGTATTTGGAACGGTGATGGCTATTCACTGTACCCAACCCATTTGTCCACTTGGGGTGAAGTCCGATTGCAACAAAATTCAGCGAATGGAGATACTGAACTTGGATGGATTGCATTCGACGCCTGTCCTGCGGCTGAAGAAGTTGAAATTGTGAATCAAACTCTTTCTTCCTTAACCCTCGACCGTGATGGGACGACCTTGCTCAATGTCACTGGACAACTCCGCTTCACTGAAAACACATCTTCTATTGCGGATCACATACTTTTAGGCTACCTTGTTCCAATGGGATTGCAAAATGATGTCCCCGGACAAGCTGCTATTCCAAACTTCGAGATTGGTTCAACCACTACGCTTTCGAATGGAACCTTTAGTTTCATTGGAATTCCTCCTGAATTAGACGGCCCAGGAATGTATCGCGTCGTTGTCAAACTCGTTCAATCCGGGTATGTAGCCGAAGCAGGCGTGATTTTTGATGGATACATCAACGTCACCGATGATTCAATTCTTAATCACACTGCTCCCAATGCAATCAATGCTCCAATTGCTGGTGCTGGTGCCATGACAGTAATTGAAGGGCGACTCTCTTTGGAGAATGCTCCACAAAACAATATTGCAAATCTTGGCGTCAATGATTTGACACCACCATCGGTTTGGTTAACGTACACTTCATCGGTGACAGGTTTCACAAATTTGAGCAGTTTTATGAATATCGATGGTACTTGGAGTTTTGATTTAGACCTCGACCCACTCGAGACGAAAACGAATCTTTCTGCAACTCTTGGCTTCTCTGGATGGCAAGATACGCAAGCTACCGGCATAACTCCGACTCAATTCCATTTACGTCCTTCGACCGCTTCGATTGTAATTGATGTGCGCGATGCACCGAATTTAACTGCCACTCTTGAAGGACCTCTTGCTAATAAGAGTGTCATCCTTATCGGAGATGATCTCTGGGTGAACGGTTCTACCCTGACGACTGGAGCATCTCCTGTCGCAATGCCAGGTAATCTTTCATTCTCAATTCGAGAAAACGGATCTTCACAAGACTGGGTTCAAGTGTTTAACCAAAGTGTCAATGGGTCATTTAGTATCCAACATTTACTCTTGGCAGCAGATACCCAAGTCATGGCAGGAGTACTCGAAATTCAACTCCGTTTCTTCCCGGATGCAATTGAAGCAACAGATGATGCAAACATCACTGCAGGTGGCCCTTATCTCCTGCGAGGGACACTTGATTTCGAAGTTCAAGCCTCCGCCCAGTTAAGAGGGTCTGAAGCAACAGTCTTAGTCACCGCAGTCGACCATCGTGGTGTTAATTCAGACCTCCTTCTCTCTGGAAATTTTGATTTCTCTTTTAACGGAAACTGGATTAATACCACCGTCGACCCACAATCTGAAACATTGACCATTAATTGGTTAATTGATTCGACTTTGTTTGCTGGTGATTACTCGTTTGACATCGTATTCAACGGTTCAGATTTGTATCAACCCTCGAGCGGCATGGGCATGGTGCGCGTTGCTGCTGAAGTCGGATGGAATTTGACCCTCGGGCAAGATTGGACCCACTTGGGTAATTCGAGTTATTTGATTGGAGATATCTTTGACGCTCAATACACAAACCTGAGTGTACTTGGCGACAATATTACCATGCTTTCTGTGATCATGATGACACCGGATGGTATGCCGATCGACCTTTCACAAGGATTGTTAAACAATACGACAGGAAGTTTCCTTCTCAACTTCACGGTTCCAACGACAAATCCTTCAGATTCATATGAATTCCTTCTGAATATGGACTTTGACTCGATGGCTCCGGCCGGTGGCGCATATTTCCGACTTGTCGATACTTCTGTTCCACCTGCTGCGCCTACTTTCCCATCAACACTTGTTGGCATTGAGTCAGAGTTTGTAGTTGAACCTGAACGCAGTTCCTTAATCGTTGAAGTCAACCAAGCAATTGATTTCAATACGACAATTCGTGATGTCGCCGACAAATCAAACATATCTGGTGCTTCAGTCGAATACATCTTTGATTGGGGGAACACCAATGTTTCATTGGGTCTTGATACTTCAGATGCTGAAGGTAATTCGACTCTCCAATGGACGGCAACAGGCGTTTCACCTGGCTATTATGATGTGTTGGTGATTGTTTATGATGATTTAACCGACGCTCTTGGGCAAGGTAATTCACGTCGCACGGGCAACTCCTCCATCATCAACCTCACCGTTCAAGTTCCGAGTGAAATCCGAATCGATTCGATTCCTACTGTGACAACAGCTGGATTAAATTTCAATGTCATCGGTCAAGTTCTCGACGGAGATAATACTGCACGTCCTCTTACAACTCCAGTTGAAATGTCTGCATTCTGGTTGAATAATCCTGATGAACTGTTGGTAGGTACCTATCTGACAACTTCAAATGGAACTTTCAATATGAGTATTCCAACCGATACTTCCGGCAATGGTACTGAACGTGGTAACAAGATTCTCGTTTTGAGTGTGAATGAAGACTCTTCACCTTTCTACCTCACTTCCACTTCACAAAATGGAATGTTAGTGATGGGTGTAAGTCAATTTAATAATCTCCAACCGTTAATTCCAGTCACCGTAAATCGTGGAGATTCAATTAACATCACTGGACGTTTAATGGAATCATCGAATCTCTTTGCACCATTATCCGGATTCGATGTCGATATTCAATTTCATGAAACATGGTTAGTAGGTACTCAAACAGATGGTGAAGGCTATGCGAACTTCAGTCACCAAATACCAATGTCACATCCACTTGGATTAATTATTGTCTCATTGGTGTTCAACGGTTCTTCAGACTTATTGAATACACAAGTGAACCTTTCAACCATTACCATTCGCTCGACGACCATTATGGTGGTTGATCCAATTGCAGCGAACCCTGTTGCTGGTACTTCATTCAATGTCACCGGTACGGTAACCAGTGACAATGGAAGTGGGCTTGAACAACGCGATGGCAGTGTCTTGCCTTCGAATATTTTGTTCAGTCTCAACGGCCAAACCACTGGCTTTTCGGTGACGGGTGGTTCAGTCACCACAGGTGGAATATGGTCCGCGACCATCCTTCTTGGTGAAGGCTTCGAAGCAGGAAACAATTCTCTCGATGCCTCATTTATTCCAAACGTCAATTACTACATTGGTTCGACGATGAACACCTCTTTCGATAGTCGAGGGTTTACCTCCCTTATCTTCGTTCAACCTTCACTTGATGGTATTGGTTTACCATCTTTGAATGACCGTACTGAACGTGGTGATGATGTACAAATTCAGGTGCTCTTACGTGACAATACTCAGTCTGCAGTTGCAGCACAACAGGTCGTTGTTACGCTTATTGGTACAGATGTAAGCATCATCCTCACGACCTTTGAAAATGGGACAGGCGTAGGTGTACTTACCGTTCCAAATAACCAATCCATTGGTTTCAATGACCTGCACGTGACTTTTGCTGGGACTCCGGGGACAACTGGTTTGATCGGCTCAAATACCTCAACACAATTCGTTGTTCTTGCTCAGACGAATCTTATGATTTCCTCATCCCCTTCAACACTTGTAGCAGGAGACTCGTTCACAGTCGAAGGGACATTGTTCGATAGCCTAAATCAAACACTCACAATCAACGGGATCTCATCACTTGCAATTGTTCATCTTCTTGTCGATGGAATCCCAGTTTCGAGTATTGAAACGAATGCATTGAGTGGGAACTTTTCAATCGGTTGGACATTGCCAGAGGACACCTCTGCTGGAGCACATTTGATTGAAGTACGTTTCCTTGGTGGACGCGATTGGGTCGACCCCGTTGGCGTCGGTGACCCTGCAAACCCTGATTTCTACCTCCCTAGCAGTGCACAAGTCAACTTCAATGTCAGTGTACCTACTAAAATTATTCTTTTGACGCCTACCGGGACAGTTGACCGCGAAGCAACAATGACTCTTGAAGGGCGTTTGCTGGATTTGGTTGACGTACCTTTGGACAACCTCACAGTTGAAGTTTGGCTTGACGGTCAATGGATGACGAATGTGACGACTGATGAAACAGGTCTCTTTACCGCAGTTTACCCAGTACCTGCTGATGCCCAACTCGGTCCAATTTCGCTGGAGATTCGTTTCACAGGCACAACCTTCTATCTGCCAAGTAATGCAATTGGGACATGGACTGTATACAGTCCAATATTGGTCACAGTTTCGATGGAAAGCCCAGTCGCAGTCGGTCAGAATACAACCATCACCGGTACTGTCGTCGATAATCAACTCTCTGGAATCTCCGGCCATACGGTGCTTCTTGAAGTCGAAGGCCTCATCATTGCGACCGTTGTTACAGATGCAGAAGGGATGTTTACTTTCACTTGGACCGTTCCAGATACCTTTGGATTTGGCGACCACCTCTTGTTTGCAAATGTGGATGCACAAGGCTACTATCGTTCAGACACAGGCAATACTTCCTTCTTCTTGGCCCATCGCTCAGATGTTACTTTCATCTTCGATGAGGGTAAAGATGTAACTCGCGGTAATTTCTGGGCTCTGTCAGGTCGTTTGTTTGACATTGATTCTGTCAATAACGACGGCTTGAGTGGGATGGATCTCAGTCTTCGCTTAGATGACGTTGAGATTGCAACCCTCGTTACAGGTTCCGATGGTAGTTGGTCAATACTCGTACCTGCAACTTCCGATTTAGCTCGTGGCGACCACCTCTTCACAATCTTCTATGAAGGCACTGAGGCCCATCTTGGGACTCAAGCAACTGGTGCTGCGACCGTGTGGGCAAATGCCAGAATCACCATCGATGCAACCTCTGCAAACATTGTGGTTCGTTCCGATTCAACCTTTGCACCGATCATACTGACCGGTTCAGTCTCTGAAATTGGAGGACTTGGTGAAGTGTTTGACAATGTCACACTGTATCTTGGTAATGGTTCACAATGTTTGGCCCAGAAGGATGGGGCGCGTTGCTTAGAAAATCTCGTTATTGATTGGTCGAATGGAAACTTCTCCCTAACTACGACTGCACCTGCCTTCCTTGGTGCTGGAACTCAATACTTGCATCTGGAAACTTCTCGTCAAGATATCCATTATCTCAACTCGGCAAGTGTGAGTCACTTGATCTTTGTCAAAATTAATGCAGACATTGTTGTATCTCTGGATGGTATCATCGAGGATGAACAAGAGGACATTGGAGGAAGTATTCTCATTACGGCACAAGATACTCGACAGGGTGTTGATGGAATTGCAGTCGCCATTTATCTCTACACGGAGAATGGAACTCAACTTGGCGATGTTCAGCAACCACTTACGAATGCCGATGGTGTTGCAGAGTTTGATTTCAATTCTGACCCTCCATATGGTGACACAGATGCTTGGGGCGAATTATACATGGAGATTCTTATCAACGACCCTCGGCTCTCAGAACAAACATTATCTGAGTTTGCTTTACTGTCCGGTGATGCATTTGCCCCTTCATATGAATACCAGGAAGCAGCAACGAAAATTCCTGCATGGGCGTATATTCTCACCCTTCTCATCTTCGGACTGGCAGGTGCAGGTACCCTCCTCTACCGCCGCCGTAAGTCTTCAGAATTAATGGAAGAAGCTGCTGAGATATTTGCGTATACGGCTGAGTTGTTGGCTGCGGGCGACTCAATCCGTGAAGCAATCTTCACGTGTTATCAGAATCTCTGTGCTGCTTTCCAAGAACACGGATTCTTGCGTCGTGATTTCGAAACAGTTCGTGAATTCGAGATGGCAATTCGTCAAGCAATGCCGCAGATTTCTGATGAAGCGTTACTTGCTCTTGACAATATGTTTGAGCAAGCACGTTACGGTCGTGAGGAAATGGGTCCGCAACATCAAGAAGCAGCCCAACTTGCTTTGGAACGAATGGGTCAAGAGATCTCAACACTCAAAGCGATTCCTGCACGTTGAGAAACTCACCAGCGGAGATGAAGTCGACCATTGATGAAATGGGCACTGATTTCACTTGCTTCAGCCGGTAATGGGAGGATGCGTAGCAGGTCGTCATGGCCAGCTTCCTTGACGATAATACGTAATTGACGTTGCGTTTCATCTTCAAGAGTTGAAACTTGAATGTCAGAATCGTTGGCTCCATGGAGCGGTATCATGAGTCCATCAGGGTTCACGGTTCCGTGCAATTGGTCAACCATCCAAGCCAAACGTCGCTCAGGTTCTATTTCAGCAAGATGTGTTTCTGGAATCATTCCTGATGCAGTGAGGACGCGTTGATGGTTGATTTGAACATCCGATAAATGTCCGGCTTGAATATGGAACTCAGCATGGAGTTGTTGAGGTTCAGCCTCAAGTCCCAATGTCTTTCCATCCATCGTTTTTTCAGTGACTTCATCGAAACTTTCTGTTTCCAAGTGAACTGTTTCCCATGTCGACATGGTGTATCGGTTGTGTGCGGCCTCCATGAACCTTCGTCCTCCAACATTTGTATTCCGTTCACACTTCTTCAATGGTGTGGACTTTGGAAAAGAAGCGACGAGCAAAACTTGCTGTCGTTTGTGGGTCATTGGTTGAATTCATTCGCAAATCGCTTGGATAACAACTGATGTAATTTCGGTCGGTATGACGCTGGTCCAAAAGGAGAATCAAGGCACGGTCGCCAACAGAGCGGATCGGGCGACCCATTGCTTGTAAAATTGTATTAATCGCCGGTTGGGTTACCGTATAACGCCAAGCGTTATGTTTCCCAAAACGGTCTCCAGCATAGGCGTTGAGTGAATCTGAGAGGACAGATGGAGGTGGATTTTGAATTCCAACACAGACGATTGCATCCAATATGCCACCATTGTAATCGATACCCTCTGACAACCGTGCTCCCATCACTCCACACAGCAAGATTCGACGACCTGATTCTTTCTCGCTGCGGAGAGTTTCAACAATTGAATCGATGTCATTTTTTGTCCAGTCTCTACTTTCAACTACTTTTCTGATGCCTTTGAAGTTCGTTTCTCCGAGAATCTCATCCATAATTCTGTATGAAGTTGAAAAGACCGCAATATGCCCTGGTGTTCCATCGACGAGGGCTTGAATGTGATTTCGAATCTTTGCCCACATCATTGGTGTTCTTTGGCTGAACTTGGTGGTGACATCACCTGCAACCAGTACCGGTCGTCGTTCGCCAGCAAACGGTGAGGTGTACGCTGTTTTCGTAGTTTTCCCAGCAGGTAGATCAAGCATGTCTGCATACATCTGGGGAGGATACAGCGTTCCCGACATCAGAATAGCGCCATGTATGGATGAGAATACTGGGCCAGATACAAGGCCGGGGTCCAAAAGGTGCGAGGTAATTGTTCCGTCCTTGCCTTTTTTCGAACTAAATACCAAACTTAAAGCACTGGTCTCTCCAAAGGTTTCGATGCATTTTAGAATATGCCCCATTCGATGAGAATCCGGTTCCATTGCATCTTCATCGTCTCCTGCTTCCAAATCGATTTCAACACGAAGGAGCAGGTCGGAAAGTCGCGGTAATCGATGGCTCCTTTCAACAGATACATCCGCTAATTCAGGTTTATCAGCCAATGTTTTTTGTCCAGTCAACCCTTCATATTCATCGCACGAACGGTGAAGAATCTCTAAGATTCTTGAAACTTCGACGCGGGATTCATCCTTGTTATTCGGTAAATCGGTGTGGAGTTGACGAAATAAATCAGCGACCTTTGTCCGAGCAATTTTCATAACTTCAAACGCCCACGTCGCTACATCAAGTTCCAATGCGCTTGAGACTGAGTTCGATTTGAGGTAATGTGCCGTTAGTGTGCCCACGTATTCTTCTAATTCCATGGTTGCGTTTCGGGCCATAAGAGGCGTGATGATTTTTTCCATCGTCATCCTGATTCTGTTCGGAAGGTTGTGTGCCTCATCGACAACGACAATAACATCTTCAAGAGCGACTCCCATTGCTTCTAAACTTGATTTACGGACGCCTTCATCAAAGATATGGTTGTAATCGCCTACGAAAATATCCGCATGACCTGCGGCTTCTCTCGCTGCTTTCCAAGGGCAAGTCTGAGTGATTTCACCACCGACTCTATGGATTTTAGTCAGATCTACTAATTCATCAACGTGAAGTGGGCTGTCAAGGATTCTCTTGGTTAATCCCGGAGCACTGGTGATCCATGGGCGACATGATTTCGTCTTCCGGGCAGTACTGCACATCATTGAGAACACGAGGGAGGATTCCTTTGCAAAGGGTTGGACACACATTCCGGATTGTCCAATCATATCGACTAAAGAGATGGGTGCTTTACCAGCACGCATTTGGTTTATTCTACGGACAGTGTCAACAACGATTCGATGTTGACTTTGACGTGAAGTGAGAAAAAATACATGTTTCTTGTTTGGAGAGTTCTGCGTGATTTCAAGTGCAGCAGCGAGAGCCGCCGCCGTCTTTCCGATTCCAGTTGGTGCTGCAGCCAAATGGTAGCCACCGCTCCGAAGAGCTTCTGTCGATTCCCGGATCATTTCGATTTGACCAGGCCTGGGCTTTTCATGGGCCAAAAAGGCAAACACATCTTCCTTTGCTCGACCCTCCTCCACTGTCATAATGATGGTTCAGTGTCGACCCCTCTAAAGGATTGGGGGATATTTGGTTTGCAGCGGTTGCACTGCTGTGAATAATTGTGCCCAGGTATGTGGGGGTCCTGAGCACGTGGGAACCATCCAACTTAGCAAGCTGGAGTGGAATCTGAGTCCCCCCGCCCGTCATCCGAGGGGAGGTGTGTTGGGTTTTGTTTTAGTCCAGCGCGTGCAAGACGGGCACGCAGACGCAAAGCGGCAAATCCGCACGGACTGGACAAATCCCGTACGGCATTGAAGGTGGCATCGCGAGTCTCGCAAACATCGTTCTGCCAATTCATTTTCCATCCCCTCCTGCACTCTCACCCACTATTCGTGGTATTCTTCGCGTCGTATCGTTGAACTCTTGGCTTCAACCAAGAGATCCTCGAGTTGTTGTGTTAATTCAGAACGGGACTTAATGGCCTGTTCTATGTAAAGTGAAAGCCCTTCCTGGGCAGCTGTTTCGGGGGTAGTCCCTTGCAGTTCGTAGAGTTGGCCAAGAAGCATCTTGTCGCCATACCCGAGAGGGATTCGCACTGAATCCATGCCGGCGAGAAGTGGTTGGCCCTTGAGGAATTGTTGGATGGCCAATCGAATCACATCCGAACGGTTACGGGCACCTTCAAGCCCAACACGTGCATCGAGTTGTGCGAGATCTTCCTCAGTAATTCGTAGTGATACAAGATTGCTTGGGGTTGTCATTCTCAGTCCTCCGTATCCATTGGGTATACTTGGCGGTATATCAATGTAACTCGAATAATGACATATTGACTTACAGGTGATTACATTAACTTTTACTGAGCAGTGCCTCGTTGAGGAGTTTTTTGAACGCCTGACTCGAATCTCTGATGTGTATTCCTGGAACAGGCGTATGCATGCTTCGATAGATTGACACAAGTCATTCTTCTGTTTCGCAGTAGAACATTCTAATACGTGAGACTTCAGCAGACTTCATGGCTCTTGAACCATCCCGAGGTCTCTACCTCTACTTGCGAACGCTTACCAGTGCAATGGATGATTCGATCGTTACTGATGATGAAGCAAATATTTTGCATGTGCTTGCTCTTGCTCTTGGTGTCCATCCGAGTGATACTGCCTTTTGCCTTGCTGTTGTCCGTGGAGAGGAAACCAATCCATTCGATGGAACGGAATTCGATTACTCTGGGCACCATACTGGAGATGTGACGATTTACCAATCAGCTCTTATTGCGGCTTTGGACGATGAAGTCATCTCTGAAGACGAATGGTCGATGCTCACTACACTTCGAACATTTATTGGTATTCAAGAAGACCAACATGTTATGATTGAAGAAGCCATTCAGGCCATGGCAGATATTGATTCGAATGGTGTTCGCCGTCTTGAACGATTAAAGCGGTTCAACACGGTATGTCCATATTGAATATGGTTCAGACAGTTATCGTTACCAACCAGCGCTTTGAGGAACGCTTTTGATGGTAATACTTAGAAAGGGTCTCTCTTTGGCACGGCTAACACATACGTTAATGGTGCTATTATGAGTGTAACAAAAGAGATTTATGAATCCGTGGTCGCCCGAGATCCGAATCAACCTGAATTCCATCAGGCTGTTTGGGAAGTTTTAGAGTCGCTGGAACCTGTCATCGAAGCTCACCCAGAATACCGCTCAATCGTTGAACGAGTTGTAGAACCAGAACGTCTTATCCATTTCCGAGTTCCATGGGTCGACGATGCAGGAGCCGTTCAAGTGAATCGTGGATTCCGCATCCAATTTAATGGCGCTATCGGCCCTTACAAGGGTGGACTTCGGTTCCATCCAACGGTGAATGCTTCCATCTTGAAGTTCCTTGCTTTTGAGCAAATTTTCAAGAATTCCTTGACAGGCCTTCCAATGGGTGGCGGAAAAGGTGGTGCAGATTTTAATCCAAAGGGTAAGTCTGATAGTGAAGTTATGCGCTTTTGCCAATCGTTTATGATGGAACTTTGGCGACATATCGGACATAACTGTGACGTTCCTGCCGGAGATATCGGCGTCGGTGGTCGCGAAATCGGTTACATGTTTGGAATGTATAAAAAACTCCGAAATGAGTTTCAGGCAGGTGTCTTAACAGGAAAAGGTCGCTCATATGGTGGATCATTGATTCGACCAGAAGCAACTGGATACGGTTTAGTCTACTTTGCTCGTGAAATGCTTGCCACGAAAGGCAAGTCATTCGAAGGTGCTACAGTCTCTCTTTCTGGCTCGGGTAACGTTGCCCAATTCGCTTGTGAAAAAGTGCTTGACCTTGGTGGAATTCCAATGACCATGTCTGACTCCAGTGGATTCATTCATGATTCAGAAGGAATCAACCGAGAGAAATTGGCTTGGATTATGGATCTGAAGAATAATCGCCGTGGGCGAATTTCAGAATACGCTTCTAAATTTACCAGTGGCACCTTTACAGCATCTGCGCCTGAACCATCCTCAAACGGTCTTTGGGGTGTCAATGTTGATGTCGCTCTTCCATGTGCAACACAGAACGAAGTGAACGGTGCTGAAGCACAAATGCTCGTGGATAACAATGTGATTGCTGTGGCAGAAGGTGCCAACATGCCGTGCACACCTGAGGCAGTTGAAGTGTTCCAAAAGAGCGGTGTTATGTTTGCTCCAGGCAAAGCAAGTAATGCAGGTGGCGTTGCTACCTCTGGTCTTGAAATGTCTCAAAACTCACTTCGATATGGATGGACTCGTGAAGAAGTCGATGCAAAACTGGACAACATTATGGTTAATATTCACAAGAACGCTGCTGAAACAGCCGAAAAGTATGGCCGCCCTGGCGACTATGTTTTTGGAGCGAACGTTGCAGGCTTCTTGAAAATCGCAGAAGCAATGATGGCACATGGCGTTGTTTGAGGAAGTGACATTTTGGAACTTATCGTGACGAATCAAAGCGGTAAGGACCGAAAAGTACGTGCTATCATCGGTACAATACTGATTATTCTAACGGTCAGTTTGGAACCCTCTTCCATCGTCACAGTGGGTCTCCTGGCAGCTGCAGGCTCCCTTTTATTCAATGCTATTTCCGGAAATTGCTACATTTATCGAGTATTGGGCCACAGTACATGCCCGATTTCTGATTCATACTAATCAAGTTCTTTTGGACGTAGTACATGTTGGCAATGCCACTTTCCACCTTGTTCAACAAGAAGAGCACAGGCTGCTGTTGGCATTTCATGTAGTACCCCTGTAAGTTGATACAACACCATTTCTGTTCCAGGATTGTGTGAGAGGATGAGAGTGACTTCCTCTTGCTTGGATTTTTGTATACATTCAAGAATCGTAATTGCTGGTGAATGATAGAGACTTTCCATTATGTGTATCTTCAGATCTCCAAAAATTGTTTTCATGCCTTCGAGCGTCGATAATGTACGCT
Source organism: uncultured euryarchaeote (assembly GCA_937892945.1). Lineage (GTDB taxonomy): Archaea > Thermoplasmatota > Poseidoniia > Poseidoniales > Poseidoniaceae > MGIIa-L1. The sequence goes on along the minus strand of CALBIL010000038.1, from coordinate 104,391 downwards.
TGGAATCACTGACATAGACGTGACTTGGAGTCCATTCTAAACGTTGTAAGGCGTGTGCAATCCGCGGTGCATCCCTTACTCCTCTCGGGTTAAGGGGTCTTTGATGATCATGAAGTGAAGTATCACTCCAGCCACTTTTGGCATGTCGCATTAAAAGGACCCGCCGTTGCATCAAACAACTCGATTGATTCGTCATTGATGAGACTTCTCTCTAATGAGTCGTGTTTCAAATCGGGATTAACCTTCGTAAGGGACCCAAGAACTCGATGCAGTATCGTAATACGATAAACTTCCATCAGCAGCTTTCGACCAATTGACACCGGCTTCTTCCCATTGTTGAGGTTCTTCTGCAATTACGGGGAGTTCCTTTGACGCTTCGGTTCCCATGTGTGCGTCAGTAGCAGTATCTGTATAGTTTTGAGTTGCAAATGGTGAACTCTCAACAACAGATTCTTGGCTCTTTCGAACAACGAGCAGTGCACCAAGGCCACAGAGTGCTAGGAGGGCAAGAATTGCGTAAACAAGTCCGCCTCCACCGTCTTCTGTGTCCTGTTCTGAGCGTGCAGCATCTTCGGGATAGTAATCATAGGTGTCTGAAACTCCATCTCCATCAGTATCTGTCGTTTCGTTACGGTCTAATGGGAAATCATCTTCAGCATCATTAATTCCATCTTGGTCGGTATCCATCTGTGTCAAAGCACATCCATCGTCGAAAACAATTCCACCAATAGGTGAGAGAGGGCAGTCATCATCAACATTCTTGACTCCATCTTCATCATCGTCTTTTTGATACTCTGAGCATCCATCGAGATCAACACCGTGCGATTCATCTGAATCAGGGCACAAATCTTTGTGATTTTTAATTGTGTCATTGTCTTCATCAATTTGAGATTCAGCGCAACCTTCTGGATTGACTTGCTCGCCTGAAGGCGTTGCAGGGCAGGTGTCAATGGTATCATCAATCATGTCGTCATCAGCATCCTTTTGATTGTCAGCACATCCAGAGGCGTCCGTTATAAGACCGAGTTCAGTATCTGGACATTCATCGACATCGTTCATGATTGCATCATTGTCATCATCCCGCTGAGCGTTTGAACACCCATCGTCATTTACCTCATCTTCGTCCACAGTCATTGGGCAAAAATCATCAATGTCATTGACACCATCTCCATCAGTATCACGTTCAGCAGATGAGCAGCCAATGCCGTTGACCAAAGTTGCCGGTGTGGTCGTTGGGCATTCATCGAGTTGGTCATTAATCCCATCTCCATCAGTATCTCGTTGCATATCGGCGCATCCTGCGCTATCGACTGAAGAGCCAAGTGGTGTCATTGGACAAGCATCGAATGCATCCATGATTCCATCATTATCGCCGTCTTCTTGAGAGCCTGAACATCCTGTAGGGTCGACGTTTTCACCTGCAGGGGTCATTGGACATGCATCGAGGTCATTACTGACTCCATCGAGATCATCGTCTTTCTGTTGTTCTGAACATCCCATTGAATCAACGGATTGACCTGCGGGTGTGTTCAAACAATGGTCTGGAGTATCGCCGTTTGGATTATCACCATAGCTGTCTCCATCTGCATCGGACCATTGTGTTGGTTCAGTAGGGAATCGGTCAGCCATGTTTCCATTTTGGTTATCTCCGTATCCATCACCATCGGCATCTTCCCATTGAGTCCCGTCCATTGGGAAAGCATCCGGGTTGGTGCCTGCTTGGTTATCTCCGTAGCCATCGCCATCTTCGTCAGCCCATTGGGTTACATCTGCAGGGAAAGCATCACCGTTGTTTCCTGTCGGGTTATCCCCGTAGCCATCACCGTCGGTGTCGGTCCATTGGGTTGAATCAGTAGGGAATTGGTCAGGAGTGGTTCCAGTTGGATTGTCACCATACCCATCACCATCTTGGTCTGCCCATTGAGATGAATCCGTAGGGAAAGCATCACCGTTGGTGCCCGTTGGGTTGTCACCGAATCCATCACCATCTGTATCTTCCCATTGCGTTGAATCGGTAGGATATTCATCAGCATAATTTCCTGCGGCGTTATCTCCGTAGCCATCACCGTCTTGGTCTGCCCATTGTGTTGAATCGTAAGGGAAAGCATCGGATGAGTTGCCGTTTAGATTATCTCCATAGCCGTCACCATCTTGGTCATCCCATTGGGAACTGTCAAGCGGAAAAGCATCGGGTGAATTACCAGTTGGGTCATCGCCATACCCATCGCCATCCATATCTGAATATTGGCTGCTGTCGTAAGGGAAATCATCAACCATATCGTTGTAGCCGTCACCGTCGGAATCTTTCTGAGAAAGTTCACAACCATCCATGTCGACCGAAGCACCAGCAGTTGTGTTGGCACATAGATCGTATTCATTGGCAACTCCATCATTATCATCATCGATGGTCAGTGAGAAACAATCACTGTCGCCGATCAATTGAACGCTTGCTGCCGAGTAGAGATTGACGACTGCGCAGTAAATACCACTCATGTTTGGTGTAGCATACGTAAATGTTGGCATGCTCATGTTCTGTGCTGTTGCAGTAAAGGTACTGAGGGTTGAAGTAGCCAACGATGCACCTGCACTATCAGTGACTAAGATTTGATATTTGTAATCGTCTCCTGTAACAAGGTCGCTGCCTTTGACCATGACATCATTGGTGGCTGAAGTTGAACTTGTTGAATAAGAATCGATCAACATGGTCGGCAATTGTGGGGTGAAATCATCATCATGAACGCCAATAAATCCTTCATTGGAAGTCAGATTAACGAGAGTGTTATTGTAAGAAAGGAAAGTAACAAACCCGTGATCATTCATGGTCGTTGGTCCATTCCATGTAATTTGCCACGATTCAGATGTGGCCGTACTGGTAGTGAACGTGACGTTCATTTGGTCAATCATTGATGCTGCGAGTGCCATATCGACATCCATCGAAGTCGTGTAATTGTTATCGAATTCGACCATATCATAGACAAGCCACCATACTGTATAACCGGTGTATGTACTGAGGTTTGTTGCATATATTTCCCCTGTTGTTGAAGAGGTTACGTAAGCTTCGAGCATTTCGATGTAGATACAATCTCGATCTTCATCGATCATTGCTCCTATGGCGTCTTTCAAGACCGAAATAGAACAGTAATCCGATTCTTCCATAAGCGGGCTTGCCGATGTCGCATTGGCAAGCATGGTCGTTGCTGTTGCATTGAGGGTGGAATTGGTTGGCGCAGACCAACTTTCAGTACCATTCAAGAAAAACTGAACATTTGAATAATTATAAAGATAGGAATCTCCAACGGTCAATCCCGTGAATTCAAGCATTGAATCAGTTGTTCCATTCATGGTCACGGTGACGGACTGAAAACTTTGCCCACCGCCTGGTAAGTTTGTAGTGATTGAGACGGCATATGTATTCGCAATAACTCCAACAGACCCAAATGATGAGTAATGATACACTTTGAAGTATGCTGTGAAATTTGATGCAGCAGTATATGACGCTGCTTCATTATCTGATGAAGAAGACATACTCGCGAAATTATTGAAAGAAAGAGAATTTCCAGAAGCATCTTGTAAAGTTGCATCAACATCGCCATTGGAATGATAGAATGTCAAATTGAAGTAGTAGGTGACTCCACTGATCATTTGTATTTCGTAATAATCATCATTGGCAACTCCAGCAGAACTTATTTCGACACTTAATCCAGTGCAGATAACCGGCAATAATGAGGCTACAGTCGCAGTCGCAGGTGAATCATTGGGTTCTAAGATGTCCGGTGCAGTACCGTTCCCAGTACATGGGCTTGGTATTGCGTTTCCTCCGCTACTATTGCCACCAGTACCGTTGCCTGTTGAGGTGCTGAATGTCCAGAGTTCAAGCGTATAGAATCCATACCCGTCATAACGAGACATCTGGATGAAAACAGTCCCTCCATGTGGAGTTGCTGAATTATTTGTGCTTACAGACTCGGGGTTGTACATATATGATTCATCGATAAAATTTCCATTCGCATCATAGATTGCAAGATCAAAATCATTGGAATACGTTGTTCCGTTGGCTGAAGTATATGTTGAATTAAAGGAAAGTTCCAGGGCTAAACCTTCATAGGCTGAAAGGTTAACTGCGAGCCAGTCTTCATCATCATTGACATCGAACTCTCCGAAGTCAGGAAAATACACAGGTGCCAATCCTGAAAGGTTTGCTACAAAGGATGAATTGAGTCCTGACATGGTGTCTGGTAAATCCATAGATAATCCGAAATCGTTTTGATTTGGACCGACGGCAGATACGCTTGGTGCAGACAAAGTAAGCGTCGTTACGACAAGCATCAATGCCAAGAGAATGGAACTCGATTTATTGGGATTCGTTGAACTCAAGGGAGAGGACATAAGCATGGGATTGAGTCGTAGTTTAAGACACTCTCTATTCCGCATTAAATTGCGGTAGGTGCAACGTGGCCTTCTTTTTTATCTTCTGGTTTGCGAACCCGTGACCAAACTCCACCCATCAATTCATCATGGTGATTGCCACAGTAGTGAAATCGTCGGTATGCTTCTCTGAATGAATATGCCTTTTTGCCAGTAGCGACAAGAAAACCTTCTGGTGAAAGTCGAGAAACAATAGTTCCTTCTTCGCCACATCCGAGGAAATCACATACCGCTGAGCCGCCCATGAGCATCTTAGAGGCTTACAGGTATTTAATGGTCGTATAGAGCCTAAGATGTATTCAAGAGATATTTTGAGTGTTATTCAACTTCTGGAACCGGTTCAATTACAACCAACGGAATATTTGCCTCAATTGCCTGCCCTTCTTCACAATTTACAGAGATGACGGTTCCAGATACAGGCGCTTGGATTTCATTCTGCATTTTCATGGCTTCGAGAATGAGAATTACTTGTCCTTCAACAACTTCGTCGCCAACATTGACTTCGACTGTAACGACTTTCCCTGGGATGTTGGCTGAAACAGTGCCAGACTTTTTCTTTTTCCCGCTTGCGTTTCTTTTCTTTTTCATAACAGGTGCTGCATCAGGTATTTCGATTTGAAATGTCTTTCCTTCAACAGTTGCCGACCATGAAGTTCCTTCACCTTCAATCAAGACTTCAAATTCGGCTCCATCAACGATCACTTTTCGTGTTTCAGTCATAAGTTCACTTCCAAGGTGAGCGGCTTGCTCGTTTAAGCATTAATGAGGAGAGCCCCATATTCATTCTCCGATGGTCTTGAGACCATGCTAGACCGGGTTTACGAGCAACTTGACCGGGGTCGTCTCCGCTTTGAGAGAGTAGGGAATAGACTGCAGCAATAGCAGCCATTCGGAGAGTTTCTTCATCATGGTTTGACATATGCATTCCTCAAAGTGGGATATTTCCATGCTTCCGAGCAGGACGTAATTCTTCTTTATCCAAGAGCATCTCAAGTGCACGGCAGAGTTTACTTCGAGTCTGGTTTGGTTCGATGACATCGTCCAAATATCCTAATGCTGCAGCAGTATATGGATTTGCAAACTTCTCATTAAAATCCTCAGTGAGTCTTTGGCGCTCCTGTTCAGGATTTCGTGAGTTTGAAATACGCTTTCTATGAATGATTTCGACTGCTCCGTCTGCACCCATCACAGCAATCTCACCGGTTGGCCAAGCGACGTTGTAGTCTCCACGGATGTGTTTCGATGACATGACGTCGTATGCTCCACCGTAGGCTTTCCGAAGAATAACTGTAAGTTTAGGAACTGTTGCTTCAGCATATGCATAGAGTAGTTTAGCTCCATGTCGAATAATGCCTCCCCATTCTTGACTTGTACCCGGTAGGAATCCCGGTACATCTTCAAGTGTAATGATCGGAATGTTAAACGCATCACAGAAACGGACAAAACGAGCTGCCTTGTCGCTTGCATCGATGTCCAAACATCCTGCTAAAAACTTGGGTTGATTGGCAACTACGCCAACTGTATGACTGCCAAGATGGCCAAAGCCAATGACAATATTTTGCGCCCAGTCCGCTTGAACTTCCAGAAAAGCACCATCGTCGAGTACTTCTGAAATGACATCAAGAACATCGTATGCTTTGGTCGCTTGGTCTGGCATGATGGAGTCGAGCATCTCGCAAGAACGGTCGATTGGATCACTTGTTTTCTTATCCGGTGGTCGCTCGAGATTATTTTGTGGAAGTAAATCGCATAAATCACGTGCCAACTGAATTGCTGCTTCGTCATCTGCTGCCGAGAAGTGAGAGACTCCTGATTTACTGCCGTGTGTTGATGCCCCGCCCAAATCTTCGAAGTTGACTTCTTCATTCGTTACTGTTTTGATAACTTCTGGGCCTGTGATGAACATGTATGAAGATTCTTCAACCATGATGACAAAATCTGTGATGGCTGGAGAATAGACTGCGCCACCTGCGCATGGGCCCATAATGACTGATATTTGAGGTACAACACCCGAAGCACGAACGTTTCGAAAGAAGATTTCTGCATAACTTCCTAGCGAGGCAACTCCTTCCTGAATTCGAGCGCCTCCTGAGTCGTTTAAACCGATGACTGGGCGTCCTGTTTTGAGTGCCATGTCGAGGACTTTGCATATTTTGAGTCCGTGCATCTCACCGAGAGATCCGCCGTAAGCGGTGAAGTCTTGAGCGAAGGTAAACACTTGACGTCCATTGATTGAGCCGTGGCCAGTAACAACACCATCGCCAGGGATGATGTCCTTGTCCATGCCGAAATCTCGGCAACGATGCTCAACCAATGCATCAATCTCTTGGAATGTACCCTCGTCGAGTAAGACCTCTATGCGTTCACGGGCCGTCATTTTACCCTTGCTATGTTGTCGATCGATTCGGTCTTGGCCTCCGCCCATTTCGCTGCGAGATTTACGATTTCGCAAATCTTGGAGTCTTTCATCTGATGATGTCATAGGCTTCCCAAAGGGGTCTATGGAAAACCCGCCCTTATGCGTTGCCTTTGATTGAGGTCCTAGAAAGCGTTCTCAAGACCGTTCCTCAAAAGCGCTTTTCACCTGCCTCTACCAGTCGCAAGGGGTGTGTTGATAGGGAGGGGATGCCTCCAACAACCATGAGCGAACCGTGGCGAATCGTGGTTGCGAAGCCCGGCTTAGATGGGCATGACCGGGGTGCTAAAGTGGTCGCAAGAGCATTGCGCGATGCAGGGAATGAAGTCATTTACACTGGTTTACGTCGCTCTGCTCAGCAGATCGTTGATACAGTTCGAGACGAAGACGCACGCTTCCTCGGTCTCTCTTCACTTTCCGGTGCGCATGAACATCTTTTTCCAAAGGTCTGTGAATTATTGAAACAGCAAGGCTTGAACGATGTAATCGTTTTTGGTGGAGGAATCATTCCTCTCGGCGACCGTGAACCCTTGTACGCTTGTGGAATACGAGCAATCTTTGGCCCAGGTACACCTACTTCTGAGATTTTAGAATTTATAGAACAAGCAACACAGTTGGAAAATACTGGCGTTGGGCAAGACAGCGATTGGTATTGGACCTCATCGGCATGAGGTGATGGGATGACATTCGAGTTCCTTGAGCAAGCCAAATCTGGCGACCGTCGTTCACTTGCGCGAACGTTAAGTTGTCTTGAAAACGGTTTAGTCAAGATTGAAGAAGTACTCGATGTGATTGGTTTAGTCCCTCACGCTGCCAACGATGATTGGCAAACATTAGCCATTACAGGTGCTCCAGGAGTTGGCAAATCATGTCTTCTTGATGGATTGCTTCGTTCCTGGGCTGAAAAAGGACTCCGGGTTGCAGTCTTGGCCGTCGACCCTTCATCTCCTCGAACGGGTGGCGCTTTACTCGGTGACAGAGTACGGATGACGGTCGTTGATGACCGTGAGTTGAATGAATTAATTTATTTGCGTTCAGTTGCCACTCGTAAAGCATCTGGGAGTGTCCCAGTCATCGTAGAAGACATGACCAAAGTACTCCTCGCTTTAGGCTGGCAGAGAGTCGTTATTGAAACGGTTGGCGCAGGACAATCTGAAGTCAGATGCGCAGCATTAGCCGACCGAATCGTTGTGGTTGAAGGGCCAGCACGAGGTGACGGCATTCAAGCTGAAAAAGCAGGCTTACTCGAATTAGCAGATGCAGTTTTAGTCAACAAATCGGATTTACCTGGTGCGGAACTTCACGCTGATGAAATACGTGAATCGTTTGAATTAGGTGCGGGTAATTCCCCTCCCGTGCTTTTGACTTCAGCCATACATGGCAATGGTATTACAGAGGCTGCTGAAATGCTTCTCACACTTTCTTCATCGGGTCGTTCAATACGTGCTCGATGGCGTGAACGTCTTTTGGCATACCATGAACGAAAAATACTGGAATCTCCACAACTCGAGGAATTACTCGAAAAACTGGCGAAGGGTTCAATTCTGTTAGATGAAGCGTTACAAATTATAGGTGGTGAACACAATGAGTGAACATGTTGAATTAACAAACCCTGTTGAATTATCAATTGGTGGAATGGGTGGACATGTGTTCCGCCGTTCAATCCATGTCGGTATGTCCTTTCTTCCCTTGATATTTTTTGAATATGGTGAATCCCTTTCGGACCTTGTTGGATTGACAGTGCCACAATTCATGTCGACGATGGTTTTTTTATTGTTTATTTTAGAAGGGCTTCGTCTTCGTTTTGGGATTACGATCTATGGTCAACGAGAGTATGAAGCCCGGCAAATCTCTGCACTCGGTTGGGGCGCATTTGGAATCGGTCTGGTTTTTTTATTGGCTCCAGTCGAAGCCTATGCTTGGCCAATTATTCTTTCTTTATCGTTAGGTGACCCTTTCCTTGGAGAAATGAGACGCCGAGGAATGAATACGCGTAGTGTCATTGTATCATCGGTGGTCTTCCTGTTCTTTGTTTGGGTCGCTTGCTGGCACTTTTTTGGAACACCCTTCTGGCTGGCCTTTTTGTTTGCACCTTTGTGTGTAGCCTCTGAATGGCCTCGTCTACGCTACATCGATGATAACGCAACCATGGTCCTTATTCCACTTGGTATGATTTTACTGTTTGAGCCCTTTCTCCAACTGATGTAATCAAAAGATGTGTAGAAGTTGACTCAATATGTTCAAATGATGGTTAGCACTGGCAAGGTTGAGGGATACAGATGAATGAAGAGACCAAAGATTCAGCACCACCACAAATCGCCTATTTTGTCGTGTTTTCCCTCGGTGTCATTTTCCTTGCAATCTCCATGGTTCGGTATCCGCTTTGGGGCCTTTGATTTCTAAGGGATGCTTGAAAAAGGTCGTCGTTTTGGTTGCCTTATGTGTGGCATAGGTGGGATGTTCGGAGAGCCGGACCCTGCCGTTGTTCAAAGAATGAATTCACTTCTTCATCATCGAGGGCCGGATGGAAATGATGTCTGGTCTGATGACCATATCTCACTTGGCCATACTCGATTAGCTATTGTTGACTTGTCTGGAAGTGACCAACCTCTGTTTGGCTCAGAACGTGAAGTTCTTGTAGCAAATGGAGAGATCTATAATTATCGGGAAATCCGTTCTCAGCACCCCTCTTTTTCTTGGAAAACACAGGGTGACTCTGAATCTATATTGGCACTTCTTGATGCCTCGAAATCGAAGCATTCCGGCGTGTTAACTGCTCGACAACACGCACAATGGATCTCGCAATTGAATGGGATGTATGCATTTGCTCTTTGGGATTCTGAATCTCGTCATTTACTTTTGGCGCGTGACCCGCTTGGAATTAAGCCACTTGTTCGGACATCCGTTGACGGTTCACTTCTTTTTGCCAGTGAAAGTAAAGCATTACGAGCACATGAAGGCCATGTACCTGCACTCGACGAGGAAGCACTTGTTGCTCGTCTTGCATGGGAATACCCGCTTGATGGTACGACGTTACTGAAAGATGTCACTCAGATTCGACCAGGTACTGTTGAAGTTTGGGCATTAGACCTTGAAGGTAAAGCCAAACTGTTTGACCGTGCCACCATCGAACAGCAACATGTCAACCCATCAAGTTCTTGGAACCCCAAAACTGATGCAGAATCTCTTCTGGAAACATTTGTCGAAGGTGTTTCGGAACGTCTCATGTCAGAGGTACCTGTAGGAATTGTTCTTTCCGGCGGACTTGATTCCTCATTGGTAGCTGCAGTTGCACATGAGGCAGCAGAACGTGCGCATCAACCAGTTCCGGCATGTTGGACGGTCGCTGAAAGTGAGGAAAATCCGGATTGGATTGCTGCGGAAGAAGTTGCTTCATCGTTTGATTTGGCTCATCATCAACATATTCTCGAACCCGATTCATTTGATACACTTCTTCCGGATTTATCCTGGCATGGTGAAGACCTTGACGTCACAGTCCTCTTTTTTCAACCACTCTTCCAAAAGATGTCACAGCATGTGACGGTTGGATTGTGTGGGCAAGGGGCAGATGAGTTACACGCTGGTTATCCACGCTATCGCGACCTCAAGAGTCACGGTGAGGTGATCGATGCTCGTTTGGCATCGATGGCACATCCTTTTGCACGTCAAATTGAGAATGAAACATTACCTGTTGGTGAACACTGGTATGCGAAGGGTCATGCTGGCAGTAGCCATACTGGTTCACTGGAAGAATTCCTTCAATTCGAATTGGACCACGGACAACTTTCAAATTTCCAATTACGATTAGTTGATCGCCATTCAATGGCTCACTCATTGGAAGTTAGAGTTCCATTCCTTTCCAAGTCGCATCGCCAAGCAAGTCACAAATTACCGATGCAATGGCGACTTCCTGCCAACGGTGATGAAAAAATCGCCTTACGTGCAGCGGCATCGCTTACTTCGTTGCCAAAGCATATCGTTCGCCGCCCTAAATTACCTGCAGGTCGGGCAACATCGCCAACTTTAATCGATAATCTTCTTGCAGAGTATAAGCCTCAAACCGATGCTCTTCTTCATCGTTATCCCTTACTTTTTGGGGCCTTAAAGACACAGCCTGATATAGCCCTGGGTTTAGGATTGTTTGAGGCAGTTCACATTTTGGATAGAGGGACGAAAAAACCTACGGGTTCGACGATGGATTTACTCAACGAGGTGATTGGTTGACATTTGTTCATAATTTAGCACCTGTGCTTGAAAGCAAGCGTGCAGAACTCACTGCATGGATGACTCAAAAAAGAAGTGAAGTGCCGATTCCAATCTATGGTAGTGTTGACATTCGGGATGCTGGTTGGAAAATCAGTGTCGTAGATGCAAATCACTTTCCTGCAGGTTTCAACAATGTTTCATCAGAAGATAAACCGTCCATTGGCGCACTTCTCAAAACTCATATTCTGCGTGAATACACAGACTGCGAATGGGTCCATCTTTACCCTGAATCACATACTCGGAACAAAGGATATGTTGAAAATCTCATCGCATTGAAAGAATTACTGGAAATCGCAGGATTTCGATGCACTGTTGGTTCCGTGGATTTCGTAGAATTGGGCCACCTGATTGGTCTTTCAGGTGCTTTGAAACTCGACCAAGTCAAATCATCGCAGAAAGATGGAAAAGAAATTCTGTTAATCGATGGAAAAGCGCCAGACTTGATTCTCCTGAATAATGATTTGACTGAAGGTATTGTTGCAGGTCTTAGCAATCAAATTGTATCTCCGCCTCCTTCAATGGGCTGGCACCGTCGAAGGAAATCTCAGCATTATGAGGTTCTTCGTGAATATGTAGAAGAAATCGCTCAGATGCTCGATATCGACCCTTGGCACTTCATGGCTGAATGGTTTGTCTCGAAAAATAAATGCTTAGAGAAAGAAGCCTGTAGAATTGAACTGGCTGCTGAAGTTGACTCCTTTTTGGAACAACTGCGTCAAAAGTACTTGGAACACGGCGTTGATCGGGAACCTGTCGTTTTCATCAAAAACGATAGAGGCACATACGGTCTCGGAATCATGACTGTTCGCAGCGGAAGCGAATTATTACAACTCTCAAACCGTAAAATGAATCGATTGATGTACTCGAAAGGCGGTGTTGATGTCGAAAACTTCCTGATACAAGAAGGAATTCCGACCATTTTGGAAAACGATGAAGGCGCTCCTGTCGAACCTGTCGTCTATTTAGTTGACGGCCAGGCTGCTTCATGGTTCTATAGAATAAATTCTAAGAAATCGGATATTGATAATTTGAATTCTCCGAGTGCCCAATTTGAATCTTTTTCACAATCAGGTGGTCAATACGGTGAACATGCACACGGTTGGCATGCCTTAGTTGCAGAACTTTCCATGTTAGCAATGGGTAAGGAATTACTTTCCTACGGGCATCAATAACATCCGTTCTTGCTAAGTGGTGGACCTCCTCGTATGAACATGAACAGAGCGTGGGTCTACATTGGCACCATTGCTCTAGGGCTCTGGTTTTCCGCAACAGCTTGTAACGGCCTGGTTGGAGACGAATATGCAGAATTACCCGTCAATCTCTGGTGCTGGGGCCTTTTCGCTTGGTTTTATCGAGGTGGAAGCCGTAAGCAGCGTATTGAAATGATTACAGTGATTGCAATTGCAACACCAATGGAATTGTTCTTTAGCGAAATCTGGCTGATCTATGAATATCAACGCGGTCTCATGCCATTGTTTGTTCCTGCAGGTCACTATTTCCTGTTTGACCTTGGGCGAATGGCCGCAGACACGATGAAAGAAACTTGGGCGTTACCCTTGCTGGCACCTTTTGTTCCGTTGGTTGCCTATGGTGCGTGGACTGGTGGCGACACTTCAGCAGTTTTCCTTTTGGCTCTTGTTTTAATCTTCACAAAGTGGGGTCCTCAACCACGATTGTACTCAGCAATGGCTTGGGCTGCATTGGCTATGGAAATCTGGGGAACTTCACTCGGTAACTGGACATGGGCAAATCAGGTTCCTTGGACGGGCTTAACCGCTTGGAATCCTCCACTGTTGGTGGGTTCTTTCTATTGTCTTGGCGACCTTTTGGTGAACATGGCTGTCGTCAAGTTTGAAGGGAAGGACCCGGTGGAGGTGACTGTATGACCTCCTCCGACGAGTTGCGAAAGCGTCGAGAACAGGAGGCTATACGCATTCGTACTTCACTCAACAGACTTCGAGGTGAACAACGTGCATCCCTCAAAGGTGGTGAGACTGCCGTTGCTTTTGTTGAAGAACGTCTCTGCATTGGTTGTGACCAATGTACCATTGTTTGTGACGATGATGCCATTGAGATGTATAAGGTCGATATGGTGAGTCCTTTGATTCATGTAGAGTCAAATCAAAAAGCCAAGATTCTACGTGCAGATTGCACAGGTTGCCGGTTGTGTGTCTTAGCATGCCCAACCGATGCCATCACAATGATTGATCGATGAGGTGAACACGATGTCAAAGAAAGATAAACAAGATACAGCCCAACGGTTTGGTGGTGAATTTGGCCCATATCGCAAAGAAGGAACGCCTGGCGTTTCTCTCTCAACATTCAAAACGCTGGTTTGGACTTCGAACATAGGTGGTATGATTTTGGTCGTCATTGCCCTTGAGATGCTTTTCGTTCGGCAGATGTTCGGTTGGGGTCTTGCTTCCTTGATTTTGGGCGTCGTCATTGCTTTGTTTCCCTCAAACTATGAAATCGTTGGAATGGATGATGGACAATCACCTGCGCAAGAAGATTGACTTAAACATTCATTTGAGATTTACAGGTCGGGCATTCAATTTGTCCAGAGTAGTCACTTGGGACTCGTAATTCCGCCTTACATGATTGGCACTCAATATTTTTCTTACCATCCGTCGACTGGTTTCTGTACAAGAGATTTTCAATTGGTATTGGCCATCCCCCTTTGAGTTTCGAAAGCATTAACGGCAAAGCTACAATAATCATACAAGTAAATGAGCACATGAGTGAAGTCATGATCATTTCCTCACCCCATGCGATGGATACAGGGTTTGGTTCGTCTCCGTGAAATGCTACACTAAATAGGCCCGAGACTGCGAGGATAGCAAGTGTGATATATACTCCATTTCGATAACCAGAATAGGTAATAACTCCTCCAATTAAAAAACCGACACCTAACAAGAAGGCTACTGGAGAGAGTAACCAAGCCTCAGCCCCTCCTCCTCCTGTTGAAAATATAACAGCCCAAAACAATCGAAAGATTGCATAAATTATGATACATGTCCCAATTCCAGATGCGAGTTCATCTTCCTTCTTGACATAGATTGTTTGTGCAGGCGCATAACCACCTTGGACATGCTGTGGAAATGACTGTTGAGGGACTTGAAGTTGTTGTTGTGGGACTGAGGATTCATCATCTTCCATCAATCGGATGACAACTTCTGCTTTGTTACCGGAGATTCGTATCCCACGATCCTTGCATAAGTTTTTCAGTTGTAAAACAGTCATGCTGTCGTAATCCATGACTCAAGGTGGTCAATTGCAATGATAAACTTTTTTCCGTCAAATCAAGCTTCGACTTCGAGTACAGTACTTGATTCAGATACAGCTCGTGCCTTCTTCGCTTCAACTTGGCGAGCAAGGAAAGAAACAACATCGAGAATCTCAATATCTTCGTATCGCTCATCGCCTTCAAACTTGAGACATTCAAAGTGTGAGACACACTTTGGACAAGAGGTCAGCATTGTATCTGCACCAGTAGCACGAATTTCTTCCATGCGAGTGACACGGAGTGAACGAGCGTTTTCGTTACATGACATCATGCTCGAGACTCCACAGCACATTGCATCTTCGCCGCTGTGTTCCATTTCGACGATCTCTACGCCTTCAACACCAGCAATAAGTTGCCTTGGTTCTTCATAGATTCCCATTTGACGTCCAAGTCGACATGGGTCGTGATAGGTAACGGTTGTTTCTTCCTCTGCCTTGAGGTTCATATCGAATCCATTTTCAATCAAGAATTCAGTCGTATGCATGACCTTGACGCCTTCAAGTTCGTAATCACGAGCAAAGGTTCGGAAACATTCAGCGCATGAAGACACAAGAGTATCAATGCCAGATTGTTCAATCTTCTTTTGATTGTAGGCTTTGAGTTTGTCAAATACTTCATCGAGCCCTTGCCACTTTTGGTCGTGTCCACAGCACTTCAAGAAGTCCCGTCCAAGGTACGATACATCCATTTCCATCTCATCGAATAAGGTGAAGGCAGAGGTTGTAGCATCACCGAGGTTCATGTCACCTTCATTGACGTGTGAGAACACCATCTCTTGGTCGAGGTAATCAACACATCCAGGGTAATATCCGATGTTGGAAGTCAATGGGTAATCTTTGACGGTGATGAAATCATCATTTGCCGTTTCTTCAGCTTCAGCTGCAAGAACTGCCTGCAGTACAGTGTGTGCAATTTCAGCTTGTGGTCCACCGACAATAAGGGAGCGCCGAATGTCAACGTATGAGTCGTAATCAACCAGTTGAGGGCACGCATTTGTACATGCGGTACAGGTCAGACAGGAATACATGGGTACACCATCGTCCTCATTGTTCCACGAATTGTAAATGATATTGAGTTTGTCTCCACCATTAAACAAACGAACAGGACAAGCATCGTCGCACAAGTCACAGCCGTAGCACTTGTTCATCTCAAACTCATATCCACGACCCATTGAGCGTAGAAGAATGAAGACCATTGCACCAAAAGTCAAACAAGGAATGAACATTGCATAGGTGAGTTTGGCATCGAGTGCTTTGGGATTGGTATGGTACGTTGGGTTTTCAACGGAGGAAAATTGCGTCCCACCAATTGCCATTTCTTCAGCATTTGAAAGATTGACCGTCATGCCTGCTAGAGATGCGGGTGCATCTTCGTTCCAAACCAAGAGCGGTTGGAAAGAAGCGATGGAGAAAGAAGTTTCAGTTTGAATACTGTTGTTCAGTGCAAGAGCACCACTGACGGCAACCGAGTAGGTGTAGTCATAGGTTCCAACGGGTAATTCAACCGTAGCACCGAGACAATTATCGAATGAAGATACAATGTCTCCATTGCTATTGGCCACGGATAAAGTGGTAGCGATCATCGATACAGTTGAGATGTCATTGATTTTTCGCTCTGAAGAACGGTATTCACAAATGAGGTCTGTTGTGAGTGTTTCCACACTTTCATGGTGCCCATCGGGGAATAATGCCATGTCTTCAGTGACGGTGAAAGAGCCAGTTGTAATCCAGCCTTCGCCACCGTTGAAGGTCGTTGCATCGGATGCAGCATTGATTCCGTTTGCAGCATCTTGATGTCCATTCGCATCATTAAAGTCAGTAAGGATATAGCGAGCAGGTTGGTAAATTACCCAATCCATCCAAGCAGTCGTTGGTACCGTTTCAGATTCACTCCAGCCTCGGTCATCTGTGAATTCGTTTGTAGCATGGACCTGAACATCCGTTGGTTGAGTGCGCATGGCTTCGAGTTCAGGATAGTAATCGTGGGTTAGTCCCTTGATTGTAAGCAATCCGCCTTGGTCCCAAAAACCATCATCGTAAGTGTCCCATGTAGCGACGGTTCCTGCAGTCGAAATCAAGAGTGTTCCAATGAGTATTTGCTTTGCATGACTTGGCTTGAATCCAGCACCCCATGCTTTGACAATCAATCCACGGGCCAAGAAATAGATACAGATCCAAGCAAGAACACCCGTCATAACCCAGGGGATGGTATTGAACGCGTCAGCAACCCAAGGTTCTCTTGTACCACATAACAAATCGCCGTGGCTATCGAGTTTACAAAAGTCCGAACGGTTTTTCGCATATAACTCCAAGAAAATATTGATTGAAAAGACGGAAATAAACCAGATGTGAGCCAGATAGACTGCGCCAGCAGTAGCAAACCAAGGATCTTCAACAGGTCGCTTTTCACGTCCACCAAGGAACGGAGGTAGAGCAAGGATACTGACTGGAATACCAGTGAGTGCTGCTCCCCACCATGCTGCGTTCCATGGGAAGACAGGTTGGCCAACAATTTCACCAATGAATCCAGTTGGAACAGTGAATTGTGGGAGATATTCTCCCCAACGTAAATACCCGTATGAGAACAATACGTACCAATCAGGGAACACGAAACCAGCTTGTGCATAGGGGTCAGCAGCACCGTGAAGTGGTGGTGGAATCAACCATGCATAGAACAGAAGAACTGCAGTCATGAATGAAAGCAGTATGGCATCACGAAGAACTTCGTGTGGCCAGAATCCATGACCTGTTCGAGTACGGGTTCGCTTACCCTCTACAGCTTGCAATTGCTCTTTCTCTTCCATATAGGAAGAAGCCACACGTCCGAAATTCTCGATTAGTCCCATGTATTATCCTCCGAATATCAATGTGGTTCTGCAATGCCCTGTACCCAGACAATGAATAAGTGAATAATGATCAGCGTAGTCACAATCACGGGGAGAATGAAGACGTGAATGAAATACATCCGAGTTACAGTTAGTGAAGTAAGTGAAGAGCCACTAAACAGTAAAGTGGCAATATATTTACCAACCAAGGGGCTTGAATTGGCTAAGTTAATTCCAATTACAGCGGCACCGTAAGCCAATGAATCCCATGGTAGGAGGTAGCCCGAATATCCAAAGACAATGGTTAATGCCATTAGTGCAACTCCAATCAGCCAGTTGAGTTCACGAGGGTTGCGGTAAGCACCGGTGAAGTAAACACGACACATATGGAGAAATACACTGGCAACCATGAAGTGAGTCGCCCAGTGATGAACTGCACGAATAATATAGCCGAATGGAAGTTCAGTCATGATGAATTGCATACTTGCGTAGGCAGGTGAAGGATCCCCTTCTCCGCCAGGTACGTAGTAAATTCCAAGGACAGTTCCTGTGATGACCAATATAATGAATGAAAGGAAGGAAATACCTCCGAGACAATACAGTGGATACCAGTACCAAATAATTCTGAGTTTATACTTCTCAGCGTGAGACAATGGCATCTGTCGATGCATGTTGTAATAGGCACCTTTGGACATGTTCCAGTAGTCTTGGAGGCGGAAACGGGTATCGAGCCATGAGAATACCCACAAGAACAAACGTTCTGCAAAGCCCATCTTACCAGTTGATTCAACTGCTCGAAGAATTTCTCGACGAGGCATATCACTGCTCTCTTGACGAAGAGTCAATGCGACTAACACGACCACGAAGGCGATGAAAAACCAAAGAATCCAAAACATTGTTGTCATACATAATCACCTCAGTCACAATATGTGTACCAATCCAAATAGTCAACGATGCCTTCTATTGCATCTCCATTGAGAACAATTGGAATAATTGGTAGTCCGACAGGAGCAGGTCCTCCAGCACGCCGAATACCTGCGTAGTTGAACGTCGAACCATCGCCACGGTTTCTATTGGTATTCATCTCGAGTACGGTAGGGTCGAATCGGGATGAGTGGCAAATACAGAACAGTTTGGTGCCACCATCGTCTCCGCCACCTGGCGTCCATGAATCTTCAGTAAAAGAGTTCGAAACTAATTGCCAACCAGGTATACAGCACAAGTGGGTGCAACGGGCAAAGATCATCACCAAGTTATCGGATGGTAGCAGGCGAGGGTCAGCGTCACTCAAATCTTCAAAATGGCCGATGGTTTTTCCTGTCTCATCGACTCCCTCGGTGAATTGGAATCGGGCTTTACCGTTTGACAAAGGAGTGTTTGCATATTGGGAATGGGTGACGTAGGTAACTACGACAGGGACTCCATTCCAAATTCCAGCAGCTCCAGAGGTCTCAGTGTTTGACTTTGCAGCTTCATCAACGAAATCTTGCCGCATCATCATTTGTTCGTGCTTTGCACCATACCAAGCGCTGTCTTCTCGACCCTTTGCCCAGAACTTGACGCCGAGTTCACCTTCGTTCGTGCCACCCGGTGGAAGCAAAATAGCGGCGAAACCAAGAACGCCAAGAGACGCAGCCAAGACACCTGTTGCGGTGTTAAACCCGTAGCGCAAAAATTGACGGCGGTTCACCGAGGAAGACGTATCTCCACCCGTGCTGTCTCCGGATGAAGGAGCTGGTTTGAGGTCGTATTCACGTGCCATAGATCTTCACCACTTGTACTCCTTCCAATCCTTTGTATGTTCTGGAACGAACTTATTCATTCCATGCTTGACAATAATTGCATTCGGTAATACGAACTTAAGGTAAGCCATTCCCATCAAACAGAGTGTGATCAACATCATGGCGAGGTGATAGGCGAGTTGCTGTTGGTCCCAGCCTTGAGCAAGTCCATAAATCATTGAGAATACCCAGTAGCACGACCAGAAAAGGCCCCAGACAAAGAAGATCATAATCAGGTTCGAAGCGCCTGATGGTGCAAGCGATGCACTGACCAGTGTTCCTGATTCGGCGAGATTGAATACACCATGGTCGATAGCGGATTGCATTTGGTCTTCAGTCAAAGAAGCATCTTCGAGGGCAACACGGGCATCCTCGACACTTACTTTCCCACTTGCGACCTTGCGTAACAGCGTGGTGATTGTATCGTCCATCACTGGTCACCTCGTCGCATGAGTTTGTATCGCAATCGCAATTGATTTGTACGTCCGGTGTATGATGTTGAGAAACTGTATCGGAGCATGAGTCCTGCAAAAGCAATGACGATCAGAACTGCTCCAAACCCAAGCAATCCAAGCCAATGGGCTCGGAGTTCAGCACCCATGTGCTCAAGGTCGACGCCATGAGATTCCGGTTGAGGTGGGCTGACATTTCCATCGCCGGCAAACAGGGTCCGAGTTCCAAGTGCACTGGTTGAATCGCTTCCTTCTTGAAGGGGGAACAGCAATTGGTTCCAACGGTCTTCTTCACCGCCACCATTATTCAATTGGTCGCCGTTGACTGAGTTTCCTGTAATCCAGAAGTTGACTGTGTCTGCGCCTGTTTCTGGTGCTTGCCATGTGAATACCCACATCCGTTCAGCCACATTCGCCGTTGATTCAGTGTGTGTGAGGGTCGTAACATCGCCTTCCCAGTTTTGCAAACCATCGCCCGAAAGGATGCCGGCGGTTGTTCGCATTGAAAATCCTGCAGTGTATGTTCCTGTGGCGGCTGGTCCACCGATGATTTGGAGGGTCAATGTGTATGTTTCGCCACCAATCCATCCGTATGGGACATCGTCGAGTATGATTTGAACTGAATTGTCAGCGGCGCCATTATGGCAAAGACAGCCTTCTTTAGCGACGTCATCAATCGTTTCGCCGGCGTTGTCCTGGGCGCCACCAATGCCTCCGTGGAGTGACGAAGCAAAACCCGGAACGAAAAGTAAAATGGCAAGCGCGAGTACCACTCCCGAACGTATAGAAAATGTGCTCCCGCGCATAGCCTCACCTAAGTGATTCGACCCACTCGCAAGTGCTCCTTAAACATTCCCAGCCAAAGCCATCAAAAATACCGACGCAGTATGTCGTTTTTAAAAACCAAAAGAGGTGCGTTCGTGGCTCGCATTTCTCCTCCGATTCCATTCAATCACGCCTAAAACCAAGACTTTGAGAGGGAGACTTCTTCAATGATTGCCCCGAGCACTGATTGGAGAATAACTATGGCGAACCACTTCGAGAACACTTACGAACTGACTCCAGAGCAACTTGAACAACTTGACCAGGCAGAAGAGATGATGTTACGCAATGATCTTGGGGCTGCAGAACGGTTACTTCTCTCGATGATTGAGATCGATGCCAATTGTATCCCTGTACTTTCGAATCTCGGTCATTTGTATGGCCGTCACCTTTCCGAATTTGAAACGGCGATTGAATATTATGACAAAGTGCTTACCCTTGAACCTGATAATGCATGGGCGAGAGATGCTCGGCGGCGATATTTACGTTATGTTTGATGAGTTTAAACACAGCCAAAGTTCATTGATGTTCGGTTCAAAGGCCCACCATGGAAGCGTCTCATATCCTCATCGCAGGTATTGGTGGATTGGGTTGCTCATGGGCAAAAGGTGCGCATGCACGTTGTGAAGGCTTTGCTGACATGTGTTTAGTGGATGCAGACGACTCGAGTTTTGAAAACAGCGAATCAGCACACCTACTACGTTTAGGTCACGCCCTAGACCCGTTGGGTTGTGCAGCATTGCCACCTTTGGCAGAACAACGGATGCGTGGGTATTCCGCTCTTGCTCGAACTGTGCTCGAGCCCGTCGAATTAGTTCTCTTACTCGTTGGCCTTGGTGGCGGTACAGGAACGGGTGCTGCTCATGAATTTGCCCGGCAAGCACGCCAATCGGGTGCAATCGTTGTAGCCGTAGCAGCTTTGCCTTTTGATGTTCAAGAAACCCGTGCAACGATTGCTGAAGAAGGCCTTCACAGACTCGAGAAAAATGCTCATGTTACGGTTCGGCTTTCGCTGGAACGCCTTGCAAGGCAAGCACGCGAACAGGGCACTGCTTGGCAAATGGGTGCTGAATGGGTTGAAGATTTGGTTGAAGGATTAGTGCGGACTTTAATGCGCATGGGTCTCATTAATTTGGACCTCATGGATTTGAGGGCGATTGTCGAAAAGAAAGGCGAAGCGACCATGTTAGTTGGTATCGGTAAACCCGATGACCCGGAAGGAATTCTCGAATCTGCTATGATGGCTCCATTAGCTGAACTTGATGTTGGAGGTGCCCAAGGCTGTTTGATTCAAGTCGAGGGTGGAATCGGGATGACTATCGGTCAACTCGAGGAAGTCGCCAATATGTTCACGCAAGCTTTGGACCCAAATGCCCAAGTTATTTTGGGTGCTCGAGTAAGTGAAGACCTTGAAGACACAATCCGGGTTGTTACACTTCTTTCAGGCATTCAACCGAGTTCCTAGTCGTTTAATTCGATGACGTCACCCCATTCGACATCATCACTGATCGTAGGCCCAACTGCACCATCCCACTGCACTTCTATTTCATCGGATGAAGTAACGGGGTTTTCTGATGATTTTGTTTCTTCCACGGGTGCGTTGTTACGGGCTGGTCGTTCCGGTGTATCTCTTGATTGTTCTGTAACTCGAGACACTTCGACTTCGAAATCATGTTGGTCGATAATGCGTGCGAGAACGCTTCTCTGCATCCAAGTGATGGTCAGAAACGCAATGATGTGCCCGGTCACCATCACATAGGTAATGTCATTGAATGCAGTGGCTAACATGGCAACACTTCCTGCATATGCGTAGCCAAAGGAAAGTCCCCATGGGAGTGCGTTATCTGTGGAAATAAATCTGAACTTTGCCCCGACTGATTGTGAAGTAATGGTCCAAATTGCCATGAAGACGGTAAACATCATCAACAACACTTCTTCAATGAAGACTTCAATTGTTCCCGGTGACATCACCATTTGCCTCCAAACGGTGAGGAGGTGCCAGGTGGCAAACACATGGGCGAACATTGTCCAACGAGAAGCAAATTGCTTCAATGCCTTGTCTCGGAGTGCTATTTGCCGGTATTTCCAAGTCAAAGCCACGGTTAATCCATATGCTGAAATTGCCAAAGCGAAGAAACCGATATTGGAGATTATCGCGTCTGCGACATCCCACTTCTTTTCATAAAGAAACTCGAATCCACTAATCCCGAGTACGGAAATGATTAACAGTGCACTGATTTGGGTGGTTGTCATTATTTTTATATTTCCAGTAGTGCTTTCCGATTCGGGTAAGCGTTTCGCTGCAAGTGAGGAAGTCCATGAACCAAACGACCGTCCTTGTGCAATGGCCCAAAGTACGAACAGTGAGCCGAGGCCAAGCGGGAATATGGTCGGTAAATCAACGATGGATTCCTGTGCAAACAACAGTATGGTGAATAAACCCAGTACTCCTGATACAACCAAAGGGAATATGCAAATTTTGAAACTCGAAAATAATCGAACAAACAGGCTCAACTTTACCTCATGTTCAGATTGGTCTTTGAGTCGAATCCATGATTGGATACGTTCATTGTTTGAGAACATTGCAGTTAGACCGTACCCGCACGAGAGAGATATGAATCCAAGTGCTGCGATCTCACCAGAATTATCGTTGTTGGCAATCCAATAGAGGAGCGTCGATAGTCCAACGATTAATGCCAAGTGGGGGAGTGTCCTTGGAGAAAGTAAGGTTTGAAGTAAACCGAGCAATGATGTTTCATTTCCGGCTAATTGCAACAGCATGTCGCCATCGCTGGTTGAATCTTTATCGAACTCAACCTCTGCCTCCATGGTCTATCCTCGCGTGTCTCTATTTTCAGTTTATGCACGGTTTTTACGGTCAAAGGTCTTGAAGGAGGAGTCTGTCCTCACTACGATGGCTAAGCGCTTGACAAAGGCACTGCGCGGAAAACGTAGATGGGTCGGTATTGAATGTACTTCTCAATTTGAGTCTCGTTCATCACTCGGTGGACATCTTTCCAGTTTGTTTCAATCCATTGAACAATCTACAACCTTCCGTTTGATGGAATTCTATCCAGCAGACTCGGAAGTTGCCATGGCTACGGTTTCCGCATTGGGCGGGATGGAAGCGCGAGGGTTTGGAATCCTTGAAATCCCGCACCCAGCGTATCAGGCCGTTCGACTTTTGATTGAATCAGAGAATTCCCTTTCAGACTACGCCGTCCGTAGCCTTACCAGTAGTGGTAAGATACGTTTGGTTCGTGAACGTTTATACCTGCCTCGGCCAAATCGTAATCGTTGACACCATCACCTTCATGTGATTTCGCTTACTCGTTAGACTATGTCTGGAGGCGGAGCAGCACCTGCAATGAAAATGAGTGATGTATTCATTCTTCTAGGCGTGACTTTTCTGGTGGGTGGATTGTTCATCCACGGTTTAGTTTCACCACACTCTCTCGATGCAGATGCAGAACCCTATTCGAACGGTGCCTCACTGTTGAATGGTGATACTATTGAACTCGTCATTACGGCCGAAAATGAGTCTACAGTGGCTGTTGAAATTGTCAACGAAGAAGGAGACATTGTTTTAGCTGAATCATTTTTACTCGCCAGCGGTGATTCAAATTCAATCGATTTCGAAGCAGACGGAAAAGGGTTCTATTCCTATACTGTTGAATTTTCTGAAGGTTCGGGGGAATTCGTTGTCGATGTCGACCGTAAGTTACTCATCGATTTCATTATCTATCCGCTTGGTATAGTGTGTGTCGTTTTCGGTTTTTACAAGAGAAAGGATGAACGCATGGGTGAGTCTATTGATGCAGTTCTTGAATCAAACGACTAATTTGTGGCGTAGTTTGTCCATGTAATATCTTCACCATCTTGGACGAGATGTATGTTTCCCATGCGATCTTGGAGTATGATTCTGCCTTTACTTTCCGTCTCAACAAAGGTCATACTTTGTGCTCTATAGATTGGTGCTCCGAGGGCTTGTAATCCTTTGGAAAAAAGAGATGTATACTTGGCAATTATCGACTTTTGTTTCAATTCATTCATCCCCTCTTTCTGCTCAAACCATGAAGCAACCGCTGCTTGGATTACCGATTCGAAAGCAGTGAGTGTTATTTCGGTATTGAGTTCTTGAAGTGTTGCGATTGAGTATCCCTTTTTTTCCACTTTTTGTGCGGAGATGTTGCATCCAATGCCGAGAATGATCCGTGTGTATTTACCTTGACTTATTCCTTCAACTAAGATGCCGCCCACTTTCCGTAACTCTCCATCAATCACAAGAAGAACATCATTTGGCCATTTCATAATTTGAGTGTTAGTGGTCTGTGTGAGTGCCGCGATTGTTTCATACAAAGCTAAGCCGCCTTGAAGTTGAAGTAGGCCTGGGTTTGGAGATGTTGAGCGTTCATGGATGACCCATGAACCTGCAAAGGCAATGTCTTCATGTGACCATGCGCGTCCTCGGCGTCCATGGCCTGCTGTTTGACGGCCTGCTTGTAAAAAACTGCCCTCTTTATCATCCGAGTTTAACAGCGAGGTGTTGGTTGAATTGATTTCCTTTTCCAATGATTTTGAATGAAATTGAAAAGGCCTCCACACTCCGAGAACTTCCAAACATTCGTCATCATCAAATGTATGTGTGGTGATTGTTCGAACTGCAAATCCATTTCGGAGGCAGAGTGTTCGTGCAGCCTTTCCTCTCTCGTTCTGCGATACAAGGAGGTACACGACTCCATCAGTTGCGAGAATATTCGAA
This sequence comes from uncultured euryarchaeote, assembly GCA_937892945.1. GTDB lineage: Archaea > Thermoplasmatota > Poseidoniia > Poseidoniales > Poseidoniaceae > MGIIa-L1. The sequence goes on along the minus strand of CALBIL010000038.1, from coordinate 79,357 downwards.
GTTTTGAGGTGATGTAAGAGGCGGTTGACGAGTCCTTTGTCATCGGTGTCGAGCAATGCCGCTTCTTCGAAGGGTCCGAGATGCTGCGTGTTCCTTTCAGGCATCAAATAAGGAAGGTTCCACACGATGATGTCGTGAGGCGTCTCTCCTGCCCATTGTTCAGTTCCACCATCGGATTGTGGGCCGGGTCCACCTTCCCGTACATCGATTTCTATGCCGTTCTCTTGAGCGGAATTCCTACTGCTCGCAACGGCAAAGGGGTTGATGTCACACGCTGTGACGCAGAATCCAAGTTGGGCGGCAAAAAGAGAAACAGCGCCAGAGCCACAACCAATTTCCAGGAATCGCTTTCCATTCGGATCCGGGTATTGGTGGACGACTTGTGAAAGAAGATCTGTATCCTCTCGTGGGGGGTATACTGTCGGGGGTACAGTCAGGTGGATTTTACGGTTTTGGGGAGTGGTCCAAATCAGTTGTTTTGCGACACGACCCAATCGTTCAATTTCTTGCTCGGTGTCATCCGACCCGAAGTATTCATCGTCAGGCATTTGGTTCAGTTGGGGCCAACCTTTGGGAGTCTTTATGACTATCCAATCGGAGCGAATCGTGCAACCCGAGCCTCAAATCGGTGTTCAATGCATTCGGGATGTGGGTGAATACATCAACTCCTCTATGATACGAAGCCACAGGGTGCTTGCGTAAGGTATAAGAGCAGTATCAAAGTCGGCCAAAAAGCCCAAGTTGCTATTTTGGGCCTGTAGCTCAGTCAGGTAGAGCGTCGGACTTTTAATCCGATGGTCGCGGGTTCGAACCCCGTCAGGCCCGCCTGACTGGTCTGCAGGCTCAAAGTGGTAGGGTCGATCGGGGTCTGAGCATGGTAGTAAAAAGCGCAACAAAGAAACGACTCATGGAACTCGGTGTTTCAGAAGAGTTCGCACATAAATTAGCAACAGACCGAAACATGACTGACATTAAGGCCATGTCTTCCGATGAAGTCGCCTCAACGCTCGGCGTTTCCAAAGATTCAGAACAATTCATTAGCACCATGTCGGTTATTGCCGAGCAAGGTTCTCGTCGACGTTCAAAGTCGAAGAGTAAGAAAATCACAATTCGTGCAAAGGCTATCGATGATTTCGATCGCCCTGAAATCACCATGCGTTTCAATGCATTGAACCACCATTTGGTTCCACACCATGAATTAGTCGGTGAAGCAAACATCTCCGTAGAAGACCAATTCGCTATCGAAAGCGAAGAACTCGCTCCTTGGGAAATGATTCAACCTGACGATGAAACCGGTGAACCACGAATTGCAAAGGAATGGTTGCCTAAAATTCTCATCACAGACCCTGTAGTTCAGGTCATTAAGGAAATGGCTGAGAATGCAGATAACGCACGTCTCGCAGCTGACCCGGAACACAAACCACTCGCAGCCGGTTGGATTGCCGACCGTGTCGTGAAAGTAATCCGTCAGTCACCATCTGCGGGAAAGACCGTTGCCTATCGACTTATTGTAGAGGGTAACTAAGGAGGTATTAATATGCAAGAAATTATTCAATCATTTTTCAAAGAACGTAGCCTCGTCAACCACCAACTCGCTTCCTATGACGACTGTATCCCGTCAGGAGACAACACCATCTCTCGTATGGAGGAAATCATTCGCAACATCCGTGTTGGAACCGATGAAGAAATCCATGATGATGAAGGCGGTTACATCAAACTCGACGTCGTCGATCACGACATCACCATTCGTTTGAAGAACATTAAACTCGGCGAACCAACCATTCGTGAAGCGAACGGTGCAGAGCACCCATCGACTCCTATGGAATGCCGACTACGAAAGTTGACCTACATGTCACCAGTTACCATCGATTTCCAAATTTCTCGTAATGGCGTACCTTCTCCAGTCGAAACTGGCGTTCAAGTTGGTAGCATGCCAATTATGGTCCGTTCGACTCGCTGTAACCTTCACGCAAAGCACATTGCTGGAGAACGTCAATTGTATCCAACTACCTCAACTGAAGATTCCGCATTGTGGGACGACTTGCTGCGAAAGCGTGGCGAAGACCCTCTTGACCCTGGAGGCTACTTCATCATCAACGGAACAGAACGTGTCTTGATCTCTATGGAAGACCTTGCACCTAACCGTGTTACTGTTGAAATCAACAAGCGCTACGCAAAGCGAACTGAAGTTGCAAAGATTTTCTCACAAAAAGACGGAATGCGCAAACCGTTGAATGTTGAAAAGCGCCGTGACGGTATGCTCATGGTCAAAATCAGCACCGCTGGAACAACTGCAATTCCTGTTGTCTTGTTAATGCGAGCTCTTGGTATCGAAAACGACCAAGAAGTATTCCAGACTGTTGCAGGACCTACAGAGACGTTCAAGTACATCGTTGCAAACCTCAACGAAGTCAATGACAACGAAGAGTATGCTGTTCAATCGATGGTTGAAGCACACGAATGGTTGCAAAAGAAATTCGCAGCAGGTCAACAGAAAGAATACCGAGAACAACGTGTCAATCAATTACTTGACCGTGAACTCCTTCCTCACTTGGGCGACCAACCGACCGACCGTAAGAAGAAGGCAATTTTCCTTGGCCGTATCGTTCGACAAGTTCTTGAAATGGCTTTGACGAACCGTGAACCAAACGACAAGGACCACTATGCGAACAAGCGTGTTCGTCTTGCTGGTGACCTTATCGAAGATTTGTTCCGTGTTTCCTCAGGTCAACTTGCTCGTGACCTTAAGTACCAACTTGAACGTCACCACAACCGTAAGCGAGAATTGAAAATCACTTCTTGTCTCCGACCTGACGTTTTGACTTCCAAGATCATGCACGCATTGGCTACAGGTAACTGGGTTGGTGGACGTTCTGGTGTCAGCCAATTGCTTGACCGAACAACCTACCTCGCATCCCTCTCACACATGCGTCGTGTCACCTCACCTTTGGTTCGAAGCCAACCTCACTTCGAAGCACGTGACCTGCACCCTACTCAATGGGGCCGCTTGTGTCCAAACGAAACACCTGAAGGTCAGAACTGTGGTCTTGTAAAGAACGCAGCTCAAATGATTGACATCTCGGAACACATCAGTGAAATCGAAGTTCGAGAACAACTCGATGAACTTGATGTGAACAGTGAACTTGAAGACTGGAGTTCCGGCGACCGAATTCACGTTAACGGAGACATCTACGGTATCCACAAGAAAGGAACGAACTTGGTCCGCCATTTCAAATCCGCTCGTCGACGTGGAACAATCCCTGCCGAAGTCTCTATTCGTCACGACAAGGAAAACAAGGACATCTTCATCAACACTGACAAGGGACGTATCTTGCGGCCTTTGGTAGTTCTTTACGACGGTGCTCCACGCTTAACTGGTCAACACCTCCAAGCACTCCGTGATGGTGAAATGACGTTCAAGAACTTGGTTAACGACGGTGTCGTTGAATGGGTAGATGCTGAAGAAGAAGAAGATCTTCTCATCGCTGCTCGACCATTCGTTCTCCCTGAAACCATTCCATCCGGACCATTCAAAGGACGCCCACTTACCAACGAAAACGTTGAATGGGTCAACCTTGGAGAACCTGGCGCAACTGAAGCACAACTACGTGCTAAGGTTCGTATGCCAAACGGTGCTTGGGAATCAGCAGAAGTTTCAGTTCCATTGTTGTATGATGAAGAATATACACACTGTGAAATCGACCCTCAACTCGTGTTGGGTGTTTGTGCTTCTTTGATTCCATATCCAGAACACAACTCAACTCCTCGTGTTACTGGTGGTACTGCAATGGTTAAGCAATCATTGGGTCTCCCAAGTTCGAACTATCGAATGCGTCCCGATACACGTGCTCACATTTTGCACTACACACAAACTTCGATTACTCGAACAGCCGCTATGGAATCAACTCACTTCGATGAACGACCTGGTGGTCAAAACTTCATCGTTGCGATTATGTCTCTTCACGGATACAATATGCAAGACGCTGTCATCATCAACAAAGGATCAATCGACCGTGCTCTTGGTCGTTCTACCTTTAACAGAACCTACAACGCAGAACGCCGTCGGTTCCCTGGTGGTCAAGTCGAAGAAATCGAAAAGCCAGGCAGTTCTCTACAAGAAGTCAAGGGTCTCAAGCCAGAAGAGGCTTACCGACACTTGGAAGCCGATGGTCTACCATTGCCTGAGATGTACCTTGAAGGCGGAGATGTACTTGTTGGTAAAACAAGTCCTCCTCGTTTCCTCGAAGAATCTGCAGGTGGCGCTTTCCTCCTTGCTCAGGAACGCCGAGAATCTTCAATGCTTGTTCGCCACGGCGAAAAAGGCTATGTCGACAATGTCTATGTTACCGAATCACTTGACTCCGGTCGCTTGGTCCGTGTAATGGTTCGAAGTCACAAGATTCCTGAAGTTGGGGACAAGTTCGCTTCACGACACGGTCAGAAGGGTGTCATTGGACGCCTTGTTGAACCAGAAGATATGCCATTCACATCCGATGGTATCGTACCTGATTTGGTCATTAACCCGCACGCAATTCCTTCTCGAATGACTGTTGCCCACGTTCTCGAAATGATTGGTGGAAAGGTCGGAGCTATGGAAGGACGTCGTATTGATGCGACTGCATTCCGTGGTGAAAAGGAAAGTAGCCTTCGTGATGGACTTGTTCGTAATGGACTTGCCCACACAGGTCGTGAAACAATGATTAACGGTGAAACTGGAGAAGTGTATCCAGCAGACATCTTCATTGGTTGCATCTACTACCAACGATTGCACCACTTGGTATCTTCCAAGATTCACGCTCGTTCTCGAGGCCGTGTCCAAATTCTAACCCGTCAACCTACCGAAGGTCGAGCCCGCCAAGGTGGTCTCCGATTCGGTGAGATGGAACGTGACTGTTTGATTGCCCACGGAGCCTCCATGGTCATCAAAGACCGCTTGCTCGATGAGTCCGATGGTATCGACATGTATGTCTGTGCTCAATCTGGTCACATTGCTTGGTACGATCCGAAACGACGCACCTACGTCAGCCCAATCCATGGTGATGGCGCTGAAGTTTACAAAGTACAAACCTCTTATGCATTCAAGCTGCTCTTAGACGAAATGAAGAGTTTAGGTGTGGCCATGCGTCTTGAACTGGAGGACCGAAGATGAGCCAAAAAAATACAATGATTCCAAAGCGTATCGCTCAGATCCGCTTTGGCCTGATGGAACCAAAAGAAATCCGACAAATGTCTGCTGTTGAAGTGAAGACTGCAGACACCTACAAGGATGATGGACACGCATACCGTCAAGGTTTGATGGACCCGCACATGGGTGTTATCGAACCTGGATTAGTTTGTCCAACTGACAACTGTAAGTACGACGAGTCTCCTGGTCACTTCGGCCATATTGCTCTCGAACTTCCAGTGATTCACATTGGTTTCGTCATGCTTATCAAGACCGCTTTGAAGGCAACCTGTTCCAAGTGCAGCCACATTTTGTTGCACGATACGAAAAACACTCACCCTTCCAACCCGGAATTGAGCGAGCAAGACTACTACCGTGCTCGTATCCGTGATATCCAGACCAAGCACGGTGTCGGTTCTACTGAATTTTCTAAGATTATCAAGGAAGTTGAAAAGGTTACGACTGGAACTCGCCGTGGACAATGTATGCACTGCCAAGAAATGCAGGGCAAGATTATGCTCGACAAGCCAACCACCTTCAAGGAAAAGCTTGAGTCGCAAGGTGCGGGTAAAGCAGAAGTTGAACGTAAGCTCAACCCTCGAGATGTTCGCGAATGGCTCAGCGCTATTCCTTCAGAACACTTGATTTTCATAGGTATGGATAAGACAAACCGACCAGAATGGGTTGTGCTCAAGGTTCTCCCTGTGCCTCCAATTACGGTTCGACCTTCCATCACTCTTGACAGTGGGGACCGTTCAGAAGACGATTTGACCCACAAACTGGTCGACGTTCTCCGAATCAACCAACGTCTACGTGAAAACAGAGACACAGGTGCTCCTCAATTGATTGTGGAAGACCTTTGGGAATTATTGCAATACCACATTACAACCTACTTCGATAACCAAACCTCTGGAATCCCACCTGCCCGACATCGATCCGGTCGTACGCTCAAAACTTTGACCCAACGACTCAAGGGTAAGGAAGGACGTTTCCGTAGTAACCTCTCCGGAAAGCGTGTCAACTTTTGTGCTCGTTCAGTGGTTTCACCTGACCCTTACTTGGGTGTCAATGAAGTCGGTGTCCCGAAGAAGATTGCAAAGGAACTCACAGTACCTATCCGTGTTACTTCCCGTAACCGTGAGCAAATGCGTCAGATGATTCTCCGTGGTCCTGATGTTCACCCTGGTGTCAATTACATTATTCGTGGTGACAACCGTCGTGTTCGAATTAACGAACGCAGCCGTTTGATCAATGCCGGATTCCGCTGTCACAACCCTGAGTGTAACGAAGATACCACACTCCGACCTGATATGCACCAATGCTTGCCTGCGCCAAACTTTTTGCCAGGTCTTGTCATTAAGCCGGAAATCTTTGTCAACCCAGTTGATGGTAGCCAAGAAACCACCTACGTCGTTGACGACGAAGCAACTCTTGCAAACCTCCGTGGAGAAGACCGCGAAACTTCAGAGAAACTTCCTGAAGACGACCCACGAGCAAAACTCCACTACCGTTGGATGCATGAATTGTCACAAGCTGACAAAGTCGACCAAGACCCTCATCCTGAACATTTGAGCGTCAGTTGCCCACACTGTGGAAGTCCTTCTGATGAATGGGGAGACCGCACACGTGTCGAAGACCGACTTTCAACCATTGACCGAAACGGCAATCCAAAGCCAGGTCTCCTTGTTGAACGCCACTTGATTGATGGCGACGTTGCTATCTTTAACCGACAGCCATCTCTTCACCGAATGTCAATGATGGTTCACGAAGTCCGAGTTATGGAAGGACATACCTTCCGTTTCAACCTCGCAGTTTGTACACCATACAACGCTGACTTCGACGGTGACGAAATGAACTTGCACGTTATTCAATCTGAAGAAGCACGTGCCGAAGCAAAGATTTTGATGCGTGTTCAAGAACACATCCTCACCCCTCGTTACGGTGGTGCAGTTATTGGCGGAATCCACGACCACATTTCGGGAGCCTACTTGCTCTCTCGTCCTGGAACCCTCATCAACCGACGTCACGGGCTGGAAATGCTTGGAAACATCGGATGGGTTGGAGATGTACCTGAAATTGTCCTCGACGAAAACGGAAAAGAATGCTTCCGTGGTCAAGACATCATCTCTTTGATTATCCCAGATAACATACACCTGCGTTTCCGAAGCCGTTCCAATGACGATGTCGTTGTCAAGAACGGTCGAGTCGAAGGTACACTTGACAAGCGAGCCATCGGTGCAGAAGATGGACGTCTTCTCGATGCTATCGTTCAGACCAACGGTCCTGAACTCGGTGCAAAGTTCCTCGACGACTTCACACGCCTGACTATTGCTGCGTGCACATCTCTTGGATTTACCACCGGTATTGACGATGAAGATCTCAGTACTGAAGCATTGCAATCCATTCGTGATGCAAACACAGAAGCTGGTGTTCTTGTCCAAGGTGCTCTTGACAAGTTCGGAAAGGAAGGCAAAGGATACGAAGTTCGACCCGGTCGAACACCTCGTGAAACCCTCGAAGAAGACATCATGGTTATTCTTGATGAAGGAAAGCAGCAAGCTGGTGACGTAGCAAAGAATGAACTGGCTCAGTCTGGTTCTACTAACGCTGCAGTTAACATGGCTATTTCCGGTGCTCGAGGTTCAATGGATAACCTGAACATGATGGCTGGTTCGATTGGACAAGCAAAGGTTCGTGGAAAGCGACTTGAACGTGGATACAACGAACGTGTTCTTCCTCACTTCCGCCGTGGCGGTCGTGCAGCTGCAGACCGTGGTTTCATTGCAAGTTCATTCAAGCGTGGTCTTGAACCGACGGAGTTCTTTATGCTCTCCATCTCTGGTCGAGAATCTCTGGTCGATACAGCGGTTCGTACTGCAAAGTCGGGTTACATGCAACGACGATTGATTAACGCAATGGACGATTTGAAGGTCTATAACGACTCGATGTTGTCTGTTCGAAACACTGCAAACCGTATCATTCAATTCAGTTACGGTGAAGACGGAATTGACCCTTCACGTGGTGTGCACGGTTCTCCGTTCAACATCGATGTTATCGTCGATGAGGCCCTCGGAACTGAAGGCGCTACTATTGACGTAAGAGAGTCAAAAGAACGTGTTGAAAATGAAGAAGACTTTGGCGGATGGGAACATGATGAACCCGATACTCCTGAAGGAGGTGAGGCTTGATGGTCGTAAAGAGTGCAACAAAGAAGAAGCTTATGGATCTGGGTATCGCAGAAAATCATGCGCATGCTCTTGCTGATGACAAAAAGTGGGATGATGTAAAAATCCTCGCTGCTGGAGAAATCGCACAAATTTGTGAGACCGATTCCGAAACTGCTGCAAATATCAAATCTACCATCGATACTGCAAGTAAGAAAGGTGGAGATGCGAACAGCGAAAACACTGGACCAACAACTTCAGTCCGACTTCGCCGAACAGGACGAGCAATTGCTCGTGCAAAGACATCAGTCGCCATGACTGACTACGACAGTTCATCCAAAATCTTACAATATGAAGATGAGCTGGCTGATGACCCAGTTTTCAAGTCCCTCGTCGCTGCTGTTGATGCGAATGGTTCTTCTCGATTTACCAATCGAATTTTCCATGACCTCACAGTCGCTATTCATGCACGTGGCAAGAACAAATTGACCAAGCCTCAAGCAAAGAAAGTGATTGATGAATCAGTCGTTGCTCTTAACCGAGCCAGTATCGATCCATACGAAGCAGCAGGAATTATTACTGCTCAATCCATTGGTGAACCTGGAACGCAGATGACTATGCGTACTTTCCACTATGCTGGTGTTGCAACAGTCAACGTCACTCAAGGTCTTCCTCGTATCATCGAGATTGTCGATGCACGAAAGGTACCAAACACTCCTACGATGACCATTTACTTGTCTGGTGAAAAGATGAAGTCTGCTGATGAAGCTCGTAAACTTGCAGCTGCAATTGAGGAAACTCACACTGTTAACATCGCTTCTTTAGAGACCGACGTTGCACAGCGACGTCTCGTCTTGAAACTGAACAAGGCCAATCTCAAGCAGAAGAACATGACTGGTGCTGAAGTCAAGGACAAACTGGAACGTGCTACACGTCTTTTGGTTCAAGCAGACAAGGAAAAGAACCCTTCGACCTTGACCCTCATACCTGGTGTTCACACCGAAGAAGATTTGGCTGAAATCGCTGAAAACCCACCTTCGTATACCATGCTGCTTCAATTGGAAGAAAAGATTCGTGACATGCGCCTCAAAGGTATTCCAAACATCACCCGTGCGAACGTGCAATTGGATGACAAAACTGGTGAATACTACCTTTCAACCATCGGTTCTAACTTGACCCGTGTCAGCGAAATCGAAACCATTGACCGAAATCGAACCTACACGAACAACATCATTGAAATCTTTGATTTCCTTGGAATTGAAGCTGCTCGACAAGCGATTGTTGACGAACTACAAGCAACTCTTGACGGAGCCCGCTTGGAAGTTGATGTCCGACACTTGCTGTTGGTTGCTGACGTGATGACTTCTGAAGGTGAAGTTCGTGCTATTGGACGACACGGTGTATCAGGAACCAAGCACAGTATCTTGGCTCGTGCTGCTTTCGAAGTTACCGTTAACCACTTGCTCAAAGCCGGTGTTATCGGAGAAAAGGATTACCTCACCGGTGTTGCTGAGAACATTATCGTTGGTCAACCAATTTCACTTGGAACCGGCAGTGTTGAACTCTTTTACATCCCTGACAAAGAATGATTTTCTACCCATGAGAAACGATGTGGAGTATGGAGGAATAAAATATGGATCTGAACCGACAATTAAAGAATGCAATATCAACTGGAAACCTACGATTTGGACAACGCCAAGCACTCGATGCGTGTGCTCGTGGTGAAGCAAAACTAATCGTTTTCGCTGCTAACTGCCCATCTGAATTTATTGATGAACTGCACGCAAATCACCCTGAAGTGACAAAGTTCCGTACAACCCTCGTCAACCGTGAACTCGGAATCGCATGCAGCAAGCCATTTTCAGTTTCTACCATCAGTATCATTGATGCTGGCGATAGTGATTTGCTTCAACTCGAAACGAATCTTGAGTGAACTCTTTTGTTCACTTTGCCATGACTTCTTGGCACGATGAATGCAAAGGTTTGATGTCTGTAGGCGTCGTGGTTCTGCTATGCGCCCTTTACTTGCATCCGTCTCGGCAGTCTTGATTTCATTCTTGATGCTTTCATCCGTCTTTGTTCTTGAACAATCGAGTGAATCGAATGAGGTACTTGACGACGCCAGCGAGCTCATCGAGTTTACATCAGCACGTGGTTCTTCCAATTCCTTCATTGCTTCTGGAGGTTCCTCTACCCAAAGTATTGATCCCTCACATATCGAACCTGATGGGAGCGGTGGTTGGGTCCTTGGCTCTGAATATAATACAACTTTGACTTTTGGTACCAACACGCTCCAACGCACTTCGCCGTACAACGCAGGCGAATTCTTCTTAGCTACAATTGACAGTACTGGTACTTGGCAATCCCTCTTTGGTGCCGACCACAGTTTTGGTGCTGGCGGTCTTTCCTATCTTACAGATGTCAAGGTCGATATCGGGGGAGAAATCTTGATCACCGGATATTTCTATGGTGAAATTTCTTTTCCAACTGGTGTCGGTAATCCCCCAGTAATTCTTTCAAATACGAACTCTGGATTTCATTATGAAGGATTCTTTGCAAAATCGGATCCAATGGGTAATTGGCTTTGGGCCAACAGCTTCATCACTTTGGTCAATGGTTCTGGCGAATACAGTAGAGTCAACAATGTAGAAATTGACATGGTTGGTGATGTTTTTGTCACCGGTGAGTTCCAAGGTGAAACAGATTTCGGTGGTTTGGCTTTGAATGTCTCAAATACTCAAATTTTTGTAGCGAAATACTCAGGTAATACTGGCGTTCTTGATTGGGCCGTCAGTGGTGGGGGTATTGGTACGAATCGTGTTATTGATTCAGTTGCATCTCCAACTGGCGGTATCAAATTAGCAACCCTTTCAGATGGTTTTGCTCAATGGGGGACCTCGAGTTATCTTGCGATCGGTACTCTTGATGCCGTGATTGTGGAATTAGATGCCACGGGTAGTGTACTCAATCTCAAAGGAATTGGTGCCAGTGGTCAGCAGACTGTTGTAACAGACATCATCATCGATTCTGCAGGTGATACCTACCTTGCAGGCACCTTTGGAGGGACCATCTCGAGTGGCGGTTGGACTGCGAGTGCAATCTATGGCGGAAATGATATGTTTGTTGCGAAAAGTGCAGTTTCATTTTCTAACAGCTGGGCATTTGTTTCAGGTTCAAGTGGAACTGATGAGCCTCAAGGTCTCGCAGTCACCTCTACTGGTGCTGTCGCCTACAGTGGATACCTCACAGCATCACATACCGCAGGAGCCACAACGATGGTTCCTTCGAACCATGATGGTTTTGTCGTTGGCCTCTCATCGACAGGTACTCTTGATTGGACTGAACTCATTGGCGGCTCACTATATGATTATGCTTGGGCCATGGGCGTCAACATGAGTGACTACATCGCCATTGCAGGTTCGTATTCAGGTTCGATGACGCATGATGGCTCTACTTTGACTTCAAGCGGTGGTCGAGATACATATGTGTGGGTGTTTGACCCTTCTTCACTGAAAGATTCTGACAGCGACAGCATTGTCGATGTCGATGATAACTGTCCAAACGTTTCGAATCCGAGTCAAGCCGATACCGACAATGATGGTTTAGGTGATGCATGTGATTCGGATGATGACAACGATGGTCTTACCGATAATTACCCTGACCTCTGCCCTCGAAACAGTGAATTTAATTGGACCAGTATGCAAGATATTGACAACCCATCCGCTTCGACGGACTGGGATAATGACGGTTGCAAAGATGATGTCGAAGATTCCGATGATGATAATGACCAAGTCCTCGATATCAACGACAATTGCCCATACACTTCCTATAGTCCTCCCCGACCAACTTGGATCTCTGATATAGCAACCAATGACATCGATGGCGATGGATGCCGAGACAGTGATGAAGACCTCAACGACGATGCAGATGGCTTTGATGATGCGAGTGACGATTGTCCAACTCTGGCAGGGACCTCGACCGATGGAACGACCGGTTGCCTCGATTCCGATGGCGATGGTTGGTCTGACACCACTGATGATTGCCCCTTTGATGCAGGGAATTCGACTCTTAATGGCTCAAATGCTTGTCCTGATGACGATGGAGACGGTTGGTCGAATGCTGATGATGCCTTCCCAGATGAAGTCACTCAATGGGCCGATGCAGACTCTGACGGTTTTGGTGATAATACCCAAGGCGTTACACCCGATGCTTGTCCTTCCGTTCCTGGAACTTCCACTCTCGACCGTTTAGGTTGCTTTGATGCTGATGAAGATGGCTACTCAAATTCCGATACAACTTGGAACGTCGGAAACGGTGCGGATTACTTCCCGAACGATCCGACTCAATGGTCTGATTTTGATGAAGATGGTTTTGGCGACAATTGGGGTAATTCTACATGGACTGACCGGAAATCTTCTTGGCCAGGTGAAATGGTAATGGATGCAGCTACGCAAGATGCATGCCCTACCCGTTCAGGAAACTCCTGGCAAGATGATACACTTGGCTGTCCAGATGCTGATGGCGATGGCTGGTACGACCTGATGGATGCATTCTCAAGCGATGCTACGCAATGGGAAGATGCAGATATGGATGGCTACGGGGACAATGCTTCGGGTAACCAGCCAGATGCTTGCCCTTCAGTTGCCGGTAACTCAACCATCGACCGTTTCGGTTGTATGGATTCAGACGGCGATGGCTATTCAAACGCTGATTTCACTTGGGGATATGACATGGGTGGCGATGCTTTCCCTGACGAGGCAACGCAATGGGCAGACAGTGACAGTGATGGCTTTGGAGAGAATCCAAACGGCCTTACTCCCGATGATTGCCCGACCATTCGTGATACTTCAAGCATCGACCGGTTTGGTTGTGCAGATACAGATGGTGATGGATTCTCCGACCCTGATGGAAACTGGACCCTTGCTGATGGTGCCGATGCATGTATTTCCGGTGCTGGGAACTCAACAATCGACCGCATTGGTTGCTTTGATGGAGACGGTGATGGCTACTCGAATCCAGCTGGTGATTGGTCTGTGAGTGACGGAGCAGATGCGTATCCTGAAGACCCTCTACGTTGGCTCAAAGACAAGTCTGCAAGCGATGGGGCCTCCTCTTCAACTGTGGTGATCTTTGGAATCGGTGGAATCATTGCTTTGGCAGTGATTGTTGGACTTGGAACGTTCTTCCTGAAGAAATCGAAGAATGAGGATACTGAAAAGACATGGACCGACGGGACGTTTGCTCCAATGGGTGGCGCAATGCCCGCCATGCCGAACATGGGTGCTCAACCAGCAGCAACTCCAGCAGTGGCAATACCTGACTTTGCAACTCAACCTGCAGCACAACCCGTTGCAGTTGCAGTAGCGCCTGCGGTTGTTGCACCCGTTGCTCAACCTGCACCAGTACAGCCAGACCCAGCTCGAGAATACTACAATGGATTGATCGCACAAGGCTATCCACAAGCCAATGCAATTCAATACACGCAACAGTATTATCCAACATTCCAAGGATGAACCGTTTCTTTTGAAACGAATTGCTTCGGTAAGGACACACCGTGGAGACTGTCAATTTGTCGTGAACGTTTGGACATCGGTCCAATGGTCTCCACTGGACCCTTCACCTAAGATCCGCCATGAATAGGTTGAACTTGAGACAAGTCCTGTTAGACTCACTTGCTCATTTCCGACATCCGCCAAACCTTGACTTGAACATGAAGCCCATGCAGATTTGACCGTTCCACCATCCAGCAGTCCCCAACACACCGTCTGGTTGACTGCTGTACCGTTGTCATAGTTTTGCCAATGAACGGTCGTCGAAGACGTTGTAGCGTTACTTGTAGCGAATCCCTTCAGCAGACTCGGATAATCGTAGACCCAACCTCGTAAGGGGTCAGTATTCCACACGGGAAGATGATCGACGGTAGCGAAGGTCTCGGAATCGATCGGCAAGCCCCAGGCTTGGAAGAACGGTACGAGGTTCATTCCAGTCTCGTTGGATATGCGTGCCGCCCATGAATTGTATTCTTGAGCATCGTTAGACGGTTGACTCATGGAGGTGTTGTAGTATTGTCTAAACGTATCGGTGTAAATCTGCCAGCCAAACTTTTCTTGAATCTGCATGTGGGTTTCAAGTGCAGTCCAAACGCTCCACTGTGAGAGTTGGGACCCACCATTGAAGTAGCCCTCCGTTCGTGTTTCTCTGCTCGCATCATTCATGGCACTATGCCCATTCCCAAGGTCAACTCCGACCAATTCAGTCATGATGTATGCTGAAAAGAGATTACAGGTGGTTTCCGTGTTTCCGGGTAACGTCGCCGCCATCCACTGGTGGTTATGGCCCAATTCATGGAACATCCCCCAATCTCCTTGAGTCGACATGTGGCTCAAGTTGACAACATCAGGTACGCTGACCGTATGCGCCATGAACGGGTAGCCAGAATGCATCCAGCCGGCACTGATTTGAACATCAAACACCGCACGTTCAACTCGAGTCCATGGAATATAGCCACTCAAATTATGTTCCATTTGCAATGCAGTATCCCACCAATTCATCAATTCGACCACCGTGCCAAGGTTTCGGATATCTATAGAAGGGACAGTTAGGATGAAGAATTCGCCTTCGAGTTCAGCCCATGGTGCAGGAAGTGACCTTTGAGTCATGTTCCATTCTTGTGCAGTTGTGACACCTGCAATATAGCGCGGTGCTTGAACAGCATTTTCGATGGTAACGTTGATCATTCCAAAGGTGGAATCTGGAGGGAAGGTGATGTAAATGAGTCCGCCAAAGGTATTGCCAACCTGCATTGTAGGCGAATCAATTACCCACTTTCTGTGAATTTTTGGATGCCTATCAACTTCATCTTTGTTCCAAAGAGAATCTGAATGTGCGCCAATTTGAACTCGAATATTTTGGTCGACCAAAGAGGAAGGGACGGTGATGTTAACCACTTCTCCTGGAGCTGCATATAATCCCGTTCCCATCATGCCATGGCTGCGAGCACCTGCGTATCCAAATCCACTTGGAAGACCGATGTAGTTCCCATTCACCGATACGGTTTCGGTAACTCTTGGCGCATTCATGGGAATGGCTCCAGGAAAATCAACAGCACTTGGATGGGCGGTTAATTGGTTTGCTGGAAGTCTCAAATAGAGGCCTTCTTCGATAGCGAGTAGAACATCTGCAATTGGGTCTGCATCCAAGTCATATTTGTTATCCGTGGCAATTTCAGTCCATCCCGTCATGTTCACCATGCTTCGCAGCGGACTCCAAAAGTCGAGAAAGTCCAAAGTGAGCATAGCCGTGCTTCGAGCAATCGTTTTTTCGACGGTTGTTGCATCTGAAGTTGGAATCAGAGGTCCTGCTGTAAAATGGTTTTCCAAAGCAGTTACTGCAGGTAGTGTTCTGAGCATTCGTTCAGGTGGGGTGTTACCAATGGTCACTTGAACCGAGCCTGAATTTGAAGAGACAAACAGTCCGGTTGTTGGTGCAATTTTATTCCCAGGGTAATTATGGGCAACATCTGTATTCGAATACGACCAGTACCACGAATGCCCTCCTAATACCAATCCATGCCCCGATGTCAAAAAGTCCTCAATACCTCTGTTCTGAGCATCTGACCAGCCGTTCCAAAACTCTCCTACATAGCAATCCAAGCCTGCTAATTGGTCTGGCCCTACTGAAGTGAGTACGGTAAAACCTGCATTGATCAATTCATTTTCAAAGTGATTGAAGTCATTCCATAATCCGATGACTCGTCCATCACCACACGCCCATTTCATGGCATTGAGTGACAATCGCATTTCTTCTCCATTTGATTGAGCTACGAACGATTCGTGCCCATAGCCAACGATTCTGCCTTGCCCTACATGGGCTGCTGAGGCAATGGGTCGTTGGTCCCAATCGGAGAGAATTGGAAACGACCATTCTCCAAACGGTAGAATCAGAGAAGGCCAAGAGCCACCGTAATCTACGGTAGTTACTTCTTTGGTAATCATTTCCCAATCGGTGTCTAAGTCGTGAATGGTCATGTTCAGTTCGACTTCGAATGAACCACCAGAATTATTCGCATAAATAGTGAATGTTGTGCGTGGAACCCGTGTGTTTGGATTGCCATAAATGGTTCCATCACTGGCTAAGCTAAGGCCAGATGGGAGTGGAGGTTGACTTTCCCATGTATCGACGGTATCACCACTATTGGTGATGTAGATATTGACTGAACTCTGGTTTGATTCTACAACCAGTTCAGATTCAGTATAACTGATTCCACTCGGCGTGGTGTCAACAAAGGCCAACATGAGTTGTGAATTTGCAGTTCCACCCGAGTTTGTTGCTGTAATTGTGTAGATGGTCATCGAATGGGCAAGTTCCGCAATACCGGTAATCGCTCCTGAACTTGTGTTCATTTCGATACCAAAGGGGAGTGCCGGTTGAATCGTCCATGTTAAGGGAAATCCACCATCATATGACGGTTCGAGATCAACAGCATCGACTTGCTTGGCAAACACATAGATTCCAACACCATACGAGATATTGGCCAACGGTTGATCGTTGATGGTAAGGGTGAGATTTCGTTGTGCAGCCCCTCCACTGTTTTCAGCCATGATGAGATATGTTGTCATTGTAAGGAGTTCTTCTGGACTGCCATGAATGCTACAATCCGAATCAAGCGTTAGCCCACTGGGCAAGAGGGGTTGACTGTTGCAATTGACAATCGCTCCATCAGCACTTGTGGCAACCAAAGTCTCCATTGTTCTCTCTTTGGTTAGTACAATTCCTGCATCTCCGAGTGCACCGTACCAGAGAGAAGGAGCTTCATCGACCACCGTAAGTTCAATCGCCATTTGCATGGATCCTCCGGAATTCGTTGCAGTCACCTGGTGCACTGTTGTCCCTAACACGCTCGCTTGTCCGCCGATGCGCCCGTTAAAATCAATGAATATTCCAGCAGGGAGTTCAGGTGAAACAGACCAAGAATCAATGCTCATACCTCCGATCACAGGAACAGGTACAATTTCATATTCCATTAAAACAAACGTCCATTGTGGGTTTGGATAATGGAACAATGGAGCAATATTTATGACTGAGAGTGTAAGGTTGGTCATGGTCATTCCAGCGTTGTTTGCTGCAATAACGGTGTGAGTGGACGCTTCATGTTCTTGCAGAGGCGATGCGGTTATTTCACCGCTTTCTTCATCGAGTATCATAAAGGAAGGAAATTCCGGAAAAACCGACCATGTGTCAGGTCCATCACCGTCAAATGAAGGGGTTAAAGTATGGTTCTCACCAATTCGCCATTGAATACTTTCAATCCCATACGTGAGGTTACTTGGAGCAATCATTTCATCGCAATTCCCGTCTCGCCACATTTCTGTGAATGTGCAATCTTCTGGTTTAGGAGGTTCTGGTATAGGGTCAATACATCCCTGATCGGTTTGAATTTGTACACCGGTACATTCGAGGCTTTGTTCTTCTTTTTCTTCCGATGTAATCAGTTTTACGCTGATGACATAGGAGCTGGATGCAACCAAGACTGCGAGAAGAACAGCCAGGCCGATTTTGAAACCTGACCTCTCTTGCATATGAGGGCCTTGTTGTCATTACTTAGAAAACTTTCAATTCTTGTGACAGACGCTACCGCTGAGGAATATGCGATCACAAGGGTCCCATGTAAAGCCCATTCAAACAATAAATACATTCAGATAGTTTTTTGAATTGATCTTTCAATAACTAATACCGAGGTGGGTGTTGAACATAGGTAACATGTTGTTGAGGAATTGGGTTTGACGATACAAGACCGATCAACATCACTAAGCACCCTACCGGAGCGCAAAAAAGACCAATTAGAATTGGGATTGTAAGAATGCCACCAATCAACAGAACACTGCCAATTATCAAAGTATTCGTGTTTGCCATAATTCACCCTGCCTATGATGGTATTTTTGCTTATCGTGGTGAAATATTTGAAAAGGAATCCATGTGAAGAGGCAGTACGAACATTCAGTATCTGTTGAAAACATTCATTGATAAACAGGCCATGTCCGGCAAGAGACATGGAATCCTCGACTGACGCTCGGATGTTCGAAGGCCGCGCCTTCTACAAACTTGGAGAATTCACGCATGATTACCGAAAACAAGTTCTTGCGTTTGGAATTCTCGCCTGTTTAGGGATGGCTTCGCTGATGGCTATGGGACCTGATTGGTCTGAGGCTTGGGGAGAGGGCGACCTTGAATCGGTCGAAGCGATTTCGACCATGAACGATGCCTTTAGCGAGGATGGAGGCGATTCTGAAAGTGCTCAAGGTTTTGTTTATCTTGTTCGCCATTCGACGCTCAATGATACTTCCGAACTCTGGCAACAAGAAGTACAAGATGCCCTTGCTGGTTTTGCTAAATTAGCAGACGTTTCTATAGAGTACTCTTGGGAGACTTCAGGTGATGAGCGTAATGAATTTACTTTAGAGCGTGATGATGGATTTTGGGCACAGAACAAGGTCGTGTTCAACATGTCACGTAAAGATGCCAAAATCCTTTATTCCGAGCATTGGGAATCGGTAGAAATTGATAGCCAGTTTGATGCATGGAGAACCGATAAAACCGCTATTGAATTCACTTTTGATAATCGAATCCAAGAAGATCTCGTCAAGGCTGAACTTGTCTCAGGTCCACTTTCACTGATTATTCTTGCCATCGTTTTCGGAACACTCATCGCAGCTCTCTTACCTGTTGGTGTCGGTATTCTCACCGTTCTCTCTGCCATGGGCGTAACGATTTGGTTGTCAAACGTCACAGATGTCACTCAATATGCAGTTAATATCATTTCACTGATTGGAATTGGTGTCTCGATTGATTACTCTCTTTTCCTTGTCAATCGGTTCCGTGAAGAGATGGGGCGTAATCCGGATGATATCCGCACTGCTACAGCGATGACGGTTGCTACTGCAGGTAAAGCGGTGTTTTTCAGCGGTGTAACCGTTGCCATTGGGTTGATGGGGATGTTATTCTTCACCAATACCAGTTTGCCAAGCCTGGGCATTGGTGGGACTTTAGCCGTTACCATTGCAATGATCTATTCTCTCCTCGTTTTACCAGCAGTTCTGGCTCTTCTTGGTCCTCGAATCAATACCGGTCGTAAACTCCCCTTCTCGTTTAAGATTGAAGAAAACGGGGAAGACGGTATATGGTCTCGTATTGCAAACACCGTGATGGACAGGCCATGGGCGGTCTTGATTCCTACGCTCATCATCTTGCTTGGTGCTGGGTTGCCTTTCTTCCAAGCCGAGTTCTCTCTTGCGAACCGTGATGCCCTTCCACCGGATGATGAATCACGGCTTGGACTTGACCATATTGACTCTCTCTGGCCTCAAAGCACCTCGAATGCTGCAATTGTCGTGATTGATTTTGATGGGACTGACCCGTTGAATGAATCGAATCTACGGCAAATGCATCGTTGGATGGTCTCGCAAGTGGAAGATGAACGGATTGTCGAAGCCTTTGGCTATGCATTGCCACAGATTGGTATGAACGAATCAAGCGTGGTTCAGTTCTGGACAACACCTGCCGAATACCTCACACCAGAGCAAAACACCACACGTGAATATCTTCGTCAACAATTTATCTCTGGTGATGTTACCTATGTGGTGTACGCAATTGATGGGCCAAGTACCAGTAGGGAAAGCCATGAGTTTGTAGCAGACATGCGTGAAGACCGAGGTGACTTTACGAGTCTCTTACTTGTTGGTGATGATTCCTCACTCAAGGTTGCCGGCTTCTCTGCCTACAGCCTCGATACGCTAGGTGCCATTCAGGACAGTCTCCCAATAGCATTGGCCTTTATTCTCATCTCAACTATTGTCTTGATTTTCATTCAAGTTCGCAGTGTCATTATTCCAATCAAGGCTATTGTAATGAACATCCTTTCGATTTCCGCATCGTTCGGAATGCTGGTCTTTGTATTCCAATGGGGATATGGAGCTGATCTGCTCAACTTTACTCCCCAGCCAATTGAGGCTACAAATCCAGTCATCATGTTCTGTATTGTCTTTGGATTGTCGATGGATTATGAAGTTTTGATGCTTTCACGTATTCATGAAGAATGGGAGCGCACTGGTGACAACACCCTTGCTGTAGCCAATGGATTACAAAAGACAGGCCGCCTGATTACTGGAGCAGCAGCCATTATGGTTGTCGTATTCAGCGCCTTTGGCTTATCTTCAATCATTATTTTGAAGCAAATTGGTTTCGGTCTGGCACTTGCAATTCTGCTCGATGCAACGATTGTACGTGCTCTCGTCGTTCCTGCAACCATGCGCTTGATGGGTAAGTGGAACTGGTGGTCGCCAAAATGGCTTGACCGCATGCTCCCAGCCAAAGCAGAACCTGGTCATCCAAAACAAGAAGATTCCGAATGATTCACCTCCTTTCGTTGCCGGTGCCAATTGATAAAGCCGATTAGGTTGAGCCTTCAGTTTGAAGGATGCGAAGCATCAAGAAGGTGCAGTTCTTGCTTTGAGCATGGACCCATCGAGTCAATTCACACTTCCTCGAACGGGTCATGTCGTGGCGAATCGGAGCGTACTCGCTGCGATGACCAATAAGCAAAGCCATGAAGACGGCACGCTTTCCGATGAAGAAATAAGATGGTTGGTTCGACGAGCTAAAGATGGATTCGCCATCACGACAACTGCGGCAGCTAACGTTACCGAACACGGACGTGGTTGGGAAGGCGAAATGGGTGTATGGGGCGACCATCAACTCCCAGGTCTTACTAAGATGGCTACGCAATTGAAAGCGACCGGAACCTTGAGTTTGGCTCAAATATTTCACGGTGGTATGCGTGCTCCACAATCCCTCAATCAGGTTCAGCCCGTCTCTGCTAGCGAAAACACCGAAGCAGGAATGGATGGTTTATACACTCGAGCATTAACTCATGATGAAGTGCTTGGGATGATTCAATCCTTTACAGATGCAGCAGTCCGTTGCCAAAAAGCAGGTTTTGATGGTATTGAATTACACGGTGCTCATTCGTATCTCATCTGTCAATTCCTCGGAAGCGTAACCAATCGACGTGAAGATAACTGGGGTGGCGATTTGGCGGGGAGAAGCAAGTTCTTGCGTGACATGATCACTTCTGTTCGTCAAGCAACAGGCCCAGACTTTATTCTTGCAGTTCGCATCTCACCCATCATCGAAAAGGCAGGCATCTTCTTACATGAAAGTCTCGAACTTGCTGAGATGTTATGCGTAATGGACATCGATATGCTCCACATCTCTTGCTGGGATGTGTTCCAAGACGTTGAGAATGATGAAGATGGCCCGAGTCTCACTCAACGATTCCGTGATGTAATGCCTGCACATATTCCTCTCGTCTCGACAGGCGCAATATGGTCATCTATAGATGCGGAATGGCTTATGAATGAAGGTGCAGATTTGGTTGGCGTGGCCCGCGTAGCGATTGCCCACCCCGATTGGCCAATGCACCTTGGAGATCCCGATTATTCACCCGACCGTCCACCGTTTAGTGAGCAGCATTTAATGGATGCAGACTTAAGTCCAGTCTTTGTTGAATACATGAAGCGCTGGAAAGACTTCGTCATCGATGGTAACTGAGGGAATGGACTCATCACAGACCGAGTTCTCAGAGTCTACGGAAGGTCTAATGTCTGGTCTCACGGAACACCGTGCATGGAAGGAATGTCCGTCGACCAGTGGATGGCCCATGAGGCTCAGAATGAATGGGAAACCATGATGAAGAAAATTGCAGTGTTTCATGATAAGCATAAGTTCGAAGAAAACAACGGGCATGACATGGGCTACCGTATTGCCCTTACCGTCGAAGAATTAGGCGAGTTTGCAGCAGCGGTGACCAAAGGTAAGCCTCTTGCTGATTGTGCCGAAGAAATGGCTGATATCCTACTGTTGCTGATGGGCCACTCCTTGGCCATGGAAATTGATTTGAAAGCAGCCTTTGAGGCAAAATATGCTAGGATTATGCAACGCCCATCGCGACAAGGGCGTTTGGGATTACGAGTGACTGAATACAAGCCAGATGAATGATCATCGAATCCAGTGTTGGAAAATCATCGAATGCTCGTCACGTGGTCCGGCATCGACAAACCGTTCACCAATCATGTGGAATCCTTCTCCCTCCATCGATGGAGCAAATGCATCTGCCCCTTCGACTTCTGTTGCGATAATTGTTTTGTGAATCTCTTTTGCATGTTCGAAAAACAATTGGTAAATCTCTCCACCACCGATAATGAGTACTTCTTCAGAATCACCGAGTTCGAGAACTTCTTCAAAGGAAAGCACTTCAACATCTTCACGAGGTGTTCTCGAGAGGACAATGTTCCTTCGTCCAGGTAGTTTCCCGGGTAGGCTGTCCCAGGTTTTTCTTCCCATGACGATGGTTTTTGACATTGTGATGCGCTTGAAATGTTGAAGATCAGATGATTGACGCCAAGGCAAATCACCATCTTTGCCAATGGCTCCGTTCAAATCGCATGCAAAGATCATTGTGAACATCATATCAACCTCATACAGCAATCGGTGCAGAAATATGCGGATGGTGCTCGTATCCGACCACTTCGATGTCCTCAAATGTAAACGAGTCAATGGTTGTGCATTCAGGATTGAGTTTGAGTTGTGGCAAAGGCATTGGTTCACGTGAAATCTGTAATTGAGATTGGTTAAGGTGGTTGGTATACAGGTGGGCATCGCCAAGAGTATGTACGAATGTTCCAGCTTTGAGTCCACAGATTTGTGCCATCATGTGGGTGAGAAGCGCATACGAGGCGATGTTGAATGGAACGCCGAGAAAGACATCCGCACTTCGTTGGTACAATTGGCAATTGAGTTTTCCGTTGGCAACATGGAACTGGAAGAAAGCGTGGCAAGGCATCAAGGCCATCTCATCAAGTTCACCAACGTTCCAAGCTGAGACGATGATCCGTCGGCTGTTTGGATTGGTTCGAATCATTTCAATGGCCTGTTCGACTTGGTCAATGATGCGGCCATCCTTGGCTTCCCATCTGCGCCACTGCTTGCCATATACGGGTCCTAAGTCGCCGTTTTCGTCAGCCCATTCATTCCAGATGCGAACACCGTTTTCTTGCAGATACTGGATGTTAGTATCACCTTTAAGGAACCAAAGAAGTTCGTGAACAATGGAGCGCAAATGCAACTTTTTAGTGGTTACCATTGGGAAGCCTTCAGAGAGGTCAAATCGCATTTGGTGGCCAAAGACAGAGAGCGTTCCAGTGCCGGTACGGTCACCTTTCTCTTCCCCTTCATCGAGAATACGCTGAATGAGTTCGTGATAGACCTTCATTGACTCACCATCTGCTTGTCGCAACCGACAGCACTTGAGCATTCTTGAGCGACTCCATCTCAAACAGAGATGAAAAGGACATCACTTGCCTCCTCTGGAGTTTGAATATACCGTTCGATCTCTTCACGCTGATACCGTTCAAGTATGGGTTGTAATGTTTCTTGAATCTTCTCGAAATTCCAACACCGACACACATACCATCGACGAGCCATTTGGGCAAGAACCGAAATTGATTCCATCACTACACCCGATTCATACAAGCCCACTGCTCTTTGAAATTGTTCATAATCCATTGGCAGCATCTTGGTTATATCTTGAAGTTCATATTGACCACTTTTGAGTGCTTTTTCTCTGAGTGTTTCGGGTGTAGATTCAATTGGCCACCCTGCCATTCCAAGTAAAACAAGTGAGATGATGGAGTCTGTAGTCGGCGTATCGATACTTTTTTCATCTTTCAAAACACACACCGGTCGTTGTGACATGTAGAGCGAAAGATGGGGGTCGAAATCTTCACAGTTCTTTCGAATACAGCCGAATATGTCGATTAAAATTGTTGGCCCATCATCATTTGAACAGAGGAACGGTTTATCTGAACTGAGATTAAAACTCCAGACTGGAGTTGAATTGACAATGGAACACAACAACTCCATGCCTCGAAGTTCAGCCTTCAACCTCCTCTCGCTGTAGCCTTCTTCGAGATGAAGTGTCCCGAGTTGAGTTTCGATACGCTCCACGTAGGGTTGATCATTCGACTCTACTTGAACTAAGGAGCCCCAAGGGCAGAAATACTCCCCATGATTTGGTCCGTAAACTTTCTATAGAGTGAGGCGAGTGATGCCCTGATTTCGTGTTCATCTTTGGCTGAAAGTTGAACCAACTGTTGAGCATTTGTGTTGCCACCGTTCGGGTCTTCGAGCCATTCCATCCAAGTCACGCCTTGACCCGCAGAGAGTGCAATCTGTCGCCAAAGGCGTGGCACTTTGTGGTCTTGTGGCTTCATCATCTTTCGAGTACCCATAAGTGCCATCGGGACGACGACTGTATCCGGGTAGGAGGCTGCAAGGCGAGCGATTCCTGTTTTCCCGGGAAGCAAGTAAGGCTGTTCGGTACGCTTGGAACGAGTGCCTTCTGGAAAGATTCCCAGGGCTTGGCCAGAATCCAATACATCAGCTGCACTGGAAAGTGCCCCTTCACCACCTTCGTCCCGTTTTGTCTCGATTTGGCCAGTTGCACGCATTGCAAAGCGCATTACGGCATTCTTGAAATGACCATCTTTCGCCAAGTAGTGTGTTGTTCGGCGTGCTGATGCAATCACGAAGATTGGGTCGACATGGGAGAGATGGTTGGCTGCAAGGATCACAGGGCCTTTCCGGGGGATGTGATGCAAGCCATTCATTTTAGCATTCAATGAAGGGCGTAAAAAAGGGGACAAAAACATTCGTAGGAAAGCATAACTTGGTGTGCGTGGTAGTTGTTTGCCAGTGGTTGGAATCAACCAATGCTGTTCGAGGGATTGCCATGCATCAACAAGTGAATCCGTCTCGGTCATAAAAAAATCGAGTTTCGACACTGTTTTGATTGTTGCCGTCTATTTATCCGGCAGGCAGCGAATTTCCGACTGCATTGAAGGAACCAAATGAATGCGTGCGAAGTATCAAATCACTCCGAACCTACCCCGTGTCATGGCTCCACAACGACATGTTCGTTTCGGCCGAGCCATGACATTGTCAATTCTTCTTTGCCTTCTTTCTTCAACCTTCAGTCCAGTTGCAGTTGCAGAGGTCGGTTGGAAAGAAGACGGATGGCTACGTACGGCTTTGGCCCAGGAACGAATTGACTCTGGTGATGAATTTGGATGCTATGGTATGCCGAACATCGAATGGGCTGCAGACCCTGGGGCAGTTGCTCTTGAATGCCATCAGTATATTTCGGACCGTGTCGTTGCGAACCAATGGGGTGACAATCCAATTTCTACCTTTACTCCCTCTGGCCTTACGATGAGTCAGCACAACACGATTGCGTCTCAAGGTTTTGCTGTACATGGTGATGTGAATGCATTGCCATATTCTGCTTGGCACAATGCAACAGACGCACCAGCAGATGATTGGGATTGGTATAATCTTGGGCGTCGGGGAGGGAGTCTCGAACAATTAATCGGTTCCAAAGACCAGGTCCAATCAGCAGTTGAAGAAGGAGGCTTGGTCAATTTGTATTGGGTTGGAAGAGTCAATGATGCAACGATTCGACACGATGCAGAAATTGCTGCTTATCTCAATGATGATGCACAAGCTTGGATGACTACCTGGGGTGAAGCGTGGTCATATTGGACAGTTCATGATTGCCATGAAATCACTCATTCGAGTCGCACCGTTGACAATCAAACCATCATCGAATTTGAATCACTTGTTACCGAACAATGTACTGCTGTATCACCACTTGCCTGGAATGTCCCAATGACTTGGATTCTTGACCTCGAAGGAAAGGAAGTTGTCGATATACGAGATTCAAATGCTTCGTTGTCGCTTCTGGACGGTGTGAGGAAAACGGCTGAAGGCTATACGAGTTCTTTGAATGAATCCCTCCATCTCTCACTCATCCGCGGTCATAATGTCTCGATTGTAGTGAATGGTACGGTTGACTATGACATTCTTGGCCGTTCTCAGTTTTGGAATAATTACTCCTCAGCAGTTACTATTGCAGCCCACGATACAACGGACTTATTCAAATGGTCGAAGCGATTTACGGGTGATTCGCAACTCGTCTTCACATGGTTAGTTCAACCACGAGAGGGGTTGAGTGATGCAGGTTGGCTCCCCTTTTTGGCACTGACTGTAGCAGTATCAACCATTACTGGAATGATGTTTATTTTGAAGAAAGAAGGACTCGGTCCGTTTGCTAACAAAAGTTCTCAGCCCTCTCTTGGTTCCTACGAAGACTCTACCGAATCGTCGTTTGATGGTGAATAAGGGCGAAGACTTGATGCCATAAGGTTGTCACCGACCGAATGGAGGATATGGATATGGGTGACGAAGATGTTGTCATAGACCCTTGGGGGAGTGCTCAATCAACCGATTATTCTCGCATTATAGATCAGTTCGGTCTTTCGTCAATGGACCAGATGACGCTTCCTTCACCGTCTCGGCTTCATCGTCGCGGTATTGTCTTTGCACATCGTGATTTAGAACGTGTTCTCGATGCACAAAAACAAGGAGATTCCTTTGGTGTCCTCACAGGACTCATGCCAAGTGGTCAAATGCACATGGGCCACTCGATGGTTATTGACCAAGTCAAATGGTTCCAACAACTTGGTGGAGATGTCACGATTGCAGTTGCTGATTTAGAAAGCCAAGCAACGCGAGGAGTTTCATTGGAAAAGGGTCGTAAAATTGCTTTAGAAGAATACATTTCACATTATGCCGCTCTTGGAATTGACCCTGAGAAAACAAATGTATATTTTCAATCCTCGCGTCCGATTGTACAACGGTTAGGATTTCAACTCGGCAAGCGGACCAACTTGAATGAATTTGAATCGATCTATGGTTTCAATGGGGAAACCAATCTGGCTCATGTTCAAGCTCCGCTGGTACAAGTCGGTGATATCTTACATCCGCAAACCGAGGAATACGGGGGGCTTCGTCCGATTGTCGTTCCTGTAGGTGTCGACCAAGACCCGCACCTTCGCTTAACACGTGGACTGGCCGCCAAAACCAATTGGTTTAATGTCAAAGATGGGAAATCATCGGGTGTCGTCATCGGTCTTTCTGTTCAAGAGGATAACGCTGAAGTCCTCGGTCAAATGCCAAATGGACGTCTCGACAAAAACCGCCTCAATACCGTCTTTGCAGGCATGGTTGCCTCACTCGAACACCTTGGTTTCTCAGACATCCTTTCGAGTCCGAAGCAGGGTACAATCACCGTCCCGAGTGCAACGGCAAGGGATAAATCTCGAATTCAACTCAAATTACTCGAGTATGAACGTTCTCTCGGAGGAATGGGTTTGCTTGCTCCTTCTTCGACATACCATCATTTTGCGGTTGGTCTCACTGGTGAAAAAATGAGTAGCAGTAAACCGAAAACAACGATCTTCCTCAGAGATGATTTAGCCACGGTTGAAAAGAAGATTAAACGGGCTTTTTCAGGTGGTCAAGCTACTGTTGAAGAGCATCGGCGAATTGGTGGCAACCCCGATGTCGATGTTGCTTATCGCTACATGATGTATTTCTTTGAAGACGATGACTCTTACTTGGCTGAAATTAATGCTGATTACCGTGCTGGTAAGATTTTGGCGGGTGAAATGAAGCAATTGTGCGTTGACCGAGCAACTGCTTGGTTGGGTGATTTGCATGAGATGCGAGATCAAACGGCCCATCTTGTCAAGGATTTCTTGGCATCAGATGCACAGTAATGATGCACAGTCGTCATTGAGCATCATCGGGTGAAAAGACAGCAGGGTCAGGTCCGATTGGAAGTTCTTCAAGTTCTTCGGTTGTTAATTCTCTTTCAGAGGCATCTGCGTCGAGTATCATTGAGTGACCATGGGGGTCTAAGAATTCCACAGTGAACGTACTTTCTTCACCTGCTTGTTCAATTGATGTGAGTAACGAATCGAGAATCCCCAGTGATTTTTTACTCTCTTCATGGTCATCTTCCGAATCAAGTTCGAGGTCTCTTTCAACATCACGTCGAACCATATTGATGATGTCGACAAAGCGATTCAGTACTCCTTCGATGTTACTCACATAGCCCGTGGAATTGGTTCCCGGCATGACTTCAAGGTCCAACTCCGGAATTTTGACGGTGCATGAAGATGAGCGAACAACACGAGATCTGAGTTTTGCGACATCATCCAAAACGAGTGACCAGGCACCAGCCTTCTTCCCTTCAGCCGGAATAAAATCAGTTTGCCGCCACCCGCAGGCGTGACACAATACGGTTACTTGGGTGTGTTCACCGAAATAGGGAATCTCATCCACATTCGCAACCATTCCGAGTTTTCCTTCTACAGCACAAATCGGGCAAGGAATGTCAATAGGCTGTTCTTCCATCATATTCGCCGTCTCCCGAGTTCGTGGGCATCGACAGCAAAGGCTTCCATTTCCACACCACGGACACCTCGGCAGCCAGGTGGGAGGAGCATTAATCGAGTTTCAGCCATTTGAATAATTTGCCCACCGAGATCTTTGTCAATGAACGTGTTGAGTTGTGCGATTGCAGCATTGAATTCGACCGTTTTTTTCATCAATCGGTTCATTTCAACAATAACTGCATGGTCATCTGCTACCCAATCCATCAATTGACCACATCCAGTGATGTCATTCAGTACAGCTCGGTGTAGGACCATTCCACTTGAAGAGTCAAGAAGAGGAGGATTTGGATATAACACCCCGAGGTCGTGGTAGATGACTTCTGTAGAGGGTGTCGCTTGTGACTGCGTCATCTCCATACTGGGCATATCAAAGGTCCGAAGAGGCTTCATTTCTTGTTTAATTTCTTCGGTAGCTGCGATGTTTTCTTCTTGCTCACGAATTTTTTCATCTGCCCGTGCAAGTGCATCGAGATCGGGCATTGATGGAATGATTGGTTCAGGTGCAGTTCCTTCCTCTGGTTCAGATTGTACCTTGCTAAAGGCATCGAGCGAAGACTGGGCTTCGTCTCTTTTTCCTTTTTTGCCTCGGCGCATAGCAATGGCTGATGCCAGTCACCTCAAGAACGCTCGCATAGAAGTTCAGACGATGATGACTTTTCTAGGCCGGTTCGCTCTTGCCGTGCATTCGTCGGGTTGATAAGGGTCCGTTGTTACCGAGAATTTGCGCCTCAAGGTTCAAGAGGTGTCGACTGGAACAAGGGATTGATGACAATGGATGCGCAGCAGAATGTATTGAAAACCGGAACAAGCACAATTGGAATCACCTTTGATGGCGGAGTCGTCGTAGGTGCGGACCATCGTGCTACAATGGGCCATTTTATTGCAAATAAAAATGTCCAGAAACTCTTCAAAATCGGCGATAACCTCGCTTTGACGACTGCCGGTCTGGTCGGACACGCCCAATCTTTGTCTCGCACCCTTACTGCTGAAGTTGCTTTGTTTCAACTTCGCCGACAACAGCCAATGACCGTTCGTGGCGCAGCAACCCTCACCGCAAACATTCTTTCTGGCCGTCCTCACTGGGTTCAATTGCTCATTGTCGGCGTTGACGATGAAGGTGGTCACGTGTACTCGATTGATTCCGCAGGCGGTTCAATACCTGATGTATACTGTGCTACAGGTTCAGGCTCTCCGTACATGTATGGTGTGCTCGAAGATGGTTTCAGTGAAGGAATGACTCAGACCGATGCATTGAAACTCGCGGCCCGTGCCCTTTACGCATCGGGGCAGCGTGATGCAGCCTCCGGAAACGGCATGGATTTGTCAGTAATCACTGCTAAAGACGGCTTTGTTTCCCTTACTCAAGCAGAAATTGCTAAACTTCTTTCTTGAGTCTTTTTTTCCCGCAGCTCAACACTGCACTCTCCTTAGGGTGAGTTTGTGCACAATTCTTGTGCGAGCGCGGTATACGGTGAAATTATGCGTTTAACGTTTAAAGAATTAAAAGATGAAGTGCAAAAGATAGTTCCTAAGGAGATCCCTTATACTGTTGAATTGGAAGCAGGTAACATCGCTTTAGTAACTCCAGAACCAAATCGAATACTTGCTACAGATGGTTTACTTGCAAAGATCTCTCACAAAGTAAAGCGAAAGATTGTACTTCGTCCTGATACCTCCATTATGAAATCTGAAATAGATGCTACAAAGATAGTTCGAGAAATTATTCCTGAATCCGCTGGGATCAATCAAATTTACTTCGATGCGTGTTATAGAGAAATAACCGTACAATGCGACAATCCTGGTGAAGCAGTGGGCCGACGTGGAATTAATTTGCAAGAAATTCGCGACCAATGCGGTTGGCTAATTACCGTTGAACGAACCGCTCCTTTGGTTTCAAAAACGGTCCACGACATTCGTCTTTACCGACACGCCCACGCCGAGGAACGCAGAAAATTACTCAAGGATTTCGGACTTAACATGCATCGTCCTGTACGCCCAGGTGCCGCATGGGCACGAGTGACTGCACTCGGTTCGTACCGTGAAGTTGGCCGTGCTTGCCACTTCGTCACGACCAATGAATCCAGAGTTATGATTGATGTTGGTGTTAACATCGCATCCGATACTGACCCAATGCCCTACTTCACAGCACCAGAGGCACTTCCTTTGGAAAAGCTCGATGCGGTTGTTCTGACTCACGCACATTTAGATCACGCTGGAATGCTTCCAGTTTTGTTCAAGTATGGCTACAGAGGGCCTGTCTATTGTACGCCTCCAACCAGAGATTTGATGCTGTTGTTGCAAACCGACTACCTCAAAGTTGGCGGTTCAGAAGGAAAGCGAGCTCCTTACAGCATGGAAGATATCCGTACCTGTATGAAGCACGTTGTCGATGTTGACTGGGATGAAACGACAGACATTGCACCGGACATAAAACTCACATTTTCCAATGCGGGGCATATTCTTGGTTCTTCTGCTGTACACCTTCACATCGGTGATGGCAAACACAACATTGTCTTCAGTGGAGACCAAAAGTACGAGAAGTCTTGGCTCTTTGATGCAGCAAATACTCGTTTCCCTCGTGTGGAAACTCTCGTTATTGAATCGACATACGGTGCTTCTGGTGACTACCAACCATCTCGCCAAGAAGCAAACCAAGAGTTGCACGACATTATCTCTCGAACCATGGCACGTGGCGGTAAAGTCATCTGTCCAGTGTTTGCTGTTGGCCGAAGCCAAGAAGTGATGATTGCTATCGATGAACTCTTCCGTTCAGGTACGGTGAAACCAGTCCCTGTATGGTTAGACGGTATGATTCAAGAAGCCACAGCCATCCACGCATCCCACCCGGATTATCTGACCAGCAGTCTACGAAAGTCTCTGCTCAAGGATGACGGAGAAAACCCATTCACGAGTGAATGGTTCCGACCTGTTAAGGGACGTGAATTGCGTGAAAGTATCATTATGGATAATTCCCCATGTATTGTTTTGGCAACATCCGGGATGCTCAATGGTGGACCAGTTATGGAATATTTCAAGAACTGGGCACATGAAGACCGTAACTCACTCTGTTTTGTAGGATACCAAGCTGAAGGTACACTTGGCCGTCGTCTACAGAAAGGATTCGGAGAAGTCCCAATGGTGATTAATGGGAAAACAGAAATTGTCAAGATTGGCTGTGAAATGGTGACCATCGATGGATTCTCTGGCCACTCTGACCGTCGTCAACTTCTCGACTTTGTCGACCAAATTTCCCCTACACCTCGAAACATTATCTGCCATCACGGTGATTATCACAAGTGTAATGAACTCGGAAAGACCTTGCGTGAACGCTACAAGTGTCGAACCTATGCTCCACAAAACCTTGAGACGATACGTCTCATGTGATCACATTAACGGAATCTCAAAACCAGATTCGAGAGGATCTGGTAGGGTTTGTTCTTGGGGTTCAGCTTGTGAGTTCTGAAGAGCTTTTCCTGATGAGTAATTTGCTTTGATGGGAGTTGAACCCTTGAGCGTTGAAGGTTTCGAGGTATCGTCAAAAAGAGACCATGCAAGTACAACCAAGATAAATCCAAGTCCTGATGCCACGGCCAATAAGGTACTTCCTCCACTCGCAATTTTCAGACCAACGCCAGCGATGAGAAGAATGAAGGCTGTCAGTAAGAGTAGCCTTCGAGAAACTGCCGCCATAGCATTCTTACGACCATGTTCTTCATGAACCCGTTGCTTCTGTATCCACACTATGTACACATCAAAAGGAGAGCGTTCGGCATCTGTCGCATGTCCTGGCTGGCTCATGACTGCCGTAGCTCCATGGGGCGAAAACGCAGAAGATGCATATGACCAAGGCTTGGTTGAACTTGGACTTGGAGATTCACGTTTAATTGAAATGAAGGGGGCTATGCTTCCTCTTGGCTTTGGCGCAACCCCACCTCAACCACTTCCAATGGGTTCACTGGTTGAATGCCATCTTGCAACTGCTTTTGCTTGGAATGGATCCTCTGCCTGTGCAGGTGTGGCATGGGCTGCATGCGTCACCCCAGAAGGAGATGAATGTGCGATTGTCGCCACTGTATCGACCGAACTGGATTATGAGGAAACAACGCTCATTCTCCGTCGGCATTTGCAACGTAAATTAGCAAGCCGTGACTTGGAAGTCATTTCCTTCGATGTTGCTGTCGATGAAGTGACTGCAGCTGCTGACCACCATGGTGTGGCTATGGCGGCATTGATCTTACCGAATTCACTCTCACTTGGAGCACGAACAGGAACAGGTCCTGTCCGCGGTGCATTGACGCGAAAGGCAACAGAAACACCTCCAAAGCGAGTTGATGTGAAAGCACCAGCGGCACCAGCACTTCGCCCAGGTTCACGCAAATCAGACACTGACTTTTCTCTTTGAGAAGTCTTGAAGTACTCTTGGCTTGAAGCCGAACTGTGTCTGGTAGCGGATGGAATGTCGTTCGTTGCGGCGCTTGTTTGACTTGCCATGGTCATCGCGGAATTGGACGTATGTGTCCTCACTGTGGCCAGAAGTTACCATCCGATGCCGAGATTGTCCTTTCGGTGTCAACTGCATCAGAATTGCGAATTGAAGTTGCTCTTGCCAACACACCAGATGAACTTCGCGAGACTCTTCGTAAGCGTCTTCAATCGAATCAGACCTTAATCCAGCAAGATGAGCCGGTTTCTTTTCAAGGTCTTGCCCGAATTCTTCTTGACGCAACCGATGAAAAGGGCATGCTAACAGTCCAAACTCTTCAACCGGCTTTGGATGGTAATGGGGATTCCCTCGATGCACATGACCTCATTGATATGGCTGAATCACAAGGTATGTTGGTTCGGCTCACAGACGATTGCTGGCAACTCCTTGAGTGAACTTCATAGGTGAGACGCCGTGGCGAGGACTGCAGGGGCGATTGGGTTAGCTTGGCCTATACTCGGGCGTTTGGGACGCTTGGACCCAGGTTCAAATCCTGGATCGCCCACCATACTTCGTTAGAGTGGTTCACTCTGGTAGTATTATTTCATGTACCCAAAGTAAATGATATCCAAATTGTGTCTTGATATATGACTCAGGGACCGTCTCTGGGACCATAGCCCAAACCGCCTCTTCAAATTTCTGAACCATTTGGCCTTCGACAAACTCTCCAAGATCACCTTTCTTTGATGCACTGGAACAGTTGGAATATTTCTTTGCCATTTTTTTGAATACCTTCAATGGATTACGAGCTGATTGAATCTGCTCAAGGATTTCACGAGCATCGGGCTTTGAAGCAACCAAGATGTGCCGAACATGGGCTTTTCGAGGTTTACGTCTTTTGTCGAGCCTTCGCATTCATTCTCAACTCCTGTACTGTTCGAGTGGCTCCCTTATCAAAAACATGTGCTATTGACCAAGCAACGATGGTGATGAACAATGGTGCAACGCCTCGGGTCACCAATTCTCGTTCAAGATCGGTGCTAACCGTTGGAAGCAGAGCAATCCAACCAATTGCATAAGCGACTGCGGCAAAAATCGTGTGCGGCGTAATTCTGCTACTGAAAATCCATGATATGTTTCGATGATGATGTTGATATGCCATCATCAAGCCAACTTTCGTGAAAAAGGACAATCGGCGAATTCCTGACTTTTCATTACCGTAAATCGATTCAACCGGGACATGTGCTATTCGACAACCAAGTGTTGAAAGTCGTATGAGCCAGAAGTTCGGGTATCCGTACCCTTTCCACGAGTCTTTCCAATTCCACTCCCGCAAAATGTCACTGTGAGTTGCCGTATAGCCACATTGGGGGTCGGGCACTGTTTGACCCGATGCAAGTCCAGTGAAGAATGAAAGGATTTGGCTTGCTTGCCGACGTATAATGGGCATAGCCTGAACACCTTCTTCATGAGCAAAACGGTTCCCTTTGGCATAATCGGCACTGTTCTCGAGTACCGGTTGAAGAAGTGCTTCCATATCATCTGGATTCATTTGTCCATCACCTGCCATCACCACGCTGATGAACAACTGGTCGTGCCAATGCTGAAGCAAGTATCGATGGCCAGCATCAATTGCTGCACCAACGCCTTCACCGTTCAAATTGATGGAATGGATTTTCCCGGAAGGTTCCATTGCTTCGAGAATCGATTGAGTTTCATCTGTCGACCCATCATTGATGATGACTGCCAAGTCAACAAAAGCAGGAAGTGTCTCAATCACTTTTTGGATGAAGCGCTCCTCATTTCTTGCTGGGATGACAACTCCAATACGGTATTCACCCTTCACATGTTTTCCATTTTGTCATAGGCCATGAACATGTGGCCTAAATCTATTGGAATTGAAAAGGGGGTTGTTGACCAGTGAATGGACGAGGGTTTGATATGAAGTAGGCCACGGACAAGTCATGTGGCTCGTCAATCGTTGCGCATTATATTGATGGCTCGGGACATCGAGTTGAGACTTGTCTCACTTGTTGTTCGTGCCCGAGAAGGTGCCGATGAAGTTGTGTTGATGGACCTTGGTTCAAATGATTCTACGGTTGAATATGCTCAGGAGATTGGTTGCGAAGTACTCCACTTTAACAATGAAGTGAACCTTCAAAACATTGCCTCATTCCTTTTGGATTCAAATCTCGAGCCTATTGACTCGACTTTGGTTCTTTCAATCACTGACCAATGGAAATTGCGTGACCTTCCACTTTCTATAAACCGGGCCCTTGAAGATTGGGATGTTCATTTTTCACACCGTGTTGAAGAAACTCAACCGGATTCTGTCGATGACCTTGTTCTTGGCTCTGCAAACCTTCAACACGCGGTTCTTACGAATGAAGGAATGCAAGCACTTGCCTATTTGGGTCCCTTGGCACGAACTACCGATTTGGATGAGACTCTACGAGTCCGTATTGTCGAAGCACCTGAGGTGCTTGGTGTGCCACAACGAGAATCGCTGGCCACAGCCTCACGTTTTGCCCAACTGTTCTATTGGATGCTGCAAACCAAACACCCTCTTCTTTTGTTTGGAATTCCAGGAATTGTCTTGTTTATTCTCGGATACAAATTATCCGGTAATGTTGTCGGTGCATTGGATGAACTGAATTCCACTTCGATTGGTGTTACTTTGGCGACAATCGCAATGACTCTCGTTGGTTTATTTGGTATCATGGTTGCTCTCATACTCTATATTATGGGGAAACAAGTGGAGCAAATGCAATCACAATATGATTGGCCGTCTCGCAAGTCACAGTGATCGAATGGAGATTGAACAACATGTCACAAGAAAATATTGAACGCCTTGTTTGCTTAGATATGGACCGAGTATTGGTCGACCACCTCTCGACTTGGCAGTTTGTGTATGACAAATTAGGTATTTCAAATGATGAATCATTCGAACTGTACAACCAAGGTTTACTCGATGAATGGGACTGGATAAAACTCGATATTGCTCTCATCAAAGAAAGCCGTTCCTCGGAACTCCCTCCTGTTTCAGATTCGGATTTACGTGCGTGTATGGAAGGGATGCCGATGATGAAAAACTGGAAACCGTTCATTCAAGGTTTACTCGATAAAGGCTATCATGTGGCTATTGTAAGTGGTGGCTTACAACAAACAGCCCGTGATGTAGCAGCCCAATTTCCAAGTGAGAAAACGTGGTCTCGTCGCTGGGGTGGAATTGACCGTTTTACCGCACAACGTTTTGCCGATGGTAACGATACTCGATTGCATGTTTTCACCAATGGCTGGCTCTTAGGCAAGCAAATGTCTCGTGGTGAATACGAGTTGGATGACTTTGGGCGATATCAAGTTCAAATGGATGGAAAAGGTTCAGTGGTCCAAATGCTTCAACGGCGTTTAGGTGTGACGAAAGAAAATACGGCATCGGTAGGTGACTCAGCTGGTGATATCGCTATGTTCCAAGAATCAGGTTACCCGATCTGTTTCAATCCATGGGACGAACGTCCAAAAAAACATGCCGCAATTGTGATTGACGAAAAAGACCTGCTTCCTATAGGCGAACTGATCGATACTTATTTTTCATCGATTGAATCATCATCTTGATGAACAATCACCCGTATGGCAGAGCATGTTCGGATTCGATATGGTAAGTTCTCTGTGCCCAAATTGCGGTTTTTTACTCGGAGAATTCATACCCGGGATTCCGTGTCCAAGTTGTGGCGAACCTCTTCTTTAATCTTCGGTAAACACAACACCGTGTTGTTCCATCAACTCGATGATTGAGTCAATGGCTTGTTCGTTAAGTGCTTCAGGAGGGTGGATGCCTGGCGCTAATCCACAACCATTCAGAGGGCCATGTTCGAGGAATTGTAAAGCACATGCAACGGTGACCAATCCTGTGGTTCGAGCCATCGACCCATCACCGTTCATGCCAGAATCTTGAACCACCCAACGTTTTCGTTGATTCTTTGATTCAGCAATGACTTCCAGCCATGTGAATTCCGTTCGTAATACATCATATTTCCACGCGTCAAGAAGTACTTGTTCGTCCAACGTTTTCGATTCATCGAGCCATTTATCGATATGTCCGGGCCACCGAACAGTGTATTCCTTCATGTTGGCTGCTTGAATTGTTGTGAGTACACTCCGCAAACCATCAGTTAGGAACGCCTCCATTTGCCCATAACCTTCGACCTCAATCATGTGACGATCTGTGATTGCAGGTACTTCGCAGATTTGATTTTCTACCTTAATTCGGGCAGGTCGAGTGTATTCTTCAATGACATCAGAAGGTGAAAAGGGCGCCATGTAAGACCATTCTGAATCTGGTTGTGTTGGATTGCCTCCAACTTTGATGGTGAGGTTCTCCAAATCGCCGAGTATTCCTTGGGCTTTTTTGGCAAGCATGTTCGACATTCCAGGAGCGATTCCGACATCCCACAACAACACGGCATTGTTCCGGACTGCTAACGCTTGATATTGGTGAGGGTCTTCCGCAGTGAAGGCAAGGTCTACAACCTGATGGCCTGCTTCCAACAGCAACGGTCGAACACCGTTTCCAATTCTACCGGGGAGCATATTGATGACGACCGATTGAGGTGGTAAGTCGGCTATGTGTTGGAATACATCACCTTGGCGTGCATCGATGTTGGGTTGAGATGCCAAGTGTTCTGGTATGTTCAAATCAAGAACAGTAACATGATGGCCGTATTCAAGTAAACGTTCAATAACAAATTGTCCAATCAGTCCACACCCGAGAGCGATTACTGAAGCCATGAGATCCACCTAAGGAGTTACGCGCCGTGATGTTCGTGGGAACGGAATGACTTCACGAATGTGAGTTGCTCCAGCCAACCAACTGACAACTCGGTCAACACCGAGCCCAAATCCACCGTGAGGTACCCCACCGTATGAACGGGTGTCGATGTAGAATTGGTAAGGTTCTTTGTCAGTTCCTTCTTCTTCGAGTCGTGCTAAGATTTCTTCTTCTGACCAGGTTCGTTCTCCACCGCCAATAATTTCGCCATAGCCTTCTGGCGCTAGCAAATCGTGGCAAAGGACATAGTTGTCATCATCCGGGTCAACTCGGTGATAGAACGGTTTTGCAATCTTTGGATAATGGGTGAGGAAGTGAGGTACGTCGAAATCTTGGGTGAGAATCTTTTCCTTGGAATAATCAAGGTCTTGACCCCATTCAACATCGTCTCCCTTCGCTTGAAGGATTTCCACAGCCTCATCGTATCGCATGCGAGGGTATGGATTGTCTGCATACCGAGCGATTAAATCCAAGTCTCGATCGAGTGAAGTCAGTTCTTTTTCTTGTTCTTCAAGCAGTGTACGAGCAACATGTCGAACAACACCTTCGCCGTGCGCCATGATCTCATCGTTGGTCGCCCAAGCCATTTCCATTTCAGCATGCCAAAATTCCGTTAGATGGCGTCGTGTGCGTGACTTTTCAGCACGGAACGAAGGTGCAATTGTGTAGAGGCGCTCCAATGCGGGCATGGCCGCTTCTGCATACAATTGCCACGACTGGGTAAGGTAAGCAGTACGACCAAAGT
Source organism: uncultured euryarchaeote (assembly GCA_937892945.1). GTDB lineage: Archaea > Thermoplasmatota > Poseidoniia > Poseidoniales > Poseidoniaceae > MGIIa-L1. Next base: position 40,622 of record CALBIL010000038.1, on the reverse strand, counting down.
AAGGTACTTCGAACAAGGTAGAACCGCCTTCAACAGCACCTGTGACGAAGTTTGGTGCTTGGTATTCAATGAAATCTTCATTTCGGAAATAATTGTGAATGGCACCAAAAGCAGAACTGCGAAGTTTGAGCATTGAGGTCATGCGACTTGTTCGCAGGTAGAGGTGTCGGTTGTCGAGAAGGAATTCAGAACCACCAGGCATGAGTTCACCGTCTTCATCCACTGCAGAATCCAATGCTTCTTTGTTAATTGGAAACGGACGGTCAGGATTGACTGGTCCGATGATTTCGAATGAGGTCGCAATCAGTTCATGCCCTCCGTCTGCACGCTCATCGGCGTTGACAATACCGTTGATGATCACGGAAGTTTCGATGAGTACGTTCTTGACTTCGAGAAACAATTCTTCTCCAATGGCATCTTTTTTGACGACGCATTGAATGGTGCCGGTAGAGTCGCGAAGAACAATGAAGCGCATCTTATTGCTTCCACGTTCGCGCTTTATCCATCCTTTCAGTTCGACCTCTTGGTCGTCGTACTTTCCTGACTGAACATCTCCAATCCAAATGGTCTTTACCATGCTCGCACCTGTCCGTTGCTGGCACCCTCTCTAATTCAATGTCACCCCATTGGAGGTTTGGTTTCACCAGAGAAATCTCCGTGTTTCTGATACTTGGTAGGCAAAGGGTCAAACCCTTTGTACATTGGATAGCAAGTGTGTCGCGAATTGCAGTCTATGCCATTGGAGGCAATGCGTTATCATCTCCGAATCCCGAAAAAGAGGATAAAAGCGCTGAAGTGCTTGCTCATGTCATGTCGGATGTCATCGACTTGCTCGAGGCAGGTTGGGGCGTTGTACTCACCCACGGAAATGGTCCACAAGTAGGGCATCTGATGGAATTGGATTCAGCTCATACACAATCCATGGACAGTTGGGTGGCAGCTACACAAGGGATGATTGGGCATGCACTTGCGCTCAACCTTGATTCGATACTCCATCGCCGAAAACGACCTGAACGAACCGCCTGTGTGATTACGCGAGTCTTGGTGAACGGGGATGATGAGGGATTCAAACATCCAACCAAACCTGTGGGACCAATTCTTTCTCCGGAAGTTGTGATGTCTGCAGATTGGGATATCGCAGAGACCATCCAAGGCCCTCGAAGAGTAGTAGCCAGTCCTCTTCCAATGAAAGTAATTGATTTACCCGTGATTCAAAAATTAGTAGAATTGCATGCAGTTGTGATTTGTGGAGGTGGAGGCGGGATTCCAATCGTTGCGAAAGGTGACCATTTCGTCGGTGTTCCCGCAGTCATCGATAAAGATCGATTGTCGGCACTGCTCGCAATCCAACTGGATGCTGATGCACTGATTATTTCAACCGCTATTGATGCTGTGCGAACTGATTTCGGTGGTGAGAACGAAATGATTCATCATCGTTTGTCTTTGGATGAATGTGAACGTTTTATGGGGCAAGGAGAATTCCCAGCCGGTTCAATGGCACCCAAAATCGGTAGTTTGATGGAAGCCGCCTTACATCGTCCAGGGTTGAGTGCGATTCTATGCCAGCCTGGCGATGCACTTCTCGCATTACGTGGAGAAGCAGGCACTACAATCGTCGTGTGATGTTCGACAAGCACATATTGATATGCCTGTTCTCAATCCCCATGGTATGGAAGACACACCATATACACTGATTGAAGCCTCAGCACACTGCGATGGACCTTGTGGAGTCTACGACCCAGCAAGCGCCCGTGTTGCAGGTGAAGCAGTTCAATCGATGACTAAGAAAATGCTCGCCCTCGAATACCCTCAAGTCTTCAGTTCACAATCAATGGCAACGTACATGAATACAATGAGCCGTTATGCTGCAATTAAGGAAGAAGAAGCACAAAAGTGTAAGAAAGAATTATTGGTTCTTTGGACTGATTTCTTCAAACCAATCCACCTTGATGCTCACCCTGAACTTCATGACACCTTCTGGACTGCTGCAAAATTGTGCAGTGCTTGCAAGGTCGAAGTTTCAGCTCAACACGCGCAAGAACTTATGGATGCAATCGAAGCGATTCACACCATGTTCTGGTCCATCAAGGGCCGGGAAGTTCCTTGGATCCGAGCCAGTTGAGGTCCAAACATGACGGCAGTCCGTGTTCGAATTTCGGGCGATAGCATGTGGCCTACCTACCCAGATGGCACTGAGTTTGATTTACACTCGGATGATTCAACTCTTCCAACTGTTGGAGATGTGGTTCTTACCAAGCATCCATTTCATTCCAACCTACAGATTGTAAAACGAATCCAATCGATTGATGAAGGATTGGTTTTCTTGGTCGGAGACAACCCTGACCCGACAGCCAGTGAGGATTCTCATAATTTCGGAAGCGTCCCTCTCCATGAGATTCTGGGTGTTTGTGTTCCAAGAGAAGAACACAATGATTGAGTGGCGGGCCTGACGGGGTTCGAACCCGCGACCGATGGATTAAGAGTCCATCGCTCTACCTGACTAAGCTACAGGCCCATCCAACGGTCTTAACCACCCGTATTTAACAATTGAGAGATTGAACTTCACTTGAGACGCCCATTTGGGTTGACGAACGTTTCAACACCGTTTGCGCCAGCAAGTACGACAACATCACACATATTGTTGAATAAACCAACTTGTACGACTCCAGCAATATTGAGTATCTCTGCTTCCATGCCCACGGGATCTTGAATTGTAGGACCGCAATGCGCATCAGCAATCATGTTGCCGTTGTCGGTGATGACGGGGTGGTCACCTGACATTCGGCAATTCACTCGGCAATTTAGAACACGGCCAAGAGCCCGAATCGTTGCTTGGTGAGCAAAGGGTGTGACTTCGATTGGCAAAGGGAATGCACCGAGTGTTTCGACACGCTTTCTGTCATCGGCCACTACAACCATACCACTCGATTCTTGCGCCACAATTTTCTCTCTCAAAAGAGCAGCACCGCCGCCTTTAATCAGTTGAAACTGCGGGTCATATTCATCGGCTCCATCAATGACAACATCCAATCCATCAATTTCAGAAAGTTTGACGAGGGGGATTCCAACTTCAAGAGCGAGTTTTTCAGTTGCCAATGATGTTGGGACTCCAACTATCTCTAATCCTTCTTCGGTAATCATACGACCTAACTCAACGACCGTATGTTTGACAGTTGAACCGGTTCCCAATCCAACCTTCATACCACTCTTGACATAAGCACAAGCAGCAATTCCAGCATCTCTTTTCAGTGTTTCGACATCGGTCATGTTCAATGTTCGGTGGCCAAAGCCCTTGAGCCTTGCCCCAAGAGCCACATCTCTTTTTCTCCATCCCTACGGGATGAGGATTTGTTGGCCGAAGTCTTTTGACCTACGAGGGGCCGTAGTGTATACTATGGGGTCAGTGCGAGCCATGCCACTTCGTTGCTTTGCTGTAGTGACTTTGTTCCTCTTATCCACCCTTTTGCAGGGCTATACCTTACTTCCCGAAGAACCAGCCCTCGATTCGGATGCCTCAATGGAAGCATCAACGCCAATGGGCCAATCACATTTACTTTCGATTGGTTCATTCCCGGATGGAGCGAATACAAACACCCGTCTCGGTGTCCTTGACGGTGAGGCAATTCAATCCCTTGACCTGAATATCGAATCTGCTCGTCTCCCGTCCTCAACCGGATACTCACTCACCGAGGCACTTGATTTTTCGAGAAATACAGTGTATGATGGCGTAGATGTTAACGGTTCATCACTTACCATTTTACCACAAGGTTGGGATTGGGATTTTGAAAGCAGTACGCACGGCTGGACACTCGGTTCTCCTTCTTGGCTTTGGGGCTTTGACACTGGTCTTGGTCAAACTGGTGGAGTGAGTAGTGGCGTCAAAGCCCTTTACACGTACAATGGGAATTATCCAAATTCGATGAGTACGACCATTTGGGCAACGTCCCCCGTGATGGATTGCTCCTCATGCTCCGGAAATTGGGAACTTGAGTTCATGAAGCGCTTAGGTGTTGAAAGCAACTTCTATGACCATGCCTATGTGGCTGTGAAGGGCACCAATGGAAATTGGGTTACGGTCTATTCCAATCCAGGTTCGGTCAATGACGGTTCGATGACTCAACAAACAATATCGATTACGAACTACGTAGCAGGGAACTCGAATTTTCAGGTTCGCTTCGGAATTGGAACGACCGATGGTTCAGTTACATATACGGGTTGGAACGTTGATGACGTTTCTGTTATGCCAAGTGGCTCCGGTGTCTCTTCTGGTGAAGGGAATTGGACATCAGCACCTTTCAGTCCTGCTACACTTGGCCAAGGTGAAATGAGAACGTTTGGTTATCTTCATCTCGATGCAGAAGTCCCATCAGGTGAGGTTCTTGAATGGCGGCTACTCGATGCTTCGACGAGTCAACCAGTTCCTGGTTTCGAACACTCAATCTCCAAATCAGTCGACTTAGGACTGATTGATTGGGAGTCCTATCCGAGTGTTCGTCTCAGTATTCACATGAAGAGCCAGTCCGGAGGAGTTCCTGTCGTTCATGGTATGCACTTCGAAGGCAAAGTCATCGAAGAATTTGGAGAAGACCCAACAGGAATGGGTTGGCAATTACAAAATGTTGGATGGTCAAATGGGCAAGTCTCCGGTTCCGGAACATTGCTAACCACCCCATTTAATCTGCGTTCAGGTTTTGCAGGCTTTACTTCGAATTGTTCACTCTCTGGAAATGGGGAAATGGAATATTCACTCGACCAGGGGGCGACATGGATGACTCTCAACTCGGGGACTCAATGGCTTACTTCGCCTCACTTCACCGTCCAATTCCGAGCTAAATCAACGGGCGGAAGTTGGACACTGGATACGTTCGATGTGGAACTGATTCGGACCAGCGTAGCCGACGGTCTCCGTATTGATATTGGTATGGATGGTGTCAGTGATTGGTCACTCGAAGGAGACGGCATTGGCCGCTTGGGAATCCAAGATCGATTGAAGGACGGTTCAATATGGCAGACTCATGCCTCAACACCTTCCAATGCTGCAGCGTTTTCTCTTCTTCTTCCAGCAGCAGGTGTTGATGCGTTTGAATTCGGTGTTGCATCACCTCTTCAGCAAATGAACTCACCCTTCGTTACCATGTCAATCAACGGTCAAGATTTCATGTCATCATCATTATCAAATCTCCAAGATATGCAAGTCATACAACTTTCTCCAACCGAACTCTTATCGATGAATAATGCCTTATCTCAAGCATCTGCTTCGGAAGGCGTTGAAGGTCTTCCGATGGTTGAAGTAATGGTTCGCATTGGTTCATCCTCCTCTTCATCAGAAGTCTTGTTCGGTGGACTTTTTGCACCATATGATGCCTCGTTTGCCTTACAGTTCTCCTCGGCCGATGCGGTGGTTATTGCTCTCAATGCAGCTTTACAGTCAGTCACTGCCGTGGGTGGAACAAAGGAAGTGCATTTGCCTATCCGCATGACTTCCTCTGGTGCCATTCGAATGACAGTTGTCCAACAAACCACGCAAAGTTCGATTGAACCTGTTTCAATCGTTGTCTCAAATGTAACCGACACATTCACTCCTTCGACCGATTGGATTGAAGTTACCAGTACGTTTGATTTCTCGAATTTGGGTGTCACCGATGCCGAAGCATATGTCAAATCAAACAGTTGGTCTGTAGAACTCCATCTTCAAGGCCAAACTACTGAATCTCATACCCGCTGCCAAATGCTTTCACTCCCTCTCTTTGGTTCCGCTGTTAACGGTTGTCTCAACCAAGCAACTCCAATGATCTGGGTTAAAGATGGAGTAAATGGCGAAGTCCGTATGCTTGGAAGCGGTGCTTTCTTACAAATCGACCACCGATTCAAATTCACCGAACAATGGAACGATGAAGAATCTCTTTCCGTTTCGGTGAACCTCATTGCCCCTTCAGGACCTATGCTTCCCATAAGTATGAATTTCGGACTTGGGTCTTCGAATGGTGTTGAAAATGATATTTCGGTGAAGAATTGGGCAGTTGTGAATCAAAACCTGGTCCAATCTATGCTTTCAGCTCCTTATCTCCAACCAGGAGATGATGTTCAGGTTGAAGTTGAACTTGGGTTTGAAAATGTGCCTTCGAGTTCATCACCTCGTTCAGGTTCAACTTTAGTTCGATTCTTGGTTGATGGAAGTGAAGTGCAATCCTCTTCCATCATTACCAATGGCTTGGTAACATTCCCTTGGACGATTCCAGTCGGAAAAGAAAGTGTTACACTGAGCATTGATGTTTCACCGCTTAATGGGCAAAACATTGTCTATGATGTTTCAAACAGTGTCGTCTTTGAATTCGATACGATCGTTCCTGAATTATTGGATGCAAGTGTTTCTGAATTCGACCATGTCGATGCTATGCCCATGACGAGTCTCGAATTTATTGTAGCGGACAGACCCATCTTGCCTTCACATGCTAAAGTACATCTTTGGCGTTCTTGGATTGATGATGTCAACCTTGATGGTACCATGCAGATCACTGAAATACAGGTACATCCATTACAACTACCAGATGATTTGGGTTCAATCCAAGGTACTTATTCGTTGGAATTGGATACTTCAAGTGCTTACAGTGGTTCCTTTTTCAGTGGTTGGTTGGAAATTGCAGACCCGGCAGGGAATATGATGCAATCTTCCGGTACATTTGACCAACCGTTGTTTAATGTTCAAATCAGCAACGATGGTTCACCTCAACTCGGTTCAGCACCGGCAAGTTGGAACATTGACGATTCCGCGTGGATTCATCCGGGCGAGTCGAATGTGTTGCATCTTCCGTTATGGGATTTGAATGGTATTTCCGATATCTCTTTGATTGAATTAAACTTGGCAGGGAATCAAAATGAACCTGTTCTCATTCAATGGGATTCGGTAACTGAGGGATGTACAACTCTCAATATATACATCGATCTTGAATCCTGCAGGTTTGTGCCAACACAGAACAACCAACTGTTTGCATCCGAAGGTACACTTGAAGTCAACTTTTCACTTGAATGGGGTTTTGACCCAGACGTTAGCCTTACCCGGATTCCAACCGTATTCGTGCAAGATTTCCGAGGCCAATCAAATACGCTTTCAGTCCCTGAACTTAGTTGGAAGTTTTCAGGAGAATTGATCGTAGACCCACAAACAATCTCTTATTCTCTTCAAGGAGATGTTGTCGATACTCTCGGTACCTGGGTCCAACCACGTGAAGAAATTGATGTGGTCGGTGAACTGACATGGTACCGTTCATCACGTTTAGTCATTCAACCTCTTGAAGTAGAGATCTCACTTGGTAACAATGAAGCACAAGCCGAATCAGTGAACGGTACTTTCTTCGGCATGATTACAGCACCCTTGTCGTCAGGTTCCTATGGAATCCACAGTTCGTTAGGTAACCCACCAAACGGAGCTATTGACAGGACTTTAACCTCCCCTGCAGCCTGGTTCATCGTTGATGACCAAGTGCCTGGGCTTGTAGGTGTAGCCTCCCCAGTTGACTCGATCGTTCTCTCCGAATCAACATGGTCAACTCTTCAACTTGAAGTTCTTATTCTGGAAGAAGATCGATTGGATGAAGATACATTACTTCTCAATTGGGCAGTTCATCCTGCAGGTGTTGGCCTTTCCAGTCAACTCATTATCAATGGAAGTCAACCACTTTCAGTTATTGGTGGTCGAGCATTTGGCAATGAGGTTCCTTGTGCTACGGTTTTAGATTTAGACGAATTATTGACTTCTTCAATGCGAAACGATGCCCTCGAACTTCGAATTTGGGTTACTGGAAAGGATATGGCTGGTCATGACATAAATCCAGTGTTCAACGACATCGATGCACCCCTCTCCGTTTGGGTTCTTGAACAACGTATTGCCGAATATTCTTTCAGCACACCGGAAATGAAGCCAAATGATAACATTGCAGCAGGTGATACGATTCGTCTTGGGACATCGATTACGAACTCGGGCTTAGCCGATGGTGATGCCCAGATTTTTGTTGAATTAGTTGAAAGTAACGGAGCTCGGACACGAATTGATGCACGAGGTATTCAAATTGAAGCCGGTGGAACTTATGTTTATTCAAAAGATTGGATTCCAGACAGAGCAGGAACTATGTGGATTGAATATCAAATCATTAACGGGCCTCTTGCTCAATCTGAAACAGTCTATATTGATGAACAACGCTCTGAAGGTCTCTTTTCAGGAATCGCTTCGGTCAACCCCGTGCTTTTGATTATCATCTTTTTGTTGACGGTATCTTTAGTCGGCTTACTCATCTTTGGATTGAAATCTCCGCAATCCAAGCAATGGAGTCAGAATCAACAACGAGTGGTCGAGAAAGCACTCCCTGCACTGAATCAAAGTAAACCATCACCTCAACCAGTTTCAGGGCCTTATGGTACTTCGGAGCAAATCGCATCGCCGGGTGAAAACCCCTACAAGTGAGCCTTTCGCTATCCGAAGGCTTTGAAGCGGTGATGCTAACCGCAGCATGGAGGGAGTAGGAGGGCCGCTGACAGAGTTCGACTCTGAGGAAAGTCCCCTCTCCATAGTGCATACGGCTTACACAAGTAAGAGAACAGAAATGGTCAGGTCAATGCTGCAGAAACGAACGATACAAGGTGTGTACAATGACGTTGAAAAACAGAGATTGCCTTGTGGTCGATGAGACGAGCAACCCCGTAGGAGCAAGTCCAAACAGCCCCGTTGACGCGGCACGTCGAGGGGCAGGTAGGATGCTAAGTTGAATGCGGTCACCGAAAGGTAACAGAAAGGGGCTTACTCCCTACTCCCTCCACTTTTCGAATCTAATCTTCAAGGAGTACCGCTTCAAGTGGTTTCATGGATAGCGGTGATGCTAAGGCGATACCATCACCATAATCTGCCCATGCTTCATCTCCTCGTATCATTGCACGCAAGGTATGTTCAGCAGTAATTATCGCCGGAAGTAAGAATGCGCTCGTGATGAAAGCACAGAATATTAAGAGACACATAATCATAAAGAAATTCTCAAGACCAGGGAAGGCAGCAATAAACCCTGCAGATATGCCACAGACGGTGGTAGCAGTTGTTTCAAAGATCGTCTGACCTGTTTCTTCGATTGCATTGGCAATGCCCGTTGGCGTTTCTCCTTCTTCCTGAATACGATGCATGACGTGAATCGAATCATCGACGCCTATTCCGAATACAATTGTTCCAATCATCGCAGTAAATATGTTTACATTTACATCACCACTTTTCATCAATAATGGCTGCCATAAGATGACAATGGCGACAGGTATCATCGTATAAATTCCAAGTCGTGGTGAACGGAATACAATGGCAAGAAGGACTGTGAGTACAAGTAAAGTGATGATCGTTGTCAAAGTTTGTGCATCATGTATTCCGTCGTTAATGTCGAGAGAAACCGGTAGGCCTCCTGTCAACAGTGATGTGCGTGTTTTACCATCTACCGGTGGTTCATTCACTAATAAGGAATCAATTTCATCACGTAACTCACCAGCGACATTGAGATTCATGTAAGGCTGAGTCACATAGACAATCGCTTTGGTTTGCTGTTCATTCAGTAACATCGAACGAACTTCATCGGAAAGCGTATCTAACGCAGCATTAACCATATCCTTTCTCAAACCTTGACGCCCCTCTGGACCAGTCAATTCGAGACTGAGCCAAACATTACATTCGATTGGATCGTTACTCTCCCAGCATGGCTCATGGAGTAAATCCCAAAGACTTCCTTCATACAAATTCACGCCATCGGCAAGCGAAATTGAGACGGGTATCGCTTTCAAAAAGGCGACGATACTTGTCGTATTGGTTTCATCGATGTTATCGATTTTGTACTCCAAGGCATCGATCGCATCTAATACAGGGAGGTCTCGAATGGGAAGAGTATTATTCTGTTCAGCCTCAATGGTCCGTTCTTCGGCATCAAAAATGAACAGTGAGGTTTGTCCACCACTGAATTCTCTGGAATATTTTGCGAGGGTATTCAACGATGCAATGCCATCGGGAGCTTCGGAAGAACCGGTGATCGGTTCATTCATTTCATCAATATTGAGAACTCCCCAACTGGTGACGACCATTGCACCGACAAGTATGAACACAAATCCTCGAACCGGCCAAGTACCAATGTTCTTCCAAAGTGAAGGATTTGTTCTTTTATTGAAACGGAGCATCCAAGCCAATGTTGGTACCAATATTATGCTGAATACAAGTGTCGAGAGAATACCAATACAGAGTGTTACACCAACTGAGCGAATTGGTGAGATGGTTACAATTTGTGGAGCAATCAATACCGAGAAACCTACAATCGTGGTCAGTGCTGAAAGGAATACAGCAACACCAGTTGAGCGCGTCATTTCAAGAACACATTCGCGATAGAATTCTGGGTCCCACAAATCAGGTACTTCTTCTGGAGCTTTTCCTTGACGTCGGCGACGCTCATTTTCATCATGGGCTTTGTCGATTTCTTTCCGTCGAACTTCTTCGATTCGATTCACCATGTGTAAGGCATAGTCAACACCCAACCCTATGAGGATGGGGAACGTTGCTACAATCATCGGTGTCAAAGTAATGTCCAAAAGAACCGATGAACCAAACGTCACCGCAAGAGCCATGACAATCGGAGTGCCAGTGATTACTACGACTTTGAGTGAGCGATGGAGTAAGGTGATGATGAGGATGGTGAAGAGAACTGAGTAAGGGAGTATTTTGAGTAAATCTTCATAAATCGCATCGGAAATGTCTTCAAGAACCTTCGTTAATCCCGTAACCGTCATTTCGGTATTTTGCATGTCGAGTGAACGATTGTCAATCACATCTTGGAAATGGTCATGGAGGTGGCTAAAATCACGAAACTTCGCTTCCGTTGGGTCGTGATGCATACCGATTACAATCGCTGCAGTATCCCAAATCCCATCGCCATCAATGTCGTTGGTCGTGTTTCCATCACCATCACTATCGACATCGAGGTCCATATCGTTGGTATCTTTGAACAGAGCATCAAATCCACCCTCAGATTCCTCAATGATTCGGTCGATAGTCTCCTGATTCGGAATCGCATATGCCCCTCCACCAGGTATGAGTTCACAATCAAAGTCGAGTGGGATACGGGTGTTGATGCCATTTGCACACATCGAATTGTTAAATCGACCATCGGCTGAATTAATTTCTTTGATCACTTGCGCAGGAGATATTATCCAAAGAACTCCATCATCACGCCCTTGGTCATCTTTGCTGTAATCAATACCTCGACCGGTGAAACCTGCCCCATTGGCATTTTCATCATCCCCTTCAACCCAACTCATTTCCCGTAAATATGCTTCATTGGTAATGTTTAACGTACTTGATGTGTCAAAGGCATTGGGTGTTTGAACATAGATAATTGCAATATCAGTCGACCATTCAGTTCGAACTTCTTTCAATAGTTCTGTTGAAGCAGCCCCATCAGGGAGAAATATTTCGACATCTCCATCTATTTGTTCTTGGAAAGAGAGTCCTTGTTGCGCGAAAAAGGCTGCAACAATGACCAACAGTATGACCACAGTAGCAGGTGATGCAAGAATGCTGCTGTATGCACTGTCAACCCGGCGCATTGTCAATTCGTTCGCTTTCTTGCGATACACCGAAAGTTTGTCGAGAAGATTATCGCTCCCGCTCCCCTTCACCATGGTGATGCGATAGAGAGGCAGGTCTTGAATGATACTCCATGAATTAGGAGAAGAGGCGTAAAAGCAATCGTTTCAATCAAGTCCGAATTCACGAACCAGCAAGTGACGTAAAAAGCCACGAGCACTTTGAAGAACTAATCCAGTGGCCATAAGCGCGAGTCCTAACACTCCAATCCAAATGGCTGAGAGGCCCGGTCCAACAAAACTATCAATGTGCGTTGTAACTCCTCGTGCAGTATTCATTCCCATTGCGGCACCTGTTGCCAAAAGTCCTACGCCTGGGATGCCAAGAACAAGGAGGGGTTTCTTTTGTGAGAGCGAAAGCATGGCCCAAGTGAGTACGGTGAATCCATGAGATACTGCAGTAAAATTCGATCCTTTTGGCACGTCATAGCGTATTACTGTTGGAACTTCCACAATTTCGAGTTGCTTTTCGCGGGCATCTTCAAGCATTTCTAAGGAAAGTTCCATGCCTTCAGAATCAAATCGTAGACGTTCAAGTGCCGTGCGTGAAAATGCTCTGAATCCCGATTGAGTGTCTTTGATTCCAAGGTCACTTGAAAGATTACTCGCAGCGGTGATGACTTTAATGCCAAGTCGACGGTATGCAGGCATATCCGTTCCCCCTCCCCCTTCAACAAACCGTGAACCGATCGCAAAGTCAGCTTTTCCAGAAAGAATTGGTTTCAAGAGTTTTGGAATGTCCTCTGAACGGTGCTGGCCATCACTGTCAAGGACAACCAATGCATCGACATCGAGTTCCTTCGCCTTGATGAACAGTGTCTTGAGCGCTCCACCGTAGCCTCTGTTGACTCGATGGCGAATCACTGTAGCACCGCATGCCTCTGCAATACGAGCGCTTGAATCAGATGAACCATCATCGATGCAAATGACGGCATCGACATGACGTAATGCTGTTGTCACCACGGTTCCAATGGTTTCTTCTTCATTGTACATTGGCATGCCAGCCACGATGAAAGTTTTCACCGCTTCGGTATGTTCTTGCATGATTCCACCATCTCTTCGCGGTTTCCTGTTCTATTTAGTAATATAGCAATTCGAACATATTTTTGGTGCATTGTGAGTAAAGGCTCACCCAAGGGTCGAAACTCCTGAGTGAGCGGCATCAAATCCACATGGGATTCGTAAAAACATCAAGAAGATTTATCCTTAATCTTGAAGTTGTGAAACAGTTGTAACAGCACGCTCACCGTTGAGTACTTTCTCAAGGGCGTTCAGTGACATCACCAAGGGGACATAGGATTGCCCATCACTTGTTACATAGGTCGAACAGTCGGAAAAGGCTGCAGTATTGATCGAGATTTTTAGTGCTCCACCAGCATTGCTCCTCCGGACATAACCGACCAGTAGGTTTGTTGTTTCATCTTGGGTTTCAGGCATCGTATCTTTATTCTTTTTTGGCATGTTTTTCAACTCCATCGCCAGGATTGTTCCTTGGCGGTAACCAATGAATATCTCGTTAATGGTTATCAAAGACATCACTGCTTGAAAACTCGACTTCGAGAGGCTGGTATCATCAACATTACCAAAGACTCATACATGGGTGTTTCTTGATTCGGCCATGCGAGCATTGGTCACTGGTGGTGCAGGGTTCATCGGGTCACATTTGATTGACCGATTGGTTGCCCGTGGTGATACGGTCGTAGCATTGGATAATCTCTCCAGTGGTAAACTCGAATTCATTCAACCCCATCTTGACGCTGGAACCGTTACTCACATTCAAGGTGACATCACTCATTTCGCAGATGTTTTGGATGCAATGGATGGCATAGATTGTGTCTTCCACCTTGCCGCAAATCCTGATATTCGTCTCGGCACCCGTATCACGGATACCGACTTGAAGCAAGGTACACTTGCAACATACAACATCGTTGAAGCCATGCGCCGTTGCGATGTAAAGAAAATCGCCTTTGCTTCCTCATCTGTAGTTTATGGAGAAGATGCTCCACTTCCAACACCGGAAAATCATGGGCCATGCATGCCAATTTCGCTGTATGGTGCAAGTAAACAAGCAGGTGAAGGATTAATCAGCAGTTGGGTTGGGACCTTCGGATTACAAGCCTGGATTTTCCGTTTTGCCAATATTATCGGGACGCGAGGAACTCACGGCGTAATTTTTGATTTCATTCACAAGCTCAAAGCAGACCCTACTCGACTCGAAGTTCTTGGCAATGGCTTGCAAGAAAAATCATACATGGAAGTCGAAGATTGCGTTGATGGTATTCTCCATGTCATGCAACAGACAGATGAACCTCTTAATTTGTTTAACCTTGGCTCACATGACACCGCTTCAGTTCGTAGAATCGCAGAAATTGTCGTTGAAGAAACGGGGTGCAACAATGCAACAATCGAGTACACCGGTGGAGACCGAGGTTGGGCAGGTGATATCCCAAGAGCAATGCTGGGGATTGATAAGATGATGTCAACAGGCTACGATGTCCGGTTTAACAGCGAGGCTGCTATCCGTCATACGACCAAAGCACTTATTCAAGAAATTGGAATCAATGAGGAGATGAGCATATGAAGTATACTTACGACGATGAAGCAGATGTACGGACGACTACTTTGATTCGAGTTTTAGCGCTCTTTTTTGTTGGCATCATGATTATTGCTGCTACAACCAGTCCGATTGCTACAGGTACAAAAGAAGGAGAACGTGCTCCTGCGCTTGAAGGTGAATTTTACAACGGCAGTGGTTGGTCAGATTTCAATTTGGAATCCTACTGGGATGCAGGATGGGTTGAAGGGGATATCACTGGCCAATGGGTGGCGATTGAATTCATGGATACCGACTGCCCTTATTGTGTTCAATCCGCTGAAAAGATGGCTGTGGACGCCAACGACTTTGGAGGCGATGCCTCATCTGGATGGGATGGGGCTGTTGTCAACTTTATTGCAAGCGCAACTGAACTTGATATTAGCGGGCACGATTCCAGCCGCGCAGAAATAATCGCCTTCCGGGACAAAACCGCAGGTGAAGAATGTGCAAGTTCAGATTGCGGTTCACGGCCTGGTGCTGCTCACAACTTCCCGTATATCGATGACCTTGACCAGGAAAACATGAAGAAATGGAAAGTCAGTGGAACTCCAAGTTATTACCTCATTCAACCCGATGGTATCATTGCATGGAGTTCTTCAGCAAATCCAGGTGAAAATTTGAGAGATGCCATTTTGACATTGGTCCCAAGGGAGAGTGCTTGAATGGACTCGAATCTTCAATTGATGCTTTACCTCATTCCAACTCTTTTGGGTTTTTTATTGATTCTTCCGTTTGGCCGTTCATTGGTCACTCCGCTTACCGAGAAATACCCTTCATTAGCCAGTGAACGAGGCAGAGTCTTTTCTGGACTACTCCTCACCTGTCTTGCAGGTGTGGCTGTCTCTTTCCAAACCCTTTGGATCTCTTCGAAAATAAGTGAAGGTGGAAACTTTTGCGCCTCCAACAGCATACTTTCATGTGATGACGTCATCGGAAATCCGGAGTACAACACCGACCCTATTTTTGGGATTCCATGGGGCGGAATTGGTGCATTTGTCTTCTGTGTTCTTTTGTATTTGGTGTATTCATCTTCTAAAGAACCAAACGCAGATTGGGTTTCTTCCTACCTTAAATACGGAACTTACATTACTTTTGCAGGCTTCTTTGTGATCGGAATGCTCGTCTATTATGAAATTCAAATGGAGAAAATATGCCAATATTGTACTACGGCACACTTTGCTAATATCGCTGCGTTTATTGGGTTCTATCGTTTAATGCGGATGAACGAATCGAAAGATTGGAACACGATCTAGATCAGGTGAGTCTATGAACCGAGAGACGACTTTCTGGGGCATCGTGACTGCATTGGCCTTAGCAGGTATCGTTGTTCTTTACGCTCAAAACGCTGGACTTTTCGAACAAGATGATTCACCATCTGCCTCACGAGAACCTCTCTCATCAACTGCAGACTCACCTGACCCTTTAGCCTCGGATTGTGTTCAACACGGTACGGCCTTAACTCGCCATGATCACGTCAATCTCGAAATCTTCATTGATGCTAGCCCGTATAAAGTTGAATCCGAAATTGGAATCCGAACTGATATCTGTAACGGACAAGAGGATTACATGCACACGATACACACTCACGATGAGACTGGGAGACTTCACATCGAACTCAATGAGGCCGGGGATATCTCGTTAGGTGTCTTTTTTGACATCTGGGGTTATCACTTTAACGAAACTGGAATTTTTGATTACCGTGTCAATGCAACACATGAAATGGTCATGCACGTTCGTGCTTCTGGGGAAGGAGCCACTGAGGAAAACCGTATTACTTCCTTTGACGACTATCTTTTACAAAACGGTGAAGTGATTGAAGTCCATTACCGTGTGAAAGCCAATTAAGGTGTGAAACACCCTTCAAAGGTGATCGAATCGGAAGTGCCTTTGATTTCTTCCATTCTCTGAACAGTCACATCAATCCGTTCATTTTCAGCATAGTTTTTTCGAAGCTCATGCAACAACCTTCTTTGAACATCAGCAAGGTCTTCACCATACATGATGTTCAGGTGTTGATTCGTTTCTTGTTTCACGACTACTGTGTATTCGACAACCCACTCTTTGAGAGGTTGCGTCCTATCTTTGGTTACGTCTTCCCATGTTTCTGCCATTACACCTTCATTGTCGGTGAGGGTTATTAAATCTGTGTAGTTGTGCATCGCCGTATTGCCGCTTTATGACGTATCAAGGTATGAATCTGGAAGATTACGTCCGTATCCGAGCGATTTTAGTTTTTACGCGGCCATATCGCAATGAGTCCCGCGCCTGCTGCGACCACCAGCATTACGCTGGCAAGTGACCATGAATCTGGGATGTCACGTGAACGGTATGCAAATTCAACTGCACCATAGGTTCCAAGCGATGCCTCAGAATTTACAATTGCATCTACAGTACTTTCATGAAGTAAAACAATACTGAATTCATCCATGTCTTCAAATGAAATTTCAAAATCATTGTCGCACCCTTGATTGACGCCCACGGCTATGAGTCCAAGTTGAGTTGGGATGGTTGAAGTGTTGAAGTCACATTCAGCCGTTGCCACCACTACACGGTCACGGGTTTCTTCACCTGGGTTGACAAAACCATCCGGGACTGTCTTCTGATGTTCAAGAACAAGGAACGTCAATTGCGTGTTGTTGAGTTCGACACTCATATTGGTAAATGAAAGCACACGAGCTGTGATACCTTCGGAAGTACGGAACACTTCAAACTGCAAGAGACTTGTTTCTTGGCGAGTTAATTCAAGGTCGAGTATGTCTCGTTGAACATCATTCCACGCCTCGGTACCAGAACGAGGGTTCTTCCCTTCGACGAAGAAGGTGGGTGAAGGTATTGCGCCACCATGGAGAAGTCCAAGTCGATCGATACGGTGTTGAGCCGCAGGAGGTTGGAAAGCATCTTCACCGTCAGAAGGGTGATAGGCGACCATGGTAATACGCGACCCGTGTGAATCTGCTACTCCTCGCAGGTAAGGATCTATTTGTGCGCATGTTGGGCACCATGTGGTGGTCACTTCTTCAACAAGAAGACTGCGTCCCATGGATTCGGTTGCAACAGGTGTGAGAAGTGTATTGGATGGGTCAATCACTTGTGCTTGAACCAAAGCACTGCAGGACACCATAAGGAGTAGCGATACAAGGCACGAGATCACAAAAATCGGGGACTTCAACTCAAACACCCTCCCCTCATGCTTCGCCGAGCATGCCGACACCCTTCATCTCTTTGTTTCGGAGTTGAATTAAAGCGAGGTTTCATCAACAGGTGCGTGGCGAAGGGCAGTTAGGAGGAATGAGTATGGCTGACCACTGGATTGAAAACCACAAGCGTGATTCTTGGCGTAGGCAAGCCAAGGCCAGTGGTTACAGGTCCCGTTCAGCGTTCAAGTTAAAGCAAATTCAAGAACGCTTTAATTTGATTAGCAAAGGTGATGTTATTCTCGATGTCGGTTGTCATCCAGGGGGTTGGGCTCAAGTTGCAACTGAATTGGTTGGTGCAGATGGCTGGGTCATTGGAGTTGATTTAGAGGCCTGTCAACGCATAGAAGGTGCAGTTCTGATGGTCGGAGACATCACAGAACCCCATGTTCAACAACGTGTTCTTCTGGAATTAAATGACCGCCCTTTGAATTCAATCATCTCGGACATCTCGCCAAACATCACTGGTAAATGGGATATGGACCAGGCTATTGCCATGAACTTGGTATCACTTGTCTTCGATTTTTCACTTCCACTGTTAACGAAAGGCGGATCTTTCGTTACCAAATTGTTTCAGGGCGTTGGTGTTGAGGAATTAATCGAAGTCATCAGGCCGTTTTTTTACGACGTTCGTCGCTATTCACCCCATGCCTCACGAAATTCATCATCGGAAGTCTACCTCATTTGCATAAACTTCATGCCTTGGAAATTCCGTAAAGTATCTGTTCTGAAAAAATATGAAGCCGCATTGAATCTCAAGCTCAGTGGGGATGACATTGCTGAAGCCCCAGACATCATCACCTCGTCCTTCTCCATGCGGAAAAAGAAAGGCGAATAGATTGATGTGCATTGAGGTGAATCTCACCTCATGGTAAAACATCACGCAGCACTGAAGAAGAGTAAGAAAGTCACCAGCCACCGTCAAAAAATCACTGACTTACAAGTGGACCAACCGGTTCATCGTCTTGAAGTTGTTTTACTTCGGATCTATCCTCGACGTATGGTCTATTCAGAACACTATGTCGGCCCAGTTGCTGCTGCATGTGGCCGTGATGAAACTGGAATCGTCGGGCTCATATTATGGGGTGACCAAATACAACGCACCCAAGTCGGTGATATTCTTGTTCTCGAATCGGGATGGTGCCGAGAACGGAATGGGGAATTGGTCGTAAGCACTGGCCGTCATGGACGTTTGAACATACTTGGGCGATAAACTCGATATCACCGTCATTGGCGGAAGCCTTAGATTGAGTTTCGTTGCCAAACTGAGGTGATTCAGCACGCAAGCATAAAGAAGGGGAGGGCGTGGGCCATTTGTTCCTGAGGACCTATTATGACTGAAAGAGCCGCTAACTGCACATCATCCGGAGTTCCACTTGTTGAAACCGGTTCAACCTCATTCCCATGCCCTGGATGCGACACACCGATTGGACGTAGTCCTCGTTGCCGCAATCAAGGTGTCATTTACATCTGCCCAACCTGCCAATACCAGGGGCCCTGAGGTGATTCTATGGGTATGGTAGCAATGACATACAAACTCAATCCTGATTCGGATGTTGAGAACGTGGATGCTGATGCAATCGCTACAGCAGTTCAAGGTCTCAGTGACGATACCTACAACATTCAGTCCGTTGAAGTAAAGCCCTTGGCTTTCGGACTCAAGTTTGTTCAGATTCACGTTGTCATGAATGATGGCGAAGGTCTTGCAGATGCCTTGGAAGGAAAGATTTCCGATATTCCAGGCGTTGGCGAAATCGAAGTCCTTTCAATGGGTCTTCTTTGAGTTCACTCATCTTGAGTACAGTGAGTTTTGTCTCACTCGACTCAAGTGATGTTTTTTTTTTGAGAGCATGAATGCATCGCGTTGATTCGAACACGATATGCATCGCTCACGATTGATATGTTGATACTTCACAATTGATGCAATGGGCATCGCATGAACTCTCTCAACAGTGTCGTTGCGTAACTTCCTGAAGAAAGGGTGAACCTGAATCGTATGCAAGCTCCATCTGGATGCCAGCGGCTGTTATTTACGGGTCCTGCCTTCCACCGCTCACCCATTGACTCATCGTTGGCAATAGGTACGGTGTCAACACTCATTTCCTTGAAGCCGGTTACTAATGATCGTCGAGTCCCTCGTGTTGAAAGCCGAGGAATCGCCTCAACTTCCCAACTTACATCTGTTAAGCCCATTTGGTGAACGATTTCTTTTTCGATATCGCCACTCAAGCCATCACAGGTTTTGATTTCAGTACCTGGCAATGGCCCCGTTGGAGCAAGTCGGCCAAGTTGACAGTTTCGGATGATACGGGGGAGTGTTCGTTGTTCAACCAATACACAACTTGGTGCGTCGAGTTGACCCTTTTCATCAATACGTCCAACAAAATCTCCTGCAATTGGGGAACTAATTGGATGGTTTGCTACGAGTCGTGCATGGAGTGATTTATTGAACACGACCGATTGTAAAGCATGAACGGTCATCAATTGTAAATTACCTGGTAGTTTGCGGAACGCTCCAATATAATCTTCGGGTCTGTGAAGGAGATGTTCAACCATTTTCCGTTCAAAACCGAGCCATTTCGGTGCCAATTCGAGCCCTTCTTCCGATGGACCATTCTCACGAACATGTTTTCTGAAGGCAGCAACATCAAGGTTTTCGGATTCACCTGCCATTGCGATGTAGGTGAGTGCTGCTTTTTTCCAATCTCCAGCAATGACGTGTTTTCCCACTTCTGCAGTGACTGGTCGTCCTGCTCCAAACCGTTGAGGCCCAATCCAATTTGGAAAGGTATCTTCTCCTAATTTGGACGCCATTTCTTTTTGAATCTTTTCGACTTCTTCCAATGCAGTTTCAACAGCCATCGGTGTTCCGTCTTCGTTAGCACAGCCTCGAATAACAATGGTGAATCGATTGCCACGGTGGTTGCCAAAGCCAATTTTTTGATGGGTTCGGCCAAGTACTTCGATCTCGACATCCGGGATTTCAACTGCAGCAACTTTGGCTTGTGGCGCATCGATGACAAACAGCTGTTGTGTCACCGCTCGCTTGTCTTTAGTCCCAGCAAAAAAGATACGGTTACGAGGAATCGAGAGAGCTTTTGCCAATGTGTTGCAGAAACGGTTGGTTTCCCAGTTGGTGAGCATGATCCGAGCAACGGTAAATCGGCCACGGTTTTCAAGATGAACAGGAGTCGAAATCTCTTCGACACGAAAATCAGCAACTCGTGCTTTCAAGACGCCCCCTATGCCGAGTGTGTTCGTGGCATAGCCGTCAAGTCCAATAGATTCTGCGAGAGAATCTGTCCATGTGGTCATTCGAATACACCATTCAGAGGCTGATGCTAGCGAATTCACTTGCCAGTCCAGAAACAATTTCTCTCAATACTTTGTCAGAGGTGTTTTTTCCAGCGATACGGATGTAAAATTCAGGGTCATCGAGTTCAGGATGGCCTGGGAAATAATTTGCATATTCGACTTTTTTGCTCATATTAAGTCGTTCTCGGAGCATTTGCAAAGCGGTATGACTTTCACCAATGACACGCAAGCGAAGTTCGTTCTTTTCATTGAGGAGGACTTTAACTGGCATTGTAATCGTTCTTGCGACCTGCCACTTTGTTTTGAACCTTCTCCCTCCATTCTCCTTGAAAACGGATGGAATGCATCATTGAACAGAACTCAATTTCCGTAGAAAGGCACTTCTTTGAGGAAATCCACCCCTCTCTCTTTTTTAGTGCCTTTGTTTCGCAAGAGCAATGGATACTGTGTCATTGGAAGAACGAATGGCCAGTTGGGCCCCATCGTTCAAACGTATGGCCCCGGTTCTGCTTGTCGTTGTGTTCCTGTTTACAGTTACACTGAGTGTGCATCTTGTCGCTTCACCACCGACGTTCAATACCGACCTCGCCGATTTTGCACCTGACTCGGAATCCAGTGATGCGCATGAACGGATCCATGAACATTTTCCAAATGAAGCAAGGCCAATGTTTGTTGATGTTTCTGTCAAAGACGGTTCAAGTATACTTTCTATAGAACACCTGCAAACCATGAATGACCACCTTGCACACATGCAGAACGAATCCTCTAAGCGTCAAGATGCTGTAGCCGTTTGGACTACAACGCCAGGAATTGTACAATTGGCACTTGATGAAGAAGCCAATGGTACTTCATTGAATTCAATCGAATCGTGGAGTGAAATTCTCAACCTTCTGTTTGATGAGGACACGGTTTGTTCACTCTCTGCTGACGACCAACTTCTCTCCGCGGCACGTTATGCTTCAGCCGCACTCCTCCACAGTGATTTGAATGTAGATTCGAGTTGTGAATACCTCGAGTATGGAACCGGTGATGCAGCCCCAACAGCTTCTTCTACGCTTTGGGTGCTCGAAATTGACCCTGATTTGGATGTCGAGACTCGCAAAGTGATTCAAGACCAGTTTCGAACTGAATTCGCACAACTTTCCGAATCTTCTGATTTAAATTACGGTGTGGCCTCTCTTGACCTTATTTCCTATGACATCGACCAAGGCACTTTTGATAATTTGGCCTTGTTAGTAGTCCTTGCTTTATTGGTGGTCATCATACTTCTTGCCATTGCTTTCCGGTCGATGAACGATATTGCCTTCCCGTTGATTGGGTTATCGTTTGCTTTGATTTGGACCTACGGAGTTTTGAATTATCTCGAAATTCGGTTTACTGCTCTTGAAGTTGCAGTTGCTCCGTTGGTACTTGGACTCGGTATTGATTATGCAATCCATTTGCAACGAGCGTTCTCAGCAATTCGTAAAGAGCAGGATGATGCTGCTGAAGCGTGGTTACGAGCTTGCGCTCGACTTTCAATACCTCTTTCACTCGCAGTTGTAACAACAGTAGCCGCTTTCTTGGCCAATGTGATCTCACCCTTGCCACCATTAGCAACATTTGGTTATGCGCTCGCCTTCGGAGTTTTGTGTGCTTTTGTATCATCCACAGTTGTGGTAGGTGCACTGCATGTCGTCCGAAACAAGGCCTTCAATGTTCAACAGAGTCAAGCCATTACCATGCCCCGTCTTGTTGGTGGTATTGTGGCCGTTCAACAAAAGCAGCAAGTTACAGTGATACTGGTGACAATTCTGATTTCCGGCATTTCTATTTTTGGCGCAGCATCGCTTGAAACTGATTTTGATCTCGCAGACTTTGTCGACCCAGATATGGAAATTATGCAAGTTCGAGAGGATATGGCAACAAGTTATGACAGTGCAGGGTGGAAATTAATTTACATTCTGTTTGAACCACTTGATCTGTCTTCAAGTATACCCGGTGACGGATTGATGCTGGATGAACTCAGGGGTTTACACAAAGACTTCGAAGCGAACCATGACGTTGTAGGAACTGATAATTCACCGCCTTCGCCTTCATATGAAGGGCCATATGTCGTTTTGCGAGATGCGATTTTGCGAGATGCCTCTTTCGGTGAGGCTCATAATATCGAAGTTTATGCAGGTGATGTCTATGTCGTCAACACCTCAATACAACTCAATTTGGCTTCCGCCTTTTCTGAACTTTCTACCAACCAAACTGTAGCGGATGTATTGACGGGTGAAACTTGGGCGCAGCGTATTGAACAAACGGTTCACTTGACCGATGGTGAAATCACCTATTTCAGAACAGAAGTCCGTGTTGAAGCATCGACTTCAGCAGAATCTCAACTTGTCATTAGCAAAATTGAAGAACAACTTGGAAGTACTTCTGAGCAAGGTACGCTTCGCTACAATCTCGATAACCATGCGAACTTGTATGTAACTGGTGATCTTGTCATTTTGCAAACCGTGCTTGATGGCTTGAATACCTCTCAAATCAAGTCAACAGTCATCTCACTCTTCGTTTCAATGGTCGTTCTGTTGGTATTGACACGACGTGTTGTTCCAGCGTTAGCCGTACTCTTGCCTGTTGCGTTGGCTTCACTTTGGGTTGCGGGTTCAATGTTTATGCTTGGTTTGAAATGGAATGTTCTGACCGTGATGGTGACTGCGCTAACCATCGGTATCGGTATTGATTACTCGATTCACATGTGGCGGCGGATTGAAGTTGAACTCGCACGAAGAGATTCCCATTGGGAGGCTTTGCGTGCCGCTCTTTCAACCACTGGTGTTGCTTTGATTATGAGTGCACTCACCACTGCTTTCGGTTTCCTTGTTCTGATGTTTTCACCGATGCCAGTCATCCAAGATTTCGGATTAATTACTGCTGTTACCGTTTTCTTTTCTCTCTTACTCGCTTTACTTCTTTTACCAGTATTGATCGAACTTTCAGCACGCAATAAAGAAGAAGTTCTTGAGAAAGACGATGGAACGGTTATCGAGGGATGATCACCGAGTTGTTAATGCGTCAGTGATTTCCTTCATAGAAAGGTTCTGTTCTCTTGCAACTAATGCAAGGCACATCCACGTACTGACATATCCTAATGCCTGTTGTTTGCGCTTTGCTCTGCGTTCGACTTCATCAAGTGGTATTTCAGAAGACTTCGCAATGAACTTGGCCAACCTTTGTGTGAGTTTTGCTCGCGGGTCCTTGGAATCTGAAATATGGAGTGGTTCATGACTTGCAGCAGGCACAGTTGCCTTTGGAGGCGTCGATTTAAAATCACTGGTTTTGTTTGAACTTGGTTGTTGCTGTTCGGGGTGAACTGGATGAAGCAATCGAGACGGCCGAGGAAACCAGCCGAGGGGTGATTGGACGTCGGTGAGTGGGACGGTTGGAGTAAGCGACTCTTCTTCGCCTGTGAGCCAACCTTGGCCAATAAATGCCTGAACCACTTTCTCTGCTTCATCCGGTGCAACCCATTCCATATCAAATGAAATAATTCGCTCAATATCGAGTGCACTAAGCGTTTCACCGTCTCGAAAGCAGATGGCAAGTACGCGCCGAATATCTTCGATATCCTCACTCGCCATAGAGTAAACACTCAGTCCCTCTTGAAGAAGTTAAGCATTGACCTTATTCAATCCGAGTGAAGGATTGGTCAGTATTTTGTTTCCATTTACCACAGTGTGTTCCAGAATAGAAGGTTTGACTTCCCTCGTAGTGATAGTCGCCACCTCCTGGAAGTTGTGTGTAGTCAGGAACCGAAAGACGGATTTCTGGCGATTCAGGTAATGACGCAGCTGTTTCAATTTCTGAAGAAGGTGTATCGACTCGTGCTTTTGGAGGTGGGCCTTTGAGGTTCGAAGGAACCTTCTTTGTTCCATCAGTTCGTGAAGGTGGGCCGGTGAGCGGCTTTACAGGTGTCGACTCGGTTGAGATGCGTTCATCTGGGTTTCTCTTACGCAGGATGATGGCGAAGAGTCCAATCAAGACAAGCACTCCTCCGCTTGCAGAGACGACTACGAGAGCCCCTGACATCCCTTCACTTTCTTGAGAATAATTATCAGACCACTTGTTGTTCATCTCATTCAGTTCCCAAATGCCTTGTTCAGCATCGACTTCAATGACAAGAGTCCAGTCCCCGCTTGGAACAGTGACGGCAGTCCGAATATTCACTGCAGCATTTCCTGTAATCGGTGGTATTCGTTCTCGGCCTACGACGGTAGAAATTTCCTTTTGAACAATACTGATTGTCACGTTGAATGGGACATCAATTTGTTCTCCAGAACTTATAATCTGTATTTCCATTCGGAGTGTAGAGCCTTTGTTCGTATCGCCTTCAAATTTAACTGAACGAATTTCGAGGTCAGGGCCGATGTCATTGAGAGCGGAAATCAGCCAAGGGTTATTGGCCGAATTTCCATTTGATGCAGTAAGTTCCCACCCTGCATCATCACTTCCACTTGCCCAGCATGCGATGTTTGATTGAGTTGAGAGTGTCGAAGGGTTTCCTTGTTCTGCGAAATTATAGATAAAACTGAACATTGTTTTCCCATCAAAAACAGTCGATGATTCACGGCTAAGGGTAAGAATCGGCCATTCAAAGTTCAGCGACTGAATTTGACAATTCAGGGTGAGGTTATCAGTCCACGAGTTTGCTTCAGCAATATTGACGCCGATTTCTACGTTGTCTAGATGGTAACGAGAAATGCCGCTGGTCAAGGTCGAAGGTAAGAGGACTGGTGCATTCCCATCTAATTTCATAGTTGGTAAATCAGTGGAATAAAGGTTTTCAGAATCGTAAGGGTCCCAGATTTCCAAGACCGTTTGGTGCCAGAGTCCAGACCCCATTGGGGTTTGAATCTGGGCAGACAATTGCCCATCAATCACTTCTGCAGAAAAACTATTGGAAAAGAATTCGTTCTGAATCTTTCCTCTCCAAAATACCGAGACGTATCCGTTGTACGATGTGTTGCTGACCAGGTGATTCACCGTGGCATTCAATTGTACATATTCCCCGGAGATCATATTCCACCCCGTGGTAAGTTCGCCTTGGACTGGCCCATCAACATCTTGAAGTGGCTCGACGATGATGGACATTTGCCGCTCTAAGGTCCATTGGCCTTCTAACGTGTGTATACTGGTGCCATCATAATCATCAATTTGGATTTCGAGATGGCCGATATCAATATTCGAATCGACAAAAGTCCAATCGACTTTACCGATGAAACGGATGACTAAACTCTCATTCTCTGTTGTTGCGAAGCATGAACCCTCCACTTGAATTCGAGCATCCATTTCTTCACAGGTATTCAAATTGGTATTGTATCGCATTCCAAGACTTTCATCGTTACCAAGTTCAATTCGAACATGAGCGATGTCAGTGAGGGTATTACTGTCACTTACAACGACCTTCCATCCGACAAGTCCAGTCGGTTCGAGAAGTTGAGCCCCACTTTCCAATGTTTCAAACAAAGGTTCGACCAAAGAGACATTTGCCTTCTCCGGCGTTCGGCTCATCCAAGAAAGCAAACCATTGGTCGGGGTGAGTTCAGCATTTCGAATGTCTTTGCCAGCTAAGTTCGTGCCTTCGAGTGTGACATAGACCATTTGGTGGTCTGAGTTTGCCGTATCATTAACCGTCAGATTAAGCAGCCATGAATCACCTGTGTGGGTAAATGTAAGAGGTGATTGAATTGCTTCATCGTTTGAATATTGGCCATCTTCATCACTGTCATGAAGGGCTTCAATCCATACAAAAGCTTGTAGAGTTTCATCGTTGAATCCACCAACATCATAGAATTCAAATTCAACATTCCGCATCGTCTTTTCATTCAGATAATCGCCAGTACTAGGCGTGGTTGAAGTCTGAAGTGGAGCATCAACATTCAGTCTGAATTCTTTTGAAGAGGGATTCACATTGAGGATGAAGTCATCTTGTGTACGTGCTTCTAGCCATATTCGAGCATCACCCGAACTGGAGTTTGGAAGCGTATGCGTAGTGACCGTTTCCAAGCCTGTTTGCAATGTAAACCACTCTCCAGTCGAATTAAACCATCCAAAGTTTGAGTGTTCTACATCGACGTGTAAGCGCCCTTCAATCACACCATAGAGGAGTCGGGTGGCAGTGGAATTGAAACTATGGTCGATTGTGACTTCGAATTGCGCTCCATCGGGATAGACTTCTCCTGTTGATACATCTGGCCCGCCTTGACTGGAAAAAGAAGATGAATAGTCAATGACATGAACATCAAGAATATTTTCTATGTTGATGGTAACGGGACTTCTATATTTTGTCTCATGAAGGCCATTGGTTTGAATTTCAAGAGCAAGGTAATCACTCGGTAGTCCTTCCTGAATGGCAATACTCCATTTGATTTCATCACCATCTGGTGTTGATGACTGTTCGATAACAGTAACCTCGCTCTGTTTCAATATCCCATCGGAATCATCGATGCTAAATGTTTGGGTTCCAGCATCCCATGTAATGCGTGCAGCATTGCTGTTCGCTTGGTTGAATCCTTCACTGTTCGTTGAATGCAACAGGAGGGAATAACTTGAGTTTGCTCCGTAGGATGAATGGAAAGTCGTCAAATCAATTGGCGCTGCATTTGGATGGAGCGAAATGGGATGTTGTCCAAGAAGCGTTGATTCTTCGGAGTATATTTTGACATTGTCCAAATTTGGTATCTTCCAATTATTAAGTTCATCAGTACTGAGCTTTACTCGGTATTGGAAGAAGGATTGATCTTGCCCGACAAGCATCAATGAATGGTTACCCACTTGAAAGTATTCAGAAATGTTTTGAGGGCCCATAGGGAGCCAGTCGGAAGTACTGAGTAAAGTCGAATCATCACCATACTTGTATTGCAATTCCAGTGAAGTATCAGCAGAAGTGAGTCCTGATAATTGTAACCATACTGGAGAAGAAGATCCCAATACCGTTTTTCGGAGATCTAAGATGTCTGATGAAACCCATCCGTCATAAGAGGAAGGATTCGTGAAATATTCGGAACGGCTCTGGTAATTGATGCTCCATGAAGAGAAACGGTTGTACGACGAATCTCCAGATGCATAGAGAATCGTACCATTCGTGCCTGTAATCGTATGGTCGTACATGTTAACCGGCAATTGGGAATGGACACTTATGGCTCCAGTGAGCGGATTGTAACCATGGACATCTTTTGAGAATGAATTGAATCCGGTTCCGGTAATTCCTCCAGAAATAATAATTTCATCGTTGTGAATCGTGGCTCCATAGGCTGCAACCTCAAACGGTAATACGGACGAATTCATCCAAGTGTCCGTCAAAACATCATACACTTCTGTGTGGTTGGTTGGGGCTGTGACGGTTTGATTGAGTGATGGTTTGAAATATGTCGCTATTCCACCCATTGCATACAATTTACCATGGTATTCTACAAGAGAAAACGAATGCCTTGCAAGACTCATATTCGCCATACTGTCCCACGTATCGGTGTTGGTGTTGTAGCGCATGAGTTGATTGGATGTATCTGAGCGGTCTTTACGGCTCACACCTCCTGCAACATAGATGAAATCTCCAACATTATCGACTCCAGCCAGACCGACTCCATCTCCACTGGGCATTGATGTGCCTTCACCCCAAGTGTCATTGGCGGTATTGAAGATTTGTACAATTCCTTCGGAACGGATTTCGGGTGATTCAAACGGATGGTAATCTCCGATTGTGTAGACCTTATCATTAACCGTTGAGCATCCAAAATACATCTGTGTTAAGCTCATTTGATTATCGCTCTGTTCCCAACTGGCATTCGTAATGTCATAGATTTCGACACCATCAGTTGGTGTTTCATCACCACTTTGTGATGGATTAAGGTCCAGTCTACCTCCGATGAGTAAGACTTCATTTGACGATTCAAGATGTACAGCACAGGCACCGGTCCTTGCGTACATTAAACCTGGACTGGTCGCCTGCCAAGATATTGTTGGACGGTCTAAAAGAACTTCTCCCGTTGCCTGTTCAATGGATACATTACTTTGAGTAAATCCATCTGACTCATTAAAATCAACATCCATATGGAGGCTCGATGAGATCTCATTTTCCACAAGAATCGAGTCGCCCTCTTGAGAGGTAAATGCAGTTTGTAAGGGTGTGAGGAACATGATGGTCATCATCATAATCGCAGTGAATCTTGCGCGAAACCTACTGCTGTGCATGAGTGTTGCTGATGCTGTCGCTTCAATACATTTACCCTTTGACGACCGATAACCGATAGGAGAGTTCAATACAGGTGGAATGAAATCCATACTGAATCAAGCATAGATTCATTCGCTTTGGGGGGATGCGCCCTACGGAGGAGATTACATTGTCACGTGAATACATCGCTCGAGACCCGAGGACTGGCCTCCCAATTGCTGTTGCAAAATCACGAAAGTCGGTGAAGAAAGCGAAAGTAGAAACAGGTCCATGGGTCGCACTTTTGGATGATGATATCTTCTCCTTGATCGAGGGTAAAATAGACTCGGCATCAGTTCGTTGGAAGGACAAGACAATTCTGCTTGGCCGTGAAAATGCAATACGTGCACTCGGACGCTTTCATGGTGCCAGAGTCCACCAAGCGCATTCCCTCCTTCTGGCAACTTTTGAATCCGATGCACCAGAACTCCGTATTGCTGCTTTGGAAGTACTTCCAGAAGTCGCAATTCTCAAATCCGATGAATTATTTGATTGGCTTTCAGTCATGCTCGATGATCAAGATGTGAATGTTCGTAAAGCAGCAAGCCGATGTTTGACATTGACTTCTCCCATCTTCCCATCTGGAGTTTCATCTATTCTAGCCAATGAACTCCGCTCACCTGTACGGTATCGAATGGATGCGGCTTGGGCGGGTTTGTCAGGGTTGTGTGATACCTGGCCAGAAGTCGTCGTCGACCATGTTGACTCGCTCTTACTCGAAGAGGATATGCAACTTCGAAAGAAAGCTACCGCCTTACTCAAGAAGATTGTCAACAAAGGAGATTCAGCTGTCTGGGACCTTATTTCATGGTCTTTAAATGACGCGGAAGTTGAAGTCAGACGCGTAGCTGCGAAAAACCTTCCAGCCCTTGCCCGTAAGGAATCACGAATGGCGACCTTATTCGCAGAACGTGCCTTGGCAGATTCAGATTCAGATGTTCGATTGAGTGCGATCAAAGCGATTCAAGTCTTGGATACAGACAATGGCCGAGCTCGTGACCTTGTTGTTCGTGGAACGACCTCGAAAGACCTCAAAGTTCGCTCGGCATGTGTGGAACTTCTACCCCGTCTGTTCGGTGAAGAAGTACTTCGTTCAATGGCTGAAGAGTTGCTCAATTCTGAAACGGACGTGAAGATTATTGCTTCACTCAAAGAAATGGTCTTTGACGCATCACTGGATGGAACTGAAGCACAAAAGAATGCACAACTGGCTCCTGCCGCTCCCGTTCCCACTTTGGACCGAGAGATCGCAGAGGCTCACGGCCATCGTGTTGGTTTGGAACCCGTTCGTTCAACAGAAACTCCGCTGACGTCGAAAGACGCTCCGGCTTCGGCAGATAAGAATCCAGTCAAGGGCCCAGACTCGCCGACAACCGAATCAACTGCTGCACCAACCACTGCGCCGGTATATCGTGCAGTAAGCCAAGATGAAATGATGGGCTATGACGATGATTTTGAAGATGAAGACGCCGATGAAGACGCCGATTATTTCTGAAATTCTATCCAATCTTTCTTCCATTTTGTCAAGACCCATGTCGGTATGGTTAAGAAGGGAGCGTCAGTGGACCGATTGCTTAGAGGTGACTATGATGGTTGAAGCATTCAATGATAAGGCTGAGCAGTTCGAACGCTTGTGGGATGGAATCACCCCAAAAGGCATTAATAGAAACAAATCCCTAAAGTTCCGTCAATACATTTTGGAACATGTTCGACAAACCCGCCGTCCTCTTACCCGTGACAATGCTCGTAAGTACTGGATGGGTATCCTTCAAGCAGAAATCGCAGAGCGCGATAATTACTGATTCCACTCGATTGGGTTACCACCGTCTCGGTGACCTGCTCGAAATACCGAGACGGAGATGATTACATGTTTACCAATACTCGCTTCGACTCTTGGGACCTTCCTCAACATTTACTTGACAGCCTTGAAAAGATTGGCTGGGAATGTGCAACCCAAGTCCAAAAAGACACGATTCCTCTCGCCCGGTCCGGTAAAGATGTGATCGGACAAGCTCGAACTGGTTCCGGTAAAACTGCAGCATTTGGTTTGCCGATTCTCGAAGGTTGCCAACCAACAGGCGAACTTCAAGCATTGATTCTTACACCTACCCGTGAACTTGCAAATCAAGTTGCAGAAGAATTCCAAACCCTTCAGGGTGAAAGTGGACTTCTGATTCAAACGGTCTACGGTGGAACCGACTTAGAAAAGCAAGCAAAATCCCTCAGCAATGGTGTCGATATCATTGTTGGAACCCCTGGCCGTGTGATGGACATGG
This sequence comes from uncultured euryarchaeote, assembly GCA_937892945.1. GTDB lineage: Archaea > Thermoplasmatota > Poseidoniia > Poseidoniales > Poseidoniaceae > MGIIa-L1. The sequence continues at coordinate 9,350 of CALBIL010000038.1, read as the reverse complement.
CCGAACGTGGACACATCAACCTCGAATTACCAACTTTGTTCTGTCTGGATGAAGCAGACCGCATGCTTGACATGGGTTTCTTCCCAGACATCATGTGGGTTACTGAACGCATGAAGAATCGTGACCAAACGCTTCTCTTTTCAGCTACATTCCCTCAAGAAATTATTGATGCGGCTCATGAGTTCATGAATGAACCTGAATTTATTCTTACCAATACAGAAGAGTTGGACATTCCCCCAATTGATTTGTACAGCATTAATATCGGTCGTACAAACAAACTTTGGGCACTTGGAAGATTGATGTGCAGAATGAGTGACGAAGACCAAACGATTGTGTTCTGTAACACCAAGCGAATGGTCGACCTCGCGGTCCAGAGATTGAACAAGCATCGCTTTGTCGTCGAAGGATTGCATGGTGATTTGAGTCAAAACCAACGTGAAAAGATTCTCAACCGTTTCAAAGAGGGTGAAGTCAAGACAATTGTTGCAACGGATGTTGCCGCTCGAGGAATTGACGTCGATGGAATTACTTTGGTGGTCAATTATGACTTACCAGTGGATTTGGATTCATTCATTCACCGTGTTGGTCGAACTGGCCGCATTGGCCGTAAAGGGGAGGCTTGGAGTTTAGTCTCTCGAGATGACGCTCCTCAACTTTCGAATATTATGGCTACCTATGGATTGGACATCGTTGATAGCGAGGCTCCTGAACTTCCAGACGGTATTGACCGTGACCCCGTTGCTCGTCAAGATGACTTCGGAGAAACTGCAGATGTTTTCGGATTTGTGACGCTTCAACTCGATATCGATCCTTCAGTGGCAGGGTCGTCTCGCTCAGTAGCCTCTTGGTTCCAGCGTGCACTTCGCTGCGATGAAATGGCTCTTGGTGATGTTCATTTCGATAATGGCTCAACCTTCATCAGCATTCATACCAGTAAGGTTGGACTTGCAATTAAGGCGCTTCAAAAGCACGACATGGCTGGCCAAAGAGTCACCGGAACTGTGTTTGAGTGAAGTCGACTTCAAACAAGGAATATTACTCTTCCTCGGCTTCTAATTCTTCACCATCAACAACTGATTTCATTGTCGCTGACTCACTGTTCTTTTTCCAAGAACCCGATTTCTTCTTGTTATGACGTGAGCGAGGAATCTTTTCCTCGGGTTCAACGACCATCACCGTTTCTTCTTTGCGCTTCGGTTGGGGCCAATTACCTTCTTCGTCAGGCCGTTGTATCATGAGAGAGGTTGCACCAACGACCACCAAGCCAATGGCTGAGAGAGACCAAGCATATCCTATTGCATCATCCCATCGATTTTGAGCTTGGCCACATTCCGAAGATACAAGTTCAGAAAAATAACAGAAGTCAAGGGTTTCTTTTGCCGCCATTGCTTCTTCATTTGAAGTTACGTTATGAGCAGCGAAGAGTAACAACATCACCGCACCTGCAAGAAAGTAATAGTGTTTGGAAGACCATTGGTTTCGGAACTTCAAGCGCCACTTTTCATCACCTGCATGTTTGGATACACTTGCATTGAGCGTTCGTGCAGGTCCTCCTACTTTCCAAAACCAGATGACCCACATGGTCACAAGTACGAGCAAAAACCCCCACTCATAGACCGCGGTGTGATAATCCCACATTCCAGAAAGACATTCGGGTTGGTTTGGATTCGAGGTGCAGTCATTGACGGCAATAGGGAAGAACATCACAAGACGCATGATGTTGAGAACATAGATGATGCTACACATGACGAGAATCGAACGGATTTTAAGACGCTGCGGTACTCCTTCAGTCATAGCAACAAGGGTCGATAAGAAAATCATTTCATGCACACCTGCGCATTCATCTGATACATACAGACCTACGGAATTGAAATTCCCAGGGAAATCGCGATGGAGGAAATCAATCCTTGTCATCCACCCGTTGTGTGTTGACAACGTCGAGGCCACATATTCGCCATCACTGTACAAGAAGTTCGTAATTGCATTCCATAACCATGCTTCAGTCACTTGTAAAGGTGCTAACGTATCAGAAGGTTGAGTTAAAAACCAATAAAAGGCTTCAACAAAGAGTAACGCCAAAGGAATTCGAGCATACCGAAGCCCGAGTTGAGCCACTTCTGACCAATCCAAATCCTCTTTGCTAGAGGAGGACTTAGCATTCGTGCTCATGGCTTTGCGTAGGTGTTCCTCCTCATCAAGTTGCGGTTTATCTTTCCTCAATGTCTGTTTCAGAATCAAAGCCACCTCCATCCTTTTCGGAGGCCTTGAAAAGGATGATGACTAGGGTATGCCATGGTCGAGGCTGTTTCTCTTGGAGACGCGCCAATTGTTTCGCCAACACACCGTCTCAATGTGATCGGGTTTTTTTGCCCAGTACCAGTCGCTGAAGCAAAAAAGGCTCTTTCGAATATGGACGCAGGGCAAATTCTCGAAGTCTTAGCAGATGACCCAGAAACGGTGTATGATATGCCCTTACTGACGGCTCGTGGGAAGAACAACATTCTCTCCATCGAGGAAATCGCAGGCGAACTTCGTTTTTTGATTGAGGTGGTTGAATGACCGCACTCCCCCCTGCAGTTGAATTAGTTGAAAACGATTCAGTTCCGAGTGAAGCAAAACTTCCAACGGTCCACGGTAACTTTCAAATTCGAATTTTTCACGAAGCCTCAACCGGCTTTGACCATGTAGCACTCACACTCGGCGACATGAATGGACCGGATCCAGTGGTTGTCCGAGTGCATTCTGAATGTCTCACTGGCGATGTCTTAGGTAGCCTGCGATGTGACTGCGGTCCACAACTCGATTCCGCTCTGAAAGCAATCGTTCAACGCGGCTGGGGATGTTTACTGTACTTGCGTCAAGAGGGTCGAGGTATCGGACTTCACGCTAAGATTCAGGCATACCACCTTCAAGACAAAGGCGCCGATACTCTCGATGCAAATCTCATGCTTGGCTTACCTGCTGACGGTCGAGACTACAGCATTGCAGCAAGCATGCTCACTGCTTTGAATATTACTCGAGTTAATCTTCTCTCAAACAACCCAAATAAGCGTCAGCAACTCGAACAACATGGTATTAATGTGGTTGATTCCATTCCACTTGTTGTCGGTGTGAGTGAACAAAACCGATTCTATTTGGAGACGAAAGTTGAACGGATGGGTCATGAAATTGACAAAGTTCAACTGGATGGAAACTAAAGGGGCCGTGACCGAGAATCGAACTCGGGCTGGCAGAACCACAATCTGCCGTGCTAACCCCTACACCATCACAGCCATGAGAGGTAAGTCGCGGTCATTGGCGTGGTATTTCAATAATCCGTAGAGCGTATCATACATTCAAACCATGAATCAATGGAACAAGCCACCCTCTTATTCAAGTGTATTCGCTGGCCTCGTCAATACATGCGAGTATCAAAGTCGAGTCATTCCGTCGTTCTTTTTCTGTTGTTTTTGTTACTCTTAGCGCCATTCAGTGCAGTTTCTGCTCGTTCAGTGCACCAAACGAACATTGTTGAAATATTTCCCGAAGGCGACTTCACCCAAGCTTCAAATTGGACACTTGGTGCCTTTACCTCTTTTTCTGAAGACCCTGCAACCTACACTGATGCAATGGTCGCCGATCAACGCCTGACCATGGTACACCAACGCCCATTGAATCAAGACAGTATGACTTTTTGGGCGCAATCATCGCCTACCGACTCCAATAACTCAATCGGCACGCCAGATGGGGCTACCTCTTGGTCAACTGGCCCGGAGATTCAATTGTCATCGTTCAATGCTTTTGGTTCAACAGAGTATGAGGTTCTTGCAGTTGATGTTGTTGTTGCTTTTTCAGTGCCCGACCAGTTGTACCAAGATTCAGTTCGAATCTCACTCAATTATGACGGTCAATATGAATCCTTAACGACCTTCTCCCACACACAAGCCTCTTTGGATTATCTTTCAAATACATGGTCGTACAATGTATCAGACCTCACCACTTGGGATTGGAGCATCATTCAAAACGCAGTGGTCACATTGGATTATGTTTCTGTAGGCTCAACCGATGATTCTCAACTCAATGTTGATGCTGTTGGCATACAAGTCACCATGCAAACTCCATGGTATGGTGGTGAATACGGTTCTGCGCAAGCTCAATTTACAGGGCATGAAATGCCAGTGATTGGTCTTGACTTCATGTCTGGAACATCTGATAACATGGCGTTGGCTGACTGTGGCCTCCAATCGAGTCTTTCGGGTTCAACCGGTCTTTGGACCAGTGAAATTATTGAGACTCCTCCAAACCAACGTATTGGAAGAGTCCACTACACTTTGGAAAATGAATCTCTGGATGATGTTGGATTGGAGTATTCTTTTTCAGATGACGGTGTAACCTTTTCCGACTTTGCATCGATGGATGAACACCTCCTTCTTCCCGACTATCCTTTCACTCAACTTCGAATCTCCACCATCGATGCGTGCATTTCTACATTCACCGTTGATGTCAATGATCCAACATTGTCTTTCCAAGGCCGAATCTTTGGTGATGTCGATGGTTTGGACTCGGTTTACTCTCGCTGGCTTCTTTTTGTCAATGACGAACTGGTAACCAACCAACCCGTGACACTGTCTCCCTCATTGGCCCTTTCCTTCCCAATCGGTAAGCACATGGCTGCAGGGGATACATCATTGAAAGTAGAATTGAAAACATGGTTTACTTGGGATTCACTTGGAAATGCCAGTACAACCGCCTTTGAGGTTACATCGATGACGGTTACGGGCGGCTATGAAGTGGATTGGGATGAAGACCCGGTCTGCCTCCCAGTTGGAGACCAATTCTTGACTGAAGATGGTGGCGGTCGCATTTTACCATTTTTGTATCGATGTACCGATGACCGAACGACTTACGAAAACCTTGAGGTCGCTTTTTCAAACTCGAATCCGGATTTAGTTGAAGTTGACTTAACAGAAGGTGATGTCCGTTTATCACTTCAATCTGAATCTTCTGGACAAGCCACCATTCAAACAACGGTGACAGATGTTGCAGGAAATACTTGGGTCGAGACTTTTATCGTTAATGTGGAAAACATTGACGATACTCCCGTACTGCAAGAATTCCAATCTTTGGTACCTGTTGAGTTGTCCATCCCGACTGAGATTGCTTTTGATTATACAGACGTTGATTCCTCTGGCTTAACAGCATCGTCAAATCGTTCATGGGTTACCGTTGATGTCTTCAACAAAACATTGAACGTGAATGCACCCACTCCTGGTTTCACTTCAGTTCTAATTTCACTGTGTGACCAAACCTCGTGTCATGAGAGAATCTTGGATCTTGAAGTTCTCGCACTTCCTGACCTCTATGTTGAAGAGATCGATATTGGAACGGATACCGTTCGTTCAGGTGATATTGTTTCAATTCGAGTTCTTGTTCGAAACATTGGACAAGCTGAAGCAAGTATGATTTCAGTTCGCTGTGAGGCAAATTCCGAGTTGATTGATTTTGAGACATTACCTTCACTTCAGCCTGGCACAGTTGCTTATGTGACGTGTGATTGGCAAGTTCCTGACGACAAGGAACAGATTCAGATTCGTGCGATTATTGACCGAGGCCTCGAAATAAAGGAAGGTCAAGAAGATAACAATGAGGGATTACTTGCAGTTGCTATTGAACCCGCTCTTACATCAGATACGATCAATCCGAATTCAGGTCAAGTTTCTGACGGGGTCTTTTGGGGAGTTATAGGAGTTACAATCTTGATAATCAGTGGTATCTTCCTCTTCTTAACTCCAGCAAAAATCAAAAAACTGGAATGAATATGCTTTCTTCGCATTCGTGAGCGAAAACAATCCGGTTTGACGGATAACGCGAAATACACCCTCAAACTTGATAGGGGGACCGTCTCACAAAAAATTGCTTTGAGGCTGTGGGGGCCGTTCAACACCTGTTGACAAAGTGGATGTGGGAATTATGTCAGTATTAAAAATACGAATAGAAACAGACGAATATATTTACGAAGAATACGTTGAAGCTTGAGAATCTTAATTGATTCACTCTGGAGACTTCCAGCGACGAGGGTATAATCCTTCATCGAGCAAGACCATACTTGGTCGAGCAACTTCACCTTCGTTAATAGCAGCGATTTCATCCGTCCCGAGCGTGAGCGATACAATTCCAACGGCCTCGCCTTTCAAGGTTTGAATGACAACTTCCTTTCCAGCTTTAACTCCTGCAGAAATATTAACCAGTCCAGGTCGCAATAACGGCGCACCATGGGCTAAAGCAGCAGCCGCACTGTCTTTTACAGTTGCCATTGGTAAATCGAGGAGTAACTTTTCAATTGGGTGAATAACACGGAGCAAGGCTTCAGGTTGGTTGCATTCTTTCCAGAGCCAAACAGCATCTGCTAAATCTTGCATGGTAATACAATCTTCTAATTTGAATACACCAGTGTTTTCACGACGTAATTCCTTCAATTGTACTTTCATGTCCAAGAGCAATCCAAGGTCACGAGCCATGGTACGGATGTAGGTGCCTGCTTCACAGTAAACCCGAGCGATCATATCGTTTCCTTTCATCTCAATATTTTCAAAAGTGAAGATTTTACGGGTTCGAACCTGTACTTTGACTGCAGAAACTTCCGGTGGTACATTGTAAACTCGTCCTGTGAGTTGCTTCATTACTTTCTTGAGTTGTGCTTCATCAGGAACTGTTGCAAAACGGAAGACGCAGATGTAGGTCTTCTTGTGCGTAAGGATTTTTTTGGTGAGTTTCATAGTTTTCCCTGCCATCAAAGGAAGGACACCTGTGGCAAACGGGTCGAGTGTGCCTCCATGGCCCAAGCGTTCGAGACCAAAGAGGTCACGAGCCCACGATGCAAGTTGGTGAGAGGTCGGGCCTGCAGGTTTGTCCAAAAGAATAAATCCGGAGGCAAGACGCTCCTCAACATCTCGGTCATCTGGGATTCCACCGATGGCAGGGTTGGTAGAGGCAGCAGCATCAAGAATGTGTAGTGTCATAGGTATTTCTCCAAAATTGTGATGGTGGCAGCAAGTACTTCTTCACTGCCAAGGTTTGTTGCGTCAAGTGATGATGTATAGGGTTCGCGCTGTTCAGGTAACAGTTGGTAGAGTTCCATAAAGCGCTCAGCATCAACCGCCGAGCGTTTCTTATTCTCTGCAAGAGCCTGTTCTATAGAATTGCCTTCGCGATAAGAGACTCTCGTTGCTCGTTCGTGTTCATCAACTTCCAACCAGAGCCGAACACAAGGAATTTCCAACCGGTATGCCCACCAGCCCGCCAATCTTGATTCTACAATATCTGCGGAGTTTGCAAGCATTTTTTCTTGCAACAGTTTATCCAATGCCCTGTCCACTTCAAGGTCTCCTTTACATAATTCTCCAAATTCTTGAAGACTCATGTTTCGATTAGCAGCTTCGTTTCGAAACACATCACCGCCATTGAGTGATGTCCACCCAAAGTGCGCTACAAGTCCTTTCACCAAGGTGCTTGTACCACTGCCTGGATGGCCTGACACGGTAATACGTGGCATATCTACACCCACTCGTGTCGACAAACGTCACAACGCCGACTTCGGGCTCCGAGTTTCGTAATCATGCTGAGGCCACATTCTGGGCACTCATTTGATTTTGATTCAATTTTCACCGCTTTTTCGGTACTTTCATCCTTTGGCCAAATCTTTGCCTTACTGCGATTACTTGGATTGTTGCGTTGATTGCGTTGCTTTCGACGCTTGGCATCATTGTCTACGGAGGATGTTGAAGAGACTACCAGATGAAGGAGTGGTTCTTTGAGGGTCTCGCCAGAAGTCACCAAGGGGTGCTTGCGGTATCGGAAAAGTTTGATGTGACGGTCAATAATCCTGCCAAGTGGAGCGCTCATACAGATGTATGCGCAAATCCATGCTGGGAAGAAGAGGAACTTATCTTCAAGCAAGTTCCATTCTGACGCCCATGGGAGGGATACATAGTCGACTCTGAAACTTTCGACAGCACTTGTCAACCAAGCAAAAATGCCGATGATGAAGACCATCGTGAACATCATTGGCTTCATCGCACCCATCTGAACTTTCAATTGCTCAGGCATCATTTGTTGTTGGAGCGTCGTTGCTTTTTCCTGCAAGATCGGGTCACGTGATACTCTGGCATCATTCATCATTTTTCGTACTTGGCCCTGTCGATGGCCGATATGGGCTTGAGCCATAGGGTCGGTAAAGAAATTCCGAAGAACAGTATTCATCGTCATTGAAAAACTTCCCAAGATCAGTACAGTGAGGACAAAGTAGGCTTCTTCAGGTAGTATCGGAGATAAGATTGGGTCAGCAACATCACCGAGCGTATTACGAATACTTGGGTTCATGATTAAGAGCGTCATCATGACCATAACTCCAAGCATCATCAACATTGACCCACCTGGGGGTTGAGGTGGCGGGGGTGCATTCCCGTTGGACATGTATTGAGGGCGGTGCATAGAGGGCATGAAGGTTCGCTTGAATTCCTCTGTCATCGACGCACTTCATACACGCAGTGCCGAGAGATTGAAACGATGGGGCGGCAACGGTCTTCCATGCGCCGGAGAGAACCGTTGGATTTGGACCGAACTTGGCGTCATTCATTGCCAATGCCAATGCCGAATCGACCTGTTTGCATCACGTTGGATGAGGCTGATGCACAATTGGAACGCTTACCCGGTGAGCGTCGTATATTTTTGTGGACCGATGCAGAACGTCGCTGTCCACCTGGATGGGGATTTATTGCCAGTGTTCGGCAAGGTATTCCACCCGAAGGTATCGAGGCAGAACTCGAAGCATGGATGGAACAGTATCCCGGCGCATGGTTGGCTGTCGACCTAAGAGACGGTGTAATTCCACCATCTCTCCATAATCCGTTGGATCTGGTACTTTCGAGAGTCGACAGACCGGTCCTCATTCTCGTGAGCAACTCTTCAGATAATGAAAATTGGCCTCAATGGGTCTTGCCTGAATGAAGGTTCGTGTTCGAACGTTCAAACAGAACCATCGATCCTGAGCACAGACGTTCAGAAAGAATCACTCAAAGCGTACTTTGATGGTATCACTCGAACGTGAATGAACAAACAGCACAAGCAGCAGCATCAGATGCATTCACTGCCATACAAATCGGACAACCCTTTTCGGTTGTTTCTTCAGCCGCCTCAACTTCCGACTCTTCAACGGTGTCTTCAACTGCAACTTCTTCAGCCGCCTCAACTTCAGACTCTTCAACGATGTCTTCAACTGTGACTTCTTCAGCCGCCTCAACTTCCGACTCTTCAACGGTGTCTTCAACTGTGACTTCTTCATCCAATCCTGCATCTGCATTCCATGCTTTAGC